>DATJRM010000043.1:0-2234 GCA_035504755.1 Candidatus Acidiferrales bacterium
GAAGAAGGCGGTCAGCTCACCGAAGCGGTGCGCCGCCGTCCGTACTCGGTCGTACTGCTCGACGAAATCGAGAAGGCGCATCCCGATGTCTTCAACCTGCTGCTCCAAGTGCTCGACGACGGGCGCTTGACCGATTCGCAAGGTCGGCAGGTCGACTTCAAAAACACCGTCATCATCATGACCTCGAACGTCGGCGCGGCCGGCATGCAAACCACGACCGACATCGGCTTCCGCCCGCAAAAAGGCACGGAAGAAGACGCGAGCAAAGGCTACGAACGGATGAAGAACAAGGTGCTCGAAGAGATCAAGCACACGTTCCGTCCCGAGTTCCTCAACCGCGTCGACGAAGTGGTCGTCTTCCATCAGCTCAGCCGCGAGCAGATCGAGGAAATCGTCGGGCTCGAACTCGAGAAAGTTCTACGCGAAGTCCGTGCGCAAGACATGTTCCTCAAGGTGACCGACGCCGCCAAGGCTCTACTCGCAAAGAAGGGCTGGGATCCGCAGTTCGGTGCACGTCCGCTGCGTCGCGCGATTCAGCGCAACGTCGAGGACGAGCTGGCTGAGGAGATGCTCCGGGGAACGTTCGTCGCCGGTGACCACGTGCTCGCCGACGTCGACGCCAACGACCCCGAGAAGTTGGCCTTCTCGAAGATTCCGTCGATCGAACTACCGACGGAGCCGAGCGAACCCGCGCACGCATGACCACCGGCCTGGTGGCCGGCAAATTCGATCCCCCGCACCGCGGGCACGCTTTGTTGATCGACACGGCGCGCGCGCGGTGCGACCGTTTAATCGTGCTGGTCTTCGACCACGAGGGGCAAACCGTGCCGCCGGAGATGCGCGCGGCATGGCTGCGCGAGATTCATCCGGGGGTCGACGTGCGCGTCTTCTCGACCCCGAATTACGCGCGCCTTACCCCGCAGGACGCGGCGCACGAGGCGACGCGGGTGCGAGAGTTTCTCGGCGCTCCAGTCGACGTGTTCTTTAGCTCGGAAGATTACGGCAAGATGATCTCGGCCGGGCTTGGCGCACGCCATTTTGACGTCGATCGCGAGCGCGCGCTGGTGCCGATTACGGGCACCATGATTCGCCGCTCGCCGGCGGCGATGCTCGATTGGCTCGAAGCTCCGGTGCGCGCGTACTACGTGCCGCGCGTCTGTATCGTCGGCTCGGAATCGACCGGCAAGAGCACGCTGAGCGCGCGGCTTGCCGATCGGTACGGCACGGTCTGGGTGGGCGAATATGGCCGTGAGTACTCGCTCGAGAAGTTGCGTAACGGCTTGCAGGGGCAGTGGGTCGAGGATGAGTTCGTGCACATCGCCTTCGAGCAACAACGGCGCGAAGACGACGCCGCCCGGCGCGCGAACCGCGTCCTCATCTGCGATACGGACGCGCTCGCCACGATGGTTTGGTCGGAGCGCTATCTGGACCGGGTACCGACGCGGTGGCCGCTACCACCCTCGCGCATCGCGCTCTACCTCATGCCCTATCCCGACGTGCCGTTCGTTGCAGATGCGATTCGCGATGGCGAGCACAAGCGCTACTGGATGTACGAACGGCTCGTGGAGCTGTTCACGTCGCTCGAGCGAGCGTTCGTCGTGTTACGTGGGACGTACGAGGATCGCTACGAACAGGCGATCAAAGAGATCGATGCGCTGCTCGAACGCGAAGTATTGGATTAAACCCGCATCGGCGCGATGCCGTTGGCGATGTAGGTCATCACGACCACATCGTCCTGATTGATCGTCTCGTTGCGAAAGCGCACGACGCCACGTGGTTTGCCGCCGGGCCAGGGCGCTTTCTCGATGACTTCGCTGCGTACACGCAGTTCGTCCCCGGGCACAACCGGAAACGTCCAGCGCAACTCGTCGATCCCGCTGCCGATGATGGGGCTATCCTCGCCCGAGCGCGCATCGACGATCAAACGCATGGCGATCGCAGCGGTTAGCCAGCCGCTGATCACCAGCTTGCCGAAGAAACTCGACTCGGCGGCTTTGGCGTCGAGGTGAAAGGACTGCGGATCGTAGGCTCGTGCAAACGCCAGCGCCTCTTCCTCGGTCACCCGATAGCGCGCGGTTTCGCGCACGTCGCCAATGTCAAAATCTTCGTAATAGCGTTTGCTCATGTCGTCACCTCGAGCTCGTCGAACGATTCCACGCAGGCGTGGCGGGTGGTCGGCGTGGTGCCGTCCTGCGGGCGCGCTAATTGCACGGTTTGCACGCCGGCGTCTTGCG
>DATJRM010000044.1:0-34500 GCA_035504755.1 Candidatus Acidiferrales bacterium
GGCTGGAACCCGCAAGCGATTGAAATGGATCGCGTCGACGCGCTCCACTTCGTCGTCGTACGGCGCATGGCGTCCGGGACGATCCTTCATTATTTCTACACCCGCGGAACGATGCAGACCGAAGAGGTCGGCCCCAACGGGCTTTCCATCAAGCCGCGCGAACTGATCGTGAGCGACGCCGACACCAACTCGACGAACAGCGTGGTCGCCGCTTGGGCCGACACCAACAGACCGAACTTCCTTCAACAGCCCTCGGTCTTCCCGACGCCGTACAATCCAGCGCCGTTCCCGAATCTCCCCCATGGCGTGAGAACGCCGGCGCCTAACGCACCGTAATCGGAACGACGCGCACCACCTCGCGGCCCGCGGTGTTGCGAGCGATCACCGTCATCGGATACGTCCCATGCAAGAAAAATGGGACGTCGGGCACGGTGTAGTTCAGCGCGAAGAGTCCAATGCGCACCTTGGGTACGCCGATCGAGAACGTTGCGATGCGCGCTTCGACGCTGGCGACGTTCGATGACGTCTCGACCATGCCGGAGACCACGTCGCCGGCGTGGACCGTCCGGTTGGTGAGGTGGATGGCGATGATACGCGGAAGCGCATTCGGCGACGCCATCACCACCGGACGCAGCGACGGTGTCGGCGTGGGTAACGGCGTTGCCGAAGGCGTGGCGGTCGGTGCCGGCGTCGGGGGCGGCGCGGAGATGGGCGTGCTCGCCGGCGCAAGCGACGCGGCCGCGCTCGCGTGCGGCCCGGGTGCGCGCTGCGCGCATGCGCAGACGACGAGCGCAAAAGCCGTAGACGTTAGAACCAGGGACCGGTGCATTTCGAAGGTGATTCTCGCTTGCGTCGAAGCACTCCGGTCATGCCGACGCTCAGCATCGTCGTCCCCCTTTATAACGAGGAAGGCAACGTTGCCCCGCTCGTCGAGCGCATCGTCTCGATCGTACAATCACTGGAAGGCGAACCCTCCTACGAGATCGTCTTGGTCAACGACGGGAGCAGCGACGGTACGCTCGACCGTATCCGCGCGGAGTTAGCTGCGCGCGAGCACCTCGTGCTCGTGAACCTCTCAAGGAATTTCGGCCACCAGCTCGCGGCTTCGGCCGGTCTCGACATCGCAGCCGGCGACGCCATGGTGCTTATGGACGGCGACTTGCAAGATCCGCCGGAGCTCATCGCCGAGTTCGTCTCGAGATGGCGGCGGGGTTACGACGTCGTCTACGCGGTGCGCCGCAACCGCAAGGGCGAGAGCCCGTTCAAACTCTTCACGGCGCGCCTCTTCTATCGCATCATCAAGCGGCTCACCAAGGTCGACATTCCCGTCGATACCGGCGACTTTCGCTTGATGAGCCGGCGCGTCGTCGACGCTCTGCGGCGCTCGCCCGAACGGCACCGGTTTCTGCGCGGCATGGTGAGCTGGGTCGGCTACAATCAAATCGGCGTCGACTACGATCGTGAAGAGCGCCTCTCCGGCACGACGAAATATCCGCTGCCGAAGATGCTGCGCTTCGCGATCGACGGCATCACGTCGTTTTCCGACGTTCCCTTGCGATTCGCTTCGTATCTCGGATTCGCGTCGAGCGCTATCGCCTTCGTCTACGCGCTGATCGTCATCGGCTACAAACTCTTCAGCCTGCGTCCCCCCGGCTACACCCCGGGCTGGGCCTCAACGATCGTCGCCGTGCTCTTTCTCGGCGGCGTACAGCTCATCAGTCTGGGGATTCTCGGCGAGTACATCGGCCGGATCTACGACGAAGTCAAAGGGCGACCGCTCTATCTGATCAGCGACGTCGAACGCAGCTAAACCAGCGTAAACGCGTCCGCCACCGTCGCGGCGTCGGTGCCGTCGCCGTAAATGCTCGCGAGCGCTTCGCCGCGCCCGATCGTATCGCCGATGCGAACGTTCACGCGTATGCCGGCCGTGCGATCGCGGTCGGTCAGGGTTCGTGCGATATGCCCCAATTTCACGGCATCGATCGCCGTGATCGTTCCGCCGCGCGGGGCGCGCGTCTCCTCGACGTTCGCATCCGGCGCCAGTTGCTCGAGCGCGGCACGCGTCGACCCCTGCGCCTCGATCATCGCGACGAATTTCTCGTACCCGCTTCCGTCTTCGAGGGCTGCGAGCGCCCGCTCGTGCGCGTTGCGAACGCCGCCCAGTTCGAGCATGGCCGCGGCAATGCGCACGCAGCCCGCGCGCACGCGCTCGTCGGCCTCGCGCCCTCGCAGGACCTCGCGCGCCTCGACGACCTCGATGCCGGTGCCGATGCAGCACCCGAGCGGCTCGTTCATATCGGTCACGATCGCGCGTGCCTTGCGCCCAAACTGTTCGCTGATGTGTACCAACAACCGGGCGAGCGCATGCGCCGCCTCGACGTCGCGCATGAATGCCGCCGCGCCGCACTTGACGTCGTACACGATGGCGTCGGCGCCGCCGGCGATCTTCTTCGATACGATCGACGCCGCGATCAATCCGATGCTCGGGACGGTCGCGGTGTGATCGCGCAGCCGGTAGAGCCGCTTGTCCGCGGGGACGAAGGCATCGCTTTGCGCCGCGATCGCGCAGCCGATGCGCTCGACTTGCGCGACGAAGGCCTGCGTCGAGAGCGTCGCGGTGAAGCCGTCGAGCGCCTCGAGCTTGTCGATCGTGCCGCCGGTGTGCCCGAGCGCACGCCCCGACAGCTTCGCCACGCGTACACCGCAGGCCGCGACGACCGGCACGGCGACGAGCGAGACGATGTCGCTCACGCCTCCGCTCGAGTGTTTGTCGACGACAAACATGCCGTCGGGGAATCGGAGCGTCTCGCCGCTGCCGACCATCGCGCGCGTGAGCGCCGACGCTTCCGTTCCATCGAGCCCGCGCCAGACGCACGCCATCGCAAGCGCCGCCATCTGCGCATCGTCGACGACGCCGCTGCTATACGCAGCGACGATCTCTTCCCACACCGCAGCCTCGAGCGGCTCACCGTCGCGTTTTTGCTCGATCGCGCGGCGCATCGCCACTTGGTCCATTGCAGTGGCTCTTCGCCGCGGTCGCGAAAATAGCTCCGTGCCGCTGACGCCGCTCGGACTGATTTTCTATACCGCCGCGTTCGCGGGATGCCTGGCGCTCACCGTACGCAGACCCGTCTACGGACTCGCCGCATTGCTCGCGTGCCTACCGATCGCCGTTGCGTCGAGTGTAAGCGGCACGACGATTACGCTCCCAAAAGTATTGCTGCTCGCGGTGTTGACGGGATCGCTGCCGCGGTTGAGGCTGCTTGCGCGGATGCGCGCGGCGCGTCCGATGTTCGTCGCATTCGGCGTGATGGTAACCGCGATTATCCTTACGCTCGTGCCGAGCACATATCACGCAAACACCTTGCGAGAAACGGCAAAATGGATCGAATACGGGCTCCTCTTCGCCGTAGTGCTTTTGAACCACCGGGGTACGTCCGGCGAAATCGCTCCCGCCCGTGACGACGCCGTCCTGCGTGGAGCGATCTTCGCCTCGATCCTCGTCGTCTGCGTCTCGGCGCTGGCACAAGAGCTGATCGGGTCGCCCTGGCAGATCGTGCTGCGCGGCGCTCCCGCGACGCGGATCGCGGGAGTCCTCGAAGGCCCCAACCAGCTCGCGGCCTATCTCGAGGTCGCGATCGCTACGGTGCTGGCGTGGAATCTTCGCGCTCCGACCACGGCGGGCCGGTGGCTCCTGGCCGTCGGGGCGTGCACGCTCGTGCTGACCTTCTCGCGCGCCGGCATCGCGTGCGCAGCTTTGGCCGTCGCGGTGATCCTTGCGTTCGATCGCGAGCGTCCCCACGAAGTGCTCCCGGCGCTCGCCGGTGCATGCTGCGGCGGCGCGGGCGTCGCGGCGTGGTGGATCGCCGCGCCGCAGCTATGGCATCAGCGCGCGATCACCTGGGCGTACAGCGGAGGGCTGGGAGACCGCTCCGAGCTGTGGCGCGCGGCGCTCTTCTTTTTCCGCCATCATCCGCTGCTCGGGATCGGCGCCGGTAATTACGAGCTCGAATTGCCGCGAGCCGGCGTCTACGGCGTGCGCACCCATGCCAATAACTGGTATCTCCAAGCGCTCGCCGAGGGCGGGATCGTCCTCTTCGCCGCAACGATCGGATGGATCGCAACGACCTTCGCCTCGCTCGCGCGTGACGCTCGCCGTTCACCGTGGCGATTGGCTGCGCTCGCGGCAAGCGTTGCGTTGGTCGTGCATCAGTGCGCCGACTATCTCGTCTTCTACCCGAAGGTCGCCGAGCCGTGGATCGCGCTCATCGCGCTCGGCATGCTATAATCAGCGGCCCGTGACCGCCCAAACCGTTCCAACCTTCGCGCCGAACGACGCTCTTCTCCGCACGCTTGCAAACGCACCGCGGGCGCTCGGGCCGTTGCTCGAGGCGTTGCGAACCGGGCACGGCGTCTACAGCGCGCATGAAACGGTCGCTGCGGCACGCCCGGCGCTGCTCGCGTCGCTGTACCGCTCGCTCGAACAACCGCTACTCGTGGTCGTGCCGACTCCCGACGTCGCCGAGCGCGCGTTCGCCGACCTTCTTTACTATTTAGGCGAGGACGAACCGCACGACGTTGCCCTGCTGCGCTCGCGCGACGAAGCATTGGGAGCGATCGAAAGCCCGTCGGAGCGCAGCGCGCGCATGACGCTGCTCGCCGATTTGGCGGCCGGCGCGCGACGCTTGGTGCTGGCACCGATCGCGGCCCTGCGTCAGTATCTCATGCCGCGCGCGCACTTCGAGCGCCTGCGCGAGACGTTGCGCACCGGCGACGAACCCGGATTCGACCGGTTGCAAGCGCGATTGTTCGATCTTGGCTACGTGCGCACCGACGTCGTGAGCGCGGTGGGTGAATACGCCGTGCGGGGCGGAATCATCGACCTCTTCGCCGCCAGCGAAGCGCTGCCGACTCGCTTGGAGTTCTTCGGCGAAACGATCGAGAGCATTCGTCCTTTCGACCTTGCGACGCAACGCAGCGAGGATGAACGCGCGTCGGTCGAGATCGTGCCGTGGAGCGAGATTCCACGCGAGAGCGGCTACCGCGCGCGCATCCTGGAGCGTTTCGACGGGCCCGCCCCCGTGCGAGCCGCGCTTGCCGCATACATCGAAAGCGGCGGCGATCTGCCGGCGCCGTGGCTGCCGCTTGCCTACGACGAACGCGCGACGCTGCTCGACTACCTGCACCGCGACGCGATCGTCGTCCTCGATGAGCCGAGCATGCTCGTAACGATCGAACGCGCGCTCGAGGAAGAACGCTCGCGCGAGCAGAGCGTGCTCTTGGCCGCGGTCGAATCCGGCGAGTTCGCGGTAAGCGAGTCGGAAGTCGACGACGCGTTGCTCGCAGAGGTCGCATCACCGCATCCGGTTCTCGCCGATCTTGCGCCGCGGTTGCGCGAGCACCCGCTGCTGATCTTCCCCGGCGCGATCGAACGCCACGACGCGATGGAGTGGCTGCCGCGACCGCACGCGTCCTTCGTCGTCGAGTGCCGTCCGGTCGAGCACTTCAACCGGCAGATCGAACTCTTCTCGCAGAACGCGCGCGAGTGGGTCCGCGACGGCGAGTCGCTGTACATCGTGAGCGGCGCCGTCGGCCGCATCAACGATATCCTGCGCGCCGCCTCCCTCCAAGGCTCGGGCTCCGCCCCCGCACCTCACGCCGACGTCGTCGTCAGTCACGGCTCGATCGAAGCCGGGTTTGCGATGCCCGCTTTGCGGCTGCGCGTGCTCGGCGATCGCGAAATTTTCGGTGCGCCGCCCAAACGCGTCAAGTTGCGCGCGGTCAAGGAAGGCGTCCCGGTTACCCTTGCCGATCTGCGCGTCGGCGACTACGTCGTGCATGCCGTTCACGGGATCGGACAGTACTTCGGCTTGCGCACCGAGACGATACTCGGCGCAACGCAAGACTATCTCGACCTCGCCTACGCCGGATCCGATCGCATGCTCGTGCCGGTCACGCAGATGCATCAGGTCACCAAGTACTCCGGCGCGGAAGGGCAGTCGCCGCGTCTTTCCAAGATGGGCGGCGCGGATTGGGCGCGCACCAAATCGCGCGTCTCCGAATCGCTTGGAAAGATCGCCGACGGACTCGTGCAGCTCTACGCGGAGCGCGAACTCAGCCGCGGCTATCAGTTCGGAGCGGACACCCCGTGGCAAGCCGAGATGGAAGAGGCCTTCCCTTACGAGCCGACGGCCGATCAGACCAAAGCAATCGTCGCGGTCAAGGCCGATATGGAACGCGCGCAGCCGATGGACCGGCTGGTTTGCGGCGACGTCGGGTACGGCAAGACCGAGGTCGCGATGCGCGCCGCGTTCAAGGCGGTCGCGGAGAAGAAGCAAGTCGCCGTCCTCGTGCCGACCACGCTGCTCGCCGACCAGCACTACCGCACCTTCAGCGCGCGCTTCGCCGGCTTTCCCTTGCGCATCGAAGAGCTCTCGCGGTTCAAGAGCAAAGCGCAAGCGCGAACGATCCTCGCCGACCTCGCCCTGGGTAAAGTCGACGTCATCATCGGCACGCACCGCCTGCTGCAAAAAGACGTCGCGTTCAACGATCTCGGTCTCATCGTCATCGACGAAGAGCAGCGATTCGGCGTGATGCACAAGGAACGGCTCAAGGAGTACAAGACCTCGGTCGACGTGCTCACCCTCTCGGCGACGCCGATCCCGCGAACGCTGCAGATGTCGCTCATGGCCGTGCGCGATCTCTCGCTGATCCAGACGGCGCCGAAGAACCGCATGTCGGTCAAAACGATGGTGATTCCCACGAGCGATGCGATCGTGCAGCGAGCCATCACCGCCGAGCTCGATCGCGGCGGACAGGTGTACTATCTGCACAACCGGGTCGAGTCGATCTACGCCGTGCGCAACGCGCTCGAAAGACTCGTTCCGCGCGCGCGCATCGCCGTCGGCCATGGTCAGATGCACGAAAACGACTTGGAGCCGGTCATGCAGTCCTTCATCGACGGCGCCATCGACATTCTCGTCGCGACGACGATCATCGAGAACGGCATCGACATCCCGAACGTCAACACGATGATCGTCGGCGACGCTGACAAGTTCGGTCTCGCGCAGCTCTATCAGTTGCGCGGCCGCGTCGGCCGCTCCAACCACCAAGCCTATTGCTATCTGCTCTATCAGGGGCACAAGGCGCTCACCGAAGAGGCCAAAGCGCGCCTCGAGGCGATTCGCGAGTTCACGCACTTGGGTTCCGGTCTGCAGATCGCGATGCGCGACCTGGAGATTCGCGGCGCCGGGAATTTGCTCGGATCGGCGCAGTCGGGTTTCATCGGCTCGGTGGGATTCGATACCTACTGCCAGCTGCTCGCCGAAGCGATCGCCGAGCGCCGCGGGATGGCGGCGGCGCTGGAAGACCGGCGCGAGGCCGTCATCGACGTGAAGATCAGCGCCTTCATTCCGAGCGATTACATTCCACAGGTCTCACAGAAGATCGCCGTCTACCAGCAGTTGGCCAAGGCGCGCTCCGAGGCGACCGTCGAGGAGATCGCGGCCGGCGTGCGCGACCGCTTCGGCCCGCTTCCCGCCCCCCTCGAGCATCTGGTCGAGCTGACGAAACTCCGCACGATCGCGCTCGAACGGCGCGTTACCCGCGTCGTCGTCGACGAACGCCGCCTCACTTTGGGCGTGGGGCCCGGATTCGAGCTCGATCCGGCCGCGATCCCCAAGCTCCAGTCGCTCACCCGCAACCGCTTCCGCTTTGGGGAAGGCAAGATCGTGGTGGACCTCCCGGCGCCGCCGCCGGCCCAGCGACAGGCTCAGGGTGAGGCTGAGGGGTGGATGCCGATTTTGAGAAAGCTCTTAGAAGCGCTGTAGCGGTGGCGCGCGCTTCTGAAGAGGGCCTTTTATGAGGCCGACGAACCCCCAAACCCGTTCGCGGAGCCCTCGTGCTCCGCGTTTACTACGCACGCAATTTTTCCTCATGGAGTGACCATGTCCAACCACGACCGCTTCGTTGCGGGTCTTGCCACGCTGCTCTTGGCCGTCTCGCTGACCGCCTGCTCGGGCGGCGGCGATATTGCGACCGTCAACGGACAGGCGATCAGCAGGGCGGAGTTCGACTCGAAGCTCGAGTCGAGTCCGGCCGCGCTTGCGACACTGCAACAGATGGTGCGCGAGATTCTTCTGCAGCAGTACGCTCAGAAAAACGGCATCACCGTGAGCGACGCGGAGATCACGCAGCGCGAGGACCAATTGAAGGCGAACTTCCCGCCCGGCGAGTGGGCCGACATGCTCAAGTCGCGCGGCTTGACCGAGGACGACGTCCACAAGCTGCTGAGCGATCAAATCATCATCGACAAGGCCGTCGGCAAGAACGTCAACGTGACGGACGCGCAGATCAAAGCCTATTTCGATAAGAATCACGCGGCTTTCGACAAACCGGCCGAAGTGACGGCGCGGCACATTCTCGTCGCCGACTTGAAGACCGCCGACAAGGTCGAAGCGTTGCTCAAGCAAGGCAAAGATTTTGCTGCGCTCGCGAAAGAGTATTCGATCGATCCGGGCAGCAAGGACAAGGGCGGCGAGCTCGGCACGTTCCGTCACGGGCAAATGGTGCCGGCGTTCGATCAGGCGGCGTTCTCGCTTCCGGTCGGCGTCATCAGCGCGCCGGTGAAGTCGCCGTTCGGCTATCACATCATTCAAGTCGAGAGCCGGACGCCGGGCGTGAAAGCGACGCTGGCAAACTCCAAGGACAAGATCGCCGAGCTGTTGCGTCAGCAAAACGAGGCTCCGTTGATCCAACCGTTCTTGATGGATCTACAGAACAAGGCGAACATTCAAATTAGCGACCCGCGCTTTAGCGCCGCGTTCCCCACGCCGGAACCGACGCCGCCGGCGGTAACCGGGACCCCCGCTCCCGCAACGTCACCGTCGTCCTGAGGCGCGAGCGCCGCATGCCTCGAAGAGGGGCCCCGAATGGGGCCCCTTACATTTTCTCGAAGCATGCCGCGATGCTGGTTCGGATTGTGGGGCTTGGCCCCGGTGATCCCGGCTACGTGACGGTCGGAAGCCTCGACGCGCTGCGCGCGACCACGTGCGCGGCCACGATCCTCGCCCCGCCCGACCTCGTTGCGGCACTGCAAGGGCACGGCGTCAGCCTCGACCCGGCGCTCGTCGCCGACGCTGCCGCGCTTTCGCACGGCAATACGGAGGCGATCGTCCGCTTCGTCAGCGCGCTGCGTTCGCTCGATGCCGGCTCGGTCGGGGTGGCCGTGCTCGGCAATCCGCTCTCGGATTTTCCCGGATTGCCGCCGCTCTTGCGCGCGCTCGAAGCCGAGGGCCACAGCGTTCGCATCACGCCCGGCATGCCGCACGCGACGCTCTCCGCGTCGATCGCCATGCCGTTGGTACCGCTCCCGCCGCAGTCGCAACGCTATTCGTGGGACGATCTCGTCGAGATCATGGCGCGTCTGCGCGACGGCTGTCCCTGGGATCGCGAGCAGACGCACCGCACGCTCGTGCCGTACTTGATCGAGGAGACATACGAAGTCGTCGAGGCGATCGAGGCGCAGGACCAAAGCGCGCTCTGTGACGAGCTCGGCGACCTGCTGCTCCAGATCGTCTTTCACGCGCAGCTCGGCGCGGAGATCGGCACCTTCACCGTCGCCGACGTGATCGACGCGCTGGCCAACAAAATGGTGCGCCGTCATCCGCACGTCTTCGGCGACGCCGTCATCGAAGACGTCGATTCACAGTGGCGCAGTTGGGAGAAGCTCAAGGCGCAAGAAGCAACTGGACAAAAACGCAAGAGCCGGCTCGAAGGCATTCCCAAGCACCTCGGCGCGCTGCAGCGCGGCCAGCGCATGCAGGAGAAAGCATCGCGCGTCGGCTTCGACTGGCCCAACGTCGGCGGCGTGCTCGACAAGCTGCACGAGGAGTTGAGCGAGCTCGCGCAAGCCCAGCGCCTCAAGCAAGACGATCCGCACGTACGCGAGGAGCTCGGAGACGTGCTCTTCACCGTCGTGAACCTGGCCCGGTCGCTGGGCATCGACGCGGAAACGGCGATGCGCGAGGCCAACGAAAAATTCTACCGCCGCTTCGCATTCATGGAAGAGCGCGCCGCGAGCAGCGGCAAAAGCCTCTCCGATCTCTCGCTCGAGGAACTCGAGGAATTGTGGCAACTGGCGAAGACACAGGCAGCCTAACCGGTCTGATCCGCCTGCGCATGAGCGCGCACGACGCGCACTACGGCGGCAACCTCGTCGACGGCGCGCGCGTGCTCGCGCTGTTCGGCGACGTCGCGACCGAACTCTTGATCCGGCTCGACGGCGACGAGGGACTCTTCGTCGCCTACGACAACGTCGAGTTTCTCGCCCCCGTGTACGCCGGCGACTACGTCGAAGCGCACGGCCGCATCACGAAGACCGGCAATACCTCGCGAACGATGCAATTCGAAGCACGCAAGGTCATCGCGGCACGCCCCGACGTGAACGAGAGCGCCGCCGATTATCTGCCCGAGCCGATCGTCGTCTGCCGCGCCACCGGCACCTGCGTCACCCCACGGGAGAAGAAACGCCGCTAACGCCACTTGTCATCACAGGGATGACACCTTCGTTTTCTCCCCGCCGCGTAGTCGAGTGAGCGTCATGCCGCGTGCTGCTAAGCGAAGGCTCGAAGTTTTGCGCCATTCGCAGGATGCGAACTTCCTTAGCAGCACGCGGGTGGCGCTCCCTCGACTTCGCTTCGCGGCGCCCCTTCGACAGGCTCAGGGTGACAGGTTCAAGCGATCCCTCGGGGTGACAGGTTCAAGCGATCCCTCGGGATGACAAATGGCGTTAGCGTCGCTTTTTTTTCGTCGCGTAGAAGGGTCAAACCAGACGTTCGTGTGTTTTTTTCTTCCAGAAGAGCTCGTAATAGATGAACTGCGCGCAGAGCATGAAGCAGTAGTACGCCGGGTAGCCGATCCAGACGCCCGGCAATCCGATGTGCTTCATGCAGAAGTACGCCACCGGCACTTCGAGCGCCCAGATCCCGATCAGTCCGTTGATCGTCGGGACGAGCACGGTCCCGCTCCCGCGCATGACGCCGCTGATGACCGCGCTGTTGCCGAAGATCAGGTACGACCATAGCGTGATCATCAGCAGTTGATGTGCGATGTGGACCGTCTGCGCGTCGGTGATGAATAACTCGAGCAATGACGTCGCCAAGAGATAGCACAGCGTCACGAGGATACCGCCGACGGCGTAGTTGAGCGCGACGGCCGAGCGAATCACGCTGCCGAGCTTGTCCTCTCGCTTTGCTCCGATGCACTGCGCGCCGAAGATCGAGGCCGCGATGCCGATCGAAATCGCGGGAAACTGCACGTAGTTGACGATCTGGTTCACGGCGCCGTATGCGGCCGTCGCCCGCGGGCCGAAATGATTGACGAAACTGATGATCGCGATCTCGGCAAGCGAAACCATCACGACTTGGATTCCGGTGGCGACGCCGATACGCAAGACGTTCCAAAGAATTCGCGGGTCGATGATCATGTCGCGCGCCATCTCGAGGTCGAAGCGCAGCGGGCTGTGCCGGCGTCCGAGCAAGACCAGCAGCGCCACGAGGCCGACGGCGTTGGCGATCATGCCCGACACCGCGGCGCTCACGACGCCGAGGTGCGGTAGCCCGAACCACCCCGCGATGAAGGCCGGCGTAAAGAAGACCGACAGCACCGAGCTCAGGATCAGAAAGTAGAGAGGCGTCTGCGAATCGCCGACGCCTCGGAGGAACGTCGTATAGACGAGATAGGGAAAGAGGATCGGCGACGTCAGAAAGATGACGCGCGTGTAGGCGTCGGCTTGCCCCAAGATCACGGCCGGCGTGCCGAGTTCCTTGAGCATCCAGGGCGATACGAGCGTGCCGACGATAGCGGTAAAAACCGCGAAGACCATCGTCGCGCCGAGCACGGTGCCGGCAACCTTTTTTACCCGGTGCTCGTCGCGAGCACCGTAGGCCTGGCCGATCAGCACGGTGCTGCCGCTCGCGATGCCGATCAAAAACGAAAAGAGCAGGAAGATGATCGGAAAGACCGCCGACACTGCCGCCAACGCATCGACGCCGATCATCCGGCCCAGAAAGATCGAGGCAAACGTCTGCGAAGCGGATTGCAGAATGTTGCTGATCATGAGCGGCACCAAGAAGACCAGCATGATCCGCCACATGGGCTTGGTTTCGTCGAAGACGTTGACGCCCATGCGGCGAGACGGAGTCGCACTTGACATCGGCTAACTCTTCTCCGTGGGCGCGTGGTAAACTTCAAGGTACGATCGATGCGACTGGATAAATTTATGAAAGTAGCGCGCCTTTCGAAACGGCGTAGCGAAGCGCACGAGGCGCTCGAACACGGACGAATTACCAAAGAGGGTAAACCGCTCAAACCGGCTTACAACGTCAAACCCGGCGACGTGCTGGAGATCCACTACGCAACGCGATATGTCACGGTGCGCGTGCGCGAGGTTCCGCTGCGCGTGACGCCGGGCGTCAAGCCCGGCGAACTCTACGAGGTCCTCGGTGAGCGGCGCGTCGATTTCGGCTGACACCAAAGACGCGCTCGCGCGCGACGTGCCGCAGGCCGCGCATTGCCGCGCCGCGCTCGCCGCCGGGCTCGCGCTCTACGGAGCAAACGCGGAGCGTACCGTCTTCATCACGCATCGCAATTCGATCGCGCGGCTCTTCTGGTCGCTGCTCGAAGACCGCAAGATGCATCCGATCGAAAGCCGCGCCGCCACCCGCCTGGCACGTCTCCCGACCTTCGCCATCTCGCTGCCCGAGACGCTGCGTACGACCCCGTCCAAGCCGGCGCGAAAATGCGATCGCCTGATGGAGATTCGCGCGGCGTTTCTTGCATGCGGGTCGCTTGCCGCCGGCGCGCACGGCTATCACCTCGAGCTCGTGCTCCCGCGGCGCGAGTTGTGCGAGCGGCTGCTGTGGATGCTGCGCAGCACCGGCCGCGCGCCCAAGCACGCAACGCGCAAGCGGCGTGACGTCCTCTACTACAAGGACTTCGAGGCAATCGTGGACGTGCTCACGATCATCGGTGCTTTCGGCGCGGTGCTGCACCTCGAAGACGTGCGCGCGCTGCGCGAGACCAAGAATCGCATTCACCGCCTCGTCAACACCGAAGCAGCCAACCTGGATCGGGCCGCCGCAGCCGCCGCGGCCGCGCGCCGGACCATCGAATACCTCGAGAGCGCCTACGGCCTTGCGCAGCTCTCGCCGCCGCTGCGCGAGATCGCCGAGTTGCGCCTGGCCCACCCCGGCGAATCGCTGGCCGAGCTCGGCGCCCGCTGCAATCCCCCGATCGCCAAGCCCACCGTCTCGAGCCGCCTGAGCGCGCTCAATCGCCTCGCCGCGCGGCTGCGCAGCGGCAGGGCCTCCTGAGCGCGGCCCGGTAGAAGCCCGGGCTATGCGAATCGGGATCAACGGCTTCGGCCGCATCGGAAGAAACTTCGCCAAATCGCTCATCGAGCGCCATCCGGACGTTACGATCGTCGCGCTCAACGATCTCACCAGTGCCGCGGAGTGCGCGCATCTTTTCAAATACGATAGCAACTACGGTACGTACGAGGGACACGTCGCCGCCGACGGCGACTCAATGATCATCGATCAACGCCGCATCAAGGTGCTTGCCGAACGCGATCCCGGGAAGCTGCCGTGGAAAGATCTGGGCGTCGACGTCGTGGTCGAGTCGACCGGTCTCTTCACCGATGCGGAAAAGGCCCGTCTGCACATCTCCGGCGGCGGCGCAAAGAAAGTCATCATCTCGGCGCCCGCGAAGGGCGAAGACGTCACGCTCGTGCTCGGCGTGAACGACGAGATGTACGATCCCGACAAGCATCACATCATCTCGAATGCCTCGTGCACGACGAATTGTCTGGCAACCGCGGTGAAGCCGCTGGTCGATCACCTCGGTTGGGTGAAGGGCTTCATGACGACGGTGCACTCCTACACCAACGATCAAAACATCCTCGACGCGCCGCACAAAGACATTCGCCGTGCCCGTAACGCCGCGACGAACATCATCCCGACGAGCTCGGGCGCGGCCAAGGCGCTCTATCTGACGATTCCCGAGGTGAAAGGCAGCTTCGAGGGGTTTGCCCTGCGCGTTCCAACGCCGACCGTTTCGATGGTCTATCTGGTCGCCCAGGTGAAGCGCGAGACGACGCGCGACGAAGTCAATGCGATCCTGCGCAGCGACGCCGCCGGACGGCTGAAACCGTACGTGCAATATACCGAGGAAGAGCTGGTATCGAGCGACTTCAAGCGCTCGCCGTACAGTTCGATCATCGACGCGAAGCTCACGCAAGTCGTGGGCGACATGGTGCAGGTCTGCGCGTGGTACGACAACGAGTGGGGCTACTCGTGCCGCCTCGCGGACCTGACGTCGATGATCCTCAGAAAACTACCGAGCAACGTCTGATTTGGACCGGTGAAGTTCCACACCATCGACGATCTCGACGTTCGCGGCAAGCGCGTGCTCGTACGCGAAGACCTCAACGTGCCGCTTCGAGCGGCCGGCGACGCGTGGGAGATCGCCGACTACACGCGCGTCGACGCGGCGATTCCGACGTTGCGCACGCTGCGCGAGCGCGGCGCGCGCGTGATCGTGCTCTCGCACCTGGGGCGTCCCGTCCTTCGAGGCGCCTCCGGCGCACCTCAGGATGACGGTGACAATGCGAAATACTCGCTGCGGCCGCTGGCTGCCGCGCTCGCGCAACGCCTGAACGTTCCGGTGGCATTTGCCGCCGATTGCATCGGCCCGGTCGCGCGCGACGCGGTTGCGGCGCTCCACGACGGCGACGTGCTGCTGCTCGAGAACGTGCGCTTTCACGCCGGCGAAGAGCAGAACGATCCCGCTTTTGCGCGCGAACTGGCGTCACTGGGCGATCTCTACGTCAACGATGCCTTCGGCACCGCGCACCGTGCCCACGCGTCGACCGAGGCGCTCGCGCATCTGTTGCCAAACGCGGCCGGCCTGCTCATGCAGTCCGAACTCGCGGCGCTCGCGCGCCTCACCGGCCATCCCGCCCATCCGTACGTTTGCGTGATCGGCGGCGCGAAAATCAAAGACAAGGTCGGCGTCTTTTCCAATCTCATGGACAAGGTCGACGCATTTTGCATCGGGGGCGGCATGGCCAACACGTTGCTTGCCGCGCGCGGGACCGGCGTCGGACGCTCGCTGCGCGACGACGATCTCGAGCCGGCGCGTCGCATCCTCGATCTCGCCTCGCACCACGACACCACGTTGTACCTGCCGGTCGACGCCGTCGTCTCGCCGTCGTTCGACGCCGATGCCGCAGCGCACGAGGTCGACATCGAGGACGTCGGCGACATGATGATCCTCGACATCGGACCGCGCACCGCACGCGACTACGCCGGCGTGATCGCGCGGGCGAAGGAGATCGTCTTCAACGGTCCGATGGGCGTGTACGAGAAACCGGCGTACCGCAACGGAACCAAAGTCGTCGGTGAAGCGATGGCCCAGGCGACCCGTGCCGGCGCGACGAGCGTCGTCGGCGGCGGCGACGCGGCGGCGGCGGCGGAGATGCTGGGCTTCGCCGCGGCGATGACGCACGTCTCGACCGGCGGCGGCGCGACGCTCGAATATCTCGAGGGACGCACGCTGCCCGGCGTCGCGGCGTTAGCGTACGACTGATGCCGCGCAGAATCATCGCCGGCAATTGGAAGATGCACAAGACCGCCGCACAAACGCGCGAATTCTTCGCGGCGTTTCTTCCACTCGCGCAGGCCCTCGCAGACCGCGTCGAGATCGTCATCGCACCACCGTTCACCGCGCTTGCCGCCGCGCACGACGCCTTGCGCGATCATCCGCGCATTGCGCTGGGGGCGCAGAACGTGCACTGGGATCTGACGGGCGCGTTCACCGGCGAGATCTCCGAGCCGATGTTGCACGAGTTCGGGGTACGCTTCGTGATCGTCGGCCACTCCGAACGCCGCTTGTACTTCGGCGAGACCGATCGCAACGTCAATTTAAAGGTCAAGACGCTGCTCACGCACGGCATGACGCCGATCGTCGCGGTCGGTGAGACGAGCCAAGAACGCGCAGCAGGCGAGACGGACCGGCGCGTCCTCGCGCAAACGAAGGCGGCGCTCGACGGCCTGGACGCAACGCACGCCGCACGCGTCGTGCTGGCGTACGAGCCGATCTGGGCGATCGGGACCGGAGCGAACTGCGATCCCGTCGAAGCCGACCGCGTGATGAGCGTCATCCGGGGTGCCGTCGCGGGCTTACGCGACGTGCCGATTCTCTACGGCGGCAGCGTCAAATCCGACAACGCGGCGAGCTACGCGGCGCAGCCCAACATCAACGGCGGTCTGGTCGGCGGCGCATCGCTCGATCCCGTCGGCTTTGCGACGCTCATCGAGGCGGCGACCGGTGCATAAGCCGCTCGTGCTTTGCGTGCTCGACGGCTGGGGCTGCAGCGACGCCGCGCACGGCAACGCGATTGCCGCCGCGAAGCTCCCGCACTGGCATGCCTTCTTCGAGACGTATCCGTGGACGACGTTGCAGGCCTCGGGTGAGGCGGTCGGACTTCCCAAAGGCATCATGGGGAACAGTGAGGTCGGGCACATGAATATCGGCGCGGGTCGCGTCGTGCCGCAAGGTGTGGTGCTGATCGACGCCGACATCGCATCCGGTGCGTTTGCCGTCAACCCGACGCTGGTCGAATGCCTCGAGCACGTCAAACGCAACGATTCGACCCTCCATTTCATGGGGCTGCTCTCCGACGGCCAGGTCCACAGCTCGATCGCGCATCTCTTCGCGCTGATCGATGCGGCGGTCGACGCCAGCGTGCCGTTCGCGGTGCACGCGTTCCTCGACGGGCGCGACGTTCCACCGCGTTCGGCAAAGACGTACCTCGACATGCTGGAGGCCAAACTCGACTCGCTGGGACGGCACGGCTCGATCGCCTCGGTCTCCGGGCGATTCTACGCGATGGACCGCGACAAGCGCTGGGAGCGCACCGACGCGGCCTTCACCATGCTCGTCGATGGCACCGCGCAATACCACGCGCCGACGGCAATCGCCGCGCTCGACGCGGCCTACGAACGCGAAGAGAACGACGAATTCGTGGTCCCGACGATCGTCGGGCCGGCACGCACGGTCGGCGACGGCGACGCGTGCATCTTCTTCAACTTTCGCCCCGATCGCGCGCGCCAGCTCACGCAGCGCTTCAACGAACGGGCCTGGCCCAACGGCATCTTTGCGACGATGACCAAGTACGACGAAACCTTTCCCAACCCGGTGCTCTTCGGCCCGCGTCCGCAGTACGACACCTTCGGCGAGGTCATCTCACGCGCGGGACTGCGACAACTTCGATTGGCCGAGACCGAAAAGTACGCGCATGTCACCTATTTCTTCAACGGCGGACGCGAAGACGTCTTTCCCGGCGAGGATCGCGTGCTGGTGCCGTCGGATCGCAGCGTTCTGACATACGATCTCGCGCCGGCGATGCGCGCGAGAGAGATCACCGACGTCGCGGTCGACGATATCACGCATCACAAACACGACGTGATCATCATGAACTACGCCAACGCCGACATGGTCGGTCACACGGGCACATGGCAACCGACGATCGAAGCAGTAGAGATCCTCGACGGTTGCCTGGAGCGTTTGGCCGGCGCCGTGCTCGCCGCGAACGGTCTGCTGGCCGTCACCGCGGATCATGGAAACGCCGAAGAGAAGCTCGACAAAGACGGCAATCCGCTGACCGCGCACACGACCAATCCGGTGCCGCTCATCCTCATCTCCAATGACGTCCGGGGCGCGCTCGCGCCGGGCGGTAAGCTCGGTGATATCGCACCGACGCTGCTCGCCCTCGAAGGCCTGCCGGTACCCGCTGCGATGACGGGAGTGAATCTCTATGATCGATCGCCGATCTCCCAACGATAAACTGCTCGCCGTCGACGCCTCGCGTATCCAAGAGGCGGCGGGCGGCCCGATCGACCTCGCGATCGTGCTGGGAAGCGGGCTCTCCTCCGCGTTTCGCGACGTGTTCTCGCACGTATCGATCCCCTACGACATCATGCTCGGGATGCCGGTCGCGACGCTGCGCGGTCATGCGGGCGAAGTGCTCGCCGGCACGTTGCGCGGTAAGCGGATCGCCGCCTTCGCCGGGCGCGTGCATCTCTACCAAGGCTTCTCGCCGATGCAAGTGACCACGAGCGTGCGTCTCGCGCATGCCGCCGGTGCGCGAATGATCGTTCTCACCAACGCGGCGGGATCGCTGCGCGCCGAGATCGAGCCCGGCGACATCATGATGATCGGCGACCACATCAATCTCACCGGACGTAACGCGCTGATCGGCTGGCCACACGAAAATCCGTTCGTCGACATGATCGATGCGTATTCCGCGCGGTTGCGCGCGATCGTACGGACGGTGGCCCTGCCCGAACACCGCTTGCGCGAGGGCGTCTACGCCGGCTTGCAGGGACCCAACTACGAGACCACGGCCGAGGCGCAGTACCTGCGCACGATCGGTGCCGATGCGGTGGGCATGTCGACGGTGCTCGAAGCGACCTTCGCCCGGTTCCTGAGTATGGGGGTCCTGGGGTTCAGCATGATCACGAACACCGTCGGCGTCGCGGGCACCAGCCACATCGACGTGACCGAGCAAGGGGCCAAGACTGGGCCGCTGTTGGCCGACCTGATCGCCCGCTTCATCGAAAAGATCTAGACGTAAACCTCGGGCCTCGGTTCCTAAACCTGGGCGAAATCTAGATCTTTTCGCCTGGGATCTTTTCACCCGGTATTCTCATGTGAGGCAAAGGACGCTGTCAGGAAATATCGGCATACTCGTGCGTGAGGAGAGCACGATGTTCAAGAACTTGAGAACAGCGTCGGACGAGATGATCCTGGCTGAGGCCCTGATTTACTTCGTGTTCATAGGAACGCTTGCGTTGGCCGCCACCCTCGCCTCTCAGTTCATTCGGTGAATCAGATCGACCGGACCACCAGCACACGCAGCGTCGTCGGGCCGTAGGGAACGTCCGCCTTCAGCCCGACCTGTCCGGTGACCAGCGGCGCGTAGATCGCCCCCGAGTTCACGCCGTACAGCACGTACGGCAGCGCGTTTGCCCCGAAGAGGTTGTCGACCGAGACCTGGATCGCCGTGTCGCGCGCGATCGGCTGACGGACCGTCGCGTGTCCCACGACGTATGCAGGGATGTTGAACATGTTGTTCGAGCCGTAGTACGTCAGGCCGAGCGAAGCGTATTGTCCCCACGAACCACGCCGGTGGATCTCCGCGTATCCCATCGAGTAGGGCTCACTCTTGTTCGAGATGTTGTTGTAGCCCGAGCCGTTCGAGATGTAGTTGATGCCGGGAATCACCCCGAGGTTGGTTTCGTACGTACCGGCGGCCGTCGAGTAGAAGTTCCCGGGAACGTTGTACGCGTAGGCGCGCGCGAGATCGCCCGAGATCGTATAGCCGTAGCCGACCGACGGATCGTGATGCAGTGCGAGCTCGATGCCTTCGTCGCGGCTCTGCGCCAGGTTTCCATTCGTGCTCGTGTAGACTTCGTAGGGCGTACCGTTGTAGGTGTAGGTCGTCCCGGTGTCGGTGATTTGCGTCACGAACTGATTCCAGATGTTCGTGAGATAGAGGTCGAGCGTGAGCACCGATGCCTGAGGCAATCGCAGATCGCCGCCAACGTCGTAGGCAAACGCGGTCTCCGGGCGCAACGTACCCGAGTTCACGGGGACGGTCACCGTCGTGCCGACCGCACCGCCGCCTTGCAGCACTTCGAGAGGCGTCTCGGTGTTATTGTCGATCAGCGAGGGATACGGCGGCGCAATCGAGGCGCCCGCCGAGAAGCGCAGGGCGAGATTCTGGTCGGGACGATAGACGAAACCCAGGCGCGGATCGTCCTGCGTCGAGGTCGTCGTCGAGAAGTCGAACGACGTGTCGGTCGGTGCGGTCGGCGCGAACGTCGAGCGGTAGATGTTGTAATAGTTTGCGAGCGTCAGCTGCGCTTTATCGCCGATCTGCAACACGTCGCGCACGAGCCAGTTGTCCATATCCTGCCGCGTGCCGGGTGCAATCGAGTATTGCACGGCCGCCGTCGCGGGCGCGACTTTGTACGACTGCGTCAAGCTCGTGTCCGCGTCGTACGCGACCGTGAGGATGTCGCTGTTGCCGATCGGATGATCGTATTCCAACGAACCGCCGTGCAGGTGGTCGAAATCGCCCATGCTGTTGACGTAGGCGCTCGAATCGGGAATCGTCACGTCTGCGGTTTGCCCGTTGAACGTCGTCGGCGTGCCGGCGAGCTTCACCGTACCGAAGAGCTGCAGCGGCACGGTGTATGAGGCGCTAGGATCCGGGGAATTCGAATACGTGGGGCGTTCGAGGACCGCGCTGTACCAGCGCGCGAGGAACGTGTCGTTGCCGAGCGCGGTGCGGAACTGGCCCTCGAACATCGGCTCGTTGTCGATCAGATTCTGATTGGGAAGCGTCGTCGTCTGGTTCAGGAGGAACTGCCCACCGTTTGTGAACGGCGTTCCGGTCGTGTCATAGGATAGCCCGGGCGTGAAGGTCGAGTCGATCTGCGTCAAGCTCGCGGCCGGACCGTCGTACTGCCCCTGAATGCCGAGATATCCGAGCGTCAACGTCGTCGTATTCGAGAAGTGATAGGCGAGTTTGGCGAGCTCGCCGTTGCTTTGATAGGTCGAGGTCACGTCCTGACAACACGCGGCGAGCGTCGTGTAGGCAGCGGAGGGGTTGCTGCCCTTGATCGAACCCGGTACCGGATACGGGCCGCTATAGCCCGCCGGCGCGGTCGAGCTGATCGTCGACGACGCGGCGAGGCCGTTGACCTTCGAGCCGCTCGGCAGCGTAACGTACGTCGGGTAATCGTCAAGCGGGCCGTTGGTGCCGTCGCGCACGAGCGCGACGAGATAGCCGACTTTGCCGACGGTGTCCGAGAGTCGCAGCTCGCCGAACGATCCCTGTTGATTGTCGATGCCGGCGATAAAGGTGTCGTGCGGCGTCAGCGTCGGCTCACCGGTGACGAAGTTCAGCGTACCCCCGATACCGTAGTTGATCTCGTTCGCGTACGCGGTCGGTCCCTTGACGATCTCCACGTCGTTGAAAAGCAGCGAATTCACCAGCGGCGTGTCGTAGTCGCCGCTCTTACCGGCGATGAGCGGAAAGCCATCGATCAGATTCGACTTCTCCCAGTCGAAGGCGCCGCGCAAGTTCGGTGACGTGATCGAACCGGGGGCGCCGCCGTTGCCGGAGTCGGGACGATTGGAGATCACGCCGGGGATCTCGTCGATCACGTGACCGATGTTCACCTGACCCTGGTCGACGAAACTCTGCTGCGAGAGGGTTTGAATCGCGGTAGAACTGGTATTGAACGACGATCCGGCGCTGGTTTGCACCGAGGCGATCTGCTTTAACGTGTCGAGTGAGCGCGCGCTCAGCACGACGTCGAGCGTAGCCGCGCTCGGCACGATGATACCGGCAAACGTCCAGGGCACGAAGCCGCCCTTGATGACGGTCAGCTCGTACGTTCCGGGCGGTACGTTGGCGATCGTGAAGGCGCCGTGCGCATCGGTCTTGGTTTCGCCTGCCGTCGCCGGCCGGATCGATACGGTAGCGCCGGCAATCGGCACGCCGCCCGCGTTACGGACCGTTCCGCTGATGCTGCCGGCGGTTTGCGCCTGAGCGTTCGTAAGCATGCCGATCGAAAAGGTTACGATCAACAAAAGCCGCACTATCGTGGTCGTGCTCATCCGGTTTCTGTATGCCTTTCTACTGGCCTTGTGCTTTCCGCTGTGCGCCCACGCCGCTACGACTCTTGTCGTAAGGGTAACGGATGAAAACGGATTGCCGGTCAGCGGAGCGCTCGTTCGGGTCGGCAACGGGGTGCGCAGTACGAGCGACGCTCGAGGTACGGCGCGCGTGACGCTGCCGGGACCCGGCGATTATGCGCTTCGCGTTACTGCCAGCGGTTTTCGCACGGCCTCCGAAACCCTGCACTTCACCGATCAAAAAACCATCAGCCTCGCGTTGCAACCGTCGGCCGGGTCGCTGCACGTGATCACGTCGGTAACCGGCCACGCGCGCACGCCGTTCAACGCAACGCCCGTCGCGCAGCGCGTCTATCCGCGCGAGGCCTATCGCGATCAGGGCCAGCCCGACGTGACCAGCGTGATGAATCAGACGCCGGGCGCGCTCGCGCTGACAACCCTCGGCACCAACACCGCGACGCCGCTCGCTCCGGCGTTTGCCTCGGTGCGAAATGCCCTGCCGTTCGAGACGCCGGTGTTGATCGACGGCGAACCGCTCATTACGCCGAGCGGAACGTTCGATCTCAGCCTGATACCGACGTACGCGCTGCAAGAAGTCGAGATCGTCAAAGGCGCGGGCGATGTAGCGAATGCGGGCGGCGGGGTCGGCGGCGCGGTCAACTTCCGTACCGCCGAACCGACGCTCGGGGAGCGCGGAACGTTCGAGGTCGAGGGCGACTCGCACGGCGGTTCGTTCAGCGATCTCGCGTACGACGGCACCGAGCCCGGCGGCGTGCTGGCATACGCCGCGATGTTCTCGATCGACGGATCCCCATGCTGCGACGACGATCCGCTCGATTACACCCGCAAGCTCGCGCTCGCGAAGGTGCGCATCGCGCCGTCGAGCGGCGTCTCGATCACGGGCACGGCGCTGAACGTCACGCTCGACCGTTCGCTCGACGCAATCTACGGCTTCCAAGGATCGGGTTACGAGCATCTGGGCTTCGGTGACCTCGGCGCATCGGTCGATCGCGGCCAGGACGCGTTCTCACTGCACGCGTTCGTCGCGCAAACGCAGCAGAGCATTTTCTCGCCCAGCTTGCTCCCGCAACCCATCACGAACGAAACGGGCGTAACGTTGGCGTGGCAGCATGCCAGCGGGAAACTCGCCTTCGACACCTCCGGCCGCGTACTCGACGCTCATCTCGCCGGCCTCTTGGCACCCCCGAACGTGACCGAAACGCAATCAAACGCAAGCGAGAGCGTCACGTACAAGCCCGATAAGGCCGAGGAGTTCGATCTTTCCGGCGAGCTCAACACCTTCAGCGCGACCACGCGCACGTTCGAGGGCCCTGCGGCGCGCGCCGGTTACGCCGATCAGCTCATGCCGGGACTTGCCCTGCGCGCGTCGTACGGAACGAGCGCCGTCGCGCCGCCGCTCCCCTTCCTGACCTCCCTCGAGCGCGCGACGGGCGGCGATCTCGGCCTCGAGTGGCGGCTGCACGGCAACACGACGACGCTCTCCGCCGACGTTTATCGCAACGCGACGCAGGGTGTGTACGGCTTCAACGGCATCCAATGGTACAACGGGCCCCCGATGATCGAAAGCGGCGCCGAATTCACGCTGCAGCAGTTCAAGCGCATCGGCATGGGCTTCATCGCCGCGCTCTCGCTGCCGCGCACCTACGTCTGGGGTAATACCGGCGCTGTCGCGTATCCGGCAGAGAATCTCGGCTACGGCGCGATCGCCCCGTTCCGTATTCCCTACGCGCAAGGGTACACGGAGCTCAGTTATAAGTGGCCGCACGGTTCGCGCGCCTCGATCGGCGCGCTGTACGTCGGCTCGAACAACGCCTACGGAGCGCCCGCGTTCTTCACGCTCAACAGCAACCTCGAGATCTCGCTCGGCGACCGCGCCAAGCTCCAATTCTCCGCCGAGAACCTGACCAACGAACTTGCGAACCGTCCGCCGCTCTTCGCGCCGGTCTCGCAGTACGGGCTGGTGCCGTTCACGCTGCGCTTCATGTTCCGTCAATCGTTCGGCACGGGCTCACTCTACGAACACTAAGCTCAGTCGTGCCAACTGGGCAGCCACAGACGCTGCTGCCAAGCGGTTTGCGAAATCGGGATCGACGAGAGAATCGGAAAGAAGTAGACGAACGCAAGGGCCACCAACACGAGATAGCCGGCCACGATCCAGCGCGCTGCCGTGCGGTCCCATTTCCCCATCCATGCGAGTAACCATTGCATCGCCACGGCGGTGCAGATCGCGATCAGCGGAATGTTCACGTAGAAGTGATACAGAAACGCGATCCGCGGTGAGAACATCCAGGGCAGCCATTGCAGCAGATACGCGAGCACGACCAGCCCGTACCCGCGGTTGCGCTGCACGACCGCAAGCACGCCGACCAGCGGCACGGAGATGAGTCCCGACCAGAGCAAGAGCGGGTTGGGCATCGAGTAGATCATCGCCGCCGTGCAGTTCGGGCACGTCCCCGCATAGTTCGCACTGTAGAGCAGCGGCCGTAGTTCGAGCGGCCAGGTC
This sequence comes from Candidatus Acidiferrales bacterium, assembly GCA_035504755.1. Lineage (GTDB taxonomy): Bacteria > Vulcanimicrobiota > Vulcanimicrobiia > Vulcanimicrobiales > Vulcanimicrobiaceae > Aquilonibacter. Next base: position 24,296 of record DATJRM010000044.1, read on the forward strand.
CACCACGCCGATGCGTAAGGATGGGTCGCGCGCAGATCCCAGTGGTACATGAAGGCGTTGTACTGCATCGTGACGACGTCGCTGACCGTGTACGGCCGCGGTGCGAGGTTCGGGAGATCGCGCAGGCCGATGAAATGCGGGATGTACGCCAGCGCATAGACGATGCCGATGCTGCCGATCACGGCGGCCGCGACGACGTCGATCGGAAACGGTGATGCGCGGCGCGCGAGCCACGCGCGGACCGACGCATAGGCGATCACGACGAACGCGACGCCGTAGGCCATTACGCCGTACCACTTGCTCGCGACGAGCAGCGCGCCCGAGAAGGCGAAGGCGAGGAGCCACCACACGCCCGCCGGACGCGCGCGCCACAGGCGATATGCGGCGTAGAGCGAGGTCGCGATCGCGACGACGAGCACGATCTGCGCTGCGAGCGTTTCGTGCGGCCATCTAGCAGCGACGACAAGCATCGCAATGGTGAGACTGATTAGAGACTCGAGTCCTCGCGTAAGCCACGCGCGCGGCACGATCGGCCGCGACGGCACTTCCACGACCGCATCCCAGTAGCGGCAGAACGCGTAGAGCGTCAACATCGAGAAGCAGACGACGAAGGCCTCGGGCGTCGCGATCCGGGATTGCACGTAGTGCATGCCGTCGAGACCGAAGAGCACCGCGGCGTACGCGCCGAAGAGCGTCGAACGCGTGATGCGCTTGGCCAAGATGAAGCAGATCGCTACCGCCACGGCGCCGGCAACGACGTCGAGGAAACGCCATCCATACGACGTGTCGCCGTGCTTCAGCCCGCCGAACATGATCACCGAGAGCGTGATCAGCAGCTTGGTAACCGGCGGATGCGTGTTCTCGTAGATGTATCGCCGCTCGAGATACTCCTCGGCGGCCCGCGCGAAATAGACCTCGTCGAAGATCTTGCCCGGCGGTACCCAGTACCGCACGAAGAGCAGGATGAATGAAGCGATACCGAGCGCCGTTGCGATAACGGCATCGCGCCGGCGTTGTAGATAGGCGACCACGCGTTGCTCTTCAGGGGTCGATGCGATAGCTCCCGCTCGGGTCGATGCAAACGCGAGCGCCGCCGACGAACGCGCTGCGCACGCGATGATCCCAGAACGTCAAGACCTTGACGATGACCGGGCGCAACGCGGCGATGAGCTCGCGCATGCGCGCCGAGACGGTGACGGCGTCGCGCGCCCACTTGGGATGATCGTGCGGCAGCAGCGACGTCTCGCCGTCGCTCTCGCCCACCGGCGTGACGGTTTGCTCGGCCGCAACCGCCTGCGCATGCGGCGGGGTGAGGTGCGTGCGCCCCTCGTCGCCGTCAACACGCCGTAGCATCGAGCACCTTTTTCAGTTTACGCATGGCTGCAATGTGCAGCTGTGAGGCCCGTTGGGGCGAGATGCGCATGCGCCGGCCGACTTCGCGCAGCGACCGCGCGCCGTAGTAGTGATCGCGAATGATTTGGCGCTGACGCGGCGGCAACGCGTCGACGGCGGCAGCGATACGCTCGCGGTCGCTCCGCGCGACGAGCAGCGCTGCGGGATCGTTGCTCCAGTCGCGCTCCAACCGCTCGCCCTCCGGCAGCGGACGATCGAGCGAGAGCGGCACGCCGAGCGCTACCGCGGTCGTGGCGCGGATGAAACCGGGCCGCCGGCGCTCCATCTCTTCCATCGTCGGCACGCAACCCGTCTCGCCCGCAAGTTGATACCGCTCGATCTCGCCGTCGCGCATTGCGCGCCGCGTGCGCTCCGAAACCGGATCCATACGCCGGATCCCGTTGAGCATCGCGCCCGAGATGAGGTGACGGGCATAGTGTTCGAGCGACGTGCCGCGCGAGGCATCGTAGTTGTCGACGGCGCGAATGAGCCCAATGCTGCCGTCGCCGACGAGATCGTCGTAGTCGCAGGGAACCAACCGGCTGATGCGCCGCGCGATTCGTTTGACCAACGGAAGCAGCGCGCGAATCAGCTCTTCGCGCCGGCTCTCGGTCACTGCCCTTGCAGCCTCTGCGCGAGCAGACGCGCAAACGACTCCATGCCGTACGAGGCCAACGCGTCGTTGCTCCCGGCAAGAGGCTCGAGTACCGACTCGAGCAACAACGTCTCGAGCGTTACCTTCGCCTCGCGAAGCGCCCCGCTATCCACGCTGCAAGTTGTCGGCGATGCGCAGCATCTCGTCGGCGGCTTGAATGCCTTTGGCGTTCGCCTCGTAGGCGCGTTGCGCAGCGAGGATCTGCATCATGGCTTCGACGATCGACACGTTCGATTGCTCGAGCATCCCGTAGCGGAGGTTCGGACCGTTCGGGCCGCCGGGCGCGACCAAACGCGGCGCGCCGGAGCCGGGCGTTTGCGTGAAGAGCGCGCCGTCGACGCTTTGCAGGCGTTCGGGCGCCGCGAATTGCGCCAGCTCGAGGTGCGCGATGGTTCTCGTGCCGGCGTTTGTCGTCACGCTCACGGTACCGTCTTCGGCGACGCTTGCCGAGCGCGCGCCCGCGGGAATGCGTACGCCGGCGAGCTGCCAGCCTTGCGCGTTGCGCAGCGTGCCGTCGGCAGCGCGCGAGAACTCGCCTGCGCGGGTGTACGCGCGGCTGTGGCCGTTCGTCACGACGAAGAAACCGTCGCCGTCGATGGCGACATCGAACGGGCCGTTGCTGCGTTCGAGTTTGCCTTGTTTGAAGAGCGCGTGCTCGCCGGTGCGTACCGTGCCGGCGCCGTCGACGCCGGGCGCTGCGAGCGCCGTGAACTCGTCCTCCGAGCCCTTGAAGCCGACCACGTCGGCATTGGCGAGGTTGTTCGCGATCGTATCGAGGTTTTGTTGCTGTGCCGCCATGCCGGTTGCCGCAGCGAAGAGCGCGCGATCCATTACTTGATCCTCGCGACGTCGTTGCTGCTCTTCTGCCGCGCCGCGTCGATAGCGGCGACGACCTTTCCCGCGCTTTCGAACGAACGCTGCGAGGTCAGCACATCGACCATCTCGCCGATCGCATTCACGTTCGACGTCTCGAGGAAGCCGCTGCGTACGCTCGCCCCCGGCCCCAGCGTGGTGCCGACCAGCGCGCGGCCACGCGCGTCACGCAGCGTACCGAAGCGATCGCGCTCGAATGCGCCGTCGCGCGTGAGGCCGATCGAGCCGTCGGCATTGCGTACGCGAAATGCGCCCTCGCCGACGATCGCCAGATCGTCGGGGCGTCCGGTGTGCCGGTACGCGCCGTGACCGGACGACGTCAGGCGCGTCATCTCGATGCCGTGCGCCGTCAGCGCGCCGCGGGCGAGCGCGGCATGAAAGCCGTCCGTCGAGACGTTGGCCAAATTCCCGGTCGCGATGTCGAGGCGGGTTCGCGCCGCGATCATGGCGCTGGATGCCCAGTCGATTCCGTCCATGGCCGCATGGTAGGCCCCGTCTGTGGCCGAAACGTGACCGCCGTATGGCAATGCTATGGTCGCGCGCAGGTGTCGCGTTCATCCTGATCGTTGCGGCCTGCGCCCCGCAGCCAACGCCGCAGCAGCGGATCGACGCCAAGGAGACGGCGGCGCTTCGACCGCTCAAGGATGCGTATCCCGATATCGTCTCCGCGTTCAACCTGTACGGCACGCGGCTCGACATCGCGATCGACGCCAACGGCTACATCTCGACCGGCGACAACGATGTCGCCAAATTCAAAACGCTGGCCTCACGTGATTGGCGCGAAGCGTGGGCTTCCGCGCATCCGCACCAGCACGCGGTGCTCACGGTGCGCCTGGTCGACTTCATCGGCCGCACCTGGGCCACCGAACACGTAAAGGCGTAGGGAGGCCTTGTGACGGCGTTACGGCGCGAAAATCACGCAGCCTGACGTGACCAAACCGCCGCCGAAGCCCATGATCAGCACGCGCTGACCGGGCTGCACGCGACCGTCACGCAACGCGGGAATCAACGCCAGCGGAATGCTCACCGCCGACGTATTGCCGTAGTCCTCGATCGAGAGCAACGTACGTTCGATCGGAAAACCGATGCGTTTGCAGAGCGCTTCGATCATCCGCAGGTTCGCGCTGTGCGGAACGAACCAGTCGATCTGCTCGAGCGTCACGCCCGAACGGCGCAGGACGCGCTCGACGTCGTTCGGGACGTTTTCCAGCACCCAGCGGTAGACGTCGCGGCCGTTCTGCCGCAGGAGCCGGGAGTCGTCGATCCGGCCGTTGATCTCGGTGCGGATGCCGGTGCGGTAGAGAAAGCGCCCACCGTTACCGTCGGAGCCGTGACTCATGCCGAAGATCTGCGGGCTTTCGCTGCGCTCGATGAGCCCCACGCCCGCGCCGTCGCCGAAGAGCACCGCCGTCGCGCGATCGGTGTAGTCGACGCTGCGGGTGAGCGAGTCGGCGGCGATCACGAGCACGCGGTCGCACTCCCCGCTTGCGATCAAGCCGCACGCCAGATTGATCCCATACGCGAAGCCCGCGCAGGCGGTTGCGATGTCGAGCGCGCCGACGCTCTTCGGCAAACCATAGTGCGCTTGCAACATCGCGGCAACGCTGGGATAGGAGTAGTCCGGCGTCGTCGTGTTGACGATGATGTAATCGATCCGCGCGAGGTCGACGCCGTCATGATGCGCGAGCAGGTCGTCGATCGCGTTGATCGCGAGATGGCTCGAATATTCTTCCGCCGCGACGACGTGACGCGTGCGTATCCCGGTACGCTGCACGATCCACTCGTCGCTCGTTTCGAGCATCTGCTCGAAATCGGCGTTGGTCAGGACGCGCGAGGGAACGTACATGCCGGTTGCGCTCAGGCGCGCGGGCGCGCTGACAAGACGCTCGCTCATGCGACCAGCTCCGCGATCACCGCATCGGCGAACGCCGCCGTCGAGAGCGCGGCACCGCCGGCAGCGACGTCGGCCGTACGCTTGCCCGAGGTGTAGACGGCTTCGATCGCGCGCTCGATACGCGACGCGTTCGTCTCGTCGTCGAGGCTGTAGCGCAGCAACAACGCCGCGGAAAGCATCGCTCCGGTTGGATTTGCGAGGCCCTTGCCGGTAATGTCGGGCGCCGTTCCTCCGACCGGCTCGTACATGCCGAACTGTCTCCCGGGCGTACCCTTGGGCCCAAGGCTCGCGCTCGGCAGTGTGCCGATCGAGCCGGTGATGACCGCCGCTTCGTCCGAAAGAATATCGCCGAACATATTCTCGGTCACGATCACGTCGAAGGCGGCCGGCCGGCGGACGAGCTGCATGGCCGCGTTGTCGACCAGGAGATGCTCGAGCCGCACGTCGCCGTAGTCGGGTGCAATGCGCAACACGGTACGACGCCACAACCGCGACGTGTCGAGCACGTTCTCTTTATCGACCGAGGTGAGGTGCTTGCGCCGCCGCCGCGCAAGCTCGAATCCGGTGCGCACGATACGCTCGATCTCGGGCGCGCGGTAGAGCATGAGGTCGCTTGCAATCTCGACACCGTTCTCGATTCGCGTCTCCTTCGCCCCGAAGTAGATGCCGCCGGTCAGCTCGCGCACCACGATCAAGTCAAGACCGCGCACGAGCTCGGGCCGCAGCGACGATGCCGCCTCGAGTCCCGCAAAGGCGCGTACCGGACGCAGGTTGGCGTAGAGTTCGAAACCGCTGCGCAGCGCGAAGAGCGCCGCTTCGGGCCGCTGCGCCATCGGGGCGCCGTCGTACTTCGGCAGACCGACGCTACCGAACAGAATCGCATCGCTTCGCGCGCAGAGGGCGCGCGTCTCGTCGGGAAGCGGCGGCAGGCCGCGCTCGAGCGCGGCGCCGCCGACCGGCGCTTCGACGATCTCGACGTCCGGGCGTAGCGCGGCGAGCACACGAACCGCCTCGCGGGTGATCTCGGGACCGATCCCGTCGCCCGGGAGCACCGCGATAGCCGGCATGCAGCGCTAGAACACTTCGAGCCGGGTGGTATCGCTTTGGGAGAGCTGTTGCTGCTGCACCGGGTGCGCCGTCCCGTCGAGGAGCGAGAGGTGGGTCGTCAAGAGGCTGCGCAACTCGCTCTTGGCCTTTTCCGAGGCCTCAACCGTGCGCTGGTGCTCGCGCCGTACGTCCGCGATGGCATCGTTATAGGACGCGATCTCGCGTTCGGCCGCCAGACGCGCCTGCTCGCGAATCAAATCGGCCTCTTTGTGCGCCGAAGCTTTGACTTCGTCGGCCGTGCGCTGCGCGAGTACGAGCGTGTTGTGCAAGGACTCTTCCATCGCCTTGAAGTGACTGATGCGTTCCTTGAGGTCCGCGATCTCCGCCTCCAATGCGGCGCGATGCTCGGCGCCGTCCTCGAGCGTCTCGATGACTTCGTCGAGAAACTGATCGACCTCGGCGCGATCGTACCCTTGCAATGCCTTCTTGAAGGTCTTGTGCTGGATATCGACCGGTGTGATTTTTTCCATACAGCCTCAAACCCGGAGATTCAAATCAGGGCCGTCCCGCCATGAAGTCGAGCGTCCCGTCGCTCATCATCGTGTCGCGCAGTCCCGCAGCGTTGATGACCACGCCGGCCGGCACGACGAGATAGATCGCTTCGGCGAGTTTCTGAATTTTACCGTCGATCGTGTACGTGACGCCGGAGGTGAAGTCGACCACGCGCTGCAGCAGCGTACGGTCGGCGTTTTGGAGATTGATGATCACGACTTGCCGGTTGCGCAGCGCGTCTGCGATCTCGACGACGTCTTGAAATCCACGTGGCGAGTAGACGCTGACCTCGGTGCCGCCACGCCGTCCCGCGTGCGAGAGGGGAACGACGCGCGCGCCCACGACGGGCTCGTCGTCATAGAGTTCGTCTTCCTCGTCGCGGATCGAGAAAAACGATCCGATCTTGCTAAACATGCTCATCCGTTTTTGCGCTCCCCGCGCTCTCCGAAGAGGGCCGTTCCGATGCGCACCATCGTGGAGCCGGCGCGAACCGCTTCGCGCCAGTCGCCCGACATGCCGATTGAGAGCGTACTTCCACCTACCACCGCAAACGTCTTGGCGGCAAGCTCGAAGGCCGCGGCGATTTCGTCCGGCCGGCCGGCGAGCGGCCCGATCGCCATCACGCCGTCGAGCCGTAACGCAGGCTCAGCCCCGATCGCGGCGGCGAGCGCCGGCGCCCGCTCGGGCGGAGATCCAAAGCGTTCGGTGGGCGAGACGTTGAGTTGGAGCAAGACGGGCAGCACCACTCCCGCACGAGCGGCCGCTCGCCCGAGGGCGTGCGCGGCCTCTTCGCGATCCACGCTCTGCACGACGTCGAAAAGTTCGACGATCGCCTTTGCCTTGTTCGTCTGCACGTGCCCGATGAAGTGCTTCTCGATGCCGAGCGCGACGAGCAACGGATCGGCGAACTTCGCCGCGGCCTCTTGCACGTAGTTTTCGCCCACTGCGTCGAGGCCCGCGGCCGCAGCCTCGGCGATCGCCGATGCCGGCTGTTTCTTGCTCACACCGACGATGCGGACGCTTCCCGGAGCGCGCCCGCATGTGCGCAGCTCGTCGTCGATCTGCGAGCGCAGCGCCTCAAGCCGCTGCGGAATCGACGGAAGCGACATCGGTTCGGCGGCCACGCTTCGCACAGTACCACACGCCCGCGATCCCGATCGGTATCATCGGCAGCGCGTAGAGCTGCCCGCCGGTGATCGGTCCCAGATGAAAATCGGCGTACCGCCACATCTCCGCGATGCTGCGGGTGATCCCGTACATCAGGAACCAGCTCCAGCCGACGACGCCATCGGGCGGCCGGCGGCGATAGATGAGCAGCAGGATCGGGAGCGTGAGGATGTCGAGAGCGGCTTCGTAGAGTTGCGCGGGATGCCGCGGCAATGGTCCCCAGATCGCGTCGTCGCCGGGACGGTTGGGTACCATGCACCACGGCCGATCCGGGTTGCAGATGTCGCCCCACAACTCGTCATTGATGAAGTTGACGATGCGCGTGAGCGTGATCCCGATGGGCAACAGCATCACGACTTCGTCGCCCAGCACGGTGTACTTGAGTTGGGGATGCTTGCGCACGAAGAGCCAGATGGCGATCAGGACGCCGACCATGCCGCCGTGGAAGGCCATGCCGCCCTGCCAGACGGCGATGATATTGAGCGGATTGCTCGTGTAGTACGAGAGATCGTGCTTGGAGATGATGTCGTTGATGACGAAAAACGTGCGCCCGCCAACCAAAACGCCGATCAGCGCGTAGAATAAGAAGTCTTGGATTTGGAGGGACGTGAGCCCCAGGCGGGCACGGCTCGCCGGACGATTCATCCACAGGTAGACGGCGATAAAGCCGACAAGATAGGCGATCCCGTACCAGTGGATGCTGATGAATCCCCAATGGATCGCTATAGGATCGACATTTGTCGGATAGTTAAACCAATGCGTCATAACGAATCAACACCCGCATGACGTCGCCGGCGCACGTTTCAGTCGGTTTTGCATTTCTAGCCGGGCTCGTTTCCTTCGTCTCTCCGTGCGTCCTCCCGTTGGTTCCGGCTTATCTCTCCCTGCTCACCGGGACGAGCCTCGAGGAGCTGCAAGCGCAGGAGAGCGGCAGCGAGCTGCGGATGCTCGCAATCGGGCACGCGATCGCGTTCATCGTAGGCTTTACCGTCGTCTTCGTGGCACTCGGGCTAACGGCAAGCGCCATCGGCAACGTGCTCAACGCGCATCGCGTGCTCATCGCACAGATCGGCGGGGTGATCGTCGTCATCCTCGGCCTGCAGATGATGGGGGCGCTGCGGATCCCCCTCTTGATGCGCGACACGCGCGCCCACCTCCAGCACGAACGCCGGACCTACTGGACCTCGACCCTCGTCGGCATCGCCTTTGCGGCCGGTTGGTCGCCCTGCATTGGGCCGATTCTGGCGGGAATTCTCGCGATTGCGTCGCAGCAGCACAACGCCGAGGCGGCCCTGCTGCTCTTGGTCTACTCGCTGGGTCTGGCCGTTCCGTTCTTGCTGACGGCAGTGGCGATCGGGGCAGTGCTGCCGGTGCTCAACCGGCTCAAGCGGTTTCTGCCGGCGATCGAAGTCTGCGCCGGCGTCTTCTTGGTCGCGGTCGGACTCGTACTGGTCAATAATGCTTTCTACACCGTTACAGGGTGGTTCTATCAGTTTGTCCCAGCGCCGAACCTTTAACGCCAGTCTGCTGATCGCGTTGGTCGCGATCGTCGTGTTCGCACTCGATCAGTGGTCGAAACGGTGGATCACCGCCAAGATCTACTTCGATGCGCACTGCATGCCGTTCTGCGGTCACAAGATTCTGATTCCGGGCTGGCTCGAATTCGCGCCGATTCCCAACACGCACGGCGCCTTCGGCATGTTCGGCAGCAGTAAGCCGCTGCTCGTCGTGCTGGCCTGCATCGTGCTGGTGATCTTTTGGTGGAGCTTTCGCGAAGCGGCCGCGCGCTCGCGGCTGGTCTGCGTCGCCTTCGGCATGATCGTCGGCGGCGCGATCGGAAACATCGCCGACCGGCTGCACTACGGCTACGTCATCGACTTCATCGACTTCTACCGCTTTCCGCAGATTTGGCGCTTCACGTTCAACATCGGCGACTCGTGCATCACGATCGGCGTCATCCTGCTGCTGATCTCGAGTGTCTTCCGAGCACGTCGTCACACCTGACGAAGCGGGCGCGCGCGCCGACGTTCTCGTAGCGCGGCTTTCGGGCGCGGCACGTTCGCTCGTCACCGACGCGGTCAAACGCGGTGCGGTGCGCGTCAACGGCCACGCCGTCAAAGCCAGCCATCCGTTGGACGCCGGCGATCGGCTCGCCTACGAGATTACGCCGCGCAAACCGCTCGAAGCGCTGCCCGAAGCGATCGACGTTCCGATCCTCTACGAGGACGACGATCTGCTCGTCGTCGACAAGCCGGCAGGCATGGTCACACATCCGGCGCACGGCGCGACCAGCGGCACGCTCGTCAATGCGCTGCTGGCGCATATCGGTACGCTTCCCGGCGACCCGTTACGCCCGGGTTTGGTGCATCGCCTCGATCGCGACACCTCGGGATTGATGGTCGTGGCCAAGACGCCGGCCGCACTCTCGGCGCTCGGCATCGCGATGAAAGCGCGCCGCATCAAGCGCGAGTATCTCGGCCTCATCCACGGCGTGCCCGACCACCTTCGCGGCACGATCGACGGGCCGATCGGCCGCGATCCGCACAACCGGTTGAAGTACGCGATCGTCGCCGGCGGCAAACCGGCGATCACGCACTACGAAGTGCTCGAGATCTTTCCCAACGC
>DATJRM010000045.1:0-37781 GCA_035504755.1 Candidatus Acidiferrales bacterium
CACGGTCGAGGCGATCGAGATCCTCTCGATGGACGGCGATGCCTATCCGCCGTTGCCGGCGCATCTGCTGGCAAAGCTACCCGATCTCAATCAGGCAGCGTTCAATAGCGCGCCGATCTCGAGCGGTCCGTTCATCCTGCAACGCTGGGATCGCGGCAACTCGCTGACCTTCGTCGCGAATCCGTTGTATTTCCGCGGACCCCCCGGCCTGAAGGAGATCGTGTGGAAGATCATCCCGAATCCCAGCACGCTGCTCAACGAGCTGCGCGCGCATCAAATCGATCTCTATCCTTCGGTGAACGAGGACGAGATCGATCAGCTGGGCTCGATCTCCGGCATCGTCGTCCAGAAGCGTCTCGTCGCGTGGTGGCAGCATCTCGGAATGAACATGAGCCGCCCCCCGCTCAATGACCCGAACGTCCGCGCCGCTATCGCCGAAGGCGTCGACTGGAAACGGATTCTCGATACCGTCTATCGCGGCGACGGGCAGCTGGCCGTCTCCGACATCTTTCCCGGGTCGTGGGCCGCGCCGTCGCTGCCGCCGTACCGCTACGATCCCACCGACGCGCGCCGGCTCCTGGCGAAAGCCCACTGGCGAGCCGGTACGACGCTGACGCTCACCTCCGCCGCCGATAACGAGGTCAACAACCGCGCCGAGTTGCTCATTCAATCGATGCTGCAACAGATCGGCATCGGCATCGAGATCAAGAATTACCCCGCGAACCTGCTCTTCGCGCAAGACGGACCGATCTACACCGGTAAGTACGACCTCGAGTGGTCGCAAGAGATCAACGGCTCCGATCCCGACGACTCGGGGTCGTGGAACTCCCGCTTCATTCCGCCGCACGGCGCGGACACGAGCTGGTTGAACGATCCGATCGTCGACCGCACCAGTGAGGCCGCAGCCAGCACCTTCGATCAAGCCAAGCGCAAGGCGCTCTACCAAGAGGAAGCCGCACGCATACGGCAATTGAACCCCGCCGTCTTCGTCTTCTGGCACGAGGCCTATTACGCGTACAACAGCGACCTGCGCAATTTCAAACCGGCGGCTTTCATCGGCAACACCTGGAACGCGTGGCAGTGGCAGATCTGACGGTCGCCAACCGCATCGAAAGCTACCCGCATCTTCCGCTCGACCTATGGCGCCCCGAGATTGCCGGACCGATCGACCACATCTACACCCATTGGTCGGCGCACGACTACGCCTCGGTTTTTCCGGCGTATCACTTCTGCATCGCGCAGACGCCGAGCGGGATCGTGGTCGTGAACACGCACGACGTGCGCGAGAACATGCGCAACGTCTACGAAGAACCCGACTTGCCGTACGCGGCGCACACCCGTTCCCGCAATTCGTTTGCGCTGGGCATCTCGATCATGGCGATGGAGGGCGCGAGGCCGTCGGACTTCGGCGCCTATCCGCTCACCGAGGCGCTGATCGAGGGCTTGTGCATCGTCGGCGCGCGGCTCGCGGCGTTCTACGACGTGCCCATCGACGCCGATCACATCCTGTCGCACGCCGAATGCGGCGTACGCGAGGGCTATTTCGGTACCGAACCGGAGCAGCGCTGGGACATCGCGCGCTTGGCTGCGAGCGAGAAGCCGCTCGTCGAGCAAGATGCGCTCGACGTCGGCGACGAGCTGCGCGCCCGCATGCGCGCCGCTCTACAGCGTTAGGTACGCACCGAACACGAAGGCGTTCGTGGTGCTGCTGCAGAGTGCGGGACGAATAACCGGCTGAAGCATCGACTGCCTCGCCGGCAGCGAGAAACTCTTGTTCTGCAGGGCTTTCTTGCTCGCAATCGCGTGCTCGAGCGCCGCCTCATCGCGTTCGACGTCCCAATGCCGCACGGTGACGCGTTGCGTCAGCTTGTCGGTATTCTGAGCGCCGACTATCACCGCCCCGTCTGAGCACTTGAATCTAAAACGAATCGGAAACGGCCCTTGGGCGTACCACGCGCTCCAGGTGCCTTGCGCCACGCCGGAAACATGATAGATCGTCCAGCGCCCGATGAGTTGAGCATCACCCTGCGCCGCCACGCTGCTGCAAAACAGCAGCGTGAGCAGCGCAAGAGCAATCGAACGCCAAACCCGCATGCGTTCTCTACCTTCCTAGTGCGGCGGCACCGCCGGACCCACGTACGCACGTGCGAAGACCTCGATCGTGCGCGGCGTCCCGTTTACGAAGTTCTGGTAGTTGTAGGTATTCGGCGCACCCCACGATCCGGACTGCGGCCCGAACGGCCAACAACCGCTCCCATAGTTGAAGCACGACGGCACCGGACCATGCTGCATGTTGAACATGTTCTGCATGGAGATGCCGAGCTTCCAATTCCGGTTGATGTCCTTGAACAACGTCAGGTTGGCGTACCAGTAACCCATGCCGATACCTTCCGGTGCTAAGACGGGATTGACCGTGGTAGCGACACCCGTTCCACCCCCGTTGGGCAAAGTTACCTGTCCTCCGCAGTAGGCCGGCACGGTGTTCTGATTCCCCGGGGCAAACCCGTTGCCGGCAGCATTGACCGGCAAACATCCACCGGTGTTGTAGAAGTTGTCGAATGTCCAATACACGTAGGGCACCAGATGCCAGCCGTGCGTGTGCAGATCCGCCGTCAGCGTCGCTGCAACCAGCGGAGTCGACTCATTGCGTAAGTAGACGCCCTGCTGGAGGAAATACGGCAATAGCGGTTCGTTGAAATACGAGCCGTGGTAGCCACTGTAGCCGCCTTCCTGCGTCCAGCAGTTGCAATACGACCCGGAGATCCAGTAGCTATATCCCGTCGGTCGTGGATCGACGTGACTGAGGCCGAGCTCCACGCCGAACTGTTTGATCGAGAGGTTATCCTCGAGTACGGGCGTCGTCGGTTCCCATTCGTTGGTTCCCGGGATGTATCCGATGAACGGCGTGAAGTACGCCGGGTAGCCGTCGCCGGCACGCCAGTACGGACCGAAGCGCAGCGTCGTTTCCGGATTGAACGCATGCTCCCACATCAAATCGACCATGTGATTGATTGCCGGTTGATAGGCTTGCGCTCCGTTGATCCCAGGGTCGTATGTCGGATTGTTCAACTCGTAGACGAACGTTGAGCCGGGGTACGTGGCCGAGGTCGAGTACGAGTACCGGATGACGTTGTTCTGGTTCATCCGGTACGTTCCGACGATCGACGGCGCAAAGAATCCGGACGAAACGGTCCCGCCTGCATAAGCCGGAACGCCGTAGTAGTCGCGCGACCAATTGAGACCGGGTTCAATCGTCCACTTGCCGAGATTGAAGGTCGCTTGGCCGTACACGGACGGCGTGTGCGCCGGATTATCGCTGAGCTGATTGATGCACGGGTAGGTATCGCTGTTGCCGAAACATAGCCCGCCAACCGCAGCTTCGTTCGCCGCCGATGCGTTGAACATGTTGAGGTATTCGACGATCTGATATTGATCGTCGTATTCCTGTGACACACCGGCTTTCACCGTGACGTTCTCGTTCGGCGTCCAGGTGTAGTCGGCAACGAAGTAGTTATTGTGCTCGGTCCGGTTTTGGAAGTAATCGCCGAGATTGAACAGGCACTGATCCCAGAAGTACGCGCCGAAGCTCCCGACGGGCGTACCATTTGCGATTGGATAGGTTGGGCATCCCGTGCCCGTCCAGTCCGCGTTGTAGTTCGGGTTGTTCGGATCCGAGTACGGTTGATCGAAGATGTATTGGTTGTAGAACTGCGCGTAATGAACCTCGAAGCTCGAGTTTGCATTGATCGTGTGGTTCCACTGAATCTTGAACACGTTGCTGCTGTGGGCCATGAAGTTGCCTTGACCGCTCGGCAGCGTGTAGCTATAGAGACCGATCGGACAGGCCTGACCGTCCGGCGCGGTGCCCCCGGCTCCCGACGATGCCGAGCCTGCAACGTTTCCGGTCGCGCCGGGGCACGCCGCGACGCCGAGCGCGGGGTAGCCGGTGTTGAGGTCCCAATCGGCTTGGTCGTTGAAGTAGGTGTTCAAATCGAGCACCTGGACGTCGTCGCGCGAGTTCGGGCGCCAGTGGAAGTTGCCGAGCACGTCCCGCGTCCAGATCCAGCCTGCATTCGCGAAGGAGATGCCGCCGGGATAGGTCAGCAGCGGGTAGTTCGCGCCGTTGAGGTCTTGGCTGCCGACCCAATAGTAGTTCTGGTTGTTGGCCGCGTCGTTGGTGATGAACCAACTGAACTTGCCGTCGGGTGTCGCGCCGCTCCATTCCGCGCGTTCGTAGTGTCCGAACTGCGCGCTTGTCATGCCGCCGGAGATCCAAAAGTATCCGGGATAGGTTCCGACCTTCGACACCTGGTTGATGACGCCGGTGCCGTTCTGCGCATTCTGCGCGGTCAGGCCGCCGGTCACCACCTCGACGTTGCCGACGCCGATGTTGGTGAGGTTCGTCCCGAAGAAGCCCGTCTGGTGATCGGCGATCGGCACGCCGTCGAGTTCGAAGCCGGTGTCCACGTCGGAAAAACCACCACGAATCGACGGCTGCCCAATGGCATAGCCGCCGCTCCCGACGACGCCCGGGACCGTGTCGATGTATTGATATTCCGTCTCGTGCGTATCCGTGCCGCCGGTCGCAGCCATCAGCTGGTCGCCGGAGACGTTGTAGACGTCCGAGCCTTGGTACGGTTGCAACAGGCTGCCGCGGCTGCGAGACACGACGTTCGCGATCGTCTTGAGGCCCGCGCTCGTGAGCTTGCTGTCGAACCGAACGATGTCGTCCTGCTGTACGAAGATGCCCGGCACCGAGACGGGCGTGAATCCCTTGGCGGAGACTTGGACCGTGTAGGTGTCGGGGAGCATGTTCATGATCGCGTAGTAGCCATGCGCGTCGGTCGTGCCGCTGAAGGTGCCGCTGGCCGACACCGCTTTGACCGTTGCGTCGGCGATCGGCTTACCCGTGGCCACATCGCTGATGACACCGTTGAGGATGCCGGTCGTGCCGGCCAACACGGCGACCGGAGCGGCCACCGTCGAGAAAAGCAACGTCACCGCTGCCACTAAGGCAGGCAGCCTGTAGAAGGAACGCATCTCTTGCATCTCTACCTCATCAGGTCCAGAGAAAAATAAAAGTGACCGACGCAGGACGCGTTCGTTCACTCTTAAGGCCGCTTAATGCGCGAAACGCCGGCCCAGTCCTCTCTCAGGTAGGAAAATTTCCTAGCAGCCCGGCTGCCCGCCGGCCCGAGGAACGGCGCGAGCCGCCCAGAATGCGCGCCCGCATGGCCCTGTCACTGGCACTTACACCCCTCGACCTGCCCCTCAAGCACCCGTTCCGCATCGCCCGAGGCGTGGAAACGGTCGCTCACACCGTCCTCTTCCGGCTGAGCGACGGCGAATTTGAGGGTCTCGGCGAGTCGACGCCGATCGAGCGCTACCACGAGTCATGTGAGAGCGTCACGTATTACTTTGCGCACCATCCGCTCGCGTCCGGCAACCCGTTTCACCTCGAAGCACTGATCGACTCGCGCATTCCGCCGGCAGCTCGCGAGGGGCTCGACGTCGCGCTCTACGATCTCGTCGGCAAGCGTTTGGGCGTGCCGATCTATGCGCTCCTCGGTCTGGACCCGGCACGCACGCCGTATACGTCGTTCACGATCGGTATCGGCGATCTCGAGACGACGATGCGCAAACTCGAGGAGATCGGCGATCATCCCGTGCTCAAGGTCAAGCTCGGTTTGGGAACCGCGCGCGAGCAGATCGAGACGATCGACGCGATTCGCAGTCGCTACACCGGAACGATCCGCATCGACGCCAACGAGGGTTGGACCGTCGACCGCGCGATTCCGATTCTGCGCGAACTCGAGCGCTACGACATCGAGTTTTGCGAACAGCCGATCCCGGCCGGCAATCCACAGGGGCTGCGCGCCATTCGCGAGCGCACCTCCATTCCGATCGTTACCGACGAGGACTCGCTCGACGCGCGCGATCTTCCGGCGCTCATCGGCTGCGTCGACGGCGTCAACGTCAAGCTTGCAAAAACCGGGGGGATTCGTGGCGCGCTCGCGATGATTGCGACGGCGCGCGCGCTCGGTTTCAAAATCATGCTCGGCTCGATGGTCGAAAGCGCGATCGCTGCGACCGCGGCTGCGCACATTTCACCGCTCGTCGACTGGGCCGACATCGACGGCCCGTTCCTCACCGCCGGCGATCCGTTTAGCGGCGTGGAGTACGCGAGCGGAAAAATGGTGCTCCCGGATGCGCCGGGCCTGGGCGTGCGCGAACGCGCCGCTGTATGAACCGCCGATACGCAATTCTCGCACCCGGTCACTTCGCGTCCGACGCCAAGACGGCACATGGCGTTATCGCGTACGGCGGCGACGAAGTCGTCGCCGTCATCGACGCCGAGAGCGCGGGCAAAACGATCCACGACGTCGTTCCCTACCTGCAAAGCACGGCGCCGATCGTTGCCACCGTGCAAGAAGCGCTGCAATTTGCCCCGACGTCGCTCTTGATCGGCACCGCACCGAAGGGCGGCGGTCTGCCGGCGGACTGGCGCGCGGCAATACTTTCCGCGATCGGCGCGAAGCTCGAGGTCGTCAGCGGCTTGCACGATCAGCTCGGCGAGGATCCCGAGTTCAAGCTCGCGGCGCAACGTGCCGGGACGACGATCTGGGACGTGCGCGAGCCGCCGGCCGTGCCGCTCTTTTCCGGCGCGGTCTACGGCGTCACGGCCCCGACGTTGCTGCTCGTCGGCAACGACTGCTCGGTCGGCAAGATGACGGTTGCGCTCGAGCTGTGCCGTGCAGCCGAGCGCGCCGGCAACAAAGCGGCGTTCGTACCCACCGGCCAGACCGGCATCATGATCGCCGGTTGGGGCATCTCGATCGATCGGGTGATCGCCGACTTTGCGCCCGGCGCGACCGAGTCACTCGTCCTCTACGCGGCGCAGTCGAAGCCCGACCTGATCGTGGTCGAAGGCCAAGGATCGATCAACCATCCGGCGTACGCGCCGGTCACGCTGGCGCTCATGTACGGCGCTGCGCCCGACGCGCTCGTGCTCGTCTGCGATCCGTTGCGCGATCGCATCGGCGGCTACCGGACGCCGACGCTCGGTTATCGCGAGCTGATTCGCCTGCACGAAGCGCTGCTTGCGACGGTGAAGCCGGCGCGCGTCGCCGGCATCGCACTCAACACGCGCTATCTCGACGATGCGGCAGCACGCAAAGAGATCGAACGCGCGAAGGCCGAAACGCAGTTGCCCGCCGATGACGTAGTCCGCTACGGACCCGACGCGCTCTACGCCGCAGTCGCGCCGCAGATGCGCAAAGGACGTCCGTGCGGCGTCTGATCGCCGCGCTCGCGCTCGTTGTGCTCTGCGCGTGCGCGCGCCAAACCTGGATGCCCGGCGTGCTGCGTCTCGGCGAACGTGACGAACCTGATTCGCTCAATCTCATGTTCGGTCACTCCGCGGCAACCGACGAAATCGACGCTTTGCTCTTCACGCATCTGCTTCGTTTCAATGCCGACGGCGAGATGATTCCCGATCTTGCCTTAGCCGTGCCGACCACGCGTAACGGCGGCATCAGCGCGGACGGCCGAACGATCACGCTGCATCTGCGTCACGGCGTCACTTGGTCGGACGGTGCGCCGCTCACCGCAGCCGACTGGCTCTTCACCTACCACGCCGTCCTCAATCCGCGCAACAACACGAAATCCGACTACGGCTGGGACGAGATCGCCTCGGCCGGCGCGCCGGATCCGTACACGCTCGTCATTCACCTCAAGAAGCCCGACGTGGCGGTGCTCGGCATCTTGGGCATGGGCGGTCAAGCCTATCCGCCGTTGCCCGCGCATCTGCTTGCCAAACTTCCCGACATCAACGACGCCCCATTCAACGAACACCCGATCTCGAGCGGCCCGTTCATTTTGCAAGCATGGAATCACGGAAACTCGTTGATCTTCGTGCCGAACCCGCACTATTGGCGCGGACCACCAAAGCTCAAAGAACTGATCTGGCAAGTGATTCCCGACTCGAACTCGTTGCTCGCCGCGCTACAGACGCACGCGATCGACGTCTATCCCACGGTCGACGTCAACGCCGTTGCCGCGCTGGGCGATATCGCGGGCATTCGGGTCGTGCATCGCACGATCGCGAACTGGCGCCACCTCGGCATCAACATGAGCAAGCCCGGGCTCTCCGATCTGCGCGTGCGGCAGGCAATCGCACTCGGCATCGACTGGAAGCGCCTCAACGATACCGTCTATCACGGCTACAACCGGCTTGCGGTCTCGGATATCTTTCCCGGCTCGTGGGCTGCGCCGAAGCTCCCGCCGTACGCCTACGATCCGCAACGCGCCCGCTCGCTGCTCGCCGCGGCCGGCTACACCCAAGCGCATCCGCTCCACCTCGGCGTCGCGGCGACCATTTCGGCAAAAAGCAACGAAGATGCCGAACTCGTGATGCAGGCGGAGTTGCGGCCGCTGGGCATCGCCCTCTCGATCCACAACTACCCGGCGAGTCTGCTCTTCGCTCAAGACGGTCCGCTCTACAAAGGCACCTACGATCTCGAATGGTCGATCGACACCAACGCACCCGATCCCGACAACGCCGGCAACTGGAACTCCGCCTTCATTCCGCCCAACGGCGCGAACACGTCGTGGCTGCGCGATCCGCTCGTCGACCGTTTGAGCGCGGCGGCGGCCGCCACGTTCGACCGAACGACGCGAAGGCGCCTCTACCAACAAGAGGAAGAGCGCCTCCGCGAATTGGTTCCGGCCGTGTTCTTCTACTGGGAGACCGGCTACTGGGCAATCGGCGACCACGTCCACGGCTACGAGCCCGCCGCGTATCTCGCCGATACCTGGAATGCCTGGGAGTGGAGCGTGAAATAACGTGTTTGCTCAGACCTTGAACGTGCGCGGCGGAACGGCGTTGCATTTCGAGCCCGTGCGCAGCGGCGTCATCAGTTGGAACACCCGTGCGCCGAGCGGTCTGCTGCGCTTTCGCCTTTTGCGCGCCGGCGCACCGGCGAGCGCGTGGTACGACTACGCGCAGTGGCAGCCCAGCGGACGCAAATCATTCAGTCCGGTCAGCGATCGCGACGGCGTGACGGTAGACATCGACGTGCTCTGCGCCGACCAGCCGTTCGACGGGATCGAACTGCTGGGTGAGGATATCGACTTCACCCTGCTCGCCTTCGCCTCACCGGCTCGAACGACGCCGTCGCTACCGTATGCGCGCGACGCCATGATCTTAGAGGTGCCACCGCGCTCGCAGTATGTCGTCGAAGACAAGCGCGGATGGTGCAGCGCGGCGAGCCTCTCGATGGTCAACGCCTATCACGGCATCGACAAACCGGTTGAAGAGACGGCGCGCGCCGTCCTCGACCGCGCGTACAACGGCACCGGCAACTGGGCCTTCAACACGGCGTACAGCGGAAGCCTCGGCCTGCGCGCCGTCGTCGCCTATCTCGAGAACCTCGATCGCGCCGCGCGTTTGATCGAGCGCAATCTGCCGCTGGTGATCTCGTACTCGTGGCGAACGAGCGAACTGCCCGGTGCGCCGCTTCCGCAATCGGACGGCCATCTCGTGGTGTTGTGCGGCTTCACCGAAAGCGGCGATTGCGCGGTCAACGACCCTGCGGCGCCCGGTGTGCGAGCCGTCTATCCGCGCGGCGCGCTCGAAGCAATCTGGCAACGAAACAACGGCGTGGCGTACGTCATCGCGCCGGCCGGCATCGACTACGAGAGCGTGCTCGTGTGAGCGAGCAGCCGCGCGAGCGGCTGCGTTCGCCGCATGAGGTGAGCGCCGCGCCGCTGCACATCGTGCTCGTCGAGCCCGAGATCCCCCCGAACACCGGCAACGTTGCGCGTCTGTGCGCGGCAACCGGATGTACGCTCCACCTGGTCGAACCGCTGGGCTTCTCGATCGACGATCGCGAGCTCAAGCGCGCGGGACTGGACTATTGGCACCTCATCGAGGTCGTGCTCCACCCCTCGCTCGACGCATTTCTCGCCACGAGCGCAACGCAAGGCCGCTGGTTCTTTTCGACGCGCGCGGCGCGGCCGTTCACCCGCGCGCCGTTTGTCCCCGGCGACATGCTCGTCTTCGGCCGCGAAACGCAAGGGTTGCCGCGCGAGCTGATCGAGCGCGAGCACGAGCGCGCGCTGCGCATTCCGATGCGCGAGGGTAGCGTGCGCAGCATCAACCTCTCCACCGCCGTCGGCATCGCCGCGTACGGCGCGCTTGCGGCGCTGGGCTTTCCCGGATTGCAATGAACGCGCCGCCGACGGCCGCGGACTTCAACGCGCTCTTTCGCGGCGGCGCCTTCGGTGCGCACGACATCTTCACGCCGCGGTCGTATGCCGACTTCGTCCGCCGTAACGACATCGATCTCCCGCACGCGATCACCGTGCGCGAGGGACCGGAGCTGCTCGGTGCGCTTGCGTTCGGCATCCGGGGAACGCGCGCGTGGTTCGGATTGATCGGCGTCGACGCGCAGCGGCGCCGCGAAGGCGTCGGCGCCGGCATGCTCGCCGACGCGATCGCCGCCGTCCAGCGAGCCGGCGTGCGTTCGATCGAGCTCGAGGTGAATCAGCGCAACGCGGCGCCGATCGCGTTGTGCAGGAGTTTCGGCTTCGAGCAGCACGGCGAGTTGCTCGTATGGGCACGCGACACGCACGGTCACGGCGAGACGCCGCAAGGCCGAAACTTTCCCGAGCCGGCCGTACGCGCGATCGCCGCGATTCCGCCGGCGTGCTGGCAGCGCGAGCCCCGCAGCATCGCGCGCGCCGGGCGCATGACGCTCGTGACGCTGCCGGGCGCCTATGCGTTCGTGCGGGTCGACGGCGAGTTTGCCACCGTGCTCGACGCCGCTGCCCACGATGACGTGCGCGCGCGCGCGCTCGCCGCAGAGCTCGACGCCCGCGTTTCGCACGACCTCACGCTCAATAACGAGCCCGCGGGCTCACCGCTCAGCGCCGTGCTGCGGGACGCCGGGTGGCGCATCGTCGAACGTCAGTACTTGATGGTGCTCACGATATGAGACGATCGGCGGTCTACGTCGGCAACGAGCGCGTGCTGCTTTGGACCAAGAACAACTACAAGATGTTCGTCGACTCGCGCGACGTTTCGATCGCGCCGCACTTGATCCTGGAGGGCGTCTACGAGGAGCATACCGATGCCGTACTGCGAACGCTGGTCAAGCCGGGCATGCACGCGATCGAGATCGGTGCCAACGTTGGGCTCTTCACGCTTCTCATGTGCGACCGCGTGCGACCAAGCGGCTCGGTGCACGCGTTCGAATGCGACCCGACGCTCGCGCAGATCGCGCGTGACAACATCGAGCTCAACGGCTTCGGACGGATCGGCACCGTCGACGAGCGAGCGGTGAGCGACGTGCCCGGAACGCTCGCGTTTCGCGCGGCCGTTCGCCATCGCGGTGGCGGCACGCTCGTCGCCGGCTTGCAGCAAATTCCGGAGCTCACCGAAGGCGAGCGCCGGACCATCGCGGTTACGTCGACGACGCTCGACGCGTTCGCTGCCGGCTACGATCGCACGATCGATTTCATGAAGATCGACGCCGAGGGCGCCGAGGCGGCGATCGTCCGCGGCGGCGCAACGCTCTTCGGCGATCGCAGTCGCCGGCTTACCGTCATGATGGAGTTCGCGCCGAAATTCATGCGAGAGGCCGGCGTGGACCCGGCAGCGCAGCTCGAGGAGTTGCGCACCGCGGGCTTCACGTTTTCGCGCATCGACGAGCACCGCCGGCGTCTCGTTCGCACCGGCGCGGCATATCTGCTCGCTCAACCGTTCTCCGATATCGTCATGGTGCGCGCGTGATCGCACTCGCTCTTCTTGCGGCGTTGCACGCGACACCGACGCCGCTCGTGAACAGCGAACCCTACATGCACGCGCAGCGGCTGGTCGATATCGGCAACGGTCGCCGCATGAACATCTATTGCGTCGGATCGGGATCACCGACGGTGATCTTCGACTCCGGCTTGGAGACCGGTAGCGGCACCCTCCCGTGGAGCCGCGTGCAGCCGGCTATTGCAAGCGTGACGCGTGCGTGTTCGTACGATCGTGCCGGCGACGGCTTCAGCGATCCTGGTCCGCTTCCGCGCACCGCCGACGCCATCGTCGAAGATCTTCACGCGTTGCTGCAGAGCGCGGGCATTGCGCCGCCGTACGTTCTCGTCGGGCACTCGATTGCCGGCATCTACGAGCCGCTCTTTGCCGATCGCTATCCGGGCGAAGTCGTGGGCATGGTGCTCGTCGATCCGTCGGTGCCCGGGCAAGAGGCGCTGCTAACCAGCGAGCTTCCGAAATACGCCGCGTTCGAAGACCAACAACGCGCGCAGCTGCATCGCTGCGCCGACGATCCGGCCCAAAAAGCCTGCCGTCCGGCGATGGCGGCGGCCTGGCGCGACGTCGCGTCCGAGCTCGACAATTTCGGCGAGGATGGCGCCGAGCTGGACACGGCCTCGCACGGTTACGGTTCGATGCCGATCATTGTACTGACCGCAACCGAGGATATGAAATCGATGCAACACGAGATGGGCGCCTCCAACGCGCAGGTGGAAGCCGTCACCAATGGATGGACGACGCTGCACGATCAGCTCGCGGCGCAGTCGTCGCGCGGCGTCAACTGCGTCATCGCCGGAAGCGGTCATTACATTCAAACCGATAAGCCGAACGTCGTTATCGAGGCGATTCGGCAAGTGCTGTCGTTGATTCCGACGGACGAGAAGCCATCGTGCGCGGCCTGGGCATCGCCAACGAGCCGGCCAAAGCGAGCACCGCAAAGATCGCGATCGTGACGAACACGGCGATCAAACCGAAGACGTCGCCGATGTGACCGAAGGCGGGCGCGGCGATGCCGCCGATCGTGTTGGCGAGGCCGAGCGTGACGCCGGATGCAACGCCGATACGTTTGGGGAGATACTCCTGGCCGAGCACGACCAGCACGCCGGCCGAAAGCCCGAGCGAGATGCCGAAGCACGCGGAGAGCACGACCGTAAGCGGGAAGATTGCGAGCCCGCCGGTGTACGCGATCATCGCACCGAAGACCGCCGTGAGCGCGAGCGAGATCGAAACGATATGGCGGCGGTCGATGCGATCGCCGAGCAATCCGCCGATGATGGTTCCGCCGGCACCGCCCGCGAGCAGCGCGAAGAGCGCAAACGATTGCATGAACGGCGCTGCGTGCACGACGCGCATGACAAAGACCGGAAGAAACGTGATCGCGGCGAGAAACGTCGTCGAGCGCAGCGCGACTACGAGCGACATCACCGAAAATCCGCGCCAGTCGTTGCGGCCCGGTCGCTCGCGATGCGCGCGCGTCTTCGTGCGCCGCACCTCGTTGAAGCCCGGTAACGCGCGCAGCAACATGATGGCCACGATCCATGCCGGAATCACCAGCAGTGCGACGCCGCGCAAACCGAACGCGAGGATCAGCGGCGTCGCCGCGACCGGGCCGATCGCAAGTCCGACGTAGCCGCCCACGGTGAAGAAGCTCATCCCCGACGAGCGCTTGCGTCCTGCGAAGTAGTAGGAGAAGCGCGAGCCCTCCGGATGAAACGCCGCGACCGCGAACCCCATGACCATTGCACCGGCCAGCATCAGGGGCAGCGTCGGAGCGAGCCCGACGAGCGCGGTGCCGGCGGACGCCACCACGAGCCCGGCCGGAATGATCCACGTCGTCGTGTGACGATCCGAAAGATGGCCGAAGAGCAGCTGGACGAGCGACCCGAGGAGGTTGGACGCCAGGACCAGCGTCGCGGCGACGGCGAGCGACAGATGGCGTTGGGTGACGATGAACGGGATCATCGCCGGCAGCACGCCCTGGTTGAGGTCGACGAAGGTGTGCGCGAGGGTCAGCAGGCGCAGCCCGGAGCGGTCGGCCCCCGGCAGCGCCGGGGCGGGGAGCGGTCGAGCGAGCGCGGTCACCGGCTCAGTCTCTCACACTCCGTATCTATAAGTCCAATACATTATTCGACTCGATTTGATAAGATGACGGCATACATGGAAATTCGCCAGCTCCGCTCGGCCGTCGCGGTCGGGAAACGCCTCAGTTTCACGGGGGCCGCCGAGGAGCTTTCGCTCGCCCAGCCCGCCCTCTCCCAGCAGGTCGCGTCGTTGGAGCGCGAGCTCGGGGTGCGGCTCTTCGAACGGACGAACCGCCGCGTCGCGGTCACCGACGCGGGCCGCGCCTTTCTGACCCGGGCCGAGCGCATCCTGGGCGACCTCGACGCCGCCGCTCAGGAGATGACTGCGTACAGCGGCGGCCTGCGCGGACGGGTCGTCGTCGGTACGTATCAGTCGTTCGCGGAGTACACGCTACCCAAGCTGCTCGGACGCTTCCACGCCGGGCACCCCGGGATCGAGGTGGCGCTGCGCGAGGGCATGGCCGACGCGTTGCTCGCCGGGTTGCGCGGCGGGACGATCGACGTTTTCATCGGGCACCTAACCGGTCAGCACCTGCACGCACCGGACTTCCGCGAACAGCCGCTCTACGAGGACGAACTCGTCGTCGCGGTTGCGTCGCGCCATCGGCTTGCGCCGCGCCACAGCGTGCGCATCGATGAGCTGCGTGACGAAGCGTTCGTAATCTTTCGTCCCGGCTCGGCGACCACGCATCTGCTCTTCCAGCTCGCGCGCGAAGCCGGATTCGAGCCGCGCGTGGCCTTCGAAAGCGAGGACTCGCTCACGGTGCGCTCGCTCGTTGCCGAAGGGCTTGGCGTCGCGCTCTATCCGCGCATGCTGGGCAACACGCCGGGCCCCAACGTCGCGTTGCTCTCGGTCGAGCCGCAGCGCATCATGCGCACGATGTCGCTCGTGACGCGCACCTCGGGCTACGGTCCCGCCGCCACACGCTTCATCGACTTCATTCGTGAGGAACGTTTCACACTATCGTGAAAACGCTGACTTCGATCGAGCGCAGGATCGTCGCCTGCGATCGCTGCCCCGAACTTCGCGCCTATTGCCGGAGCATCGCGCGCGAAAAGCGCCGCGCGTACGCCGATCAACGTTATTGGGGCAAGCCGGTTCCGGCATTCGGCGACACCGGCGCGCGCGTGATGCTCGTCGGCTTGGCACCCGGCGCGCACGGCAGCAATCGCACCGGGCGCATGTTCACCGGCGACGCGTCGGGCGACTTCTTGTATCCCGCGCTGCACCGCGCCGGCTTCGCATCGCAACCCAACGCAACCGATGCTCGCGACGGTCTCACGCTGCACGACTGCATCATCAGCGCCGCCGCGCGCTGCGCGCCGCCGCAGAACAAGCCGACGCCGCGGCAACTACGTAACTGTTTTCCGTATCTGGTCGAGGAGTTCGACGTGCTGCCGAGCCTGCGCGTGATGATTGGGCTCGGGTCAATCGGCTTCGACGCGATCCTTCGCGTCTTGCGTGAACGCGGCTTCGCGCTCGAAGGATCGGCGAAATTCGGTCACGGCGCGGAGTTCGTCGCAACGAACGGTACGCGACGGATCGCCGTCATCGCGTCCTATCATCCCAGCCGCCAAAACACGAACACGGGAAAATTGACCGTGGCGATGTTCGACGCGATCTTTACCCGGACGAAGAAGCTGCTGGCGTCGGGCTCGCCATAACGGGACGGCCGCACATGTCGGTGAGCTGCGTGAGACCGTCGCGCAGCTGCAAAATCTGCGTGCGCGGATCGGGCTTGGGATCGCCGAACGCCTTGCGCGCGTCCTGAAAGGCTTTGATGCGGGCCTCGTCGTCCGGCGCGCGCACCACGACGATCGACGCGGGCGTACCGTCGGCATTGGCTTGGACCACGAGATCGGCTCCGTCCAGCGAAAACTCTCGGATCTCGCACGAATGCAAGGCGGCGAGCGACGGCTGCGGTGAGGGCGACGTGCTTTGGGCGGTGTGGCCGCCGGCGCAACCGGCGGGAACGATCAGCGCAACTAGAACGAGATCGTTCGCCCGCACGAATCGACTGCCTTATCAGGAACCATCATGCCGCCGCTTCCTCCCGGTTTGAAGGACACGATTTGCAGCGGAGGCGCTCCGGCGCCCTCGTCGCCGTAAACCCTCTCCAGATCGACCTTCATGTCGTTGGTCTCTTCCGGATTTTCCTTCGAGTCCACGACTTCAAAGCGCTGAACCGCGCCGTTCTTCGCCCAGAGAACGCGAATTTGGATTCCCAACTCGTTCGTGAAAAGCTTTTCGCCGCATGACGGGCCGCGTGCCACCGCGAGGGCAGGCAGCCCCGCGAGGCCGGCGAGCGCGATGAACGCGCCGGCGGCCGCAAATGCGACGACGAGTCGAAGCCTCACGTTTCGATTATCGGCCCGTGGGCGCTTGCGGGGCCGTACTGCGTAAGTAAAGTTCTCGCAACAATTCCTCTGGAACGGGAGTCGGGGCATCCATCATGACGTCGCGCGCCACCTGATTCTTCGGAAAGGCGATGACTTCCCGGAGGTCAACCTCCTCGCATGCCAGCATCACGATACGATCGATGCCGAGTGCCATGCCGCCGTGCGGCGGCGCGCCGTATTCGAGTGCGCGCACGAAGAAGCCGAACCGTTGTTCGATCTGCTCGGCGCTCATCCCGAGCATGGTGAAGATTTTGCGCTGCAACTCGGGTTTGTGGATACGAATCGATCCCGACCCAAGTTCCCAACCGTTGAGGACCATGTCGTAGTGCTGCGCGCGCATCTTGAACGGGTCGGTGTCAATAAAATGCCACTGATCCTCGCCCGGCGAGGTGAACGGATGGTGCGAGGGCACGGGCTTGCCGGTCTCCTCGTCGAGCTCCAGGTACGGAAAATCCAAGACCCAGCAAAACGAAAACGACTTGGGATCGCGCAGCCCGCAGCGCTCGCCGACGACGTTGCGCATCTTTCCGGCGACCGCCGACGCCAGCGGGCGCTCATCCGCGAAGACCAGGATCGCATCCCCCGTCTCGCTCTGCGTTGCCGAACGCAGCTTCGCGATCTGCTCGTTCGAGATGAACTTCGCTGCCGATGACTTCGCACCGTCGGGCGCGAGTGCGACCCACACCATGCCCTTCGCACCGAGCTGCTTCGCGTCTTCCGTCAGCGCATCGAAGTCGCGGCGCGAGAGCGACGCGCCGCCGGGATAGCGCAGCGCGATGATCGCACCGCCGGCGTCGATGACCGATTTGAACACGACGAACTCCGTGCCGGCGAAGATCTCATTCACGTGGGCCAGTTCGAGACCGAAGCGCAAGTCCGGTTTGTCGACGCCGTAGCGCGCGATCGCGTCTTCGTGTTTGAGGCGCGGGAACGGCCCGAGCTCGATGCCCAGACACCGCTTCCAGACGAAGCGCATGCACGACTCCATCACCTCGAGCACGTCTTCTTGCGTAATAAACGACATCTCGACGTCGAGCTGGGTGAACTCGGGCTGGCGGTCGGCGCGCTGGTCCTCGTCGCGCATGCAGCGCGCGATCTGCATGTATTTACCGAAGCCGGCGATCATCGAGATCTGTTTGAGGAGCTGCGGCGACTGCGGTAACGCATAGAACATGCCGGGATAGAGCCGCGCAGGCACCAGATAGTCGCGCGCGCCCTCCGGAGTGCTCTTGATCAGCATCGGCGTTTCGATCTCGACGAAATCCCGCTCGTCGAAGAAATCACGCATCGCCTTCACGATCGCGTGCCGCATGCGGATATTGCGCTGCATGCGTGGACGGCGCAGATCGAGATAGCGGTACTCGAGGCGGAGATTTTCGTCGACGTCGACGTCGATGTTGATCTGGAACGGCGGAACCTGCGAGCGGTTGAGCACCTCGAGCGACTCAACGCCGAGCTCGATCGCACCCGTGGCAAGGCCTTCGTTCTCGGTTCCGGCCGGACGCGCGCGAACGGCGCCTTGCACGCGCAGCACGTCCTCGTTGCGCAGGTGCTCGGCCTCCTTGAAGGCCTCGCGCTCGGGATCGAAGACGATCTGCGTGATGCCGTCGCGGTCGCGCAGGTCGACGAAGATCAATCCGCCGTGGTCGCGCCGCCGGTTGACCCAGCCGCAGAGCTCCACCCGCTCGCCGGCGTTGCTCCCGCGTAAGGCGCCGCATGAAAATCGCTTAGTTGACACGTCGTTCCTTTTCAGCTTGTCGAAGTGCGTCCTTGACGCCGGAGACATAATGATACTGCTGCACGAGATCTCGCGCGAACTTCGAACGCCCCGATCGCGCATCGAAAAATGCGAGCAGGCCCGGCACACGCTCGAGCACCGAGTGGAGTCCCAGCGAGACGGGCGTCATCCCCAAGTTCAAGCGCACCGTAAAGTCGGGATGCTTCCGATAAAATCGCACCGTCGAGCGCCCGGCCAGCCGCATCTTTTCCTTTTGATCTTCGTGAGGCACGTCCTGACAGTGGTAGTTGACCGCGTGCGGTTCGTAGAGGATCTGCACGCCGGCGCGTTCGAGCCGGTAACCGAGCTCGAGATCCTCGTGTCCATACCCGGTGAAGCTCTCGTCGAAGCAGCCGACGCGAAGCAGGTCGTCGCGCCGCACCGATGCGTTCCCGGTGAGGAAATAGAGCCAAGGCAGTCGCTTGCGCGCCGGTTTGTGCAGGTGGCCGCGCGCCTGGGGATGATCGCGCTTGTACGCATAGTCATCGAAGTCTTTGACCTGCACCTCGAGCCCGACGACGGCAACGTTGCGCCGCCGGCGATGGTGACGCAGATGCTGCGAGAGCAGATCGGGAGATGCGAAGATATCCGAATCGTTGAAGAGCACCACCTCGCCCGCAGCTGCCGCGATGCCGGCGTTGCGAGCTGCGGCACGTCCGCTGTAGGCTGCGGGCAGATAACGAAGATTTGCATGCTCCGCGCACGTACGCGCCATGAACGCCGCCGTGCCGTCGGTCGAGTTCGAATCGCAGACGAGCACCTCGAATTCGCCCCGCGCGAGATCCTGCGCGAGCAGCGTGGGGAGCACGTAGGCGAGCGTCTCCAACCGGTTGTAGGTCGGAACGACGACCGAAATTTCAGGCATCGATCAATTCATGAACGCCGGCGACGATCTGCGCGCGAAACTCGGCCAGCGCCGCATCGTCCTCGGAACCCGGCTTGCGCACCAGCACGCTCCGCACGTGATACGGTGCCCATTCTTGCGAATTGAGCCGGAAATAGCGATGTTCGAAAGCAACCAACGTGGGCCTGCGCACGGCGCTTGCGACATGGGTCGCACCGGTGTCGACGGTTACCACGCAACGCGCCCGCTCGAAGAGCGCGGCCCACTGGAAAAACGGCAGGCCGCGCGCAACGAGATGACCGCGACGCTCGAATGCCGGCGCCACGGCATCGGACTCCTCGGGGCAGCTCACCACGAGCGGGGCGCCGGCGGCCCGCAGCTCGTCGGCTAGGTGAAGCGTACTCTCGAGCGTGCTGCCTTGCGAAAACCACCGCTGTCCCAAATGCAGCACCACCGGCTCGCCGGGGAGACCGTCGAGCGCCACGCGATCCTGGTCGAAGACGTCGAGCCGCAGCTCCGTCTCGCGCGTGCGAGCCCCGGCGAGTTCCACCAGCTCCAGCAGTTGATCCACTTCGTGCGGCACGACTCGCGCCGGATCGCGCTCGCAGAGATCGGGATCCGCCGGGCTGATCATCACCCGGTTGAGCGAGAGCCGCGCCGTCAGGCGCGCAAGCCAGCGCCGCACGTACGTATAACCCACGCGCACTCGCGCGTGCGTCGCACCGACCAGCCCGATGTCCATCGCGCGCGGCGCGAGCGCGATCGCGATGTCGTAATCGCGAAAGCGCGCACCGAACGTGTCGCTGCGCACCTCGCGCGGAAGGTCGACGAGGTCGTCGACGTCGGTGTTGCGTTCCATCACGACGCGATTGTAGGGGCTCGTCACCATCGTGACGCGCGCGTTCGGAAACGACGCGCGCACGGTTGCAATCGCCGGCGTCGAGAGGATCAAATCGCCGATGCGATCCGTCCGCGACAGCAGGATCTTCAACCTACACTGTCACCCCGAAGGGTCTTCTCCAGCTCCTCGAAGTAGGCGTACGCCGCGAGGCTGCGCGCCGCGCGCAGCTCGCGATTCGAGAGCGCGCGTTCGCTCGAAAGGTCGCCGATCCGCGCGCGCAGCGCGCGCGCGCTGCGCTCACCCCCGCGCCAGCGGTACCAACCGCGCTGCAACGGCGTCATGCCGGTCGCCAGATAGGTGCGCCAGTGCGGATGAATCCCGGCGAGCTGCACGGCGGTGCGCGCCTGCGCTCGCGCCTGCGCGATCATCCGCTCGACGTTACCGCTGCGCGGGCGCGGCTTGTAGTGATAGACGAGCGCCTTGGGATTGAAGACCGCGCGCACACCGCGAAAACGCAGCCGCAGCCCGACGTCGATATCTTCCCATCCGTACTCGGAAAACGACTCGTTGAAACCGCCGATGGCGCGTATCGTCGCAAGCGGCACGGAGACGTTGGTCGTCCAGAAGTAGTTGGCACTGTAGTCGGTGATATGCCAAATCGGCGGCGGCAGCTCGTCGAAACTCTCGACGTTGATCGCGCCGCCGCGTACGATCGCGTTGGGCGCGCGTTGGTGCGAGCGCCAATGTTCAGCAACGAAGTTCGGAAGCGGCAGCACGTCGTCGTCGATGAAGATGATTCGCTCGCCGCTCGACCGCGCGATACCGGCATTACGCCCCGCGGCAAGTCCGCTGTTGGGTTGGTCGATCGTTTCGAAACGGCACGTGGCACGCCGCCGCGCGCGTGTGATTACGTCGGCCGTCGTATCGGTCGAGCCGTCATTCACCAGCACCACCTCGTAGGCGCTCGGATCGAAGGTCTGTTCGAAGCAGGCATCGAGGACGCGCTCGAGCAGCGCGGCGCGGTTATAGGTGCACAGTTGTATCGTGGCGCGCACGAATGCCTCCGGTCAGCGACTGTGCGGCAGCGACGATCCGGTCTACGTCGAGACGTTCGATGCAGGCGTAATCGCGGCAGCTTTCCTTCGTATCGCCGGCGTGACACGGATAGCTCGCGCGTACGACTGCGGTGCTCGCTCCAAGCGGTCCCCAGCGCTCGGGGAAGTCGCTCTGAAACGGAAAGATTCCGACCGTCGGCGTGCCGACCGCCGCCGCGACATGCATCGTTCCCGTGGTAATGCCGACGAATGCGCGCGCCCGCTGCGCAGCCGCGCCAAACGCGCCAATGCTCAGTTTGCCGGCGATATCGACGACCCGCGCATCGCGGGCGTGGCGAACGATGGCGGCATTGATCGCTTCGTCATCCTTCGCGCCGCTCAGCACGACGGTGCATGCGAACGTATCGGCGAGCGCAGATGCCAATGCCGCCCAGCCGCCAACCGGCCAGATGCCGCGACGCGACGCGATCGCGTTCGTCGGATGGAGGATGACGTATTCCCTCCCCGCTTCGGGGCTCGCCATCGGCTCGCACCCCAGCATGACGGAGGCTGCCTGCGCTTCATCTTGCGGCGTCGGGACGAAACGCGGAATCCGATCGGACGTGTCGCAACCCACGGCGCGCGCGTAATCGAGCAGAATGTCGACCCATGGAGAGGTCACGTCGCCGAGTTCGCTGCGCACCACGACGCGTTTGGTGAACTCCCGCGAATAGAGCCGCCGCGCCTGACCGACGCGCACGGCGATGCCGGCCATGCGAGGCACGCGCGCCGCGCGCGCCGTGGCCCACGTTACGATGCTCGCGTCGTACGCTCGCTCGCTCAGCGCAGCCGCGAGCGCACGTTCGTCGCCGTCGTCGTCGGTGAGGACCTCATCGAGATCCGGCACGCGTTCGAGCGCGCTGCGATGTCCCGGCAGCGTCAGCGCATCGACGCGATCGTAACGCGCGCGCAGCGCCCGAGCGACGACCGAGGCGACGAGTGAGTCACCGATGCCGCCGCCGGCGCAATAGAGTAGCGCACGTGTCATGCGTGCGCCGGCTCGTCGAGCACGCGCACGAGTTCGCGCGAGTACATACCGTCGAGAAACTGCGCGCGCGCGAGCGTGCGGATGAAGGCCGGCACGCGATGACTCGTCGCAAGGCCGGCATAGAACGCCAGCAGCGCGTCGGGCAAGAGATAACGTGCCCGCAGCATGTTCAGCGGATGCGCCCCGGTCGCCATGCGCGCACGCGGCGACGCTGTTTTTTCGAGGAAGTGACGCGCCATCCGTGCGCGCTCGAGTGCCTTACGCGTCTCCACCTCGAGCGTGTTGTCGCGCGCGGATTTGATGTG
This sequence comes from Candidatus Acidiferrales bacterium, assembly GCA_035504755.1. GTDB lineage: Bacteria > Vulcanimicrobiota > Vulcanimicrobiia > Vulcanimicrobiales > Vulcanimicrobiaceae > Aquilonibacter. Next base: position 22,152 of record DATJRM010000045.1, read on the forward strand.
CCACAGGTACGCGTCCCACGCGAAACGCCACCGCATCCCCGCTTCGCGCAGGCGCACCCCGAGTTCGGTGTCCTCCCAGCCGTAGAGATGGAAGGCTTCGTCGAATCCGCCGGCCTCCTCGATCGCACGCTTGGGCAACGAGGCGTTGCACGTGCACAAAAATGCGCGCGAGTAGTTGGCGGGCGCCGGTTTGGGGCGATCCTCGTACGAGGGCACGTTGAGGATCGGACCGTTCACCACCAAGTTCGGCGCGTCGTGCGCCGCTTCGTGCGCGGCGAGAAAGCCCGGCGGAAGCTGCACGTCGTCGTCGACGAAAAGCACCAGGTAGCCTTGTGCGACGGCAATGCCGCGATTGCGCGCCTTCCCACGATTGGGTTCGGGCTCGAAGACGTAGCGCACGGGAAAGCGACCGCGCGCCCCAAGGCGCTCGACGACCGCCTTCGTGTCGTCGGACGATCCGTTGTCGGCGACCACGAGCTCGAAGGAGGGCGCATCGATCTGCGCCTCCAGCGAAGCGAACGCCCGCTCGAGGTACGGTGCACGATCCTTGGTCGCTATGATGACGGAGATGCGCATACGGATCCTTGCTATCTTCGGCTACGTACCTGCGAGGTCGATGAGCGATTCGGCCATCCGGTCGGCCGCCCCCACGTGATCGGCATAGAGCGCCGCGAGCCGCTCGCGGCTGCGCGCAAGCCATGCCCGGTCGTCGAAGCGCTCGAGCGCAACGCGCCCCACGCGCCCGGGCGTGAGCGTGCCGTGCAACTCACACAGTACGAACTCGCCGGCGTCGATGTTGGGTTGCGTATGAAAGGTAAAGTGGCGCGAGACGCCCACCGCAACGGCTCGTTTGAGCGTTGCACCGACGAGCGGAATGCGATCCAAGTAGGTCAGCGGGCCGTTGATGGTAATCTTTTCCGGCGCGTTGAGCGGCGTAATCGCGATCATCGGCACACCGAGTGCGGCGAGCTCGATGCATTTGGTTCCCGGGATCGTGACGACGAGCCGCGCGTGCAGCGCCGCGGCCAGCGCATTGTGCAAAATGGGAAAGCGCTGCGCGTTGTCGCCGGTCACCAGGTAGGCACGGCCGTGCTCTTCGACGAGCCGGCCGGTTTGCGCGTACATCTGCGGAATTCCGCCACGCTGGATCGCCGCGCGAACGTCGGCCAGCGGCGTGAACGGTGAGAGACCGAAGGCGATGGGGATCTCGGGTCGCTCTCGCTTGATGCGTACCGCCATCGTGAAGTAGAACGGGATCATGTTGTCGACTTCGTAGGCTCGAGAACCCGGCATCACCAAGATGCCGTCGTCCGGTGCGCCCGGCTCGAGCGGCTGTTGCGCCTCCAACAACGCACCGTCGATCGCGAGATTCCCGACGCGCACGATTCGCTCTTCCGGCGCGCCCGTCTCCCGCAGTTGCGCGACGTTCTTCTCGTCGACGGCGAAGAACCGCGCGAATCGCCGGCGATACGCGCGCTTGGAGAATTTGTACGTCGACGCGAACCCGTGCAGCCGCGCGTGCAAGCGCTGCGCGTGCATCAGATCGCCGCCGAGATACTGCACGACGTCGACGCGCTCGGGCAAGCCCGGAGCGCTGCGGCCGAGCGCAACGCGCAGGTAGGTCTTGGGATCGTAGACGTGCGCGCTCGGAAAGAGGCGCTGCGCGAGATCCGCCTCATACCCGGTCGCGTAGTCGTCGGGCACGCAGAACAGGTGCACCTCGAGATCGGGGTCGCGTTCGTACAGCCGTCGCACGAGCGGACGGAACCATCCGGCAACCTCACCCGGGCCGTTCGCGGTAAGGGCGATTCTCATCGGGTCTTTTTACGGCGCCCCGTAGCGCGCGACGATTTCGCCGATGATGTCGGTCGTGCTGCGCCCGGCGCGATGCGGCGCGAGGCGAATCTCGCCGCCGTGCGCCAGCACGACGGCGCGCTCGGGAAGATCCTCTTCGCGATACTGCGCGCTCTTGACGTGCACGTCCGGGCGGATGCGTTCGAGCAGCGCTTCCGGCGTCGATTCACCGAATTCCACGATCGCGTCGACGCTGCGTAACGCGCGCAGCACGAAGGCGCGTTCGATGAAAGGCACGATCGGGCGGCTCTCGCCCTTGATCGCGCGTACCGACGCATCGCCGTTGACGCCGACGATCAGCGCATCGCCTTGCTCGCGCGCCCACGCAAGATACTCCACGTGGCCCGCGTGCAATAGGTCGAACACGCCGTTGGTAAAGACGACGCGCCGGCCGCGCGCGCGTTGATCTTCGCGCCACGCTGCCGCGGTTTCGATATCGAGGAGCATCGCGAACAACTCAGGAGTGGCCATGCTCGATCAGCGCGATGATCTCGTCGCCGCTCGCCGTCGCCGTCCCGAGTTTTTCGACCACGGCACCGGCCGCAAAGTTTGCGAGTTGCATCGCTCGCTCGATCGTCGCACCGCCCGCAAGCGCGAGCGAGAGCACGGCGATCACCGTATCGCCCGCGCCCGATACGTCGTAGACTTTGCGCGCGACGGAGGGAATGGCCAAACGCTCGCCTTTGCCGCCGAAGAGCGACATCCCGCGCTCGCCGCGTGTCACCACCACGTAGCGGCAGCGCAGTTTATCCAGCAGGCGCGCGCCGGCAAATTCGAGCGACTCGTCGTCGGTGATCGCGATCCCGGTGGCGGCGGCGGTTTCCGCGACGTTGGGCGCAACGCACGTGACGCCCGAAAAAAGCGCGACGTTTTGCGGCTTGGGGTCGGCCAAGACGAGCGCGCAACCGCGCGCCGCTTCAACGACGTCGGCGCAGAGCAGCCCCTTTGCGTAGTCGCTGAGAATCACCGCGTCGACCGCGGACGCGCGCGCGCGCACGTGCGCGGCGACGCGGGCGCGATCCGCCGGCGGCAGCGGCGCCGTAAGCTCCCAGTCCGCGCGAACGACTTGCTGATTGTGTGCGACGATCCGGGTCTTACGCGTCGTCGGGCGATCGTTCACGGTGAGCACGCCGGCGTCGTCGACACCCTCCTCGCGCAGCATCCGCCGCACGTCGCCGGCAAACGCATCCTCGCCGACGGTGCCCACGAACTCAACGCGTGCACCGAGCGAGACGAGATTGTTTGCGACGTTCCCGGCGCCCCCGAGCGTGAACGAATGATCGGTCACCGCCACCACGGGAACCGGCGCCTCGGGAGAGATCCGCGTGACCGCGCCCCAAATCCACTCGTCGATCATGAGATCGCCGACGACCAAAATCGAGCGGCCGCGCATGTGCTCGACGAGCGCGCGAGCGTCACTCGTGAGCAACGTCGCGCTCATGCGATATGATCCTCGAAGATGAGCTTCTGCTCGACCAGATCGCAGACGATGTGCGCCATCACCTGGTGCACCTCTTGGACGATCGCCGCATACCCGTCGGGCCCCATCAACACCAGATCGCTGAAGTTCGTAACCGCGCCGCCGCCGTTGCCGGTGAAGCAGACCGTGAGCGCGCCCTTACGCTGCGCTTCCTCGAGTGCGCGCACGATGTTGCGCGACGTGCCGCTCGTCGTCATGCCGATCACGACGTCGCCGGGCTGCACGAACGCCTGCACCTGGCGAGCGAAGACGTCGTCGTAGCCGTAGTCGTTCCCGACGCACGTGAGCGTCGACGTGTTGACGGAGAGCGCTTCGCTGTTCAGTCCGGGACGCTCGCGCAGGTAACGTCCGGAAAGCTCGGCCGCCATGTGCTGCGCTTCCGCCGCGCTGCCGCCGTTGCCGCACCAATAGATGCGTTTGCCGTCGCGCAATGCCGCAACGATCGCATCGGCGATTGCTTCCACTTCGCGTTTGTAATGCGGGCGCTCGAGCAATCCGGCGCGATCGGCGATCAGTTCGTCGTAGCCGCGCTGCGCCTTGTAGTCGATCTTCTCGGTTTTCACGGTGCGATCCAGAAGAGCTCGTCACCCTGCGAGACGAGTTCGCCGTTCTCCGGAACGATGCGAGCAACCGTGCCGGCGTAGTCGCTCTGAATCTCGTTGAAGAGTTTCATCGCTTCGAGAATGCAGAGCACCGAGCCGACGTCCACCCGCTCGCCGACGTTCACGAACGGCTCGGCATCCGGTGACGAGGAGCGATAGAAAACGCCGGTGAGCGGCGCCGTCACGCGCTTGACGTTGGCCGGGGCCGGTGCGGTCGTGCCCTCGGTGAGCGCCGCAGGCGCGGCGGCGGCCATCGCCGGCGCGACGATCTGCGCGCCCGCTTCACGGCGGACGAGTTCGTAGACGGCGTCGCCGATCTTCACCTTGATGCGGTCGAGATCGTGCTCGTGCATGATGTCGAGGAGCGACTGGATGGTCTCGGTTTCGTCTTCGTAAGCCATTACTGCGCCCTTTCGGCAAGAGCGGTCGCAACGTCTCCCGCAGCAAGGCCGACCCGCCGGTCGCTGCGCGTCTCGAGATCGCGCAGGGCCAGCTCGCCCGCGGCGAGCTCGTCGCTGCCGAGGATCAGCGCGTAGCGCGCGTTGTTGCGATCGGCGATCTTCAGATGCGCGAGCAATTTGCGGTCGTCGTAGTCGATGAAGACGGGCATCTCGAGCACGCTGCGCAGCGCAGCAACCAGAGGCACCAGGGTCGCCCGCGCTTGCGCTCCGAGCGCGATCGCCTGCACGCCGTACCGCCGCATCTTGCGCTCACCGTGCGTCGCTTCGAGGATCATCAGGAAGCGCTCGAGCCCGAGCGCAAAGCCCACGGCCGGCACGTCCGGACCGCCGAGCGATTTGACCAGTCCGTCGTACCGCCCGCCGCCGCAAACCGTCGACTGCGCACCGAGCGCATTCGACGTGATCTCGAAGACGGTGCGCGTGTAGTAGTCGAGTCCGCGTACGATCGACGGGTCGACCGCGTACGAGATCTGCGCGGCATCGAGGTAAGCGCGCAACGCGTCGAAGTGTTCGCGGCACCCCTCGCACAAAAACGCGTTCATCGACGGCGCGCGTTCGACCAACGCGCGATCGCCTTCGTCCTTGCTGTCGAGGATGCGCAACGGGTTCATGCCGAGGCGACGCCGAGAATCTTCAGATAGCTGCTCGCGATGCGCGGTGAAGTACTCCACTAGCGCTTTCCGGTACAGCGGGCGGCACTGCTCGTCGCCGATGGTGTTGAGGCGGAGGTGCGCATCGGTGATCGCGTAGCCTTCGATGAGCTGCCGGGCCATCGAGATCACCTCGAAGTCGGCTTCCGGTCCGCTGTAGCCGGTGCATTCGACACCGAACTGGTGCGCTTGACGATAGCGGCCTTTCTGCGGCCGCTCGTAGCGGAAGATCGGCCCGACGTAGTACAAGCGCTGCGGGCCCTGCGCAAAGAGATTCTGCTCGAGCGCGGCACGCATCACCGGCGCGGTCCACTCCGGGCGCAGCGTCATGCTGCGATCGCCCTTGTCGACGAACGTGTACATCTCTTTCTCGACGATGTCGGTCGTCTCGCCGACACCGCGCACGAAGAGCTCGGTCGCTTCGAACATCGGCGTGCGAATCTCGCCATAGCCGAAACGCGTCGCGAGCGCGTGGATCCGGCGTTCGAGGTCGAGCCAATCAGCGGAGACCGGCGGCAGAATATCCTGCGTGCCGCGCGGTGCGGTGAACTTGGAGGGCATGCCGCTCTCGGGGTTCGCAGAGCGCCCCGACAACCCTTGATGTTCGCGCCCGCGGTGGGATCGTACCGTATGCGCCCTGCGATCTACGTCGCGTGTGCACTTGCACTGGCGGCACTTGCACCGCAAACCGTCGCCGCATTGGTGGCGGGCGCGGCCAGCATCGTGCTCGAGTGCGTGCCGTACCTCGTCGTCGCCGCACTCGCCGCGCCGGTCGCGCCGTGGCTCGGATGCGGCTGCGGCAACGGCCCCGCGGCGCGGTCGATTCCCGCCGCGCTCGCAACCGCGGCCCTGTTCGGTATCCCGGTTGCGCTTGCGCGCCTGGCGGCGGCGACGGCGGTGGCGCGCCGGATGCCGCATCACGAGCACGGCGCGCCTTCCGATCTGCTCGCCGAGCTCGCGCGCCTCGCGCCGTCCGCCGTGCTGGCCGCGGGCGTCGCGATCGTCGTGCCGGTGCTGCCGTTGCACGCCTTGACGCCACCGCTCGCCCTGCTCCTGGGTGCGGTACTCGGTGCGATCGCATCGCCATGTGCGCTCGGCGGCGTCGCGCTTGCCGCGACACTACGCGCAAGCGCTCCGTGGGCGGCGGCCGGCGTGCTCGGCACGGCCGGCATCATCGATATCTTCGCGTGGCGCGGACCGCGCCGGTTCGATCGCGCGCCCGATCCGTGGGCCTATCTCGTCCTTGGCGTCGCGTGCGCGCTGGTTGCGTGGCATCATGGCGGGACGTTCGTACACCCGCGCATGACGCTGCCGCTCGCATGCTGCGCGCTCGTGTGCGCGATCCTTGCGTGGCAGGCGCGAGGACAGACGGCGCGCACCGGCCGCGCGGTGGCGGGGATCGTCCTCGCGGTGGTCGTGATCGGTGCACCCGCGCCGGTCTACCGCGCGACCGAGACCACGCTGAGCGACGCCTTCCCCGGCGAGCACGTCGACTTCACCGGCACCGCCGTTTCCGCACACATGCTGGTCCGGTACGCGATCACCTGCTGTCGCGCGGACGCGGCACCGGTTGCGCTGATGCTCGATCGTAACGTCGCGCGCGACGACGGCACGTGGCTGCGCGCGCGCGGCACGCTCGTCAACGCCGGCGGGTCGCTGCGCCTGCACGTCGAGCAATTGACGGCGGTCGCGGCGCCTACGGATCCCTTCGTGTACCGCTAGGAGAGCACGGCGGCTTTGCGCGGCTCGAGCACCTCGACCGGAATACCGTTGGGATCTTCGATGAATGCGATGGCGCGCGTGCCGCTCGGCGACTTGTAGACGTCTTTGAGGATCTTCACGCCGCGATCGCGCAGCTGCTTGACGTACGGCTCGAGTTCGCCGTCGGCCTCGATTGCGAGGTGTTCGTAGCGATTGCCGATCGCGTACGGCGGATGTTCTTCCAGATCGTAGACCAGCTCGATGTACGCATTCCAGTCGCTGCCGACGAACGCCATATCGGCGTTGCCGGGATAATGGAACGGCCCGTCAAGGAGCTTCAGGCCCAGTTTGTTGACGTAGAAGTCGATCGATTCGTCCATGTTGTTGACGAAGACCGACGTATGCAGAAATCGCGGCATCGGGTCCCTCCCCTGTCATCGCGAGCGTGCTGCCGTCAAGACTACGCTCGGGATGACGGCATTAGTGCAGGAAGTAGCGATACGACGAGAAGACGAGCGAGACCCCGAGCTTGTCGGCGGCGTCGATGACCTGCTGGTCGCGAATCGAACCGCCGGGCGCGATGATCGCGCTGCAGCCGCCCGCGGCTGCGGCTTCGAGACCGTCGGCAAACGGAAAGAAACCGTCGCTCGCGCAGGCTGCGCCGCGGGCTTGCTCGCCCGCGCGCTGCACCGCAATCTCCACCGCGCTCACGCGATTCGTCTGTCCCGCGCAGATCCCGCGCGTCGTGCCGCCCTTCGCGACCACGATACCGTTCGATTTCACGTGCCGCACGACGTCCCACGCAAACGCCAGGTCGTGCCACTCCTGCGCGGTCGGCTCGCGCTTGGAGACGACGCGCCAGGTCTCCGGCGTCGCGGCGGGATTGTCGTCCTCCGCCAGCACGCCGCCGAGCGCGCTGCGAACGCGCAACTCGCGCGCGAGCTCCTCGGGCAGCGCGGGCGGAAACTGCATCACTCGCAGATCCTTGAGCTTCTTCGTCGCTTTCAGGAGCTCCAGCGCGTCGTCGTCGAACGCCGGTGCGGCGACCATTTCAAGGAAGAATCGCGCCAGCGCCTGCGCCGCTTCGAGGTCGATCTTCGCATCGGCCGCGACGATACCGCCGTAGGCTGAAACCGGATCGGCCTCGAGCGCGTCGTAGACCGCCTTTCCGACGCGCGAGCGCTGCGCAACGCCGCACGGCACCGTGTGTTTCACCACCGCGGCGCGCACGAAACGTTCGTGCTCGCTGCCGAACGCCGCGCCCAGCGGCGCGCGTGCGAGCATGCGCAGCGTCGCATCCAGATCGAGCAGATTATTATAGGAAAGCTCTTTGCCGTGAAGCTGACGCGGCAAGCGATCGGGGCGATCGAGATAGAAGGCCGCGCGGTTCTGTGGATTGGTGCCGTAGCGCAGGCGTTGCGCGAGCGGCAGCGTGAGTTCGAGCGCGCCGGGCAGATCGCCGGGAAGCACCGTCCCTTCGGCGGCGATGTAGTGGGCGATCGCAGCGTCGTACTCGGCCGTGCGTTCGAACGCGGCGACGGCGAAATCGCGGCGCAATGCTTCGGGTACGTCGCCGGCATCCAGCGCGTCCATGAACGCCAGGTATTGCGACGGATGGGTCAGCACCGTTACGTGCTGATAGTTCTTGGCCGCGGCACGCAACAGCGAAACCCCGCCGATGTCGATCTGCTCGATTGCCTCCGCGTGCGTGGTTCCCTCGCGCTCCACCGTCGCTTCGAACGGATATAAGTTCACGGCGACGACCGTGATCGGCGCGATAGCATACTTCTCGGCTTGCACCTCGTGTTCGGGATTATCGCGATCGTAGAGAATCGCCCCGAAGACTTTGGGATGCAGCGTCTTCACCCGTCCGTCGAAAAGCGCGGGAAAGCCCGTCATCTCGCTGACGTCGAGCGAAGGAATGCCGTGCTCGTCGAGGTGGCGCTTCGTACCACCGGTCGCGTAGATCGCCGTTCCACGCGCGTGCAGCGCGCGGGCGAGCTCAACCGATCCCGTCTTATCCGAAAGCGAGAGCAGCGCCGCCGGTTTGGTGCGGTCAGGCAAGCGCGAGCTCCGAATGCCGCTCCTGGCTGAGCGTCGCCGCGATGATCGCGCTGACCCCCGGCTCCCTCATCGTTACGCCGTACATGCGGTCCGCCAATTCCATCGTCTTCTTGTTGTGCGTGACGAGGATCATCTGCGAATCGCCCGCGAGCTCGCGCACCAGGTCGGAGAAACGCTCTACGTTCGCGTCGTCCATCGCGGCGTCGACCTCGTCGAGCAGATAGAACGGCGACGGCTTGACCGCGATCAACGCGAAGATCAGGGCCGCGGCCGTCATCGCGCGCTCGCCGCCCGAAAGCGCGGTAAGCGACATCACCTTCTTGCCGGGCGGCTGCACCGAGATCTCGATGCCGGTCTCGGAGAGATTCTCGGGGTTGGTCTGCCACATCTTCGCCTCGCCGCCGGGGAAGAGCTTGGCGTACATCTCGGTAAATGCCGCCGCCACCTTTTCGAACGTCTCGTTGAAGAGCACTTGCGATTGCGCCTCGATCTCCTTGATCGACTCGAGCAGCGTCTCGCGGGCTTTGGCGAGATCGTCGAGCTGCGTGCGCAGGAACGTCTCACGCTCCGCGACCTCTTCGCGTTCGCCCTCGGCATTGAGATTGACGTTGGCTTGCAGGCGGCCGAGCTCGTCGCGCAAGCGCGGCAGATCGTCGACGACGGTGTCGGGTTCGTCTGCGAAGCGCGCCTCGACGTCGCGACACTCGTCGTCGGTCGCCGGATTCTGCGCGAACTGCGAAACCAGCATCCCGAGCTCCGCCTCGATCTCGGCCGAGCGCATGCGATGGCGCTCGCCGCCCGCGACGGCGTCGCGCTCGTCGTTTTCGGCCGTACGCAGATCCGCTTCCAGCCCGAGCAGCTCGTTCTGCATCCTCTCCCGCTCGCGGCGGGCAACGTCGAGCTTGACGTCGAGATCGCTGACGCCGCGGCGCAAACCTTCGAGATGCGCGTGGGCGTCACGCGTCTGCTCGACCAGCGATCCAATCTCCGCCAGCATCTGCTCGCGCGCCACACGCGCGCGCTCGCTATCTTGATCGAGCATGCCCAAGCGTCCGCGCGCCGCATCGCGTTCGGCCGTCAGTGCTGCGGATCGCTCGCGCAAGTCGCCCGCGCGATGACTGGCATCGAGCTGCCCGGTCTCCGCACGCGAGATCTCCTCGCGCGCCCGCGCCAGCTCCGCTTCGAGCGCGACGCGCTCTTCGTCGCTGTGAAGCACATCGGACTCTGATGTCCCGAGATCGTGCTCGCGCACGCGCGCGTCGCGCGCTCGCGCCAGCACCCCATCGACCTGCGCGTGAGCTCGCGCCACTTCGCCGTGCATCCGTTCGAGTTCGGCGGAAAGCGCCGCCATTTCGGTGCGCAGTTCGGCGATCTGCAGCTCGAGTCGCGCCTGCGCTTCCCGCGTAGCGTCGCGTGCAGCGACCGCACCCTCCACCCGCCGGCCGGCTTCGGCCGCCGCGCGTTCGAGCGCTTCGAGTTTAGCGCGCATGCCGGGAAGCGCATCGCGCAGCGCCTGCGCCTGCATGCGCCGCGAAAGGATCGAACGCTCGCGCTTGAAGCGACCGCCCGTGATCGCGCCGCCGCCGGCGATCTGCTCGCCCGATAGGGTGACGATCGTGTCGCGCAATCCGCGCTCGCGCACGAGATGAATCCCGGTTTGCAAGGTATCGACGATCAACACGTTGCCGACGAGGAAGCGCACCACGCCTTCGTAGAGCGGCTGCGTGCGCACGAGCGTATGCGCGTATCCGATCACGCCGTTCGTGTGCTCGAGTTCGGGCGTCAGCGCTTTCGCGTCGCGATTGCCGAGCGTGTCGAGCGGTAAGAAGGTCGCGCGGCCCGCCTCGCTGCGGTTGAGAAACTCGATCGCGTGCTCGGCGTCTTCCGACGTCTTGGTGATGATGTTCGAGAGACGCGTGCCGAACGCCACGTCCATCGCGCGCGCATAGCGTTCGTCGGTGGTAATGACGTTCGAGACGATGCCTTCGATGCCGCGCAGATCGCCGCTCTGCCAGGCCTCGACGACGGCACGCGTGCCGGGGACGTGTCCTTCGAGCGAATTCTCCAGCTCTTCGATCGTGTGCAGCCGCGACTCCGCTGCCTTGACCTCGCCGGTCTGGTCGCGATGCGCCGCAAGCGCGTCCGCCAGCGTGCTCTGCGTTTGCGCGAGCGTCTGCTCGGCGACGTCGGCCTGCGTGCGCCCGTGCGCAAGCTGCGACTCGAACCGGCCCAGCTGCGCCTCGCGTTCCGCGTACTTTTGCGAAGCTGCACCGGCGGCGAGCTCGAGCTGGCCGGCATGCTCGCGTGCCGCGTGAGCCTCGCCTTCGAGCCGATCCGCTTCGGCGCGCAGGTTCTCGCCCTGCACGCGGCGCTCGGCACGTTTCGCAGCGCCGGCCGCGGCATGTGCCTCCACTTCACGCAGACGCGTGAAGATCGCGTCGAGCTGCGCGCGCGCCTGCGCGAGCGCGGTTTGCGCCGCCAGTTCGGCGTCACGCCCGGCTTCGAGATCGGCCGCGAGCGGCGCCAATCGCCGTTCGAGGTTTTCGATCGTGATCGCGAGCGTTTCGCGCTCGGCTTGCACGCGTGCCGCGTCTTCATGGGTCTGCGTGGACTGCGATTCGAGCGCCTCACGCCGGGCAAGTGCCGCCGCATAGTCGGCCTCGATGCGCGCCAGCTCGGCGCGTTTGCTCTGCGCGCTGCCCCGAATCTCTTCCAACGCCAGCTCTTGCTGGTAGGCGCGCGTGCGAAGCTCGGCGAGATTGGCGCCCAGCCGCGCGACCTTGGCGGCGGCAGCACCGCGAACCTCATCTTGTTTCTCAAGCTCGACGCGCAGCCGTTCGCGTTCGGTTCGGCGCGATGCGCTGGCGCGCAAATACGAAAGGATCTCCAGGTCGCGCACGCGCGCGCTGACCTTGCGAAAGCGTTTCGCGCGGCGCACCTGCGTATCGAGCTCGGGAATGCGCCGTTCGAGTTCCGCGATCAAATCGCTGATGCGAATCGCATTGGCCTCGGTCTGCTCGAGGCGGCGCATCGACTCGTGCTTACGCGCGAGAAACTTGTTGATCCCGGCCGTCTCTTCGAAGAGCGCTCGGCGTTCGGTCGGTTTGCTGGTGAGAATCGAGTCGATCTGCCCTTGCGAGACGATCGAATACGATCCCGGGCCCAGACCGGTGCCCATCAACAACTCGACGACGTCGCGCAAGCGCACCTGATTGCGGTTGATGAAGTACTCGCTCTCGCCCGCGCGGTAAGCACGGCGGGTGATCTCGACCTCGCTGAATTCGATCGGCAGCTTGCCTTCGGCGTTGTCGAAGGTGAGCGAGACTTCGCTCATGCCCAGCGGCTTGCGTTTCTCGTTGCCGGCAAAGATCACGTCCTCGAGCTTCCCCGAACGAAGACTGCGGCTCGACGTCTCGCCCAGCGCCCAGCGAAAGGCGTCGACCAGGTTCGACTTGCCCGATCCGTTCGGCCCGACGATGGCGGTGATGCCGCTGTCGAACTCCAGCGACGTCGCTTCGGCGAACGTCTTGAATCCGAAGGCCTTGATCTTCTTTAAATTCATCGTTGTTCCGTAGACAATAGAGAGGCTAGAGCCGCTTGCGCGGCCGCTTGCTGTGCGGCTTTCTTCGATGGACCTCTTCCCGTTCCCAACGTCTTGCCTTTGACTTGTACGCTCGAGTGAAACTGCGGCGCTTGCGGCGTGCCGCGGCTGCGGTCGCGGTAGACCGGTGTCGCGGCCAGGTGCTCCTGTGCATAATGCTGCAGGCGGGTCTTGGCGTCGAGCAGCGCCTCGGGCGCGTGGTCGAGCTGCTCGACGTGCTCGCGGATCACGAACGTCCGCGCTCGTTCGGTTCCGTAGCGCAGCGCGAGCGCGCCGACAAAGGCTTCGAACGCGTCGGCGAGGATCGAGGTGTTGTCGGCGCCGCCGGCGTTGCGCATCCCGGTGCCGAGCGCAATCAGCTCGGGAAAACCGAGCCGCCGCGCGCTCTGCGCAAGCTGCGCGTCATTGACGATCGCCGCCTTACGCACCGTGAGGCGCCCTTCGGGCTCGTGCGGAAAATGTTCGTAGAGCCAGCGCGCGGTGACCGCGCCGAGCACGGAGTCGCCGAGGAACTCCATGCGCTCGTTCGAACTGCCGCCGCCTTCCTTGGCATGGCTTTCGTGCACGAAGGCCTGCTCGATCAGCGTCAGATCGCCCGCCGCGCGCACGCCCGCCCGGGCGAGCAGCGCCCGCAGACGGCGCCTGCGATTCTCACCGGCCATAGCAGTCGCGCGTCAGCGCACCTTGCCGAAGACGATCACGCTGTTGTGCCCGCCGAAGCCGAACGAGTTCGAAAACGCGATGCGCACCGGCGCTTTGCGGGCGACGTTGGGCACGTAGTCGAGCCGGCACGTCGGGTCGGGAAATTCGTAGTTGATCGTCGGCGGCATGATGTCGCTCGCCACGGCCATGACGGTGGCGACGCCTTCCAAACCGCCGGCCGCGCCCAGCGCGTGCCCGTGCATCGATTTGGTCGAGCTCACGCCCATCTTGAAGGCGTGGTCACCGAAGGCTTTTTCGATCGCCTCGGATTCGGCGGGATCGCCCATCGGCGTCGAGGTGCCGTGCGCATTGACGTAGTCGACGTCGTCGGGGCTGATGCCGGCCGACGCAAACGCGCGCGCAAACGCGAGCGCAACGCCGCTGCCGTCGGGATCGGGCGCGACGAGATCGTACGCGTCGGCCGATTGCCCGTAGCCCAGGACTTCGGCATAGATCTTCGCGCCGCGCGCACGCGCGTGCTCGTACTCCTCGAAGACCAAGATGCCCGCGCCTTCACCGAGCACGAACCCGTCGCGTTGCGCGTCGAAGGGACGCGAGGCTTTGGCCGGCTCGTCGTTTCGCGTCGACATCGCTTTCATCGAGCAGAATCCGCCGACCGCAAGCGGCGAGATGCAGGCCTCGGTGCCGCCGGTGATCATCGCGGTGGAATCGCCGTAGGCAACCGCGTTATAGGCGGTCACGATCGCGTCGTTGGCCGATGCGCACGCGCTCGCCGCGGAGAAGAACGGGCCGCGGAAACCGTAGGCCATCGAGATGTGCGCCGGCGCGGCGTTGGCCATCAGCATCGGAATGAAGAACGGCGAGGTCTTCGTCCAGTTCCCGACCTGCGCCGCCTTGAGCGATTCGTACCAGAAGGTTTGAATGCCGCCGATGCCGCTTCCGATGATCGCGCCGACTTGATTCTTGAACGCTTGATCGTCGGGCAGGGCCGCGTCGGCGATCGCCTCCTTCGTCGCAACGAAGGCGTACTGCGCGAAGCGGTCCATCCGGCGCGCCTGCTTGCGGCCGATCAGCTCTTCGGGGTTGAAGTCCTTGACCTCGGCGGCGATGCGCGTGGCGAACGCTGCGGCGTCGAAGGTGGAGATCGTACCCACGCCCGACTCACCGGCGACCAAGCGGCGCCAGAACTCTTCGCGGGAATTGCCCAAGGGAGTCACGGCACCCATGCCGGTAACGACGACGCGTCTTTTGCTCAAAACGCCTCACAGTTACGGCCGGGACCGCAGTCACCCTCTTCCGAAGTTTACGCGCGTGAAACCACTGGCATCGGTGCTCGCCCTGCTGTCCCTGGTCGTCGCGTTGCTCTCCGGCGTCTCGGCCGGCGCGCTCGCCCAAACGCCGCAAACCTTCTACACCGCGCACGCCGGCGGGACTGGGCCGCCCACCCCGCGGCAGCAGCCGATCAATCCCAATATCTTCGTCAACGGCTATCCGTGCAACGGTAGGACCAACGGCCACGCCCACCGGTCGAGCGCGTCGGGTACGAAGAGTCGGTGCCGCGGCACTACCCGTCCGTCGGCGCGGCCCTCCCGGCGCCCCTCGCCGAAGCGGACCTGACGCCGCCGGTGCGGCTAGGCCAGAAACGAGAAGATCGGCGCCGGGTAGATGCGCTCGACGGCGGTGGATTGGACCACCGAGAAGAGCCGTAAGAAATCGCTCGTATTGCTGGGCAGGACGTAGCCCGGGTTGACCGAGGCTGGTAACGCCGCCGCCGACTGCAGCGCCTGGAAGGTCGGCCTGGACGCCTCCGTCAGGTTCTCGGTATTGGCGATCGTGTGATCGTAGTCGGCGAATTTATAGGAGGGCGCCGCGTACGACCAGGCGGCCGGAGCACGTTCGAGGCTGCTGACGGAGATCGCGGCGAGATTCATCTGCCCCAGATTCTACCCCGGAAGCGGTCCCGAGTCGCGCCATAAAGCCTTCTTACCTGGGAGCTGATTATCGCGCCGCATTACTTCTTACCGTGGCGGCGGCTTGGGCTGCATGTCTGCGAGCCCCTCCCGGTGTGAGGGGCTGCTGGAGAGCGGCCCGGATGCGGGGGGAGATTGGCTTTGCCGCACGGCCGCTCGGTATTCTGAGGATTGCGGCGACCTTCACTTCGATTGCGCCGCTCAAGACGAAGGGATCGAGCCCGTCGCGCTCGGCTTGCATTGTAGCAATCTGCGCCGGGGTGAGAGCGCCAAGCTTGATGAGCCGCTCGAATGGCGTTTTTGGGGCGATCATACTTTCGGCGTACGCGGCTTCCAACGCGGTGGCGTTCGACGAGCTTGACGCTGGGCTGGAAGTAGTTGAGGAATAGTCGCAGCTCGTTACGGTAAAGCGCGTTCATGGCTTCGATCGCCGCAGGCGCATCGATGCGCTTCCACCCGAAGATCTTTCGCACGTGCGTCCAGTTCTTTTGCTCGATGTAGGCGTTATCGTTCTTATGATACGGGCGTCCGCGTGTGAACGCGAGCCCATGCTTTTTGCACCAGCCGTAGCAATGATGGTTGAC
>DATJRM010000046.1:0-2835 GCA_035504755.1 Candidatus Acidiferrales bacterium
ACCGTCACCTCGGATCTTCCGTTTCCATTTGCGATCGTCGATCTCGCGTACGCCGTGCCCGGTGACACCGAGAAGGGTGAACCGGCCATCAGCACGCTCGCGGCGCTGATCGAAAATCAGCTCTCGCCCTTCTACTCCGCGCTCGTCGAGAGCAACGTCGCGCTGGCGTTGGAAACCGAAGAGGACACGCAGCTCAAAGGCGGACTCCTCGATGTCTACATCGTCGTCAACCCGGGCCACACGGCCGACGAGGTGGTCCGAATCTTCGAAGACACGATGACGAGGACGCTTGCGAGCGGCTTCGATCCCGATTTGGTCGAGGCAGCGAAGCGCCTGACGATCGCGGAGCGACTCTATTCGGCCGACTCGGTCGACGGAATGGCCGATCTCGCGGGCTACACGTACGGTATCGTCGGCGAACGCATCAGCGACGAAGACGACCGCCTCGCCGCACTCGACGCCTCGTCGATGCTCGCGGTTGCGCGTCAGTATTTGAGTCAGCCGACGGTGATCGGACGCCTCGATCCCAACGCGCGTCCCGCGCGCGGCAATTCCGAGAAGAGCGAGGCGACGATCACCGACGACTTCTCCAAGCGCGTGCCAAACGGTCCGATCATCGAGCCCGCCGCGTTGCGCGAAGCCGCTCGCACGCCGACGACGGCGCGCAGCACGCTCGATCCGACGAGCTTCACGCTGTCCAACGGCATTCGGGTCTTGGTGCAACCGAAACCCGACCGGGACACCTTCGTGCTCTCCGGGGCGATCGCGAGTTCTCCCGCCTTCACCGCCGCGGGCAAAGAGGGCATCAGCGATCTCGCGTCGACGCTCGCCGACTACGGCAGCGCGCAGTATCCGTTTGCGGCGCGGCGCAAAGCGATCGACATGATGGGCGCGGTCGTCGATAACGGTCAGAGTTTCCACGCACGTGGTTTGGTTAGCGATTTCTCGAAGATCGTGGGGATTCTCGCCGACGGTGAGATGCATCCGACGTTCGCCGAGCCGTGGTTCACGCTCGAACGCGACCAGCTCGCCAACAGTCTCCAAGCGACGGCGACGATCTCCGGCGTCTTGATCGATCGCCTCTATCTGCGTCTGCTGGCAGCGCCCGACGATCCCTCGCTGCGTCACGCCAGCGAGTCGAGCGTGGCAAGTCTCACGCCGGCCGATCTCTTCTCCTACACACACGAATACTGGCGCCCGGATCTCACCACGATCGCGGTCGTCGGGAACGTGACGCCCGATCAAGTGCGCAGCGTTTTGGAACGCGCGTTCGGCGGCTGGGCCGACACCGGACCCAAGCCCGACGCGCAAGCGATGGCATTTCCCGCCGCCCATCCCGGCCGCGAGTACATCGGCACCGACGCAACTCAAGTCTACGTCCGTCTCGGACAACCGGCGGTCGGGCGCAACAATCCGGACTACGACTCCCTGCTCGTGCTCAATCAAATCCTTGGCGCCGGCGGCGCCTTCGAATCGCGGCTGTGGCAGGAACTGCGACAGAAGCGCGGGCTCGTGTATAGCATTGCGAGCAGCGTCGACGCCGGACCCGACCGCGGCGATTTCAAGATCGAGATGAACGCATCGCCCGGCAAGGTCGTCGAAGCGGTGAAGTTCGTGCGTTCGGAGCTGCAACAACTGCAACAAGATCCGGTGACGCCGACCGAGCTGGCCGACGCGAAATTGCGTTTGGTGAGTGACGCGCTGATCGACGAGGCATCTGCCGACGGCCAGGTGCAGCAGTTGCTCGACATCGGGACCAACGATCTCCCGCTCGACTATTACCGCACGCTCAACGAGCGCTTCGCGAACATAACCGCGGCCGACGTGCAGCGTGTGGCGCAGAAGTATCTCGATCCCTCGGACCTGGTCGAGATCTACGCCGGGCCGCCGGGTCCGTGGTCGGCGGGATCGCTATAGTTCGGCGTCTCGCGGAGATTCGCAGCGGCTTCGAGCGGCCGTTCTGGATTGCGAATATCAGCGAGATCTTCGAGCGGTTCTCGTACTATGCCGTCTTCGCGGTCCTCACGCTCTACCTGCACGATACCCTCGCGTTTTCAAGCGCACTAGCCGCGACGCTCAGCGGCTTCTTCGGCGGCGCGGTGTGGGTCATGGCGGTCTTCGGCGGCGCGCTCGCCGACCGCATCGGCTTCCGCCGCGCGCTCTCGACGGCGTACTTCATCCTCGCTTGCGCGTATTTCTTGGTCGGATCGATCGGCGCGCCGTGGCTCGCGCCGCTGCGAGCCGTCGTGCCGCTCTGGCTGCTCGTGGGCATCATCCTGTTTCTGCCCGCATTCGGCATCGCGTTGGTCAAACCGTCGGTCGTCGGCACGACCGCGCGCACGTCGAAGGAAAACGTTCGCTCGATCGGCTACGCCATCTACTACACGATGGTGAACATCGGCAGCACCGCGGGTCCCTTTCTCGCCGGCATGCTACACGACCGGTTGCCGCCGCAGGCGATCTTCATCCTCGCTGCGATCAGCGTGCTCGCAATGTTCTTCGTCGTACTCGTGTTCTACAAGGAGCCGCGCAGCGCCGCCGCAAGCACGAGCCTGCGGCAGGTCGCGCGAAACTTCGTGACCGTGCTTCGCAACGGCCGCTTCGTTTTATTCCTGCTGATCTTCTCCGGGTATTGGATCGTCTTCTGGCAGCAGTACGAGATTCTACCGCTTTACATCCAAGACTACGTCAGCGCCAATGCGAACACGGCCATGATTCTGATTACCGATCCGCTCATCGTCATCACGTGCACGGTCGCGGTTGGCGCACTTACGCGCAGGATCAGCGCCCTCCCAGCCATCATCATCGGCACGCTGATCACCTCGCTCGGCTGGC
>DATJRM010000047.1:0-11499 GCA_035504755.1 Candidatus Acidiferrales bacterium
TCGCGGGATAGAGATGACCGCCAGTGCCGCCGCCGGTGAAGACGACGTTCAAACGCTCCACGCGATCTCTCGTGCGTGGCCCGTGCTGCTGGCGATGATCTGCAGGTGCGGACCGGGCCACGTCGTGAGTTGCGTATCGTACCGCTTGGTATCGCGGTTGAACTCCATGCGCAGCCACGCGAACGGCGCGGCGGGCGTCGCCGCCCCGCCGATCGTGTCAATGGTTTGGGCGAGTTGGACGCGCTGCTCGTGCGTGAGATGATCGGCGACGACGGACTGCATGACGATGGTGGCATAGCCTGCTTTGGGCGCGACGCGCCGCGGCAGCCATTCGTACATGTCGGCCCGTTCGACGGCAAGCGGATGTTCGCGTGCCGCTGCGATCGCCTGATGCAAACGTTCGATGCGTTCGGCGTCGTCCGACCACACGAACGAGAGCAGCCGCATGCGATCGTGCTCGCTTTCGATATCGAGCGGATGCAGATCGCACGCACCGCGCTCCACGACCACGTAATCGTCGCTCTGCACGCGCGTATTCAGACCCGCGCTGGCGCCGATTTCGAAGACCCGCAGCGCCATCCCCGAGGTCCGCGCAACGACGGAGAGTCCGGCCGAGAGCACCGTCGCGCGCAGCACTTCGTTCGTCTGCGGCGTTTCCATGAAGAGCGCTCCGATGCGCGCCGGCTCTTCCGCCAGGAGCTCGCGCGCGCGCTCCCACAGCGCCTCCGCGTCGCCGTCGCCGCCGCAGGACGGGAAATGTGCCGCAAGTCCCGGCGCTTCGCCCGCGAGCGCGAGATAATGCAGCGCCCCCATCAGGCGCACGCCCGGCGTCGATGCCGACGCGCGTTCGGGCGCGTCGCGAAAGAACTCGTAGACCACGCCGCGCGCGCGGTAGTCGTCCAGCGCGCGTTGCATCACGCGCGCGTAGAGCGGCGACCGCATCGTGGTGAATGCGGCGATTTGCCGTTCTATACGCGTGTCGAGCGAGTCGTCGATCACGGTTCGGCGACGCGCCGGCCCCGGCCGACGTTCGCGATCAGCGCCACCGCCACGAGATTGACGATGAGCGAGCTGCCGCCGAACGAGATGAACGGCAGCGGCACGCCCGTCACCGGCCACGACGACGTCACGACGCCGATGTTGACGAAGGCTTGAATCACGACGATGGCCATGCAGCCGATCGTCAAAAAGAATCCGAAACGATCCGGCGCGGTAATCGCGATGCGAATCGCGCGATAGCCGAAGACGATGAAGAGAATCACTACCGCGAGGGCGCCGATCAAACCGAGCTCTTCGCCCAGGATCGAGAAGATGAAATCGGTGTACTGCTCGGGCAGATAGAAGAACTTCGCGCGAGAATCGCCCAGCCCGACGCCGAAGAGTCCGCCGCTGCCCAGCGCCAAGAGCGATTGCACGATGTGGAAGCCGGTGTTCTGCGGATCCTTCCACGGGTTGAGGAAGGCGAAGACGCGCGCGCGCTGGTACGGATTGGCGATCACTTCCAGCAGCGCCGCCGGAGTCGTGGCGAGCAGAATGGCGAGCAGATGCGTCAACCGCGCACCGGCCGCGAAGAACAGCGCAAACGCGATCATCACGATCAAGCTCGCCGTCCCCATGTCGGGCTCTTTGAGTACGAGCACGGCGATGAGGACGACCGGAATGCAGAGCGGGAAGAGCCCGTGCACGAGCGAGACGATGCGCTCGCCGCGCGTCGCCAGCATCGCCGCGAGATAGATCACCAGCCCGAGCTTGGCAAACTCGGAGGGCTGAAAGGTGATCGAGCCGGCGCCGATCCAACGCCGCGCGCCGTTGACCGCGAAGCCAACGTGCGGCACGAAGACCAGCAAGAGCGAGAGTACGGTGAACACGAGCACGTACGGCGCCCATTTCTTGAGCAGGTGGTAGTCGAGCCGGTACGTGCCGTAGGCGACGATCGATCCGACGACGAGCCACACGATCTGCCGCTTGGCGTAGTAGGCGACGTCGTGATGTTCGAGCAGCGCGACGGCGCTCGATGCCGAGAAGATCATCACCAAGCCGATCGCCACCAGCGACGCCACGGAAAAGAAGAGCAGCGTGTCGGGCGGCGTCGCGAGATACGCCGCCTTCGGAAAGCTCAGCGCCGAGCGCTTAAGCACCGGCGGGTTCCCGTAGAGCGTGCACGGCGGCGGTGAACTGCTCGCCGCGATCTTCCGCCGAGCGGAACATGTCGAACGACGCGCAGCCCGGCGAGAGCAACACGACGTCGCCCCAGCCCGCGACCTCGCGCGCGCGTTGCACGGCTTCGCTCATCGACCCCGCGTGGACGGCCGGCACGCCCTGCGCCTGTGCCGCGATCTCGCCGCCCGCTTCGCCGATCGCGATCAGCGCCTTCGCGCGCTGGCGAATCACCACGCCCATCTCGACGAAGTCCGTGCCCTTCGCCCGGCCGCCCGCAATCAAGACGATCGCGCGGTCGTAGGCGCGCAGCGCGGCGACGACCGCGCCGGGATTGGTCGCTTTCGAGTCGTCGACGTAGAGGACGCCGTCGATCTCGTCGACCGGCTGCAGCCGGTGCGGCATCGGCGAGAAGCTGCGCACTCCTTCACGCAGTGCTTGCGTCTCGCAGCCGACCGCGTACGCGGCCAACAGCGCCGCCATCACGTTGCGTACGTTGTGCTCGCCCGCCAGCGGAATCTCGTCGATCGACATCACCGGGTGCGGACGCGGATCGCCGCTGATCGGCGCGTAGACGATCGAATTCCCGTGCAGATAGATCGTGGCGTTGTTGTAGCGATCGCGCAACGTGAACCAGAGCTGGCGCGCGCGAAGCGCGCGCTCGCTCTTGCCGACGTCGAGCTCGGCGATACGTTCGTCGTCGAGATTCCCGATGAAGTAGTCGTCGAACGCTTGATTGGCGCAGATGCGAAACTTCGCTTCGGCGTACTCGTCCATCGAATGATAGCGATCGAGATGATCGGGCGTTACGTTGAGCAGCACGGCGACGCGCGGTTTGAACGCGCGAATCGTTTCGAGCTGGAAGGAGCTGACCTCGGCCACCACCCACTCGTTGGCGTGCGCTTCGACGGCTTCGTCGATCAACGGATTGCCGATGTTTCCACCGACGCGAACGTTACGGCCGCACGAGCGCAGCAGATGCCCGATGAGCGCGGTCGTCGTCGATTTGCCCTTGGTCCCGGTGACCGCAATGATCGGTGCCTTGCAGAGGCGATACGCAACTTCGACCTCACCGACAACCGGCACGCTACCGTCCTGCACCGCGACCACGACCGGCGAGGTGAGCGGCACGCCCGGCGAGAGCACGGCGAGCGTGAGTAGCGGCATGACCGCGCCCAACTCCGCGGGCGCCACGAATTGCGCGCCGTCGGCCGCGATCGCGTTGACGGCGTCGTGCAGCTCGTCGAGCGGCTTCTCGTCGGTCGCGTAGACCGTCGCGCCGCGCGCGCGCAGCACGCGCACGCACGACAGGCCGCTCTTGCCCAGGCCGATCACGAGAATGGTTGCGCGCGCGTCAAAATTCATCATCGTATGAGAAACCAACCGATTACGGAGAGGAGACACGAGGCGGCCCAGAAGCGCGCCGTGACTTTGGTCTCCGGCCAGCCGCCCAGTTCGAAATGATGGTGCAGCGGCGACATGCGCAGGATGCGCTTGCCGCCGGTTGCTTTGAAGTAGCCGACTTGCGCGATCACCGAGAGCGCTTCGGCCACGAAGACGCCGCCGATCAGGATCAAGAGCAGCATCTCGCCTTCGAGAATCGCTACGCCGGAAAGCAGCGCGCCCAGCGCCAGCGACCCGGTATCGCCCATGAACATCCTTGCCGGATGGCGATTGAAGAGCAGAAACGCAAAGCACGCGCCGAGGCCGAGCAACGCCGCGTCCTCGCCGACGTGCGAGTAGCCGGGCACGAAATTCAGGCCGAAGACGAGCAGCGGCGGCATCATCGTGCCGGTCGCGAGCCCGTCGAGCCCGTCGGTGAGATTGACCGCGTGAATCGTGCCGGTCACCGCGAGGATACCGAGGATCAGCCACAGCCAATGCGGGACGGCGAGCGCGTAGCTGTACGCGTGGAAGATCACGTCGCGCGGATAAATCGCGGTCGACGCGTCGATCCAGCGCAAAAAGACGATCGCTACGAGCGCGCTTGCAAGCAGCTTCGTGCTCGCGCGCAAGCCTTGGTTGCGTCCGCGCGTGATGCCGAGAACGTCGTCGAGCAAACCGATCGCGCCGCACGCCACGACTAAGAAACACATCGGCAGCACGAGCGGGACGTTGAACGCAAAGATCGGGAAGAGAAACGGCACGATGAAGACGATGCCGCCCATCGTCGGCGTACCGGTCTTCGCTTGATGCGACTGCGGCGCGTCTTCGTAGGCGTGCTGGCGCAGTTGGAAACGCTGCAGCAGCGGCAGCAGAATCAGTCCCGTGACGAACGCGAGGACAAAACCGCCGACGACGTGCAGGAGCACGGGCGGCACTACGTCCGCCATTTCAACACCACGATCGGCGTCTGTTCGTCGCTGTTACCGTGCGGATTATCGAGCAACGCCTGCTCGACGAGCGCGCGATCGACGCCGGCCGACGCGCCCAGCACCTTGGCCTTCTCGAGATCGTTCGCGTCGACGATCGCGCACGCGACGCCGGTGGCGGCGGCGATCTGTCCGCAGACGCCGTCAGGATCGCGCGGCGCGAGCACGATCGCGCGCTCGTAGGGCGGCATCGTGCCGGTGTAGCCGTCGATCGCCGCGATCGCCTCGCCGAGCAGTTCGTAGAAACGTCCGCGCTTGCCGAAGACGCGCGCGATCGCGTGCTGCGTTGCCGCGGAGAAGACGCGCCACGCGCCGGCGCGATCGATCACGAGCTGCACCGATTCGGGCTGACTCACCGTTGCCATCGCGCCGGCTCGACGCGCGAGCAGATAGGCCAGACGCGAGGGACGAATGCGTTCGGCGACGACGAACTCGCCCTGCGCGATGGCGACCGCGGTTTCGGAGATCGCGATCACGTCGCCCGGCCGCGCGATGCCGTGCACCGCGGTGGCGACGAGCGCGGTGAGATCATCGCCCTCGCGGACGATGCGCGTGCGTACGGGAATCGCTGTGACACCGGGAACGCGCGTAGCCGTCAACGCCGCAACTCCTCGACGATCTCCTCCAACCTATACTTGCGCGACCCCTTCAGCAGGACCGTGTCGCCGGGTTTTGCGTACTCGCGCACCCAGGCCGCTGCTTGCTGGTTCGACATGAACGGCACGATGCGCTCCGAGGGCAGCCCGGCGCTTTGCGCGCCGACGGCGAGCTCGCCGGCAAATTCGCCGCCGACCAGCATGACGTCGACGTTGGTTGCGGCGGCGTGTCCGCCGACGCGGCGATGCAGGTCGGCAGCTCCCTCGCCAAGCTCGGCCATGCTTGCAAGCAAGGCGATACGGCGCCCGCCGTCTTCGTGGACGAAAGCGTCGAGCGCGGCCATCATCCCCGCGGCATTGGCGTTATAGGCATCGTAGATGAGCACCACGCCGGTGGGCAGCGCGATGCGCTCGTAGCGGCCGCTCGGCAGTTCGATCTCGGGAATCTCGTCGACGATCTGCACCGGATCGACCCCAAGCTCGAGCGCAGCCGCGATCGCGGCGGCGAGATTCGCGCGGTTGTGCAGGCCCGGCATGCGCGCGTCGATCTCATACGTGCGTTCGCGGTCGCCGTCGATTTCGACCCAGTGACGCGATCCGTGCAACGCGGTCACGCGGCCGTGCCCCGGAATATCCGTGCCGGGCTCGCCGGCAAAGAACCAGTGCGCCGGCCGCAACAGCGACGGCGCGCGCCGGATCGACGCGACGTCGCGCGCGTTGAGGATCGCGCGGGCACCGGTCGAGAAGATCGCCCACTTCGTCTCTTCCAGGCGCTCGCGCGTGCCCATGATCTCGAGGTGAGCATCGCCGATGTTGGTGAGAATCGCAACGTCGGGTCGCGCGGTCTCGACCAGCGTCGCGATGTCGCCGTAGTGACGCGCGCCCATCTCAATCACCAGCACGTCGTGCTTGTCGTTGTCGGCGACGAGCAACAGTTTGCTGACGCCGATCTCGTTGTTCTCGTTGGCGGGCGCGGCGAGCACGCGGTTGCCGTAGCGCGTTTCGAGCAGCTGCGCGGCGAAGGTCTTCGTCGTCGTCTTGCCCGCGCTGCCGGTGATGCCGAGGACACGGCCGCGGAAACGGTCGCGCGCCAGCCGTGCGAGCATGAGATAGGCGGCCAGCGTATCTTGCACCAGCAGCGTGGTGGTGCCGCGCACGCGCGCGCCGGGATCGTCGACGATCAGCACCAATGCGCCGCGCTCGACTGCATCGGCCGTGTAGGCGTTGCCGTCGAAACGCTCGCCGTGCAACGCGAGAAAGCTGTGGCCGGGCTCGAGCGTGCGCGTGTCGGTCGAGATCTGCACGTACTTGGGCGCCCGGTCGAGATCGAACGGTTGCCCCCCGAGCGCGTTGACCACGTCGGCGAAGGGCAGCCTCACGTGCGCGCACCGCGTGCCGCAAGCGCCTCGTGCGCCACCTCGGCATCGTCGAAGGGGAGCGTCTGATCGCCGATGATTTGATAGGTTTCGTGTCCTTTGCCTGCGATCAAGACCACGTCGCCCGCTTTGGCGTCGTCGATCGCGCGGTAGATCGCTTTGCGACGATCGACTTCGGTGACGTGCGCGTGCGCGCCGATCCCCGGCTCGATCTCCGCGATGATCGCAGCGGGATCTTCGCTGCGCGGATTGTCGCTGGTAACGTAGATGCGATCCGCGTACGCGGCGGCGATGCGTCCCATCTCGGGGCGCTTGCCGCGATCGCGATCGCCGCCGCAGCCGAAGACGACGGCCAGCGCGTGCGGCGTGCTTTCGCGCAGCGCGACGAGCGCGTTTTCGAGCGAGTCGGGCGTGTGCGAGTAATCGACGACGACGGCGATATCGCCGCCGCTCACGTACTCCATGCGGCCGCGCACGCGCTCGAGCCGGTCGAGCCCCCGCGCGCAGGTGTCGAGATCGATTCCGAGCGTGCGCGCGACGCCGATCGCCGCGAGCGCGTTCGACACGTTGAACATCCCGGGCAGGTGCACGCGCATCGCCGAGCCGTCGACGTCGAACGACGACCCGGCCGCATCGGGTGCGATCCTCGTGGCGACGAGATCGGCGTTGCCGCGCAGCGAGTAACTTAGCACCGGCATGCGCCCGCGGAGCTCGCCGAGCCAGCGCGTGCCGTGCTCGTCGTCGGCGTTGAGCACTGCAGCCTGCGCGAGCTGGAAGAGATGCCGCTTGGCCGCCGCGTAGGCCTCGAGCGTTTGATGGAAGTCGAGGTGATCGCGCGTGATGTTCGTAAACGCGCCGACGCGAAAGCGCACGTCTTCCACGCGATCGAGCGCGAGCGCGTGCGAGCTGACCTCCATCGCGCACGCCCACGCGCCTTGATCGCGCATCAGCGCGAGCACACTCTGCAGCTCGGGCGGGAGCGGCGTGGTGTTGTCGAGCGGCCAGGTGCGATCGCGAAACGACCATCCCAGCGTGCCGATGACGCCGCACGGACGTCCCGAGGTCTCGAGGATCGACGCGATCATGCGCGAGGTCGTCGTCTTACCGTTGGTGCCGGTGACGCCGAGCACGTCGATCTTCTGCGAGGGGTCGCCGTACAACGTCGCCGCGATCGACGAGAGCGCGCGCCGCGTGTCGGGCACGTGAATCACCGTCACGTCGTCCTCGAGCGCGGTGACGCGGCCGAGTTCGGCCACGATCGCGACGGCGCCGTTCTTGATCGCCTTATAGATGTAGGCGTGGCCGTCGAGGTGTTCGCCGCGCAGCGCCACGAAGAGCGCGCCCGCCTCGACCTTGCGCGAGTCGATGGCGATACTCGTGCAGTCGCGCTCGCGATCGCCGCTGACTTGCGTGCTCGCGGGCAAGCGCGCGATGAGCTGCGCGATCGTCATGGTAAGATGCCCGCGTGCAGCATCGCTTCGCGCGCGATCGTCGCGAAGACCGGTCCTGCGATCTCGCTGCCGTAGTACATTCCGACCGGATCTTCGATCTTCACGTAGATGACGAAACGCGGGTGCTCGGCCGGAATCATGCCGATGAACGACGGCGCGTACATGCCCGGCTGGTAGACGCCGTTCTCCGCCATCTGCGCCGTGCCGGTCTTGCCGGCGGTGGTGTAGCCGGGAATCTGCGCGACGAAGCGGCCGGTGCCGTTGGTCACGACGGCGCGCAGCATCTCCCGCAGCTCCGCCGCGATCTTCTCGGAGAAGACGCGGTGCTCGACCTCGACGGGATATTGGTAGACGATCTTGCCATGTTGATCTTCGATCGCGCGTACGATGCGCGGGCGCAGCAAGAGTCCGCCGTTGGCGATCGCGCAATAGTAGCGCGCCATCGCGATCGGCGTGACCGCGACGCCTTGACCGAACGACATCGTGGGCAGCGACAGCTCGCTCCACTGATCGGGCGACGGCACGAGGTCGGGGCTTTCACCGGGCAACTCGACGTCGGTCGGCGAGCCGAAGCCCGCCTTGCGTTCCATGTCGTAGAAATTCTGCGCGCCGGTCGCAAGGCCCACCTCGGCCGCGCCGACGTTGTGCGAATACTCGACGATCTGTTCGAGCGTTTCGGTGGTGCCGTGAACGGGCATGTCGTCGTCGGCGTTGTGAATCGTGTTGCCGTCGATCGTGATCTCGTCGCGCGCCGGGAAGCGCGTCTGCATCGTGACGCGCCCCGACGCAAGCGCCGCGGCTGCCGTCACGAGCTTGTAGGTCGATCCGGGCTCGTAGGTGTCGACGACGGCGCGATCTTCGTAATCGCGCGCCGGATACTTCCAGAAGTAGTTGGGATCGAAATGCGGGATGTTGGCGAGCGCGAGGATCTCGCCGGTCCACGGATCCATCACGATCGCGGTGCCGTCTTTGGCGTGCGCTTTCGCAACGGCTTGGTCGAGCGCTTCTTCGGTGACGAACTGCAAATACGAATCGAGCGTGAGCTCGAGCGAGAGGCCGGGCTGCGCCGCCTTGACGACGGTTTCGTGGCCGAAGGGAATCGGCCGGCCGAAATCGTCGGTCTCGAGCGTGACTTGGCCTGATTGCCCGCGCAGCAGACTATCGAACTCATACTCGAGTCCGTCGAGCCCGTCTTCGTCGGTGCCGACGAAACCGAGCACCGTCGAGGCTAAATCACCGACCGTGTCGATGCGTTTGCCGGTCGCTTCTTCTTTGAGCTCGATGCCGCCGAGGCCGGCTTTGCGCACGCGCTGCGCGATCTCGACCGGCACCTTGCGCGCGATCCACACGAACCACAGCGATTTGTCGTGTAGCTCGGCGATCGTCTGCGGATCGAGCTTGCCGAAGATCTGCTGCAACGCCGCAACGGTCGCGTCGGGATCGGTGAGGTCGTGCGGCACGGCGTAGACGCTCTCGGAGGGAAGAGAGCGTACCAGCACCGTGCCGTTGCGATCGGCAATGAATCCGCGTCGCGCGAAGACTTCGACCGTGTTCGAGTCTTGCTCGCGCGCTTCACGCGCGAGCGTGGGCCCTTGCACGACTTGGACGAGGTAGAGGCGGACACCGAGATACGCGGCCATGAGCGCGCAAAGATAGAAAAAGAGCTTCGCGCGCATCGGTGCGACGCGCGCGAAGGCTCGATGGTGCAAGGTGCGCGCCATTCGGCCTTAGCTCCCCATTAGAACCAGGCGGCGATGGTGTCGAGCAGCGGAATCCTCGACTTCGCAACCACCTCGGGCGGCGCGATGCGCACGATCGCGAAGGTCTGCGCGTCGCGCATGTGGAGTTTGGCCGCGATCGCCGCGAGTCGCTCTTCGGAGCTCGCTTGCGCGATCGCGTCGTCGAGCCGCGCGGTCTGCTCTTGCAGCGCGTCGCGCTGCGCGCGCGCCCGATCGACTTGATAGCTGAGGCTGGTGGCGTTCGAGAGCAGCATCACGTACCCCATGAAGCCGACGAGCGCGATGCACAGGCCGAGTGTGACGTTAAGGATTCCGCTGTAGCGCGCGCGGTGTTTTTTGACGATGCGCGTCTGCGTGGCGGTGCGCGCGCGGCGTGGATTCGTGATGCGTTGGGGTGCGACCATTAGCTTGCCTTCCGTTGCGCGGCGCGCAGTTTTGCGCTGCGCGCGCGGGGATTTTCGGCCATCTCGCCCTCGCTGGGTACGACCGGCTTCTTGGTGAGCGCGTCGAGACGATCGTCGCCGCGGAACGTTTGCTTGACGATACGATCCTCGAGCGAGTGGAAGCTGATGACGACGATGCGTCCGGCGCCGCGCAGCGAATCGATCGCGGCGTGCAGACCGTCGCGCAGCACGTCGAGCTCGCTATTGACGGCGATGCGCAGCGCCTGGAAGACGCGCGTGGCGGGGTGAATGCGCTCCCTCTTCCCGGGCCGATGCACCACGCCCGCCACGAACGATGCGAACTCGTAGGTCGTTTTCGGCAGCGTGCCGGCGCTGCGCCGCGCGACGATGGCGTGCGCGATGCGCCGTGCCGCGCGCTCTTCACCGTAGTTGAAGAAGATGTCGGCGAGCTCGCGCTCGCTCGCGGTCGACAAGATGTCGAACGCGCTGCGCCCGGAGTAAGGGTTCATGCGCATATCCAGCGGCGCGCTGTCGCGGAACGAGAAGCCGCGTTCGGCGTTATCCAACTGCATCGACGAAACTCCCAAATCGAAGAGCACTCCGTCGACCTGCGCCACCCCACAGTCGCTCAGGACATGACGAAGTTCCGAGAAATTCGCGTGGATGAAGGTAAACGAGGGATGGTTGATGGTCTGCGCACGCGGGATCGCTTCGGGGTCGGCATCGAGCGCGATCAAGCGGCCGGTTTGCAGATGCGAAAGGATCGCGCGCGAATGTCCACCCGCCCCAAAGGTCGCATCGACGTACGTCCCATCCGGCCGGATCGCCAAGTAGTCGATCGATGCTTCGAGCAAGACCGGGACGTGCATCATGGAGGCATCCCATCAGAAGAGCCCGAGGTCGGCCATGAATTCGGCGACCTCGCCCTCCGGCGCGGCGTGCGCGGAATATTGTTCTTTGGCCCAGATCTCGACGCGCGTCAGCGCGCCGATGGAGACGACGTCACGGTCGATCGAAGCATAGCCGCGTTGCGCGGCCGGGATAAGCAGCCGGCCTTGCGCATCGCACGCCGCTTCCTCTGTATGTGCGAAGATGTTGCGCACGAGGCGACGGAAACGCTCATCTTTGCGCGGAGCCTCCTCCAGGCGCGTGCAGAACTGGGCCCACGTAACCGCGGGGTAGAGGGCAAGGCACGGCTCCGGCTGGGCAATCGTGATGACGAAGCCCGCCCCAAGCCGGTCCCGAAAGCGCGCAGGGACGATGAGGCGGCCCTTCTCATCGAGGGCATGCTCCACCGAACCCGTAAAGCGCGGCAGCTCCGCGTGCAAGGTCCCTCCCCAAGCCACCACTTAGCACCACTTCACACCACTATAGCGGCTTAGCGAGGCAAGGGCAAAGGCGAAC
>DATJRM010000048.1:0-20851 GCA_035504755.1 Candidatus Acidiferrales bacterium
CGGCTCGGTCACAGAACACCCCGGCTATGCTCCCTCGCCGACTCCTCGGGTCTGCGGCCATCGGGGCCATAACGATCGGTGCATGGACTTCTTCAGAGCTTCCCTAGAAGTTCGTTACGAAATTGACCATCCCGAACGCGAGGAAGAACCAGAGCACGTAGCACGCGCCGAGGCCGACCAGGATTTCACCCAAGCGCACCAGCCAGCCACCCGGGCCGCGCGTCACGCGAAGGACGGTTTCGACGATGATGCCGAGCATCCCGATGAGCGTAAGAACGCCCAGCACGTAGAGCACCTCGACCTCGGGCACAAACGACGCCGAGAGGATCGAGTCCGCATTCGAAAGGATCGCCATCCAGCCGACCAGCGTGGCGATGAAGAGCACGATGCCAAGGCGCGCGACGAGGTGTACCCACTGCTCGCGCCGCGTCAGACCGAGACGCAGTGCGAGCTTCCGCCGCGCGATCCACCCGCCCAGACGAACCAGCAGCGAGAGGACGAAGACGATCACCGTGCCGAGCAGCAGCGTCTTCACGGAGCCGAGCGTTTCCATGCCGTTGACGCGCAACTGAATCTCGACCGGGATGAAGTCATCGCTCGACCACGACACCACGTTGCCGTTGGCGTCGGTGTTGAACTTGAGGTGCGCCTGGCCGTTGACCTGTTGATAGAAGAGCGGGCCGACCTCGTGCCAGCGCAGCGGATCGCCGGCAGGATCCTTGAGCATGCTGACTTCGATCGTCCCGTCGGGGCGCGCGGTGACCCGCGACTGTCCGAGCACGTAGACGAAGCGGAGCGCGCGAACGATTTGGCGACTCGAGGTGTACCAGCCCACGACACGCGCGGCGTCGGCCTTGGCCGTCGTAACGGTCGGTTCGACCGCTGCGGTATACGGATAATAACGGTCGAGGAAGCGGCGGAAGATTTGCGTGCGAACCGTCTCGACCGCGCCGGCCTTGCCGATGCTGTTGAACGACATGAAGATGCCGACGTGGTCCTTGGGCATGAGGTGAAGGTCGCTGTGAAAGCCGATCAGATCGCCGGCGTGCGAAACGACCTCTTGGCCGTTGCGGTCTTCCTGATAGAAGCCGAGATCGAATCCGTTCAAGTTTGTACCGGGGGCCGGCTCGACTTGACGCGTCCACATCTGCGCGATCGTTGCCGGCTTCAAGAGCTGGTAGCCGTCGTAGGTGCCGCCGTTCAGATAGGCAAGCATGAAGTGCGCCATATCGGTTGCCGTTGCGGCGGCTGCGCCGGCCGGCACGATTTCGACGAACTCGAATCCGATCGGCTTGTCATTTGACGCTTCATGATAGCCCTGCGCCATATCGGGAGCGAGGTTCGCCGGCAGCGGTTGCCGGAAGGTGGTGTGCATCATGTGCAACGGCGTGAAGATATGCTTCTCGACATAGTCGTCGAAGGGCATGCCCGAAACGCGCTGGACGATGTAACCGGCCAGCGTCGCGCCGTAGTTTGAGTAGGCAATCGTCGTGCCGGGGCGATAGATCTGCGGGGGCTGACGCTTGATCAGGTACTCGCGTACCGGATAGAGATCGCCGGCATTCGCAACCAGCGTGTCGCGTGCGACGTCTTCCCACCCGGGCGTGTGCGTCATCAAATTCCGCATGGTGATCTTGCCGAGCGGCTCGTTGATCTTGAAGTCGAGGTACTGGTTGACGTCGGCATCGAGATCGATCTTGCCGGCCTGGACCAGTTGCATCACCGAGGTCCAGGTGAAGAGTTTGGACGTCGAACCCGGCCGGAAGAGCGTGCGATCCGGAATAACCGGCGTGCGCTTCTTGAGATCGGCGTAGCCGTACCCGTGTTGGAAGATCACCTTGCCGTCTTTCACGACGATCACGACGCCACCGGCGATGTCCGCGCGCGCGAGCGCGTAGGGTATCAGGCCGGAGAAGAAGGCGTTCAAGTCCTGCGTGGTCATCGCGGCGCCGGCAGCGTTCGAGGGCGCAACGGCGGCCGTCGCCGGCGTGGCCAGTAAACTCGCAGCGACGAGCAGCGCTGCGCCGAACCTATTGAGCATCGAACGTTCTCCTAAAAGTTCGTCACGAAGTTCACGAACTGCAGATGGATGAAGAGCCATATGCCGTAGAGCCCGGCCAAAGCTACGGCGATCTCGCCCAGGCGCACGAGCCAGCCGCCCGGGCCGCTGCGAACGCGAATAGCCGCTTCCGCGATCGTGCCGATCCCGCCCAGAACCGCAATCACGCCGATGACGTAGAGCGTTAGCAGTTTGCTCGGCAACGAGTGGGAGAGAATCGCTGCCTCGTCGGAGAGTAGCATCGGCCAGCCGACCAGCGCGACGAGGAACGCGATCGCTCCAATGCGCGCGACCGCATGCACGACGTGCTCGCCGCGTGAGAGGTTGAGCGACAGCTTCAGCTTGCGCCGCGCGATCCAGGCGCCCAATCGAACCAGCAGCGAGAGCACGATGACGGCGACGAAGAGCGTCAATCCGATCTTCAGGGCGCCAAGGGTTCCCAGGCCCCTCACCCGCTGTTCGACGGAGACCATGTTGGAATAGTCGCTGGCCCAGGAGATCACGTTGCCGTTGGCATCGGTACCGAAGACGACGTATGACGCTCCGCCGACTTGACGATAACGTAGCGGTGCGACCTCGCGCCACTTCATCGGATTGCCGGCCGGGTCGTTGAGCGAGCCGACCTCGATCGTGCCGTCGGCATTTGCGCTGACGTGGCTTTGCCCGAGCGCATAGACGAGTGCGAGGGCACGCGCAACGCGGCGGCTGCTCTCGTAGTAGCCGGCAACGCGTGCCGCGTCTTTCTGCGGATCGGGGAGCGTTGCTTGCTGCGGCGGGGTATAGGGGAAGTAGCGATCGAGAAAGGCTTTGAAGAGGTTGTTGCGCACGTCTTCCACCGCACCGTTTTTGCCGGGCGCGTTGAACGAGACGAAAAAGCCGACGCCTTTCGACGGAATCAGATGCAGGTCGCTGTGGAACGCGATGGTGTCGCCACCGTGTCCGATGATGTTGAGCCCGTTGAAGTCGTCTTGGTAGAAGCCGAGGTCGAATCCCGGCAGTCCGCGTTCGGGCGTGATCTGCTGCGTCCACATCTCTTTGACGGTTGCCGGTTTGAGCAGCTGATAGCCGTCGTAGGTGCCGCCGTTCAAATAGGCGAGCATGAAGTGCGCCATGTCGATCGCCGACACACTCGACGACCCCGCCGGCGGGGTGTCGACAAATTCGAACGGCTTGACCTTGCCGTCCACGTATCCCGTCGCCATCAGCGGAGCGAGGTTGGGCGGGAGCGGTTGATAGAAGGTCGAGTGCACCATTTTCAGCGGCTCGAAGATGTGCTGGGCGATGTAGTCTTCGAACTTCTCGCCGGAAACGCGCTGGACGATGTAACCGGCCAGCGTCGCGCCGTAGTTCGAATACGCGATCACTTGGCCGGGCGGGAAGATGCGGGTCGGCAGGTGCCGCTTCAAATAGACGTCGAGCGGGAGGAGCTGACTCGCCTTGTCGACGAGCAAGTCGCGGACGGTGTCTTCGAACCCCGCGCTATGCGTCATCAACTCGCGCATCGTTACGGGCTTGCCGTCGTACGGCGGGATCGTGAAGTCGATATAGCGATTGACGTCCGCGTCGAGGTCGATCTTCCCGGCCTGCACGAGCTGCATGACGGCTGTCCACGTGAAGAGCTTCGAGATGGATCCGGGGCGGAAGAGCGTCGTCGCCGGATCGACCGGCCGCTCCGTCTTGACGTCTGCGTAGCCGTAGCCTTTGGCGAAGACGATCTTGCCGTCTTTGACGACGACGATCACGCCGCCGGGAATACCCGCGCGATGCAACGCGTACGGAAAGAGGCCGCTGTAGAACGCGTCGAGATCCTGTGCGGTCATCGCCGGCGCAGTTGCCGCACGCGCGGCACAGAATGGCGCTGCCAGCAGCGTGAGTGCTGCCAGCAGCGCGGACGGGAAACGTTTCATCGTTGCTTAGAAGTCCTGCGTGAGGATGATGCGTAAGGTCGTCGGACCGTAGTTGCCTTGCGGCGTCGGTGAGAAATAGATTGGGGCTGGAGCACCGGTCAACGCGTTGACGCCGGTCGCGCCCTTCACGAGCGGCAGCGGAATGCCGCCGAAGTAGCTGGGATACGGATTGGCGTAGGCGCCGGTAAGATTGTCGGCCGAGAGCTGAAGCTTCGTGGCGTGGTTCCCGATATTGAAGCGCACGTTGGCCGAGACCACCGCGAACGCCGGCACGTTGTAGAAGTTGTTGTTGCCGAAATAGGTCAGCCCGAGGTTGTAGTACTGGCCGTAGCGTCCGGTCCAATTGAGCTCACCGTAGCCGAGCGCATACGGCACGCGACCGCTGCCGACGCCGCTCTCCCCGAGGAGCAGGCCCGTTGGCTGACCGCCGAAGT
Organism: Candidatus Acidiferrales bacterium; assembly: GCA_035504755.1. GTDB lineage: Bacteria > Vulcanimicrobiota > Vulcanimicrobiia > Vulcanimicrobiales > Vulcanimicrobiaceae > Aquilonibacter. Next base: position 4,401 of record DATJRM010000048.1, read on the forward strand.
TCACGTTGGGGATGGTGGCGAGGTTGATGTCGTACGTGCATCCCGGTCCGGCCTGCGCGCAGTAGAAGTACGGCGGGAGATTGTAGGTGTACGCGCGTTGCAGCGAGCCTTGCACCTTCCAGCCGAAGCCGAAGAGCGGTACGTGGTCGACCGCGAGCTCCACGCCCTCGTAGCGCGCCTGCGCGAGATTCACCGTCTTGGACAGGTAACATGAGTAGACGCCTGCCGCCGGGCATCCATAGGTGGTCGCTTCGGCGGTGGTCAGCAGCTCCGTCTCGGGGAAGAACATGTTGTGGAGCTGCGTGAAGTACAGATCGGCGGAGACCGAGGTCGAACGCGCGATGCGATGATCGACGCCGAGGTCGTACGCGAACGCCGTCTCCGCGTTGATGTCGCCGTTGTTGACGTTGAGGATATAGCCCAACGCCGGTACGCCGCCGATAACGGTGCTCCACTCGCTGGGCAGCGCGTCACCCGACATGATGCCCATGTACGGCGGGGCGACCGAGCCGCCGGTCGAGAAACGGTAGATGGTATCGGCGGTGGGCTGCCAGGTAAACGCGACGCGCGGCTCGTTATAGGCATGCGAGGAGTCGCCCCACGTCAGGCCGCCGTCCGGGGAGTAGTGGCTCGCGTAGTTGATGAAGTAGTCGCCGACGTTCAACAGAAGCTTTTGTGTGAGCGTCGCCGTGTCGCGAAGCGAGATGGTCTGCAGCGTCTGATCGGAACCGGGCGCGGGGGCGAAACTGATGAGACCGACCGACGGCTCGTCGACCAACGCGGACGAGGCCTGTCGCGAACGATCGAACGCAACGGTAAGCGCGTTGCTGCCGAGCTGCTCCTGCACCTCGACCGTCTCGCCGTTCATCTCGTCGTTCGATGAGGTATAGGCTCCGACACTGGTCGCCGAATAGGTGACGTCCTGGCCGTTTAACGTCGTCAGCGTCGGCTGCGCTCCCGTGCCGCCGCATCCGGTCGCCACGTTGTAGTACGCAACGCCCGCGGGACAGAGTGGAATCGCTCCCCAGGTTTGCATGGTGTACGCCAGATTGGTTCCGCCCGAGGCGGACTCGCTGGTGTAATTATTGAGCGTTCCGGTGTAGTAGCGGGCGAGCACCGTTCCGGTGCTGCCGAGGGTCGTGCGAAATTCGCTTTGGAAGAGGTTTTGCTGCGTCCAACTGTAGCCCAGACCGTTGACGCTGGTGAGGTCGAACGGTATCGCTTCACCGCAGGCGGGGCCGGAGGTGGAGCAGGTGTACGTCGTTCCCGTATACGGCGCACCGGTGTACGCGTTACCACAGTTCGTGGTTAGCGCCCCCTGCGGGCTGCCGCAGGGCGCGAAGGTCATGAACGGTTCGCCCGTGCCGGCGACGTTCGACGTGTCGTAGGTTCCCGATGCGTCGCCGTTGCCCACGGTGGACTGGCCGCCCAGATACGAGAGCTTCAGCGACGTGTTGTTCGAGAAGTTGATGGCGATTTTTCCGAGCTCGGAGGTCGAGTGGTAGCCGGTGTCCGACTGGAAGCAGCAGCCGACGAGCGGTTCGGCAAAAGCTTCCGTCACGCCGTACTGCTGCCAATTGGCCGGCGGTAATCCCTCGCCGAAGGGTAAGCCGCCGATCACGTAGCTGTTCCCGCCGAACTTCAGCGTGTACGCCGGGATGGTGCCGGCGGCGTTCGGCAAGTAGCCGGCGGCGCCGTAGAGCGGAATCGCCGACGCGGAATAGGTGAAGTTCGCGAGCGGACCGGGCGCGCCGTCGGTGACGTAACCGATCGCGTAGCCGATTTTGTGATCCTTCGTCTCGCCCGTCGCTTTGTACCCGACCGAGATGCCGCCCCATCTGTCGGAACTGAACATCCCGCTCGACGCGGTCTGCGGCGTCGGATCGAGCGTGCGGTAGTTGATCGTGCCGTTGATTCCGTAGTTGATCTCCTCCGGCATCGAACCCGGTCCTTTGACCAGCTCGACGTCCTGGAGCAAGAACGGGTTCACGATAGTCGGTGAGAAGAAGCCGGTATCACCGACCGAGACGGGGTGCCCATCGATCAACTGCTCGGTCTCGTACGGCAATCCGCCGCGGATTTGCGGCGTCTGAATCGAACCGGGCGAGGCGCCGTTGTTCGGGTTACCGTTGCCTTGGACGTATGGCGAGGTGAAGATACCCGGCGTCTCGTTGAGGATCTTCGTCACTTGCTGCTGGCCCTGATCTTGAAAGACCGCCGCACCGATCGTCGAGATCGCCGCGGTTGACGTATTGATCTGCGCCTCGCCCGCGGCGTTCGTGGAGACCGATGCGATCGTCTTCAACGACGAGAAGGAGGAGGCGGCGAGCGTCACGTTCACGGTCACCGTCTCGCCGATGAACGCCGCGACCGAGTCGTTGCGGTAGGTTTGAAATCCCGCCTTGCTCACTTGCAGCGCGTAGAATCCGGTCGGGACGTCGGGGAACGTGAATCGTCCGGCCGCATCGCTTTTCTGCGTCATGCGGGTCGGGCCGATCAGGTCCACGTCCGCGCCCGCGATGGCCGCGCCGTCCGCGCTGCGCACCACGCCGCTGACGACGCTGGTCGTTCCGGCGGCCGTGACCGGCAGTTGCGCGGTCAACACGAATACGAGAGCCAGAAATAGGGTGACTGCGCGTCCGATGAGCGTCCGCATCGCACATGCTCCGATCCCGGCAAGTTCTTGCCGAACGATTTTTCGTTCTCTTAGGCCATATTTTACGCGATCCTCCAAAAAATTGCGCGTGGCGGCAAAATTTTGCTATACTGGCGCCTGATGCAGCGCGCGGCGGTTGTCGTCTTGTTGATCGTGCTGACCGTCGCCGGGTGCACGCGCGAGGGAGCGGTGCAGCGTGCACCAAGCACGCTGATCGTCGCGATGGCGCAGGAGCCGGTCGCATTGGATCCGCTGCTCCTCGAGGGGAAGCCGGCGTACGCGATCGGCGACGTATTCTATTCGTATCTGACGAACTACGATGCCGGGGGCCGGATCGCCGGCGACCTGGCTCGCGAGGTGCCGACCGTTGCCAACGGCGGCATATCGAAAGACGGCACACGCATCACGTTCCATCTGCGGCACGACGCGAGATGGCAAGACGGTACGCCGGTTACTGCGGCCGACGTCGTCTTCAGCTATCGCGCGGTCATGAATCCGGCCAACAACGTGCAGACGCGCTACCCGTTCGAGCTGATCGGCTCGGTGAGGGCGCCCGATCCCTACACGGTGGTCGTCACGCTGAAGCGGCCCTTCTCGCCGATGATTTCGTGGTTTTTCGGCGGCGACGACAACTACCCGATTCTCCCCGCGCATCTGCTCGCACGGCTTCCCAACCTGAACGCGGTGCCGTTCAATGCCGCGCCGGTCGGCTCCGGACCATACAAGCTCGACCGGTGGGATCACGGCGATCGCCTCGTCTTGGCCGCGAACGACGCGTACTACGGCGGGACGCCGCGCATCGCCCACCTGATCGTGCCATTCATCACCAACGACTCGACGACGATTGCAGAGTTGCAATCGGGGGAGATCGACGCCGCGTTTCTGCTCGACGCGTCGCGCATCGGGGAGCTGCGAGCGATTCCCAATCACCGCGTCGTCGTGACGCCGGTTCCGTACTTTTACGCGATCGGCTTCAATCTTTCGGACCCGCTGCTTGCAGACCACACGGTGCGCGAGGCCTTCGCGCTTGCCATCGACCGGCGATCCCTGACGCGAAAGATCTCGCAAGGGGTCTACGATGCCGGTACCGCGATGCGCGGACTCTTCAGCTGGGCTTTCGATCCTGCTGCCGATACGATGCGGTACGATCCCGCCCGCGCCAGGCAGCTCTTGCACGGACGCAAGATTCACGTGGAGCTTTCGTTTGCAACGGGCAACAGCATCACCACGCGCTTCGCGACGGCGATCGCCGAAGAGGAGCACGCCGTCGGTATCGACGTGTCGCTGCGGCAGTACGATCGCACCCAGTTCGTCTCGCTGGACGGCCCGTGGATGCAGGGCCACTATCAGGTGTCGCTCTACGACTATCAAGCTACGTACGATCCCGACGCATCCTGGATACTGGCGTGTGGTCAACGCGCTCCGCACGGCTTCAATCTCTCGCGCTACTGCAATCCGCGCGTTGATGCGCTGCTCGAGCGGGCCGCGTCGTCGTACGACCGCGCAGCGCGCATTGCCGCCTACGGTGAGATACAACGACAGATTGCCGAAGATCTTCCGCTCGACTTCCTGTGTCAAATCAGCGAGGTCGACGTCATCCCTGCGACACTGGGCGGATACGCGCCGCCGTTGCTCTCGCCATTTCGTTCCGTTGCATCCTGGTACTGGGAGACCGCCAAGTCATGACCACGCACGACGCCTCCGCAGCGCGCCGCTATGCCATTCTCACCGGCGGGATGCTGGTCGGCATGAATGGCAAGACCGCGCACGGGGTCTTGCGTTATCGCAGCGACGCGGTGGCGGCCGTGGTCGATTCGCGCTACGCGGGGAAGACGGTGCACGACGTCATCCCTTCGCTCGAATCGCGCGCACCGATCGTTGCGACCTTCGAAGAAGCGCTTGCGTTCGGCCCGAACGCGCTCTTGATCGGCGTCGCGACGGAGGGCGGCCGTCTCCCGCAGGCGTTGCGCGCACCGCTACTGGCGGCGGTCGATGCCGGCCTCGAGATCGTGAACGGGTTGCACGAGCTGCTGCGCGACGATCCTGAAATCGTTGCGCGTGCGCAGAGGTCCGGTGCGCGCTTGTGGGACGTGCGCGTTCCGCCGAGCAACATCCCGCTCTTCAGCGGGGCCGCGTATCGAACCCCGGCGCAGGTCGTGCTCGCCATCGGCAGCGACTGTGCCGTCGGCAAGATGACGGCGATGCTGGAGGTTGAAAAAGCGGCGAAGTCCGGCGGCGCTCGGATCGAGTTTCTCGCTACGGGACAAACCGGGATCCTGATCGCGGGCAGCGGTATCGCGGTCGACCGGGTCATCGCGGACTTCATTACCGGAGCCGCGGAACAGCTCGTGCTCGGTGCTTCGCCGGACGCCGACGTATTACTGGTCGAGGGGCAGGGCGGAATCTTTCATCCCGCGTACGCGCCGGTCACCTATGGGCTGCTCTACGGCGCCGCGCCGGACGCGCTGGTTCTCTGTCATCGCGCGAACAAAACCCATATCGACGGGTTCGACGTCGAGTTGCCGGATTTGGCCGAGCTCGTAAGCATCCACGAGGAGTTGGTGCAACGCATCAAACCGGCACGCGTGATCGCCGTGGCGCTCGATACCTCCGCGCTCGACGCAAGCGCAGCCGGCAGGGCGATCGAGCGCGCTGCGGCGCAGACGCGTCTGCCTGTCGACGATCCGGTGCGTAACGGCGGCCAGGCTCTTTGGCTAGCGATCGAACAGGCGTTGCGCGCAACGCCCAAGGCTATGCGCGCACTCGCTCGCTGACGCCGATTCCCGGCGCGTCGGTGAGGACGATCGTCCCGCGTGAGACGTCGACGCCGTCGAACGGCGAATGCGCAAGAAAGAGCGGGCCGTCGATGTCGGGCCAGTCGACCAGCGGCGCGAGTTGTGCGGCAGCCGAGCAGAGGACGGGCGATTCGAGCATGCAGCCGAGCATGACCTTGAACCCCAGGGCGCGAGCCGTATGAATGAATGCGAGTCCTGCGCGAATGCCGCCGGCTTTGGCAAGCTTGAGGTTCACGCCGTCGACGCATCCGATCAGCGCGGGTAAGTCGCTCGCAACGATCGCATCCTCGTCGGCGATCAGCGGAATCTTCGCGCGTTCGCGGATATAGCGCAGTTGTTCGGGCCGCCCCGCCGGGATCGGCTGCTCGCACAGCTCGATGTCGATCCGCTCCATCTCGCGCAGAAGACGGACGGTTTGCTCGGCGTCCCACGCCTCGTTTGCGTCCAGACGGATCGCGCCGCCGTACACGCTGCGCACCGCTTCCAGCGTCTCGATCTCCTTGCCCTCGCCGAGTTTGATCTTGAGCACGGGCAGACTCGCGCGCTCGCGCACGCGCTCGAGCGTGGCGTCGATCGTCTCCTCGATCCCGATCGTGTGGGAGGTAACGCCGGCTTTCGAACGATCGAGGCCGAGCAGTTGCCAAAGCGGTTTTCCGAGCTCTTTGCCGATCAGGTCGTAGAGCGCGATGTCGAGCGCGCAGCGCTCGGTGGGCGCAATCCCCGCGAGGACGTCTTCGATGCGATATGGATCGCTCACCGGCGCGCGATAGCCGCGATAGAAAGCCATGACCGATTCGACGGAGACGTTGTAGCGCGCGAACGGCGCGGCTTCGCCGTAGCCGGTAATACCGTTCCAGTCCACTTCGACGAGCACGGTCGCGGATTCGGTAATGGTGCGGTTCGCGATGCGAAACGGCCGGACGATCGGCAGGCGCATGACGGAGGCGCGGATTTGCATGGGGCGGGTGGTGCTCGCCGCTGCCGCCAATATCCTGTGTATCGCAACGATATTTTGGCGAAAAATTGACGGTAGGGCGCGAGTTCGGGTGAGGTGTGGGACTGCCGGATCGAGGCCTGGCGGGCGACCTGGACGAATCACATCGTTTCGGTGGACCGCCGAAGCACCGGAGGCCGACGGAAAAACATGGACGCCCGAGGTCGAATTCCGCGCAACGCGCGCAGGGTGAGCGTTTCAACGCGCAAAGATTCATGACGCTCGACGCAGACGCGTGCTACCGCGCGTTTCGGGCACGCGATGAACGCTTCGACGGACGTTTTTTCGTCGCCGTACGATCGACGCGCGTCTATTGCCGCCCGATCTGCGCGGTGAAGGCGCCCAAGCGCGAGAATTGCACGTTTTTCGTAAGCGCGGCCGCTGCCGAGGCGTGCGGGTTTCGTCCGTGTCTGCGGTGTCGCCCCGAGCTTGCGCCGGGAAACGCTATCGTCGACGCACGCAGCCGGCTCGCTTGCGCGGCGGCAGCCGCGATCGAAGAAGGCGCGCTGGATAACGCCACGCTGGCTGAGCTCGCCGCCGGCCTCGGCACGACGGATCGGCATCTGCGGCGCGCGTTCCGCGCGCAGTTCGGCGTGGCGCCGGTCGCCTACGCGCAAACCCAACGCCTGCTGCTGGCAAAGCGGCTGCTCACCGACACCGGCTTGACTGCCACCCAGATCGCGTTCGCGAGCGGATTCGGGAGTTTACGTCGCTTCAATGCGCTCTTTCAAGCGCGCTACCGTCTGAGCCCCGTCGCGTTGCGCGCCCGGGTGCAGCGCGCCGCGCCCGAGCTCGCGACGGACGCGATGGCGTTTCAACTGGCATTTCGGCCACCGTACGATTGGACGGCGCTCGCGCAGTTTCTCGGATCGCGTGCGATCGAGGGCGTGGAGGAGGTCGCCGGCGGCGTCTACCGGCGGGCGATTCGCATCGAACGCGGCGGCGCCACCCACGCCGGCTGGATCGCAGTGGAGCCTGTCGACGGGAAAGCCGCGCTGCGCGTTCTGATGTCGAGCTCGCTCCTGCATGCCGTCGCGCCGACGCTGGCGCGCGTGAAGACGGTGATGGATCTTGCCGCCGATCCGCACGAAATCGCGGTGACGCTCGGACCGATCGCCGCGCGCCGGCCGGGATTGCGCGTGCCCGGCGCGTTTGACGGCTTCGAAGTCGCGGTGCGTGCGATCCTCGGTCAGCAGATATCGGTGAGAGCCGCGCGGACGCTCGCGGGGCGCTTCGCCGCTGCGTTCGGATCGTCGCTGGATACGCCGTTCGCAGGCGTCTCGCGACTCTTTCCGCGTGCGGCTGCGGTGGCAGCGCTCGATGTGGGCCGCATCGCGGCGATCGGCATCATCGGGTCACGCGCGCAGACGATCCTCGAACTCGCGCGCGCGATCGCGTGCGGCGAGTTGTCGCTCGTGCCGGGCGCCGACGTGCCGTCGACACTGCAGCGACTGCGCGCGATTCGCGGCATCGGCGAGTGGACCGCGCAGTACATCGCGATGCGAGCCATGGCGTGGCCCGATGCATTTCCGTACGGCGATCTGGGCTTACGCAAAGCGCTCCGAGAGCCGGATCCCAAGGGCGTCTTGCGCGCGGGTGAGGCGTGGCGGCCTTGGCGTGCCTACGCCGCGATGCATCTCTGGCAGTCGCTATCGCTGGCGGCCGGTGCGATGCACCTGTAGCAGCTTCGCCGGAAAGACGAGTTGCGAGAGAAGAAGGCCCGCGACGAGCTGTATCGCCGCAAAGGCCGCGTTCGCCGCGAAGGTGAGCGCGCTCGAGATGTTGTGCTGGAAGGCGAAAAGGACGCTCTCATAGCTCAGACTCCCGGGCACGAGCACGAGCAACGCCGGAACGAGCATGAGCGCTTGCGGTACGCGCAGCACGCGAGCGCCGGCGTTGGCGACGATACCGCAAAGAAACGCCGAGATGAACGCGGAGATCTCGTGAACGCGCGTTCCGGCAAGCACGTGGGTGATGAAGAGCGCCACGAAGCAGGAGGCGAAGACCCACACGAAATCGCGCGAACGAGAATCGAGATCGATCGAGATGCCGACGGCCATCAAGATCGAGGCCACGAGCCAGGCGTAGGCGGCGACGGTGTGAGGGGTCACGTCACCGGTCTGAAGCAGCGCGGGGCCGAGGACGGCGAAGCCGAGGAACGCACCGCAGCCGAGTTCGAGCAAGACGGAGAGCACGCGGCCGAGCCGCGCCATGCCTGCGACGAGATCGCCGTTGGCGAGCTCGTGCAACGCGAGGGTCAGCGAGTAACCGGGCAAGAGAACAACGACCCCGGCAACGATCGAGATGTAAATGTTCGTTGGACCGACGAACGTTGTGAACGCAGCGTAGATGAGCGTCGCGGCAAAGGCGGCGATTGCTTCGAAAAGACGCGCAACGAGCGACACGCGATCGGCAACGGCGGAGACGATACCGGTGAAGAAGCCGATGCAGCCGGCAAGCGCCATCTCTCGCGCGCCGCCGCCGAGCAGAATGGCGACCCCGATTGCGAGCAGCGAGAGCGCCGGAATCTCCCAGAGCACGTTGCGTCCCGGCCCGTACCGGTCGATCTCGCCGACGGAGACGCTGGCTTCGCGGTAGTCGATCGTGCCCGCGCGCAATCGATCGTAGATGCCGTTGAGCAGGGAGAGTTTACGCAGATTCACGCGCCCCGGCGGTAAGCGAAGCAAGGTGATCTGCTGATGCTCTTGGGGGCCGACCGCGATCGTAATCTGCGTCGGCAAGGCGAAGATCTGCGTTTGCAGCCCGATCGCTTGTGCGATGTCGTCGAGCGTCTCCTCGAGCGAGTCGGTTGCGACGCCGGCTCGATGCAACTCGCGCGCCATCGTCACGAGAAAGACGGCGCGCGGATCCTCGGCGTTTACTTCTTGCTTGATGTCTTGCGCGCGGCTTTCGGAGCCGCGGCTTTGGCCGGCGATTTCGTAACCTTCGCTTTCGGCGCGGCGACCGATGCTTTCGCGAGGGCCTTAGCAAGACGCGACTTCTTGCGAGCGGCTTTGTTCTTGTGAATGACGCCGCTGTTCGCCGCTTTGTCGAATTGGCTCTCGACGCTCTTGGCGAACTCGGGGTCTTGCGACGCGACGGCCTTCTTGTAGATGGTCTTCAGGCGCGTGCGGCGTTCCTTATTCTGGGTCGTGCGCTTCTCGCTCTGACGGGCCCATTTTTCGGCTGCCTTGATATTCGGCAAGAGAGTCTCCTATTGACGTAATTTCAGAACAACGGCTCGCAGTATAGCAGAGCGGTCGAAAGCAGGTCTACCCTGCTCATCGTCGACGGCTTACGGTGACAAGAGGGCCGCATAGCTCTTGTAGCGGCTCTCGGCGATCCGTCCTTGCGTGAGCGCTGCCTTCACGCCGCACCCCGGTTCGACGGTGTGCGTGCAGTCGGTGAAGCGGCAGTGCGTCGCCGGCTCCCGCATCTCCCGGAAGCCCTCGACCAGTTCGGCGGCCGTGACGCGGCCGAGGCCGAATTCGTTGACACCCGGGCTATCTATAAGGAAGCCGTCCGGGAGCCGGTAGAGACGCGCGGCGGTCGTGGTTTGCCTGCCCAGGCCGTGGCGCGAGACCTCGCCCACGCTTGCCTCACCGCCCAGGGCGCGGAAAATCGTGCTCTTCCCGACGCCCGAAATCCCGCACAAGAGCGCGTGCCGTCCGTGCAACGCATCGCGCAGCGCGTCGACGTTGTCGCCGGCCTTCGGATTGATCACGAGCGTCGGATACCGTAGTTGCGCGTAAAGGTCGTGGAGCTCACGAATAGCCGAGGGCTCGCTCAGATCCGGCTTGGTCAGCACCACCATCGCGTTGATGCTCTCGAATTCGGCGAAGGCCAGGAGCTGGTCGAGCGTGGTCAAACGCGGTGCCGGGTCGGCAAGCGCAGTAACCGTGACGAGCGTATCGACGTTGGCGGCCATTGTCTTCGACCGGCCGTCGACGCTGCGCCGTTCGAGGCGAAACGAACGCGGTTCGATGCGATCGACTACCGTCGTATCGTCTTCCAGAAGACGAATGTACGCAACGTCGCCCGGGACCGGCATGAACCGCTTTCCGTGCTGGCGGCGCAATTGCGCCAAGCGCGGCTCTGCCTCACCGTCGAGACTGACCCAGGCGGAATTCTTGCCGGTGGAAACGACCAATGCGCGGCGAAGAATCGGATTGGCCATGTCCGCTTTCACCCTGCGCTTTCAGCCCGTTTCCGACGACGCCCAATGCAACGCGACCGAGGCGGCGATCCGGGAATTCGGCGCCCGCATCAGCTGGCAACACACGGCGGCATGCGAGCGCACGTACGGCTTGGTTGAAGGCGGCGGCGCCGCATGTGCGTCGGCGGCGCGCAAAGCGACGCGGGCGCTGGTCTTCGATCGGCCGGTCATCGCTCTTGCTGTTTACCCTAGCCTACCCGAAGCCTTGCCCGCGCTGCTGCACGCGGTGGGCGGGCCCGGCCGCCCAACCGGCGTTTTTTCGTGCGACCCTTGCGCAGGCGGGCTGATCGTCGAATGGGATCTCGACGTGACACCGCTCGAGACGGTCATGAACGTGCTCGACGTCGAGCTCGAGCGTTTCCACGCCCGGCGTGTCAATGCGTTGTTGACGCCGCTGCCGGTCGCGTGGTGGACGCGGATCGCGGCCGACGGTCTTCGGGCACCGGAGATTACCCCCGACCGCGTGCTCGAGGAACAGCTCGAGGTCCAGCATGTCCTGGGTTAGCACGCTTTTCAGCTACATCGGCATCACCGACGTCATCGACATCGTTGCGACGGCCGTACTCATCTACTACGTGCTGCTGCTCATCCGCGGCACGCGTGCGGTACAGATGATTACCGGACTCTTCGTTCTGGCGGGGCTGCTCGGGCTGGCCAACCTCCTGCACCTCTATCTGCTCGGGGCCATCTTGCAGTGGCTCGTCATCGGCGCCGCCGTCACCCTGCCGATCATCTTCCAGCCCGAGCTGCGGCGCGCGCTCGAGCAGATCGGACGCGGCGGCCTGCTGCACATCGGGGACGAGACCACCGACTGGATGCGTCCGGAGGACAAGACGATCACGACCCTTGCGCGCGCGGCGTTTCTGCTCTCGCGCAATAAGCTCGGCGGCTTGATCGTGATCGAGCAGCAAAGTGGGCTCAAAGAGTTCACCGAGAGCGGCACGGCGCTGCACGCCGAGCTCTCGGAGGAGCTGCTGCTCACGATCTTCATGCCGCGCTCGCCGCTGCACGACGGTGCCGTCATCGTGCGTGAGAACACGATCGAGGCGGCGGCATGCTTTTTACCGCTGGCCGAGCAGCGATTGGCGGGCCGGCGGATCGGGACGCGGCACCGCGCGGCGCTCGGCCTCACCGAGCAGACCGACGCCGTCATCATCGTCATCTCGGAGGAAACCGGCGCGATCTCCATCGCTCGTGAGGGTAAGCTCTCGCGGCCGCTGGAAGAAGAGGCTCGCCTGGTGAAGGTATTGCTCGCAGTGACGCGTCCGGCGCGCGACCGTCGCGGTTTCGTGCGGAACGATATCGTCTCGCAACTGCGTGCGCGAATCGGGCCGCCAAAGGACAAGGAGACGGTGCGTGCAGATCATCCGAAAGAACTTCGCACTTAAAGTTCTCTCGTTGCTGCTCGCCATCGTTGGCTGGGCGTATTTTCGCTACGCGACGAACCCCGTGCTGGCCGCGCGCTTCGAGCAACAGTTCACCATTCCGATCGCTGCCGCAAATCTTACGCCCGGCCTCTCGGCGCTACTCGAGGTCAAACAGGCGACCGTTACGGTCGCGAGTAAACGCGGCGAGCCCGACGTCCATCCCGACGAGATCAAAGCGATGGTCGATCTCTCCGGCAAGGATGCCGGGGATTACGTCGTGCCCGTGGAGCTCAACGCCCCCGACGTCGTGATACAGAATCTCAGTCCGGCGACGGTGCCCGTGACGATCGAGAAGTCGCCGTGAGAGCGTACTTCGGCACCGACGGCGTGCGCGGCGTCGCCAACGACGATCTCACGCCCGAACTCGCATTTGCGATCGGCCGCGCCGGCGCAAGCGTACTCGCGCACGAGAGCGATCGCGATCGGCCCGTCATCGTGGGGCGCGACACGCGGCTCTCGGGTACGATGCTCGAAGCCGCTATCGTCGCAGGCATCGCTTCGGTTGGTCGCGACGTGCTCCAGGTCGGGATCGTGCCGACGCCGGCGGTCGCGCGCATCACGGTTGCCGAGGGCGCGGCGGCCGGCGTGATGATCAGCGCGTCGCACAATCCGATCGCCGACAACGGAATCAAATTCTTTGGTGCGGACGGATTCAAGCTCTCCGACGAGCTCGAGCACGAGATCGAATCGCTGCTGGGTCGCGACGATCTGCCGCGCCCGACCGGAACCGGCGTCGGCATCGCGCGCTTGGCGCAGAATCTCGGCAAGCATTACTATGACGAGCTCTACGGCACGGGTGTGGATCTGACCGGCTTGCGCGTCGTGGTCGACGGCGCCTTCGGCGCAGCGTACGCAATCGCGCCCTACGCATTGCGCAAGCTCGGCGCCGAGGTCATCGAAATCAACTGCGAAAACGACGGCGCACGGATCAACGTCGAGTGCGGTGCGACGCATCTGGGCCCGCTTCAGGCCGAGGTCGAACGCGCGCTCGCGGACGGCGACGGCGACGTCGTCGGCGTCGCGTTCGACGGTGACGCGGACCGCGCGCTCTTCATCGACGAGACCGGTGCCATCGTCTCGGGCGATCACGTGATGTTCGCGATCGGGCGCGCTCTGCACGACCGCGGCGCGCTCGCGCACAACACGATCGTCGGAACGGTGATGAGCAACATCGGGTTCGAGCGGGCGCTCGCGCGCCACGGGATCGCGCTTGTGCGCGCGGCGGTCGGCGACCGCTACGTGCTCGAGAAGATGCGGGCCGGCAACTTCGTGCTCGGCGGCGAGCAGTCCGGACACGTCATCGACTTCCGCCGCAACACCACCGGCGACGGCCCGATGACGGCGGTGACGCTCTTCGGCATCATGCGCGAGCGGGGCATGCGTCTCCACGACGTGGTCCGTGAAGTCGTGGTGGCGCCGCAGGTGTTGCTCAACGTCCGTACGCCGAAGAAGGACGTGCTCGAAGAACCGGCGGTTCGTGAAGCGATCGCCGAGGCGGAACGCGAGCTTGCCGGCAGCGGAAGATTGCTCATTCGGCCGTCGGGCACCGAGCCGCTGATTCGCGTGATGGCCGAGGGCGACGACCGGGCTACCATCGAGCGTATCGCCGACGACTTGGCCCGGCGAATCGAGCAAGCTGCCGCTGTTTTGTAAAGGCTGAGAAAAGGGGCGGCAGGAGACGCGGGCCCCGCGGTAAACCAAAAGTCCCAAGCCGCGGGACATACCTGCGGCCCCAATCCTGCGCCTGCACAAGAGCACTGAATCCGGCCTGGCAGCCGGAGCGGGGGACTTCCCCAAGGATTAGGGGTGAATGAGCCGGTCGGCTCTAGGGCGATCTTTCCCGTCCGAACCCGTCAACTAACCTCGCAAGTGTCGTGAAAGAGGAGCCGTTTTCTTGCGTCAAGCGTTAGCTGCTGGGGCATTAGCCCTTTTCCTGGCTGGATCGTTCGCGACGGCGAGCGCCGCTACGAGCACCGCGGCGACCAGCCCGGACGTCGCTCAATGGACGTCCCACCTCATCGTCGTCACCAAATCGCATCAGGGCAACGCGCAATTCCGCTCGTTTGCCGGTACTGTGCTCGCCCGTACGTCCAAGCTCGCCGCGGCGCTGACCCGCAGCGCGCTCAAGTTTTTGGGCGTCCCGTACGTCTTCGGGGGCACGACCTCCAGCGGCTTTGACTGCTCGGGGTACGTACAACACGTCTTTGCCATGCTGGGCATCAGCCTGCCGCGCACGGCCGACGCACAGTACGATGCCGGACACCGCATCGTCGGCGGGATGCGCCCCGGCGATCTGGTCTTCTTCCAAACCTACGCGGCCGGTGCATCGCACGTCGGCATCTATCTCGGCAAGGGCAAGTTCGTCCATGCGAGCTCGAGCCAGGGCGTGATGATCTCGAGCCTGCACGATTCGTATTGGGCCGCGCGCTTCATCGGGGCGAAGCGCTTCATCAGCGCCAAGCACCTGGTCGCCAAGCGATAAATTAGCACCCCACCCGACCGCGCCGGCGCCGAATCGCGCAGCGCCTCGCTCGCGTACTTGTTTTGGCCGACGGCGTTGCTCGAGCAGATCGCGCCGCGGCCCACGGCGTCGGGCTGGTTCCGCTTTCACATGAAGCAGGCCCTGGGCTTTGGTCTGCTCTCGAGTGCCCTTGGCCTCGCCGCGTTAGCCTGGCCGCTCCTGCTCAGCGTGCTGATCGGCAACGTGGTCGCGACGCTTTGGATTTACGGGCTCGCGATCATCGTCGATTTGGCGCTGTTGACGCTATGGCTCTATCTTGCGATCCGCTATAGCCGGCGGGCCGGAAACGGCGAGTTCTTCGACATCCCATGGGTTGCGCGCCTGACAGGGACCTCGGTGCGGAAGTAGTATTGAGGGCGGCGGCTCTACGATGGGGTCGCCGCACGATGCGGCGACAAAATCGGAGCACAGGATGTGCGGGCCTCGAGCGTAGCGAGAGGAACGATGGGGTGTAGCCAAGCGGTAAGGCAGCGGACTTTGACTCCGCCATGCGTTGGTTCGAATCCAGCCACCCCAGGAATTTAAAAAGACCGGTCATCGACCGGTCCTTTTAAATTCCCGGAGAGCGAGGATGAGAACCAACGCAGTTGGCACCGGCACGAGGCCGGTGGAGCGCGCAGCGACAGGAGGTCGCGGCGGGAAGCCGACGCGCTGGTGAAGGCAATCGAGGGCTACGGGCGGCGCGCCAGGATGGTGCAGCTCGACGTCGGGAACATGGGCGCGATCGCCGCGTTTGCATCAGCTCTGCCACAGATGCTGAGCGATGCGTTCGGTCGAAACACGTTCGATTTTCTCATCAATAATGCCGGGAGCGGCGCCCACGCGCCGTTCGTCGAGACGACCGAAGCTCAATTCGATGAACTGATGATGCAGCACCTCAAAGCGCCGTTTTTTCTGACGCAAAAGGTGCTGCCGCATATGGTTAACGGCGGCCGTATCCTCAACGTGTCGTCGGGTCTTGCGCGGTTCACGTATCCCGGCGCTTCGGCGTACGCGTCGATGAAGGGCGGCGTCGAGGTCCTCATGCGTTACATGGCGAGAGAACTCGGCGAGCGCAAGATCACCGCGAATGTCGTCGCCCGGCGCTATCGCCACGGACTTCGGGGGCGGGGGGTGCGCGACAACGCCCAGATCAATGCCGCGGTCGCCGCGGCGATTCCGCTCGGCCGCGTCGGTTTGCCCGACGATGTCGGTGCCGCCGTATCGGCGCTGCTTTCCGATGATTGCGGCTGGATCAACGGCACGCGCATCGAGGTCTCCGGCGGGCAAAACATCTAGCATCGTCGAATCGAGCCGTGCAATGTTTGCTGACAGCTCGGTCAAACAGTATCCGAGTCACCAAGAGATCGCGGCGGAAGCGCTCCCGGCAAATAGCAGTCTCACCATGATGGTGGAGATGACCGGTGCCGGGAAGCGCGTGCTCGACGTCGGATGCGCAAGTGGTTATCTCGCTGAAGCGTTGAACGCGCGCGGCTGCGTCGTCACCGGGATCGACGTCAACCCCACGGCGCTGGAGATCGCCCGCAAGCATTGCGCCGAAACCTTTGCCGCCGATCTCGACGTCACGCCGCTTTCACGCGTTCTGGGCGAACGCCGGTTTGACGTGATCGTATTCGGCGATGTGCTCGAGCATGTTCGCAATCCGCTCGAGATTCTCGAGAGCGCACGTGCGCATCTGGGCGGATCGGGGTACATCGTCGTCTCCATTCCTAACGTCGGTCACGGCGCCGTTCGGCTGGCGCTGCTCTCCGGCCGCTTCGAATATCAGGAGCTGGGCTTACTCGACGAGACGCACCTGCGTTTCTTCACGCGCAAGACGATCGACGAGTTGCTACTCTACGC
>DATJRM010000049.1:0-21679 GCA_035504755.1 Candidatus Acidiferrales bacterium
TTGCACGCGTTGACCGAAGCGACGATCGTCGCGCACAACGGCACGTTTGCGATCGAGACGCCCGCGCCGCTGGTGCTCGATGGCGACACCCCCGTCTCGTCGTTCAAAGCGGCGCCGATTGCTACCGCGGAGCCAAGTTACAAATTGCCGCTGAGCGTGCCCACGCTCACGCCGAACACTCCACAGCCCGGAATGCCTCAACCGGAAGAATCGTAATCCGCTCGAAAAGGAGCTGCTCGTGACACGACGCTATCGTTTTGCGCTTCCTGCGCTGATCGCACTCTTTGCCTTTGGCTCGTACAGTGCGCTCGCAGCCGACACGCTCTCGCCCAAGCCGCAGGGCGCCGAGGTCGCCTTCGTCTCGTCTATGCAAAAGGATCTGAGCGCCCGCTTCGCCACGATCGCGCAAGCCGAAGCGGCCGGCTACTTCCGCTACACGAACGAAGACGACACCGGCGCGATCAGCTACGCCAATCTGCAGTGGACGTCATCCGATCCGCAGCACCCGAGCCAGCTTTGGTACAGCGTTAGCGGCAAACTGCTTGGCGCGGACTTCTCGCAGCCGTACGTCGCGGGCCGTCCACCTAGCCTTTGGGGCGTCAATCCGCAACGTTGGATTCACTTCGGCGCGCACGTCCACTACGTGCTCGATCAAAGCGGCATGGCGGCATTCGGCCATGCCACCTCGGTCGAGAAGTTCGAAGCCGCCGGCGGAAACATACAAGACCCGCAGGCCGGCACGTTGGTCAAAATGGGTATCGTAAAGAACGCTTCAGACGTGCGGCACGTCTTTCTCTTCCCGAATATCTGGGATCTCGAAGTCTGGATCTTACCCAACCCGAGCGGCGCCTTCGCCGACAAGAATCCGAACGTCCACCCGAGCGCTAACGCGCAGAGTATGGATTAGACGGCCCGATATGGCCAGATTTGACAAATCTGGACAGATCGGGTCGAGGTTTAGGAGGCGAGGTCCGACGTTTACAACTGGTAATCGAGGACCGAGCCGACGACAACATCGGCCCGATATGGCCAGATTTTATTCGTTGGACCAGTAGTCTTTGAGAGCTTTGCCGCGCGAGGGGTGGCGAAGCTTGCGAAGCGCTTTTGCTTCGATCTGACGGATGCGTTCGCGCGTCACGCCGAACTCTTGACCAACCTCTTCCAGCGTGCGCTGGTGGCCGTCTTCCAGCCCGAAGCGTAACACCAGGACCTTGCGCTCGCGCTCGGTGAGGTTTTGCAGTACGTCGGCCATCTTCTCTTTGAGCAGCATGACGGACGCGGCTTCAGCGGGGGCCACCGCTTCCTGATCTTCGATGAAATCGCCGAGGTGCGAGTCTTCCTCTTCGCCGATCGGCGTCTCGAGCGAGATCGGTTCCTGCGAGATCTTCATGACCTCGCGGACCTTCTCGGGCGTGAGCGTCATCGCTTCGGCAATCTCTTCGACCGTCGGTTCGCGACCAAGCTCTTGTAGCAGCTGGCGCGACACCTTGATCAAGCGATTGATCGTCTCGACCATGTGCACGGGGATGCGAATCGTGCGAGCCTGATCGGCCAGCGCGCGCGTAATCGCCTGGCGTATCCACCAGGTCGCATAGGTCGAGAATTTGTAGCCCTTACGGTAGTCGAACTTTTCGACGGCCCGGATCAGCCCGAGATTCCCCTCTTGGATTAGGTCCAAGAAGAGCATGCCGCGCCCAACGTACTTCTTCGCGATGGAGACGACGAGACGGAGGTTCGCCTCGGTCAGTTGCCGTTTGGCCTCTTCGCCGTCGGCAACGATATGTGAATCCGCGGTGCCGTTTTTTTGCAGCTCGAGCTCACCGGCCTCGATCCGCATCGCGAGCGATTTTTCTTGCTCCATCGAGAGCAGCGGCACACGACCGATCTCCTTGAGATACATGCGGACCGGATCGTCGAGCGAGAGACCCTCGGGGATCGGTTCCTCTTGCTCTTCCCCGGCCTCGCCTTCGGTTTTCTCTTCCTTCTGCTCGTCGATGACCTCGATGCCGGCGGCGGTAATCTCTTCGAAGAGACCGTCGATTTCGTCGGGGTTGACGTCGTCGAGCGCATCGAACGCCGAATTGATCTCTTCGTATGTGAGCGAACCGCGCTGCTTGCCGCGCGCTATTAACTTCTTCTTCAGCTCATCGAGCGTCAGCGTCGGCTGCGCTTCGGCAACCGCGCCCGCGGCTTTCTTCCGTGGCATCGTTCGACGTCACCCCCTTTCCTTAGAACTCGCAACGCACTCTGCGCGTTGCTCTCCCACACCGGCTTCGTGGTGCGGGACCCCAAATAGCTTGCGCCTCTTGGGGCCCGGTTCGGCTGTCGACTTCAGCCTACGGGAATTTCGTAACATTAGATTCGTGATTTTCGTTTTACTTCTTTAGCCTGAGCTTAAGAGCTTCGAACTCGCCTAGGAGGTCGCTTGGGACGCTCTTGCCCGCTTCGTAGATCGCATCGATCTCGCGGGACAACTCCCCATAGCGATGTCGTTCGTCTTCCACCCTCAACCGCTCGACGATACGGTCGAGCTGCGCACGACGCTCATCAGAGTCGCCGTAGCGTACGGTAGAACTACGATCGCGCTGACCGAGCGCGGCCAGCAGCTCTCGCGCTTCGTCGTCGTCAGCGCACGCAGCGAGCGCGTCGGCAGCGGTTTGCAATTCGTCCGCGTGATCGAGCAACAGTTGGTACGTGCGCCGATAGACCTCGTTCCGAAACCGCTCCGGTACGATCCGGTCCGCGTACTCGAGTACGAGCGCCGGCTCCTCGACGGCGATCCCAAGCACGTCGCGTTCGTACGAGAGAGGGGCGAGTGCGCCAAACCGCCCGTCGACCCGCGCGTAACGGCTCCCCGTTGCGCTCGTTCCGCCCGAACGTGGTGAAAAGTTGGCGCTGTTGGCGAGGAAGCGGCTATTTCGAAGATCGTCGACGTTCACCTTCAGGCGCCCGGCTACGTAGAGCCGCCAGCGATCCCACTCTTCGCGCGGGGTCAGCTCCCGGATGAGCGCTTCCGCCTTGCGCGCGATCGCCGCGGGCTGCTCGAAGCCCGACTGAAGGCGATCGATCTGGGGATCCAACTTGAATTCGATCGAGGGCTTGGCCGCCTCTAGCAAGGTCTGGAAACCCTGCGCACCATGCGCACGCACGTAGCTGTCGGGATCCTCGCCGGCTGGAAGCATGACCACACGGACGCTGGACCCGGTGTGCTCGATCACCTTAGACGCGATATCGACGGCTTTGGTTGCAGCGCTGCTGCCGGCGGCGTCGGCATCGAAGCAGAGATAGATATGGTCGGCATACTTGCGCAGCTCCGCTGCCTGTTTCTCGGTAAAGGCCGTTCCCAACGCGGCAACGGTACCCTCGAATCCGGCTTGATGCAGCGCAATGCAATCCAGATAGCCTTCGACGACGATCATCGTACGGTCGCTCTGCGCGGCCCGGCGCGCGACGTTGAGCGCGAAGAGATGATCGCCCTTGGTGTACACCGGCGTCGTACTGGTGTTCAAATACTTGGGCTCGTTGTTCCCGAGGTCACGCCCGCCAAACGCAATGACCTCGCCGGTCGTCGAATAGGTCGGGACCATGAGGCGATTGCGATAGAAATCGTAGTAACCGCCGCGCTGCGACGGTTTGACGAGCCCAGCCTTTTCGGCCAGGCGTAGATCGACGCCATGCGCGCTCAGCTCGTCGGTGAGGCCGCTCCAACCGTCCGGCGCGTAGCCGAGGTGAAAGCGTTCGATCGTCGCCTCTCCGAGCCCACGCCGCTCGCAGTACGCGCGCGCCGCCGCCCCTTGCGGGCTGCGCAGCATACGCTCGAAGTACGCAACGGCGATTGCATTGGCTTCGTAGATGGCTTCTCGCTCGCTGCGGCGTCGCGCCGCGCGCGGGTCCTCGTTCTCGAGCGCGATCCCGGCTCGATTTGCGAGCAGCCGCGCAGCCTCGGCGAAGGGGAGATTCTCGAGTTTCATGACGAACGCGATGACGTCGCCGCCGGCGCCGCAGCCGAAGCACTTGAAGTAACCTTCCTCGGCGTGGACGTGAAACGACGGCGTCTTCTCGCCGTGAAACGGGCACAGACCGACCAAGTCGCGCCCGCGTTTGCGAAGCGAGACGTACTGACCGATAAACGTGGCAATGTCGATCCGGGTGTGGATCTCGCGTATGACGCTTTGGTCCAGGCGAGGCATCGTGTAAACAGTAACGTTCGGCCAAGCGCCCGAATCCCCGTCACCGTGAAGCGCATCTTCGATCCGGTCCACCACTTCATCGAACTCGAGCCGGGCGAAGCCCGCCTACTCGACGTGGGACCGATGCAGCGCCTGCGGCGCTTGCGCCAATTGGGCCTTGCCTATCTGGCATTTCCCTCGGCGGAGCATTCGCGCTTTTCGCACGCTCTGGGCGCCCTTGCCATGGGGACGCGCGCCTACGACAGCCTCATTCGGCACGCCGGCGGCGCCGGCAGCTCGCCGCGGGCATACGAACGCCGTTTAGTCCGGTGCGCGCTGCTGCTTCACGACGTCGGGCACGGGCCGTTCAGCCATGCGTGCGAGGCCGTGCTCGACGTGAGACACGAAGCACGCACGCGCGAGATCCTCGCGCTGCCCGCGATGCGCGAGGGCATCGAAGGACTCGAGCTCGATCCGGCCGACGTGCTTGCGCTTATCGTCGGAGATCCGGGCGCGCGCTACCCGGCGTTGCGCGAGTTGGTGAGTGGACCGAACCTCGACGCCGACCGCATGGATTACTTGCTGCGCGACGCCTACTTCACCGGTGTGGCCAGCGGCCGCTACGATGCCGATCAACTCGTGGCATCGCTGCGCCTGTTCGAGCGAGACGACGGCCCGGTAGTCGGCATCGATGCGCGCGGCGTGGTCGCGCTGGAGTCGTTCGTGATTGCCCGCTACATGATGTTCGCTTCAGTCTACTTCCACCACACCACGCGCCTGTTCGAGCGGATCTTACAAGATGTGCTGCGTGAGCTCTGGCCCGATCCGCGCGTTCTCGACGACATCGACGAGTTTCTGCGCTGGGACGATTTTCGGGTCCTCAACGACTTGCGCGATCGTGAAAGTGAGGCCGCAACCGCCTTGCGCGAACGTATTCGCATCTACGCGCTGGCGGCCGAGTTCAACGCCGACGCCGATCAACGCGCGTTCAGCGCGTGCAATGAGGCACTCCGCGAGCGGTTCGGGGAGGGCGCCGTTTGGGCCGACGAACAGTCACAGGTCATGCACCGGCTGCCGCTCGCCGCCGAGCAGGGACGTCACACGGTCTGGGTCGGCACGCCGCACGGTTTGGTCGATGCGCGCCAAGCCTCCGACGTCATCGCCAAACTGACCGGCAAAGCGTATTGGCGCAAACTCTTCGTGCGGCGCAATCGAGCCGACGTCCGCGAGGCCCGCCGGCTATGCGCCGAGATCATCGGCGGGTTCCGCGCCTAAACGAGCGTTCCGAGCGTCACTTGCGCGGCCGCAAGCCGGGCAACCGGTACGCGGTACGGGGAACACGACACGTAATCGAGCCCGATCTGGTCGCAGAACGCGATACTCGACGGCTCGCCGCCGTGCTCGCCGCAGATGCCGATCTTCAAGTCGGCGCGTGCCCCGCGCCCGAGCGTGACCCCCTGGCGCATGAGCGCGCCGACGCCCTGGCGGTCGAGCACCTGAAAGGGATCGTCGCGCAAGATCTTCTTCTCGAGGTACGCCGGGATGAACGACGCTTCGGCGTCGTCGCGGCTGTAGCCATACGCGGTCTGCGTTAGGTCGTTGGTCCCGAACGAGAAAAACTCGGCGATCGAAGCGAGCTCGCCGGCGACGATGCAGGCG
Organism: Candidatus Acidiferrales bacterium; assembly: GCA_035504755.1. Lineage (GTDB taxonomy): Bacteria > Vulcanimicrobiota > Vulcanimicrobiia > Vulcanimicrobiales > Vulcanimicrobiaceae > Aquilonibacter. The sequence goes on from DATJRM010000049.1 coordinate 5,829, forward strand.
CGCGGCAGTTCGATCATCGTGCCGATGTGATAGTCGACCTCCACGCCGCGTTGCGCGAACACCTCGCGCGCGACGGTCTCCGCCGCATCGTAGGTCACCTGCATCTCCTCCTTCGTTCCGACACCGGGAATCATGACGTCGGGCCGTGCGTCGATGCCGCGCGTCTTCAAATCGCACGCCGCCTCGAAGATCGCGCGCACTTGCATCGCATAGATCTCGGGAAAGAGAATACCGAGACGGCAGACCCGTAAACCGAGCATCGGATTCTGCTCGTGCAACTGCTGCACGCGATGCAGCAGTGCCATCTGCCGACGGTAGACCGCGTCGTCCGTCCCCTTCGTCAACCGGAGTTCGGTGGTTTCTACCAGCAGCTGTTCGAGCGAAGGCAGAAACTCGTGCAGCGGAGGATCGAGCAACCGAATCGTGACCGGCAAACCGGCCATCGCTTCGAGGATACCGGCGAAATCCGCGCGCTGGACGGGCAGCAGTTTGGCAAGCGCAGCCGAGCGCGCCTCCGGAGAATCCGCCATGATCATCTGTTGCACGACCGGCAACCGGTCGGGCTGCATGAACATGTGCTCGGTGCGGCAGAGTCCGATACCCTGGGCGCCGAGGCGGCGCGCTTTGCGCGCGTCCTCGGGCGTGTCGGCGTTTGCCCACACCTGCAGACGGCGAATCTCATCGGCCCAGGAGAGAAAGGTGGCCAGCCACTCCGGCAGCGTACTCGGCGCATCGATCAAGGCGAGCTTGCCGACGATCACGTTCCCGGTGCTGCCGTCGATCGTCAGCCAGTCGCCTTCGCGCAATTCGTACGAACCCAAGCGCGCAATGCGCTCGCGGCGATCGACCTGCAACGCTTCGCAACCCGTAACGCACGGCTTGCCCATTCCGCGCGCGACGACGGCTGCGTGCGAGGTTGCGCCGCCTTTCGCGGTAAGGACACCGCGCGACGCGATCATGCCGTGCACGTCGTCGGGCGTCGTCTCGACGCGCACGAGGATCGTGTCTATGCCTTGTTCCTTCGCCGCAACGGCATCGTCGGCCGTGAAAGCGACCTGTCCCGTCGCCGCGCCGGGAGAAGCATTGAGGCCCCTTGCCGCGACCGTAATCTTCTGCGCGGGGTCGATCCGCGCGTGGAAAAGCTGATCCAGCGATTCGGCGCTGACCCGAGAAACCGCGGTGCGTTTGTCGATCAGGCCTTCGCTGACCATGTCGAGTGCGACCCGCACCGCGGCCTGCGCGCTGCGTTTTGCCGAGCGGGTCTGCAGCATGTAGAGCTTCCCGCGCTCGACGGTAAACTCGATGTCTTGCATGTCTTTGTAATGCCGCTCGAGTTTATTCGCGATCTCGCGAAACTGCCGGTAGATGTCCGGCTGCGTTCGCGCCAGGTCGGCGATCTTTTCCGGCGTGCGAATACCCGCCACGACGTCCTCGCCTTGGGCATTGACCAGATATTCGCCGAAGAGCGCGTTATCGCCGGTGTTCGGATCCCGGGTGAAGGCGACGCCCGTTCCCGAATCCTCGCCCATGTTGCCGAAGACCATCTCGACGACGCTGACGGCCGTGCCCCACTCGTCGGAGATCTTGTTGAAACGGCGGTAGTCGATTGCGCGGCGCGAATTCCAAGAATTGAACACCGCGCCGATCGCGAGGTGCAACTGCTCGGTCACGTCCTGCGGAAAGTCGCGGCCGGCCTCGGCACGGACGACCTCTTTGAACTCGTCGACCAGCATCCGCCACGAGTTTGCGTCGACCTGCGGGTCGCTCGCAGCACCGAGCATCTTCTTCCTCGCATCGATCAGCTCGTCGAAGCGCTCCTTTTCGATGCCGAGGACGATCTCCGCAAACATCATGATGAAGCGCCGGTAGGCGTCCCACGCAAAGCGCTCGTTACCCGTCAACTTGACGAGCCCCGCAACGGTATCGTCGTTGAGGCCGAGGTTGAGGATCGTATCCATCATCCCGGGCATCGAAACGCGAGCACCGCTGCGGACGGAAACCAGCAGCGGGTTGGAAGGATCGCCGAACGTCTTGTGCGTGCGCGATTCGAGTTCTCGCATCGAGCGCGCGACCTGCGCATCGAGTCCGGCGGGGAAGGCCTTGCCGGCTTTGTAGAAGTCGAGGCAGGCTTGCGTGGTAATCGTGAAGCCCTGCGGTACCGGAAGCCCGGCACGTGTCATCTCGGCGAGACCCGCTCCCTTGCCGCCCAGCAGGCCGATCATCGACTCGTCGCCCTCGTCGAAGAAATACACGTATCTCGTCGCTATGGTCGTCGCCACGTCCGAAGCCTCCGGTTCAAGTGGCCTAGCCACTAGCGAAGTTGTACCCCGAAATAGCCTTCGAGCGCGTCCGCGGCGACGCGTTCCTGCCGCATGGAATCCCGTTCGCGAACGGTCACCGTGCCGTCTTCGAGCGTGTCGTAATCGACCGTTACACAGAACGGCGTACCGATCTCGTCCTGGCGGCGATAGAGCTGCCCGATGTTGCCCTCGTCATATTGCGTGCGGTGAAGCGGGCGCAGCGCCGCTTCGATGCTGCGCGCGCGCTCGACCAGATCGGCCTTGTTCCGCGCGAGGGAGAAGACCGCGACTTGCACCGGCGCAATGAACGGATGGAATCGCAGCACCGTGCGCTCGGTGTCTTTGCCGTTGGGATCGACGCTCGTTTCGCGCTCGTACGCGTCGATCAGCATCGTGAGCGTCGTACGATCCATGCCGGCCGAGCTTTCGATGAGGATCGGCGTGTATTTCGTTTTCGTCGACTCGTCGTAATACTGCAAATCCTTGCCCGAGAGCGCCATGTGCGCATCGAGATCGTACGTGCCGCGATGCGCGATCGACTCGAGTTCGCCCCATCCCCATGGAAAGAGATACTCGACGTCGATCCCGGCCTTGGCGTAATGCGGGCGTTCTTGCGCCGTCAGCTCGTAGAAGCGTAAACGTTCGGGCTTTACACCGTACCGAGAATACCACGCCTTGCGCCGCTCGACCCACTCGCGAAACGCCTCGAGATCCTTGCCGTCGTCGGGAACGAAATACTCGAGTTCAGCCTGCTCGAACTCTCGGAGACGGTACGTGAAGTTGCCGGGCGTGATCTCGTTGCGAAACGCTTTGCCGATCTGCGCGATGCCGAACGGGGGGCGTTTGCGCGCGGTTTGATAGACGTTTTTGAAGTTGACGAAGATGCCTTGCGCCGTCTCGGGGCGCAGATATGCGAGCGACGCCGTGTCTTCCATCGGCCCCACCTGCGTCTTCATCATGAGGTTGAAGTTGCGCGGCTCGGTGAAGCTGTCTTTGCTCCCGCAATCGGGACACTGATGCTGGTCCTTGAGATGATCGTAGCGGAAGCGATGCTTGCAAACCCTGCAATCGACGAGCTTGTCGTGAAACGCATCGACGTGTCCGGACGCCTTCCAGACGAGCGGGTGCATGACGATCGACGAATCGAATGCGACGACGTCGTCACGAAACTCGACGTTCTCGCGCCACCAGGCGTCCTTGACGTTGCGCTTGAGCACGGCGCCGAGCGGTCCGTAGTCCCAGAAGCCGTTGATTCCCCCATAGATCTCGCTCGACTGGAAGATGAAGCCGCGGCGCTTGGCGAGGGCCGTGATCTCGTCCATCGAGGCGAGATTCTGCGGGGTCGTGGTCTCCATAAGGGGTGTTCAATTTATCAAGCTGTTTGGAATACCCGCAGGCGCTCAATGGATCGCTTGACTTATATAAATCTCTTGATATACTGCATAGTATATTAGGAGGTAACCCACCAATGTTCATCGCTTCCCTACTTCTCTCGGCTGCCCTCGACGCGGCAGCGCCCACCCAGTCCGCCTATCTGAGCACGAGCCCGGTCCAAGTCGCCGCCTGCTCGATCGACGAGACCCCCGCCGTCGACCTGCCCTTCGGCTCCGGCTTGCCCGAAAGCGACCCCCAGACGGCGATCTCGTTCGTGAACACCGACCAGCGTCCGATCTCGTCGGTCGTCTTCGAGGTCAGCGACGGCACGCACACCAGCCGGATCGTCGACAAGGGGACCTTCTCCACCGGCATCGCCATCAATCACAGCTACGCCACGCCGGAGTTCGGCTACGCGCTCGGCGGCGTGAACTGCAAAGTCCAGGCGGTCGCCTTCGCCGACGGCAGCACCTGGCAAGCCCAGTGATCTCGGCTCCCGAAGAGTCGCCCATGCCATCCGATGAGGAGACTGGGCGACTCTTCCTTCACCTCAAAGCCGCGCAAGCGACGACGCTCGCGGCACTCACCGACGCATTGAGCGATCTCGGGATCACCGTCCCGCAGCTGTTGATCCTGCGGGCCATCTCGATGACGCCGGCGATTTCGAGCGCAGAACTTGCGCGGCAGTGCTACGTGACCCCCCAAGCGATGGTCGCGAACGTCAGCAAGCTCGAGGCGTCAGGGTTGATCGCGCGCAGCAAGGGTGAAGGACGGACGCTGGAAACGCGACTGACGGACAAAGGTCTTGCAATCCTGGATCGCGCGGGGTCGCGGATCGAATCCGCGCGCCGGTACGTCGCGCAGCAAATCGGCGAAGAGACGGTGCGAGCGCTCGACGACGGCTTACTCGCACTCACGGAATGTATGCAAAAGAGCCTCGTCGTGACGACGTCGCGCACCTGGGATCTGGACGAGACGGAATCCTAAGAGCGAGCGGCGGCCCAGGCACGGATCAGCGGAATCTTTCCGTCCAGATATTTCAGATATCCGCCGTTCGACAAGAACGTCTTTCGCAACGGATCGAGCGCGAACGCATGGCGCGTCCCCCGATCGGTGTGAACGACTTCTTCCGTCACGTCGATTTCGAGCGATACGCAGAGCCCGCATTCTCGCACCGCTTCCGGTGCAAGCGCAACCGGCACGATGCCGTTGTTGTACGCGTTTTCGAGAAAGATGCGCGCGAAGCTCGGAGCGATTACCGCTTGGAACCCGCGCTCGCATAGCGCCCACGCGGCGTGTTCTCGCGAACTTCCGCACCCGAAATCGGCGCCCGCGACGAGGATCGACGCATGCGGAGCGGCGCTCAGCCGCGTCTCGAGCTCCGGATTGCCGGTAAAGAGAAAGCGCCCCAGTCCGCCCGGCTCGATGACGGTGAGATGCCGAGCCGGAATGATCTGATCGGTGTCGATCCCGTCATATGGGAGCGAGAGCACGGCGCCGCTTATACGCATACGCCCGCGTCGAGGAGCTGCGCTAGTTGCGCTGCCGTCGGTATGTGTCCGAGCACTGCGCTAGCCGCGGCGACGACCGGCGATGCGAGGTGCACGCGCCCGCCCGCGCCCATGCGGCCCGGGAAGTTCCGGTTCGAGGTCGAGACGCAGCGCATGCCTTTCGCGAGCACGCCCATCGACATGCCCAAGCAAGGACCGCAGGATGCATGCGTCCAGAGCGCTCCGGCACTTTGGAACACGTCGTGCAGACCTTCGGCCTCGGCGGCACGTTTGACAGCCTGCGATCCCGGCGTGACGATCGTCAGGACACAAACCCGGCGGCCGCGCAGTATTTCGGCCGCTGCGCGCAGATCGTGCAGTCGCGAATTCGTACACGAACCAATGAAGACTTGATCGATTTCGAACGCCGCCGGGTCGTCGCCGCACTCGAGCCCCATGTAGCGGAGCGCCTCCACATTCGCATCGGGCGGCACGGGCGCTCCCAGCGGCGCGGACTGCGCCGGGTTGACGCCCCAGGTGACGAGCGGCACGATCGACGTCGCGTCGATCTCGACCGTCGCGGCGTACGCGCCGCGCGCAGTACCTCCGTACCAGTCGTCTTCGCGCGAGAACGGCGTGCCGCGGTCGTGCAAGTACGCCCGCGTGACCGCATCGGGCCGAACGATCCCGGTCGTCGCCCCTGCCTCGATCGCCATGTTGCACAGCGTCATCCGCTCGCCCATCGACATGGCATCGACCGCGCTTCCACAATACTCGATTGCGAAACCGCGTGCTCCGTCGGCACCGAGCCGGGCGACGACCGAAAGGGCGACGTCTTTTGCGGTCGCGGGCAGCTTCAACGCGCCGTTGATGCAAACGCGCATGACCCGAGGCCGCTTCACGACCACGCAACCCGCCAGCATCGCGCCGGCTTGTGCGGTCGTGCCGACGCCGAAGGCGATGGCGCCAAATGCGCCGAGGGTACAGGTGTGACTGTCTCCGCAGCACAGCGTCATCCCAGGTCGCACGAAACCGCGTTCGGGAATCAAGACGTGGCAGATGCCGTTGTCGCCGACGTCGTAGAGGGTGACACCGTGACGCTTTGCCCAGGTGCGCAGGTATCGCGCTTGCTCGGCGGTCGCGGCATCGTTCGCGGGCGAGACGTGGTCGTTGACCGCGACGATCGCGCCGGGATCGTAGAGCCGGTCCGCGAACGCCCGCTCGATCGCCATCGCTCCGGGCGGCGTTGTGATCTCATGCGCGATGACGCGATCGACGAAGAGCAGATCGTTTCCGTCGGGCAACGACTCCACGACGTGCGCTTCCCAAACCGCGTCGAAATACGTTGCGGTCACGAGACCTGCTCCAACACGGATGCTGCGCTCGAGAGCGCACGGCCCGCTGCGCTGAGAATCGCCGTCAACGAGGCCGTTACGATGTTTGCGTCCATGCCCGCTCCCCAAGATTCTTGACCATCGACGTCGAGCAGCACGTATGACGCCGCAGATGCGTCCTCACCTGCGCGCAAGGCATGTTCGTGATAATCGCGCACCGCGATGTTTAGGCCGAACGCGCGACGCAGGCCGTCCACGAACGCGTCGATCGGACCGGTGCCCGCGCCGTTCAACGAAAGCATCGCTCCACCGCCGCGCAGCGTAGCATCGAGGCTGCATCCGCGTTGCGCATCGTCCACCGTCGCGTAGCGCACCAGCTCGAAGGAGCTCGTGCGTACGTAGGTGGCGTCGAAGATCTCGCGGATCTGCGCCGACGTCACCTCGGTGCCGGTTTCTTCCGCCCGCGCCTGAATGACGCGGCTGAATTGGACCTGCAGGTCGCGGGGAAGATCGAAACCATGTTCTGCGAGCAGCAGGTACGCCACGCCGCCCTTGCCCGATTGACTGTTGACGCGCACGACGGCCTCGTACGTCCGGCCGATGTCTTTCGGATCGACCGGAAGATACGGTACCTCCCACCGTGTCCCGTCGCCGGCCTCTTGCGCGGCAAAGCCTTTCTTGATCGCGTCTTGGTGTGAACCCGAGAACGCCGTGAAGACCAGCTCACCGCCGTAGGGATGGCGCGCGTGGACCCCAAGCCGGTTGCATTCCTCGACGATGCGCACGATTTCGGGAACGTTCGATAGCTCGAGTTTCGGATCGACGCCCTGCGTGACGAGATTGAGCGCGAGTGTGACGACGTCGACATTGCCGGTGCGCTCGCCGTTGCCGAAGAGCGTCCCCTCGATCCGGTCGGCGCCGGCCATCAAGCCCAGCTCGGCCGCGGCGACGGCGGTTCCGCGATCGTTGTGCGGATGCAGACTCAACACGACGCTGCGGCGATCGCGCAGATTGCGATCCATCCATTCGATTTGATCGGCATACGTGTTTGGCGTCGCGACCTCCACCGTCGCAGGCAGATTCAATACGATCGGGTCCTGGGGGGTCGGTTGCCACACCTCCATCACGGCTTCGCAGATCGCTTTGCTGAACTCGAGCTCCGTCGCGGAGAAGGTTTCGGGCGAGTACTCGAGCCGGACGCGCGTGCGCGACGCGACCTCCGCAGCACGCCTTTTGATCTGCCTCGTGGCCGCGACGGCCACCCCGATGACGCCGCTGCGGTCCAAACCGAAGACCACGCGCCGGAAGAGCGGCGAGGTGGCGTTGTAGACGTGCACGATCGCGCGCGCCGCGCCTTCGATTGCTTCAAAGGTGCGGTCGATCAGGTCGGCGCGGGCCTGAGTAAGCACCTGAATCGTCACGTCGCTCGGGATGAGCCGCTTCTCGATGAGCTCGCGAACGAAGTCGAAATCCGGCTGCGATGCCGACGGAAAGCCGACCTCGATCTCCTTGAATCCCATGCGCACCAAGAGATCGAACATCGCACGCTTGCGCTGCGGCCCCATCGGCTCGACGAGCGCCTGATTGCCGTCGCGCAAGTCGACGCTGCACCACAGCGGCGCTCGCTCGATGCTGCGGCCCGGCCAGCGCCGGTCGGAGAGCGGAACCATCGGAAACGGCCGGTAACGCTCAGCCGCTTTCATATTCAACCCATGCTTGATGGCGTGGATCGGCACCGCGCACCGCCTGCGCGTACGCTTGCTGCAGCTCGTTCGTCACCGGGCGCTCGGCCGGCAGCCGGTGCTGATCGATCTGCACGATCGGCATGACCTCGGCCGCGGTGCCGGTGAAGAACACTTCGTCGGCGCTGACAAGATCGTCCGGCGTGATGCGCCCGATCTCGACCGCGATGCCGCGGTCTCGCGCGAGCTGGACGACCGAGTCCTGCGTGATTCCCGCGAGGATGTCGGCGCTCGCGTCATTCGTACGAACGCGGCCGTTGCGTACGATGAAAATGTTCTCGCCGGTGCCTTCGGCCACGTCGCCGCGGTCGTTGAGCAGAATCGCTTCGTCGAAGCCCGCACGCTGAGCGTCCTGCAAAGCAAGGATCGAATTGGTGTAGTGGCCGCTCGCCTTGACGGTGGACGGCATCGAACGCGAAGAGGTTTTCTGCCAGCGCGACATCGTGACGCGCACGCCCTCGGCCTCGCCCAGCAGCGACCCGGCGAGCGGTTTGAGGGCGATCAGCACGTGGGTTGGACAGACGAACGCGGGCGCGAGCGAAATGCCCTTCTCGCCGAAATACGCCAGCGGCCGAATATAGCCCGACGGAAACGCGTTGGCGCGCAACGTTGCGAAGACCGCGCTGGTCAACGCCGCTACGTCATAGGGAATCTTCAGCCCGTACACGTTCGCGGACGCGAAGAATCGCTGCAGGTGATCTCGCAGGCGAAAGACCCCCGTGCCGCGGCGCGTCTGGTACGCGCGGATGCCTTCGAAGACGCCCGACCCGTAATGCAGCGCGTGCGTGAAGGGGCGGACCGCGATCTCGCCGGCATCGAGGAGCGCTCCGTCGAACCACATGCGCTCGCATTCCACCGCCCGCGCAATCATTGCGAACACACCTCCGTCGTCGTCACCGCACCGCGCGCGGCCGAGCCGACGCCGGCGGCATACTTTGCAAAAACGCCGCCGCGAAAATTCGGCTCGCGTTCACGCCACGAACGCAGGCGTTCCGCAATTACCTGCTCCCCGGCGCCAAGATCGAGCCGCCGGGCTTCGACGTCGATCACGATCTCGTCGCCGTCGCGTACCGCTGCCAGCGGTCCGCCGACTGCAGCTTCGGGCGCGACGTGACCGATCATCAAGCCGTGCGTGCCGCCCGAGAAACGCCCGTCGGTGACGAGCGCGACGCTCTCGCCGAGGCCCGCACCGACGATCGCGCTCGTGACGCTGAGCATCTCGCGCATCCCCGGACCGCCCTTTGGCCCCTCGTAGGCGATGACCACGACGTCGCCCGGCGCGATGCGATCCTCGAGAATCGCCGCCATCGCCCTCTCTTCCGAGTCGAAGACGCGCGCCGGGCCGCGATGATAGAGACGTTCGGAGCCCGCGATTTTCACAACCGCGCCGTCCGGGGCGAGATTGCCCTTGAGGATCATGAGGCCGCCGTGCGGCTTGAACGGCCGTTGCGCGGTCGCGATCACCTCCTGACCCGGCGTCTCGACGGCCGTCGCAACTTCTTGCGCGAAACTGCGTCCGGTCGCCGTCATTACGGTCGAATCGACGAGACGTCCCTCGGCCATGCGTTTGCCGATCAATTGCGTCCCGCCGGCCGCGTCGACGTCGAGCGCGACGTATTTCCCGCCGGGACGCAAGTCGGCGATGATCGGCGTACGACGGCTGATCGAGTCGAAGTCGTCGATCGAAAGTTCGATGCCCGCCTCATGCGCGATCGCGAGCAAGTGCAGCACGCTGTTGGTCGAGCCGCCGGTCGCCGCTGCGACGGCGATCGCATTCAAAAACGATGCCCGCGTGAGCAGATCTCGCGGACGAACGCTTTTCGCCAGCAGTTCCATGACGATGACGCCCGCATCGTACGCCCACTGCGCGCGGCGCGCCGAGGTCGCACCCGCACTGGCACTGCCGACCGGCGAAAGCCCGAGGTATTCGAGCACCATCGCCATCGTGTTGGCCGTGTATTGCCCGCCGCAGGCACCCGGTCCGGGGCACGCGCGATCCTCGATCGCTTTGAGCTGCGCGTCGTCGATGGACCCGCGCGCGTGCGCACCGATCGCCTCGAAAACGTCCACGATCGTGAGGTCGCGGCCTTCGAGCTTGCCCGGAGCGATCGAACCGCCGTAGATGATGACACACGGCAGATTCAAGCGCGCGAACGCCATGGCCGTTCCGGGAATCGTTTTGTCGCAGCCGACCAAGCCGACCATGGCATCGAAGTAATGCGACCGGCCGATCAGCTCGATTGAGTCGGCGATCACTTCACGGCTGATGAGCGACCCTTTCATACCTTCAGTGCCCATCGTGATGCCGTCGCTGATCGCGATCGTATTGAACTCCATCGGCGTACCGCCCGCTGCGCGGACGCCGGCCTTCACGCGCTCGGCAAGATCGCGCAGGTGATACCCGCACGGCATCGTCTCGGTCCAGGTGTTCGCAATGCCGACGAGCGGCCTGCCCAGATCGTCGTCGGAGAAGCCGATCGCCTTGAACATTGCCCGCGCAGCGGCGCGCGTGGCACCCTGCGTCAACGTACGACTCAACATACGCGGAATTTCATGTCCTCGTCATTCGTTACCGCTCGCCTGGTCTGCTGCGTCGCGGGTTTTTCACGCATCCAGGGCATCAAGCCGCGCAGTTGCGCGCCGATCCTCTCGATCGGGTGCGCCTCGGATCGATGTTTGTAGTCGTTGAAGCGCGGCTTGCCCGACGCGTGCTCCGCGACCCATTCCTGGGCGAATGCACCGCTCTGGATCTCGGCCAGGATCGCGCGCATCGCCGCTTTGGACTCCTCGCCGATGACACGCGGGCCCCGCGTGTAGTCGCCGAACTGAGCGGTGTTGCTGATACCGTCGCGCATGCCTTCGATGCCACGAGCATACAGCAGGTCGACGATGAGCTTCATCTCATGCATGCATTCGAAGTAGGCCATCTCGGGTGCGTAGCCGGCTTCGGTCAGCGTTTCGAAACCTGCGGTGATGAGCGAGGTGAGACCGCCGCAAAGCACGGCTTGTTCGCCGAACAGATCGGTCTCGGTCTCCTCGCGGAACGTGGTCTCGAGAATGCCGGCGCGGCCGGCGCCGATGCCGGCCGCGTACGCGAGCGCAACGGCACGTGTATCGCCGCTCGGATCTTGATGCACGGCAACTAGCGCCGGCACGCCGCGTCCCGCTTCATACTCGGTGCGCACCAGCGAACCGGGCCCCTTCGGCGCAACCATGAAGACGTTGACGGTCTTCGGCGGCACGACGGTGCCGAAGTGAATCGAGAAACCGTGCGCAAACGCGAGGTATGCACCGGGAGTGAGGTGTTCGTGAATCGCGCGCATGTAGAGCGCTCCGTGCTCTTCATCGGGCGCGAGAACCATCACGACGTCCGCAATCTCGACCGCGTTTTCGAGGTTTTGGACGTCGATTCGATCGTGCCGGGCCTGCTCGTAGGACTGCGAGCCTTCACGTAGCCCCACGACGACGCGGTAGCCCGACTCTTGCAGATTCAGCGCATGGGCGCGGCCTTGGCTTCCGTATCCGAGAACGGCGATCGTTTTGCCCGCGAGCGCGTTCGGGTTCGTGTCGTGATCGTAGAGAGCGTTCATTCCATGGTCTCCTTGTCGTCGTCGAGCAGTTTTGTAATTTGCGCGTCGAGGCGGCGCAGCGCATCGCTTGGTCCCGCAAACGCGAACTCCATGCGATAGGCGACACCGGTACGCTCGGAGGCGGCACGCGTGTACGTGCAGCCAAAACGGTGCGCGAGATGAATGATGCGGGCGAGCAGACGCCCATCGTAGGCGGTGACGGTTCTCACGCGGGAACCGGCTCCATGAGGTCGTCCACGCTCTTGCCCGACGGAATGATCGGCCAGACGTTTTCGTGCGGATAGCACGCGCAGTGCAATAGGAGCGGCCCCGGTGCCTCGAGCATCCGGGCGATCGCGTCCGGCACGGCGCCGGCATGATCGACGAGTCGCGATTCGATACCGTACGCGCGGGCGATCGTCGTGAACTCCGGATTGTCGGGGAGCGCCGTCGCAGAGTAACGCGCATTGTAGAAGAGCTCTTGCCACTGCCGCACCATCCCGAGATTGCGGTTGTCGAGCAGCACGATCTTCACCGGGAGGTCGTGGCGGCGCAGCGTCGCGAGCTCGGCTAGCGACATCTGAAATCCGCCGTCACCGACGATCGCAACGACCGTGCGGCCGGGATGCGCGACCTGCGCGCCGATCGCCGCGGGCAGACCGAAGCCCATCGAACCGAGTCCGCCGGACGTGAGGAAGTGGTTGGGATGGCTCGCGCGCACGCGCTGTGCCGCCCACATCTGGTGCTGGCCGACGTCGGTCGTCACGATGGCGTCGCCCGGCAGCGCCGCGAAGAGCGCGTCGAGAACGTCGGTCGCGGAGAGATGTTCGTCGCGAGCCTCATCGCGCGGCAACCGTTCGTGCGGTTCGCTCGCGCTCTCTCGCCAACGTGCGAACGACGGCAGCGTCACGCGTGCGAGACGATGATCGAGCGCCACCAGTGTCTCGCGCAGGTCGCCGTGCAGCTTGACGTGCGCGTGCACGATCTTGTCGAACTCGGCGGCGTCGATGTCGGCGTGCACGACCGTATGCGCGTTGCGCGCGAACTTCGCCGGATCCCCGGTGACGCGATCGTCGAAGCGCATGCCCAGCGCGAAGATGACGTCGGCCTTGGCGACGGCGTGATTGGCACGCTTCCAACCATGCATCCCCAGCATCCCGAGAAACGCCGGGTCGTCCGGATCGGGGCAGCCCAAGCCGTGCAGCGTTGCAACGACCGGCGCACCGATGCGAGCGGCGAGCGAGCGGAAGATCTCGGTCGCGCCCGACCACCGCGCGCCCCCGCCGGCGATCAACACCGGGCGTTTTGCGCGGAGCAGGGCGGCGACGGCGGCATCGAGCGCCTCGGCCGTCGCGTGCGGGCGCTCACGTGACGTCAACGGCTCGTTGCCGGCGCCCCGCGGCTCCGCTTCGGGCGCGCGCAGCACGTCGGTTGGGAGATCGACGAGGACGGGGCCCGGCCGCGAGCCAGTCGCGAGCCGAAACGCAGCGTGCAGCGCCGGCTCGAGCTCCTCGATCGAACGGACGACGATGTTGCGCTTCGTCACTTGGTGCGTGAGCGCGGCGACGTCGACTTCTTGGAAGGCGTCCGTGCCCATCACCGTGGTCCGCACTTGGCCGGTCAGCGCGACGACCGGCACGTTGTCCATCATCGCGTCGACGATACCGGTAATCAGATTCGTCGCGCCGGGTCCGGAGGTTGCGACGCAGACGCCGGGACGCCCCGTTGAACGCGCGTAACCGCTCGCGGCAAAGACGGCGGCCGCTTCGTGGCGTACGAGGACGTGCGCAAGACGATGGTCATAGAGTGCATCGTAGAGGGGCATGATCGCGCCACCGGGATAGCCGAAGACCGTTTCGACTCCCAGGCTCTCGAGCGTATCGAGAACGATCGCCGCGCCCGTGCGCGTGTGCACGATGACCTCCAGTTCAAAAAAACAGAGGCCCCGCCGAACCGGCGGGGCCTCTGTACTAGTGCGCTTTTCTCGCTGACCTTCTACGCAGTAGTCAATCCCAACCGATTCGGCATCGAACGGCTAATAAGGGCCAGGACTACGAGGAGGAGCGAGGTCAAAATCATGTCCTCGCACCCTACCATGGGCTCATTGGAACTGTCAAGCACTACGAAGCGGACGTACCGGAGTAACGGCGGCCCCGCCACGTGACCCCGCCGCTTGCGTGAAGCGCGACCGACGTCAGGAAGATCGCAACAACCAGCGCCGTTCCGATCGGGAGACACCAACCGGATCGAACGCCGAATCCGGCACGGCGCATCCCGAACGACGCGCACGCGACGGCTAGCAGCATGGCGATCAGAAGCGCGCCCGCAACACCCCAGGTCTGTGCGAAAAGGGCGATGACGAGTGCGATCGGTGTGAGCGGCGAGACGCACGCGAAAAAGAAGATGCCCAGCGCCGCGAGCCAGGGTCTCCCGCGCACGCCGAGCGCGAAATTCTTGACGAACCCTTCCCAGATTTCGGCGAACGAGCGGTACATTCGCACGTGAACGAGCCCATTTGCGCCAACGAGCATCGTCCTGAAGCGCCCGTCGGCCTTGAAGCTACGCGCCAGCTCCAAGTCCTCGGCGATCTCCGCGCCCACGGCGGCGTGTCCGCCGATTGCCTCGTACGCGTCGCGGCGCACGAGCAGATACTGCCCGTTGAAGAGCGCGCTTTCGTGATTCGGGTCGTTCACGTCGGCCAGCGGCCCGACTGCGAAGGCGATAGCCCATAAAATGCTCGGTACGAGCATCCGCTCGGGCAGTGTGACCATCGTATGATTGGTGAGGACGCTGAGTGCGCCGAGATCGCGTTCGCGCGCATAGGTCATCGCTGCGGAGGCTGCGCCGTGCTCGTGTACGGTGTCGGCATCGGTAAAGAGCAACCATTCGCCGCGCGCGTGCTCGAGAGCTTGATGCAGCGCCCACGGTTTCCCCACCCAACCCGGCGGCAAAGGCTTTCCTTCGACGAGCCGTACGCGCGCGTCGTCGCGTGCGACACGCGCCACGATCTGCGCGGTTGTGTCTTCGGAACGATCGTCGACGACGATCACCTCGAAATTCGGATAATCCTGTGCGAGCACCGAGCGCACGCAGGCCTCGATCTGCCGCTGCTCGTTACGCGCCGGAATAATGATGCTCAGAAGCGGGCCGCCGGCCGGCGCATGGACGGGCTCGATCGCGTAACGCGAACGCAACGCGAACTCGACGCTACGCAGCGCGTAGACGAGGTTGGTCAGGATCAAGAAGCCGATGACCCAATACAACATACTAGGCGTCCCTCGCGGAATTGCCTATAAAGCCGCCGCTACTCCTTCTCAACAGAACATACCCATCTTGTTACCGGAATTACTCGGCGGTGCAGGCTCCAGGGCGCTTCGATGGCGCCTCCGTCACCCTGAGCCTGTTGAAGGGCCACGCGCCCGGCGCCGCAAGAGGGAGTATTCGACCCCGGGCCGTCCAACCACGGCTCATGCAGATCTTAGAGCAAGATTTTGAGATCGATGCCTTCCTCCGGCGTCCGCTATTCGCCCATCTAGCGACGGTCAGTAAAGACGGCCCCTTCGAATCGCGGACGAACGCAGCAGCTATGCAAAGCGGCTAGAGAACGATCCACGTGCGGCGATCGGCATCGTTGATTTTGATGTGGAGCGCGGCTTCTTACAACACCTCGGAATGCGCGGCAGGGCGGAGCTTCTTCCGATGGATAAAGAGCGGCTTCAGAGATTCCTCGAGCGCTACTTGGGACCGGAATCGGCGTGGGACGCCTGGTTCAAGCTACACGTAATACCTCGGTGGATTTTACCGCGCTACCGGCACTTCGCATCGTACACCTCGAACGGGCACCATGCCGCTTCGGGCACACCACGCCTCCTAAGCTCAGCGGCGCTGTACGCGCCGCCGCCGCCAAAGGCCAGGCGCCACGTTCCATGACGCAAGCGATAGTAGTGCTCTCCGCCGCCGGCGCCGTACCATTCGCTCTTAGCCCAATCTCGATACACAGCCACAAACGGGACGAACGGTCCGCGAGCGATCTTTCGAACCG
>DATJRM010000050.1:0-12365 GCA_035504755.1 Candidatus Acidiferrales bacterium
AACGCAGCTTGGCACTACTCGCTATTCTCTCGGTCTTTCCAGCTCCGACGTTCGCGGCTGATCATCCTGACCAAAGCATTACGTTCAGTGATGGAGCAAGAGCTGATGCGTTCGACCATTGTGGAGATTCGGACCTATGCGCGTCCGTTGATTTTCCGAACGGTGACCACCTCGCCATATACTCCGAGGGCGCAGCGCGCTGCCAACCATATGCATTGCATTTCGTTCGCACCCATGGCGCGACGACGATCTATGAGTATACTCGAGCGATCAATCATACGCCGCCCTCAGGCATCGCTTGCGGCAGGTCGTTAGACACGCAAATGGTCATGGATCACGGCCTGATTCACATGACCGTGAGCGAAAATACGGACGGAACGCTCTCCATCGTCTTTAGTCTGACGAAGCAAGGTCAGGAGCGCTCCGACGCTAACGGTGACCGCAATTAACTGACTGTGATCCGTGAAATCGCCTTAGCGGCTCTCCTGTCCGTCGAGTCAAACGGCGGGCCCGCGTCGCCGATAGCGATTCGCAGCTGCTCGACGGGCGTCACCAGGAGCGACATGCTTTATAAAACCAACGGCAGCTACGCGATCGACTTCGTTAACGTTGGTTCCAAGAATATCTCCGCCATCGGTTTTGCAATTCATCTCGGCGCACAAGCCATCCTTATTAAAGATGCCGGGACGTTCGCGCCCGGAGCGACCATATTTCATCGCTACTTGAATCGCGGCGGCGAGGTAGCCACAATCAACGATCCTACCATTTCGTGTTCCGTAAGGTGGGTTCGATTTTCCGATGGTACTCGATGGGAAGCAACTCGAGAGGACGGTGCGGGATATTAGATCCGCTTCCCTCGACTTCGGCGCTGCGCGCCTACGCTCGGGATGACAAGCTATCCACGCTTTCGCGAGGTAGGGCTTTAAACGACTTTCCGTTTTAGGAGTCAGAACCGCCCACCGGTCGCGTCGAAGCGTACCCACGCACCTTCGATGTACGGCTGGTGGTAGGCTTGCCATTCGTTAGGGATCCAACCGTAGGTTCGCGGCGAGAGCCAGCTCGCGATGCCCGAGAGATGCTCGCTCAGTGCCATCGATTCGATACGCGTGTCTTCGAGGTGAAAATGATGGGCAATCGAGCGCTGGCCGATCTCCATGCCCGTCCACCCGAGGAGCAGCTCCCCGAACCCGCCGCGCACGAAGGGCCGCACGAACGGGTTGCCTTCGAGCGCGGGGTTCCCGCGCGTGTTTCTTGCCGTCACGATGCCGTCGATAAGCGTGCCGATGGCGTTTCCGACGAACGCTCTTCGCTCTTGCGGATCGCGTGGTACCAAACGAATCGCACCGCAGAACAAACGGTGCGCGGCTTGACACGGCGGGGAGGGCGAGGCGGCCGGCACGGCCAGCAACGCGCCCAAGAGAAACGGCAACATCGCGATCCCTCAAACGATCCAGACGGTTCGGCCGCCTTTTGGCGGTCGCACCTCCTGTGCTCCGAACCTTCATCCGCATCGGGCGGACTTATGGGTGATCGGCACTCTTTCGTCGGGATTGAGCTAGCCCGCCTAACGGGCAAGCGCACGAGTTGTCATCCTGAGCCTGTCGAAGGACGATGCGATACGGCCCTTCGACAAGCTCAGGGTGACAGAGGAGCTCAGGATGACAGAAGGCTCAGGATGACAGAGAGCTCAGGGTGACAGAGAGCGGCGCTAGCTTCGGGCGAGATATCGCTTCCGCAGTTCGTCGAGCACGACCGCCAAGAGGATCACCACGCCGAGCACGACTTTTTGCAAATACGAATCGACGTGAATGAGGTTCATCGCGTTGTAGAGCAAGCCGATGAGCAGCGCGCCGAAAAAGGTTCCGAGGATCGAGCCTTGGCCGCCCATGAGGCTCGTGCCGCCGACGACCACGGCCGCGATCGCCTCGAGCAGCTCGTCGTGCGTGCCGGTGTCGGGCGAGCCCGACGAAAAACGGGCCATGTACAGGAAGCCCACGATCGCCGCGCACATCCCGCTGATGACGTAGACGAGCGTCTTCACGCGGGCCGTGGCAATACCGGCAAGGCGCGCAGCTTCCTCGTTGCCGCCGAGTGCAAAGACGTAGCGTCCGAAACGCGTGCGCGTGAGTAAGACCGCCGCGATCGCAACGACCGCCGCCATCCAGATGACCGGAACCGGTACGCCGAAGACCGCGCCCGTTCCGATCGCCGAAAAGATCGGATTGTTCACCGCGACCGGCTGACCGCCGGAGATGATGTACGACAGCCCGAGCGCAACCTCGAGCAGCGCAAAGGTCGTGATGAACGGCGGCAGATTGAGTTTGACCACCGGCAGCGCGTTCACCCAACCCGCCACTGCACCGACGGCAAGACCGGCGAGCAGCGTTACGATGACGAGAAGCACGCCGCCGAACGCGACGTGATTGGCGATCTGTGCCATCACGACGCCGGTGAGGGCAACCAGCGAGCCGATCGAGAGATCGATGCCCGCGGTGATGATCACGAACGTCTGCCCGACGCCGAGAATGCAGTTGTAGGAGATTTGCTCGAGCACGGTGACGAGGTTGCGGGGATTGAGGAACTCCCCGTGCGCGGCGGCGTTGACGATGCCCATGAAGATCGCGACGACGACCACCAAGAGAGCGTTGCGCAACCACAAGTTTTTCAGAAACGCGGTCATGCGGCGGCTCCGGCCGCAGCGGCGATCACGGCGTCCGGCGTCGCGGTTTCGCGCGTAAATTCTTGCACGATCCGACCGCCGCGGATCGCGAGAATGCGATGCGACATGCCGAGTACTTCAGGCAGCTCGCTCGACACCATGACGATCGCGGCGCCGTTGCGCAGGAGGGTCGTCATCAACGCGTAGATCTCGGCCTTGGCGCCGACGTCGATCCCGCGCGTCGGCTCGTCGAAGAGAAAGACCCGCGCTTCCCCAAGCAGCCACTTTGCCAGGACGACCTTCTGCTGATTGCCGCCGGAGAGATTGCGCACCAGTTGCTCGGTCGACGGCGTGCGCACGTGCAACTCGTCGACCATGCGCTTTGCGCTCGCGGTTTCCCGGTCGCGCGAGATCAAGTGCTCGCGGTTGACGAACTGCGCCAGGTGCGCCAGGGTGATATTCTCGCGCACGCTCATGCCGAGCACGAGCCCCTGACCCTTGCGATCCTCGGTGATAAAGGCGATACCGGCTCGGATACCGTCATGCGGACCGCGGATGCGGACCGGCGCGCCGTCGATCGCGATCGTGCCGCGCTCGGCAACGTCGGCACCGGCAATCGCCCGAACGATCTCGGTTCGTCCGGCGCCGATCAATCCGGCCAAGCCGACGATCTCGCCGGCGCGCACGCGCAAACTCACGCCGTTGACCAGCGGCGCGTGGTGCAGATCGCGCACGTCGAGCACGACGGGCGCGTCGGAGCGGACCGGCTCGAGGTGCGGAAACTGCGCGTCGAGCGGCCGTCCCACCATCGCGCGAATGACCTCCGGCGCGGGAAATTCCGCCGCCGGCCGCGTGTCGACGACGGCGCCGTCGCGCAGCACCGTGATGCGATCCGCGACGCGGGGCAGTTCGTCCATCCGATGCGAGATGTAGATGACCCCGGCGCCGCCGGCCTTCAGGCGCTCGATGATCGCAAAGAGCGCTTCGATCTCACGATCCGTGAGCGCTGCCGTTGGCTCGTCCATCACGATGATGCGCGCGCGTTTCGACAGCGCCTTGACGATCTCGATGAGCTGCTGTTGCGCGACCGAGAGTTGTGCCGGCGTCCGGTCGAGCGGAAGTTCGATGCCCAGTTCCGCCAGCACCGTTTCGGCGCGCCGCCGCGCGGCGCGCTCATCGAGCATACCGCTGCGAACGGGCTCGCTGCCGAGTACGATGTTGCGCAGCGCCGAGAGTTGCGGCACGAGGTTGAACTCTTGGTAGATCATGCCGATGCCGAGCTGCTCGGCGTCGTGAGGCGAGCTGATCGTGACCTCGCGACCCTCGATCGCGATCGTTCCGGCGTCCGCGCGCTGCGCGCCGGCGAGAATCTTCATCAACGTCGACTTGCCGGCGCCGTTTTCACCGACCAGCGCAAGAACCTCGCCGGGATAGAGCGTCAGCGAAACGCCGGAGAGCGCGCGAACACCGGGAAATGATTTCCCGATCTCACGCATCTCGAGCAGTGCTGCAGATGCCCTCAACGCGTAAAGGTGCCGACGGGGACGTGCACGACCTTCGGCGGCGTCTTGCCGCTGAAATAGTCGTGGATCGTATCGATGGTCAGTGCTCCGATCTTCTGCGGATATTGAATGGCGTCGCCGTACATCGTACCGGCTTTGATCGCCGCTCGCGCCTCGGGCGTGGCATCGTATCCGACGACGGCGATCTTGCCGGTCGATCCGGCGGCCTTGATCGCGCTCACCGCGCCGAGCGCCGAGTCGTCGTTGATTCCGAAGACGCCTTTGACGTTGGGGTTCGACTGCAAAATGTCGCTCATCGAGGCATCGGCCTTCGCGCGTTCACCGCCGGCGTCCACGTCGGCAACGATCGTAGCAGCGGGACAGAAATCCTTCAGTCCGGCTTTGAACCCCTTGACGCGATCCTGCACGCTCGTGACTTCCGGCTCGTCGAGAATCGCGACCGCGCCGCTCTTGCCGATCGCCTGACACATAAGCTTGGCGGCTTGCATTCCGCCTTGCACGTTGTCGCTCGCTACGTGGGCGACGACGGTGCCGATTTTACTCGTGCTGGCGATGTCGGCGGTGAAGACCGGAATGTTCGCTCGATTCGCTTCGGCGATCGCGCTTCCGATCGCGACCGAGTCGTAGGGCGTGAGCACGATCGCATCCACGTGGTTGGAGATGAAGTCCTCGACCTGGCTCTGCTGCTTGGCGTTATCGCGATTGGCGTCGACGACCACGAGCGCGTAGCCGTACTTGGCGGCCTCGGACTTCATACCGGCCTCCATGCTCTGGTAGAACTCGGCTTCGCGGTTTTGGATCGAGACGCCGATCGTCTTCGTCGCGGTGCCGCCCGATGGGGCGGAGGTGGCCGAACCGGAAGAGCCCGAGTTCGAGCACGCGACAAGGACGGCGCACAGCGCAGCGCAGAGCAGGCTAGATGATTTCAACGCGGTCTCCTATGTCGTATATTGCGGTTGTTGCGCCGGCGGACAGTCTTTGACCTCAGCGGGCTCAGACTCCCGCGACGAGTCGAGAAACCAGCACTCGCCCAGCACCGAACAATAGCACATCTTTACCGAGATGTTGAATCGGTTGGTGGCTGCGCGCCCGTACGCCCTCGACGAATTGGCTTGCGGAGGCACGATGACGAACGGGAACGACTGATGCGCCATGATCACCTGCGATTGCACGGTGGAGGTAAAAACCCGCAGGCGTCGTGCCCCGGCTACATCGCAGCACGCGTTCAATAAATCGTGTACCGAGCTCACGTATTTTCCGTTATAGGCGACGGCAAACGAGCGGACGATCGCCGGGCCAACACCTTCGTTGGTCAGGATGAGCTGTATCCGGGGCGCGCCTTCCGGTGTGACGTCACTCGAATCGAACACGACGTACGGCCAGACGCTCGACCGCAAGAGTTGCTCCTGCGTACGGTCCGCTTGTAGAGCAACCCACAGTGACGCAAATGAGATGACGATCGCGCACGTTGCGATGACGAAATCGAGCACGGCGTGCCCGGTGCGATGCGGTCGATCCGGGGTCTCAGGCATGAATTGCGGGCTTTCTCGCGCGAAAACGCCGGCCCTCGTTGTCCACAAACAGCGACCTTAGCCTTGTGCAATCTGTGGAGAAGCTTTACGGGCGAGCCGCACCAAGCCGAAGGTCGCCAGCACGGAAACCACCGTCCAGGCCGTTCCTGGGACCGCCTCCCCGTAGACGAAAGCGCCGGTCGCGAAAAGGACCCCGTAGATCGCGGCGAGGCCGAAGACCCAGCGGATGAACGCTTGGGTGGGCGAGTCGGGCGAGGGAGGCAGGCCGGTCGCGGCACGAATACGCCGCCAGCCCGGCCCGGCGGGCCGAATCTTCTCGTAGAAGGCGGCAAGTGTCCGCGCATCGTCGGGCGGCGTGAGGAACGTGACCAGCAGCCACACCGCGGTCGTCGCCGCGACGGTGACGAGCAACACCGTCGTGCTGCTCGCTCCGTGGCCGAATTTTCCCGCCGTGAAGAACCCGAGCGACACGACGAACGACGCGCACATCGCGCTGATCTCGGTCCACGCGTTGATGCGCCACCAGAACCAGCGCAATAAGTAGATCAGCCCCGTGCCGGCACCGATCGAGATCAAGAGTGTAAACGCGTCCTTCGCGGTGTCGAGCAGATAGGTGACGCCGACACCCGCAAGCATCAGCAGCACGGTGACCATGCGGCCCACGAAGACGTAATGACGCTCGCTCGCGCCGGGTCGAAAGAGGCGCCGATAGAAGTCGTGCACGAGATACGACGTGCCCCAGTTGAGATGCGTCTCGATGGTCGACCGGTACGCAGCGAACATTCCCGCGACCATGAGCCCGGCGAAACCCGCCGGCAAGAAGACGAGCATCGCCGGATACGCAATGTCGTTCCCGAGCAGCGCCGGCGAGACGTACGGAAAACGCGCGTGAATGCTGGCCAGGGTGGGATAGACGATCGTCGATGCAAGCGCGGTGACGATCCACGGCCAAGGCCGCAAGGCGTAATGCATCGCTTGAAAAGCGAAGGTCCCGAAGAGGGCGTCGTTCTCGCTTCGCGCCGCGAGCATCCGCTGCGCAACGTAGCTTCCGCCGCCCGGTTCGGCACCGGGATACCACGCCGACCACCATTGCACGGTAAGCGGAATGACGAAGATGGCGAGCGCGGTCGGCCAATTCCCGAAATTCGGGAGAATCGAGAGCAACTGCGGACGCGTCGCGACGATGCGTGCGACGAGCGGGTGCAAACCACCGACGCCGGGCGCGTGCACGGCGAAATAGGCCGCGGCAAACGCTCCGGTGATCGTGATACAGAATTGGATCGTGTCGGTCACCATCACGCCCCATAGTCCCGCTGCAGCGGCGAAGACGATCGGAACGGCGGCGCAGAAGAGCAACGTCTCGTTGCGCGGCCAACCGAAAAGGATGTTCGCGATCTTCACCGCCGCCAAGTTGACGCTCGCGATGATGAAGCAGTTGAAGAAGAGTCCGAGGTAGATCGCGCGCACCGCCCGCACGGCGGTCGCCGCCTTTCCGGAATAGCGCAGTTCGTAGAATTCCAAGTCCGTGAGGACGCCGCTTCGCCGCCAGAGCCGGGCGTAAAAAAAGACCGTCGCCATGCCGGTGAGCAGAAACGACCACCACAGCCAGTTCTCCGCGACCCCGCCGTCGCGCACGAGATTGGTGACGAGATTGGGCGTGTCGGTCGAGAACGTCGTCGCGACGAGCGATATGCCGATGAGCCACCACGGCGCCTTGCGGCCGGCCGCGAAAAACTCCGCCGTGTTCTTGCCCGCGCGGCGCGCGAGGACGATCGCCGGCACGAACGTGATCCCCAGCGAGATCGCGACGATCCACCAGTCGAGGACGGTGAGATGCACTATTCGGGCAGGATGGTGAAGGTCACGGTGCGATCGGCTTCACGGTGATTGGTCCAGAAGCGACTGCCGTCCCACGCCAAGCCGCGCGCGCGAAACGGCACCCTCGCCAAATCCGACGCCATACCGCTGCGCAGGTCTAATCGAGAGATAAAATAGTCTTCCGTCTCTTCGTCGTCGGTGCCGAGCAGCAGCGCCATGTCGTTGATCACGGCGACGCCGCAGATCTCGTGCGGGGTGCTCCACGTGTGGGCGACGGTCCCGTCGTCGTTGAGCAACAAGAGGCGCTTGTTGTACCACTGCCCCAGCAGCACGCGCCCGCCGTAGAGCGCGAGGTGCGATCCGGTATCGTCGGGGCAGACGATGACCGAGTCGTCGAAACCTTCAGCCGGAACGTAGCGGTGGACGCGGCGATCGTCATCCGGGCCTTCGCCACAGGTCATGACGATCGTGCCGCCGCCGAAGTTCATGCCCCAGGGCATGCCGGGCGGTTCGATCTCACCGGTCTTCTGCCAGCCGTCGCGCTCCATCACGTCGATACGGCGCGTCGCCCGCGACGAGATCCAGACGTCTCGTCCGCGCACGGCGACGGCATGCGGTTCGGGTGAAACGGAGACGAAGCGCTCGAGCTCAAGAATGGGTTTGAGCATGAAGGCGCGAGTTCTCGACGCGACTAAGAAGCCCCGCCATGCACGTGAAAATCTACGAACAGCGCACCGGAGCGGTGCTGGCCGACGCGACCGGCGAGCAGGTCGCGAAGGTCGAGGGCAATTGGTACGTCGATGCAGCGGCCGTCAGCAAGAAGTTGCAGATGTCGTCGCACGATTACACGTGTCCCTACAAAGGCAAGTGTTACTATGCCGACTACGTCGACGGTGCGACACGCGTCATCGACGTGGCGTGGGTCTACGGCGATCCCAAGCCCGGCTGGGAGCACATCAAGGGCAAATACGGTTTCTACGCCGGCGAGATGCGCAACACGCGCGACGAGGTTACCCCGTAGCCCGGTACTTGCGTGCCAGCGGGACTCGCCCGCACCTCTAGCCGCGCTTCAACGACCGCGCAGAGGAGCAGGCTGATTATGCTCTCGCTCTCCTTTTGCGCCGGCATGCTCGGCATCGAAGGTTACGTGGTGCGGGTCGAAGCCGACAGCGCACCAGGGTCGCCCGCACTCACGATCATCGGTCTACCGGATCGCGCGCTGACCGACGCGCGCGAGCGCGTGCGCAGTGCGATCTTCAACTCGGGATTTGCCTATCCGGCCGGTCGATTGCTCATCAACCTCTCGCCGGCCGACGTGCGCAAAGAGGGGCCGGCCTTCGATTTGGCGATCGCGCTCGCGCTGCTCGCCATCGACGAACAGATCGACCGGCTTGCGCTCCAGAACTTCATCGCGCTCGGCGAGCTTGCACTCGACGGATCGCTGCGCCCGGTCAACGGGATCCTGCCGATGGTCATCGGCGCGCGTAACGCCGGATTCTCGCGGCTCATCGTGCCGCAGCGCAACGCCGACGAGGCCGCTCTCGTCGCCGGGATCGAGCTCTACACGGTCGACTCGCTCCAGCACGCGGTTGCGGTGTTGCTCGGCAACGGCGCGCAGTGGCGCCGCCCCACGCAAGCGCCGGCGCTCGAACCCTGCGACGAGCTCGTGCACGGTGATCTGTGCGACGTACGCGGACAACTCGCGGCCAAACGCGCGCTCGAGATCGCTGCGGCCGGCGGACACAATCTGCTCTTCGTCGGACCGCCGGGATGCGGCAAGACGATGCTCGCCCGGCGGCTGCCCTCGATTCTTCCGCCGATGACGCTGGGCGAAGCGCTCGACGTCACGAAGATCTACAGTGTGGCGGGATTGCTTACCAATCATGCCGGCGTCGTGAGCACGCGCCCGTTTCGCTTTCCCCATCACACGATCAGCCAAGCCGCGCTCGTGGGCGGCGGACCCTTGGCGAAACCCGGCGAGATCAGCCTCGCGCATCACGGCGTGCTCTTTCTCGACGAACTCCCCGAGTTCGGACGCGGTGCGATCGAAGTGATGCGCCAGCCGCTCGAAGAGGGAACCGTGACGATTGCGCGCGCCGCGGGAACGTTCACGTATCCCGCGCGCTTTCAACTCGTCGCGTCGATGAATCCGTGTCCGTGCGGCTATCGCGGGCTGCGCGGCGCGGAGTGCCGCTGCGACGACGCGAGCGTAGCGAAATATATCTCGAAGCTCTCCGGCCCGTTGCTCGACCGCATCGACCTGCAGATCGAGATCGCGCGCGTGCCCTTCGACGACATGGTGCGGCGCGACGGCGCCGAACGTTCGCCGGCGATTCGCGAGCGGGTCGTCGCCGCGCGCGGAGTCGCGCGCGAGCGGTTTGCCGGTACGGCGATCGGCGCGAATGCGGAGATTCCCGCCGGTTTGATGCGCACGTACTGCCCGCTCGACGATGCGGCGATGCGCATCCTAGCTAACGCGAGCGCCAAGCGGCAGTTCTCGGCGCGAGCGCTCGATCGCATCGCGCGGGTCGCGCGCACGATCGCCGACCTCGCGCACGCAGAGAACATTCATGCCGAGCATATCGCCGAAGCGATTCAGTACCGCAGTTTGGAACGTCTCGACGGACGCGCGGCCTAACAAGCAAGAAGTCACCGCCTTGACATCGCTTATTGATATGTTACTATCAATAGAGCATCTTCCCAAACAAGGAATACGCATGTCAACAAGACTCTTCGTGGGCAACCTCCCCTTTTCTATCACCGAGGATAGCCTCAAAGCACTTTTCGAAACCGCAGGCCCTGTTGCTTTCGTTCGAATCGTCATCGATCGCGAGACGGGCAGACCGAGGGGTTTTGGCTTCGTCGAATTTGAGCGACCGGAAGCGGCCGCCGCCGCCATCGCTGAGTTCTCCGGGCGCACGATCGCGGGACGCGCACTGGTGGTAAGTGAGGCGCGACCGCGCGATGCGGTGGGCGCGGCGCGACGCTAGACGTGAAGCCCTCCACGACATTTACCATCAGTTGCGCCGGTGGAGCGATCCCTGAGTTCGCGCTGCACGAGCAGTGTTATTATGACTACGGACGCATCGACTCGGTGCGCGCGTGCCTACAAGAGCACCTTATGGCGTTACGTAAGCGAGCCGATGCGCTTAGCGCAATCCTCGCAACCGATGATCCCGAAAAGGCCGAGCGCTTGCTCATCGATCCGGTGAGCGTTCTCGTAACCGAGGTCGCTCTTCAACCCCGAAGCGAACATATTGCATTCGACCGAATCATGAGCAGCGCGTTTCGTCGGGATGTTACGTGCGATCAGGAATAGACCGACAAAGCACCTCTTGAATTCGCCGCCTGCGTCGCACTTTATCGCCGGAATTGCGAAGTGCGCCGGCTGGATGTATACTGCAGGTATGGATCACAAGACTCATACTGAGCATAGTCACGTGCATGGCGCCGACTGCGCGCATACAAAAATTCGCCATGCGGACCATGTCGACTATCTTCACGATGGCCATTTGCATTTCGTCCACGGCGATCACATCGACGAGCACGCCGTCGACGTTTCGAACGCCAACCCCAGTAGTTGCACGACGACGCACGCTTGCGACGGTCATAATGCGAGCCATAAGCACAATGCCGCTTGCGGGCACGAAGTGGTTCCACATGCGGGGCATGCCGACTATCTCGTCGCAGGGCATCTCCATCACAGCCACGAGACGCACTGTGATGATCATGGGGCCGTCGCACTAGCGTAGAGATAGGCGCTTCTTACCACGTAAATTTCGCGCCGAGATAGCCGCTCACTCCATGGCCTATCGCTTGGCCAAGTCCATGCTGATAGTTGCCCGTAAAGAAAATGCTTGTGCTCGGCGAGATCTGTGCGTTGACGCCGACGCCGCCTTGCAGCCAGCTGCCGCCAAGCGCGATCGGCAGCGTAACGGCGTTTGCGCCGTCGAGGTCGGCAAACGTTGTGTTTGCAACCGCGTTGAAGCTATCCCAGACATTGACGCGAGCCCACGCGGAGACCGGCCGCGCGTTGCCGGACCACGTTCTTGCCAGGCGCAGACCGAGTCGACCGTACAGCGCGTTACTCGGGGCGAAGTTGATAAGCCCGAATTGATCCGCACCGCTCACGAGCGTGACATATTGGTATATGAGCTGTGCTTGCGGCTCGAGAACGTAGCTATTCCCGAGCGAAACCGGCGTCGCACCGCCTTCGAGCGAGAATGCATACGCACCCCCCTCGGAGTGCAGATCTTGGCCGAGCACTGAGCGCGCCTGAATGTTTTGATACCAGGTGAATTGGCCGACGCCGTCGAGATACGCACCCTTGACGGTCTGATGCGTGAGGTAAAGGCCGAGCGTGTAGCCGTTGAGCGTCGTCGTGCCGGCGGCGCTCGTGCTATAAACGGTTTGCACTTGCGCGCCCGCGTTACCGAGGCCCGCATAGAGCCCGCCCGCTTCCGCAGCACCGGTGTCGGTCGTGCGTCGATACAGATCCTCACCGACTTCGATGCCGGTCCCGTAGTAATTATACGACGGGCCGTATTGCTGGAAGTTCGCGAGCCGACCGCCCATACCAGTCCCGCTGTAGTCGGTCCAACCATTTAGAGCGAAGATACGCGCCCATCCGCGTCCGGACTCCGTGTAACCTCCGGCGCGATCGTGATACGTGCCGAGCATTGTCAAACCGTACATGCTCGCGAGCGCCTGCGCGGCCATATCCGTCGGCACTTCAACGCGATAATCAGGAAGTGGTGTCTGCACCTCTTCCGGTACTTTTGTCGGCACCGGCGTCGGTTCGGGCGTCGACGTCGGCGCAGCGGTGGGCACCGG
>DATJRM010000051.1:0-9803 GCA_035504755.1 Candidatus Acidiferrales bacterium
TACGCGCCCGTTCGCAGCGTGCGGATCGGCAACGCCGAGTTGCGCGATCAAACGTTCCTCGTCATTCCGTACGGCTATTCGTTCTACGAGCGCGGCCTGCGCGCGCCGCTCGCGGGGATCCTCGGGCTCGAGTTCTTCGAACGCTTTGCGATCCGGCTCGATTACGCCCACCGTACCGTAACGCTTACGCCGTTCGCGCACTACGCGCACTCCCCGAGGGGCACGCGAGTCGCCCTGCGCTTCCAGGAGGATTTGCCCCTGACCCGTGCGTCCGCCGACGGCAATCGCGGGCTGTTCGGCGTCGATACCGGAAACTCCGGACCGGTGATTCTCTTCGGCACCTATCTCACACGAACCGGACTCATCGGCAAGTATCGCGGCGGTTGCACGGTTCAGGGTTCCGGAACGGGCGGCACCAACACCGCCTGGATACAAACCATCGACCGTTTCGCCATCGGCAATCGCACGATCGACGACGTGCCCGCCGCTTTTACCACCATGCGCGCCGGCGCATTCTCCTCGTGGACCGAAGCCGGGAACCTGGGCTATGGGATCCTCGCGCACTTCACGCCGACGTTCGATTATGCCGACGGCACGCTCTACCTCGATGCGACGACGTTCGTCCTGCAACGCAGCCGCGCGGGCATGGGCTTCACGAAAAACGACGCGTCGGCGTTCATCGTCACGTACGTGTGCCCACGCAGCGCCGCGGCGCGCGCCGGACTCGATCCCGGCGACCGCATCGTTTCCGTGAACGGAAAACCGGCACGGGATTTGGCGTGGTTCGATCTCGTGGCCATCGGCGAGCAACGCCCCGGGACACACCTGACCCTGCGCGTCACGCGTAAAGGCGTCGAGCGCACGGTGACGATCGTCTTACCTTGAAGCCACCGCCAAGCGGTTAACTCCGCTCGGGCGGAACCTTGTCGCCTTCGCGCCGCGCCTCACTGAGTCCGATCGCGATCGCCTGTTTGCGATTCGTGACCTTCTTGCCCGAGCGCCCGGAGCGCAGCTTTCCGGCCTTCATCTCTTCCATCGCGCGCTTGACCTTTTTGCCCGCCTTCTTGCCGTACTTGCGCGTCGATTTCTTCTTATGCGCCGAACTCTTCTTGCGCGTAGAAGCCTTCTTGCGCGTCGAGGTCTTCTTTCGTGTTGCCATGCTTCTTGATTCCTCCATTTTCGCGCCGTCAAACGTTCGAGTGCCGCGCCGCTTCACGCCGTAACGGCGCGAGCGTTTTCGTCGATTTGCGAGAAGACCTCGTAGAGCGCTTCATAGGCTTCGTCGATGTTCTCTTCCCCAACGATCAGGGGCGGCGCAAAACGCAGCGTGTTACCGCCTGCCGTCCCGACGAGCAAGCCGCGTTCGCGCAACGCCGTGACGACGTCCGCCGCCTTGTAGCGCTCGTTCAACGGCAGCGCCTGCAGTAAGCCCATGCCGCGCAAACCCGCGATCACGTTCGGAAACGCGATCGCCAGATCGGCGAGCCGCGCCGTGAACTGTACCTCGCGCACCGCAACGTACGACGCGAGATCGATTGCGTCGCGCACGCGCAGATGCGCCAGCCCCGCCGCGCACGGCACCGGCGAGCCACCGAAGGTCGAGCCGTGATCGCCGGGCTGCAGCGCGTCGATCGCGCACTCGGCTACGAGCATCGCGCCGATCGGCAAGCCGTTGGCCAGCGCCTTTGCCATCGTGACGACGTCGGGCGTCACGCCGAAACGCTGAAACGCGAAGAGCGGGCCGAGCCGCCCCATCCCGCACTGAATCTCGTCGAAGATCAGGAGCGCGCCGTGCCGGTCGCACAGGCGCCGCGCCGCCGCGAGGAACTCGTCGCTCGCCGGATGCACGCCGCTCTCGCCCTGCACCGGTTCGACGATGAACGCGGCGGTGCGGTCGTTGATTGCCTTCTCGAGCGCCGCCACGTCGTTGAACGGCGTGAACGCGAAGCCCTCGGGCATCGGTCCGAAACCTTCCTTATAATGGTCGTTCGCGGTGGCCGCAAGCGCGCCGTAGGTGCGCCCGTGAAACGATCCCGTGCAGGCGAGGATCGTGATGCGCTCTTTCTCACCCTTGCGCCACGCCCGTTTGCGCGCCAGCTTGATCGCGGCTTCGTTGGCTTCCGTGCCGGAGTTGCAAAAGAACGCGCGCGCGAGGCCGCTGCGGGCGACGAGTTCGCGCGCGAGCGTCGCGGCCGGCTCGTGGTGATAGAGATTGCTCGCGTGCACGAGCGTGCGCCCTTGCTCGGCAATCGCCTGCGAGATCCACGGATGACAGTGACCGAGCGCGCAGACCGCGATCCCGGCGATGAAGTCCAGGTAGCGATTGCCGGCGTCGTCGTAGAGATAACACCCCTCACCGCGCACAAACGTCACCGGCGCACGGTTGTAATTGCCCAGCAATGCCTCGGACATCAGGTGCGGTAGTTCGCGTTGATACGAACGTAGTCTTTCGACAGGTCGCAGCCCCAAGCGGTGGCGCTCGCGTCACCGATCCCAAGACGCAACTCGACCACGATGTCGGTGATCTCCAGCTCGCGATGCGCTTCGGCTTCGCTGAGCACTTCGATCGCGCCGGTTTCGACCCATGTCTTGCCGTTGAGCAGCAGCGACCAGGTGTCGGGATCGAGGCCGGCGTTGACCGCGCCGGCTGCGGCGATGACGCGGCCCCAGTTCGGATCCTCGCCGTAGAGCGCGGTCCGCACGAGATTGCTATTGATGACTGCGCGACCGATCGCGCGTGCCTGCGCGAGATCTTTGGCGCCGGTCACGTGGACGGTCAGCGTCTTGGTCGCGCCCTCTCCGTCGGCGACCATCGCCAGCGCCAGGTCCTGACAGACGTGATGGAGCGCTTTTGCAAATGCGGCCGGCGGTTTGCCGTTGCGCGCCGGCGCGAACGCGTAGACGGCGTCATTGGTCGACATGCACCCGTCGATCGAGATCATGTTGAAGGTTGCGTCGGCGGCGTCGCGCAGCTCGTGCTGCAGCGCCTCGGCCGGCATCGGGAGATTGGTTGCGACGAACGCCAGCATCGTCGCCATGTTGGGCGCGATCATGCCCGAGCCTTTGGCAATGCCGCCGACGGTATATTTCTTTTCGCCGACGTAGAACTCGTAGGCTGCGAGCTTGGGCACGCGGTCGGTGGTCATGATCGCTTCGGCTGCGTCGTTGCTCGATTTGAGACCGTGCTCGAGCTGATCGATCGCGCGCTCGAGCCCGCGCTGCACGCGATCCATCGGCAGCGGTACGCCGATCACGCCCGTCGACGCGACGATCACGCTCGTCGCCGGAACTTTGAGCAACGCGCCGGCCTGGCGCGCGGTTGCACGTGCGTCGCGATCGCCGCGTGCGCCCGTGCACGCGTTCGCGCACCCCGAGTTACACACGATCGCTTGAAACGTGCCGTCGAGCGCGATATGCTCGGCGCTCACGAGAACCGGTGCGGCCTTGATCTCGTTGGTCGTGATGACCGACGCGCAGACCTGCGCCTCGTCGAAGACGACCACGGCGAGATCGCGCTTGCGCGGTTTGATCCCCGCGTGGACGCCGGCCAGACGCACGCCGGGAACGGCGCCGATCCCGCCACGCACCGCAACGAGGCGGACCGTCTCCTCAGCCGGCAACGATTGCGCGAGCATGCAATCCGGTCTCCTCGGGATAGCCCAGCATGAGGTTGAGGTTTTGCACGGCCTGTCCCGCCGCGCCTTTGCCCAAGTTGTCGATCGCGCAGATCACGCGCACGGTGTTGCCTCGAACGTCGACGCGCAGTTCCGCGTCGTTGGTGCCGGTCACCGCCGCGACGCTGGGTACGCGCTCGCCTGCGACCAGACGCACGAACGGGCTGTTGCGATACGCCTCCTCGAACGCGCGGATCACCGTCGCCTCGTCGAGCGTGCGGTCGAAGACCGCATAGCAGTCGGCGAGCATGCCGCGTGCGAGCGGTACCACGTGCGGCGTGAAGAGCATCGGCACGCCCTCGCCGTGCAACGCCACAATCCGTTCGATCTCCGGCTGATGTCGATGTCCGTCCACACCGTAGGCGCGAATGTCGCCCGCGACTTCGGCGTACAGCGATCCGGTCGCCGGTTTTCGTCCGGCGCCGGTGATGCCGCTCTTGGCATCGACGATCACCTGCAACGGCCTCGCAACCGAGAGCAACGGCAAGAGCCCCAGCAGCGAGGCCGTCGGATAACATCCCGGATTTGCGACCAGCGTCGCCGTCGCAATCGCGTCGCGATGCCACTCCGAAAGCCCGTAGACGGCGCGCTCGTCGAAGCGATAGTCCGCCGAGAGATCCACAACCCGTGCGCCGGCGTCGAGAAACGCTGGCACGTGTACGTGCGCCTCACCGTGTGCACCGGCAGCGATGACGAAATCGCCCGGGCGCAACGATGCCGCCACCGATCCTTCGGGCGTAAAGACGTGGTCGGCCTTTCGCAACAGCGGAAAGTGATCGCCCATCACGGCGCCGGCATGACTGCGGCTTTCGAGCGCGCCCAGCTCGAAAAACGGATGCGCGTCGAGCAGTCGTATCGCTTCGGCGGCTCCGTATCCGCTGGCGCCCCAGACGTGCACGCGCGTCATATCGTCTCTAGTTCTGCGGCCAGCGAGGCGAGGCCCGCGCGCACGGCGTCGGACGAGGTCGAACCGCTCGTCTTTTTTGCCGCGACGCTCGCCGCTGCGTCGAGCGGCGCGTTAAGCTTCTTAAGACCGGCTTCATTTGCAAGCTCGAGCAGATCGTGCTCGTCGAGCGCGCGTCCTGCGTCTTCTGCTGCGCGCACGACCGCGCCAACCAGCGTATGCGCGTCGCGCGCGTTCACGCCCGCTGCGATCAGCGCATCGGCGACGTCGGTCGCAATGGTGTAGCCGGTCGCGGCGCGCGCGCGCATCGCATCGCGCTCGAACGACGTGTCGCGCAGCGCCCGCTCGAACGCGTCGAGCGCGGCCAGGGTGCGCTCGCACGCCCCCAGTGCAAGCTTCTTCGTCTCCTGCAGATCGCGATGGTAGGACAGCGGTAGACCGATCGTGCTGCTCACCGCGCCCACGTAGAGTCCGGCCACTTCGCTCGCGCACCCGCGCACCAGTTCGAAGATATCGGGATTGCGCTTCTGCGGCATCAAACTCGATCCGGTCGACGACGCGTCGCCCAGGCGAACGTAACCGAACCCCGGCGTGGCCCACAGCACGATCTCTGCGCTCACGCGCGATGCGTCGGCCAGCGCGCGCACGCAAGCGTTGGCCACGTCGAGCACCACGTCGCGCGTGCCGATCGCGTCCATCGCATTGCGCGAGGGCTGCGAAAATTCCAAGCGTTTGCACGCCGCCTGCCGGTCGAGCGGGAGCGTCGAACCCGCAACCGCCCCCGATCCGAGCGGACAGCTATGCAGCGCGAACTCAGCTGCCGCGGCAAATCGATGCGCGGCGCGCACGAATGGTTCGGCGGCAGCCTGCAGCCAGAAGGCCAGCAGCACCGGCTGCGCCGGTTGCATGTGCGTCGTTGCCGCGAGCAGCGTGCCCTCGTTCAGCTCCTCCGCCGCGCGCGCTAGCAGATGGCGCGCAATCGATTGCGTGCGCGCCGCACCGGTTCGCGCGCGATCGTGCGCGTAGAGCGCGAGCGTGGTTGCGACTTGGTCGTTGCGGCTGCGCCCGGCATGCAGCGACGCACCCGCCTGGGGTTGGAGCTCGCGCACGCGCGCGTCGATCGCGCCATGAATATCTTCCGCGCCGCTGCCGCGCGCGAACTCGGCGAAACGTCCGTCCTCGATCTCGGTCGCCACCGTCTGCAACGCGTCGTGCAGCGCCGCAGCGGTTGGCGCGTCGACGATCGAACCGCCGGCCAGCGCATCGACGTGCGCCTGCGACGTGCGCACGTCGAACGGCGCGAGCACCAGATCGTCGGCCAGCGACGAACCGAATGCGAGCAACGCCGCATCCGGCGGCGCGCTAAACCGCCCGCCCCACTGCAGACTCGTCACGTGCTCGTCATCCTGAGGTGCTCGCCGTAGGCGAGCCTCGAAGGACGGAGGTGCTCGCCGTAGGCGAGCCTCGAAGGACGCGGGAGCTGCGCCGCTGATGCGGCACGCGAAGACGCTCGTCGTGGCACGTCGTGTGCCACTCCTGCTGCGCGAGTTTTGCGCCACGACCCAAGGAAATTCGCATCGTGCGAATGGCGCAAAACTTCGAGCCTTCGCTTGGCCGCATCGGCGGCGCAGCTCAACTCGTGCGTCATCGCATCACTCGCTCTCTCCGTCATCCTGAGGTGCTCGCCGTAGGCGAGCCTCGAAGGGCGAGCGAGCGGATGCGTGCGAGCTGGTCGGTGGGCAGCCCGTAGAGCTTGATGAACCCGTCCGCGGCGTGATGATCAAATGTGTCGGCGTTGCTGTACGTCGCGAGCGATTCGTTGTAGAGGGCGAACGGCGAGCGCACACCCGCCGTCACTGCCGCTCCATGGAAAAGCTTCATCCGCACGTCGCCGGTGATCCGCGCGGCCGGCGACGCATTGAACGCGTCGAGCGCGTCGCGCAGCGGCGACATCAACAAGCCGTCGTAGACCAGCTCGGCATATTTCTGATCGCAAGCGGCCTTGAAGCGTAGTTCGTCGCGCGTGAGCACGAGACGCTCGAGCGCCTTGTGTGCCGCGATCAGTACGGTCGCCGCCGGCGCCTCGTACACCTCGCGCGATTTCACGCCGATCACGCGATCCTCGACCAGATCGATCCGCCCGATGCCGTGCTTCCCCGCCAAGATGTTCAGCGCTGCTATGAGCGCAGGACCCTCGAGCGTCTCACCCTGAGACGCACCGCGAAGCGATGCCTCGAAGGGCCCGAGCACGGGCGCGCCCTCGGCAAAGCTGATCACCACCTCGTCAGGCTGCGACGGTTGCGCGCTCGCCGGCGCCGTCCATGCGAAGGCGTCCTCCGGCGGTGCGTTCCACGGATCTTCGAGGACGCCGGCTTCGATCGAACGTCCCCACAGGTTCGCGTCGATCGAGTAGGGCTTTGCCGCCGAGTGCGCGACCGGAATGCCATGCTCGGCCGCAAACGCAATCGCGTCGGGACGCGAGAGCGGCGCTTCGCGCAGCGGCGCGCGCACGCTGATCGACGGATCGAGCGCGCGCACGGCCAACTCGATGCGCACTTGATCGTTGCCTTTTCCGGTACACCCGTGTGCAACCGCGTCGGCGTTGAAACGATGCGCGGTCTCGACGAGCAGCGCACCGATCAGCGGACGCGAGAGCGCAGCCGAGAGCGGATAGACGCCCTGGTAGAGCGCATTGGCGGCGAGTGCCGGTTGCACGTAGTTCGTCACGAAACGCTCGCGCGCGTCGATCACCACGGCGTCGTACGCGCCGAGCGCGATCGCCTTCGCTTTCACTTTCTCGAGCTCGGCGGCCGCACCGCGGCCGGAAACGGCGTCCGATTCGCCCAAGTCGGCGGTCATCGCGACGACCTCGTTGCCGGCGAGGATGAGTTTCTTCAATAAAACCGAGGTATCGAGACCACCGGAATAGGCTAAGACGATGCGGCTCACGCGGCGCTGCTTCCCTTCAGATCCAAAAAGCGTTGTTTGATGACGGGCATCTCTTCGGCGCTGCGCACCACGATCAACACCGTGTCGTCGCCGCCCAGCGTTCCGATAATCTCCGGCCAGCCGGCTTCGTCGACCGCGGAGGCAATCATCATCGCGCTGCCCGGCGGCGTTTTGATGACGATGAGGTTCACGCTGCCGTTGATGCTCTGCGCCAGCTCGGCGACGACGCGATGCAAGCGGCTGACGTAGTTCACGGTGGCGTTGGGGACCACGTACTTGAAGAGCGCGTCGTCGTCACCGTTCATCTTGATCGGGACCTTGACCAGCCCCAGCTCCTTGATGTCGCGCGACACGGTCGCCTGCGTTGCCGCGTAGCCCTGCGCTTCGAGCAGCGCGACCAGCTCGTCTTGCGAGTGGACCGGCCGCGTTGCAACCAGCGTGAGGATCGCCCGTTGACGTCGATCTTTCATCAGAACATGCCTTTCGCGTCGGTCAATAGCGCGACGAGCAGCGCCTTCTGCGCGTGCATCCGGTTCTCGGCTTGATCCAGCACCGCGCTGCGCAAGCCGTCGATCACGCTTTCGCTCACTTCCTCGCCGCGGTGCGCGGGGAGGCAGTGCATGAATATCGCGTGTGGCTGCGCGTACGAGAAGAGCTCGTCGGTAACCGAATACGGACGCAGCATCGCTTCGTTGCGTTCGCGGTACTGCTCTTCGCCCATCGACGTCCACACGTCGGTGTAGATAACGTCGGCGCCGCGCACCGCGCGGATCGGATTGGTAAACGCGCGAGCGCTGCCGCCGGCACTCTCGCCGAGTTTGTTGAGAAGCGCGAGCGTCGCTTCGCTCGGCCGGTGCGTCGCGGGCGAGCCGAAGTGTACCACGGCGCCCAGCATCACGGCCGCTTGCGCGAGCGACGCGGCGACGTTGTTTTTCCCGTCGCCCACATAGGCGATGTGCAAACCTTCGAGGCTGCCGAAGCGCTCTTCGATCGTCAGGATATCGGCCAGTGCCTGACACGGATGCGCGGCCGCGGAAAGACCGTTGATGACCGGCACCGTCGCCGAACGCGCAAAGCGCACCAGCGGCGCATGATCGTGGGTGCGAATCACGATCGCCTCGACGTACCGCGAGAGCACGCTCGCGGCGTCTTCGGGCGTCTCGCGGCTGCCGATCATGAACTCGTTACCGGCCGCAAAGAGCGTCTGGCCGCCGAGCTGCTGCATCGCGACTTCAAAGGAGACGCGCGTGCGCAGGCTAGGCTTCTCGAAGAGGAGCATCAGCGTGCGGCCGCGCAGCAGCGTACGCACTTCGGTCTTCGGGACGGCCTTGAGGTAGCGGGCCAGACCGATGAGCGCAGCCAGCTCGCCCGGCGAGAAGTCGGTTATTTCAAGGATGTTCCGCCCGCGGAGGGTATTGCCGCGGGCTGGCGCCACGGAAGCCATTGCCTGTATATTTATACATATGGAGCATAATTATTCAAGCCCCTTGGTCGTGAAGTACGGCGGGAACGCGCTTGACCCGAGCCCGTCGGGTGTCACCCTGAGCCCGTCGGGTGTCACCCTGAGCCCGTCGGGTGTCGCCCTGAGCCTGTCGAAGGGCGACCTCCTGAGCTCCCTGGTCGCCCTTCACGCCGGCGGCACGCCGGTCGTCCTCGTCCACGGCGGGGGGCCGGAGATCGATCGCTGGTTGGCCGAACGGAACGTCCCGACCCATCGCGTCGACGGCCTGCGGGTGACCGACGAACCGACCCTCGAGGTTACCGAGGCGGTGCTCTGCGCGACGATCAACAAGCGCCTGGTGCGCGCGTGTTCGGCGCTCGGCGCGAAAGCGGTCGGCATCAGCGGCGAAGATGCGCACACGCTCGTCGCCACGCGCGCGCGCGGACGCAACGGCGAGGACTTGGGCTACGTGGGGGACGTCGCGTCGTGCGATCCGTCGCTTCTGAATCTTCTTCTCGCCGCGGACTTTCTTCCGGTCGTCGCTCCGCTCGCCGTCGCCGCCGACAACGCGCACGCCTACAACGTCAATGCCGACCTCGCCGCGGCCGCGCTCGCCGGAGCATTGCGCGCTCGCGCGTTCGTCATGGTCACCAACGTTTCGCGCGTGCGCCGCGATCCGAGCGATCCGGCAAGCACCATCGACCGCATGACGCTCGCCGACGCGCAGCAATTCGCGCAATCGCCGGCGTGCGAAGGCGGCATGCAACCCAAGATGCAAGCGGCGATCTCCGCGGTACGATCCGGTGCCGAGGCATCGTTCATCTGCGAGCCGCAA
>DATJRM010000052.1:0-10636 GCA_035504755.1 Candidatus Acidiferrales bacterium
GACCAGATGATCTTGCGTAAAGATGTTGATCTCGGACGTCAGCGTGAAGCGCTTGGTGAAGCGGTAGTCGAGGCCGTAAACGAAAGCGTTGTAATAGTACGGCGCGTAGCTATTATCGAAGTAATCGACGGCTCCGAACAAGTAGCTTCCGAACGCGTTGAGTTTTTCCGCGTGACCGATCGGCGTCGAGAGCGATAGGATTTGATACATGCCGGTGATGGAGCGCTCGTGATCGGAGAGGCCGAGATGCAAGGCGGCGAGATACGCCGGCGTCGTCAGGTGATAGGGATCCAACACGCCATGCACCGCATAGCCCGCGACGATGCCCGTATGCCAAAGCGGCGAGGTATGATAACCCGCCTCCAGATAGTAGAGGCGCTCGGTATTCGTTGGAGCGAGATTGCTTGCGGCGCCGGACGCCGGGCAGCACACTTGCCACCGGTAGAAATAGGCCGTTTGAAGATACGTGTGGCTGCTCGTCGTGTAACGAGCGCCGATTTCGATGGAATTCTGTCTGCTCGGGTTCGGGTAGATGTACTCGCCCGTCGCGTTGGTAACCCGCCCGAGAGTGCTATCGTACCCACCGTTATCGTAGAAATAATAAAGTCGTAAGCGACTGCCGACGAGCTGGGTTATCCTCCCGCTCAGACGCAGGTCGTTAGTCCTGGGATCGGCGGGCGAGCCGACGCCGGAGTCAGTCCCCGCCATCGTATTGTATGACCCGATGATGTCCAGGATCGTGCGATCCTGCTTCACCGGCGGTTGTTGCGCCGGAGCTTGCTGTGCCCGTGCCGCGCCTGCAGACGCGAGCGCGAGAGCGACGAGCAACGCGACAGATTTAAGAGGGCACTTTCGTCCGGGTATCACCGGATCACAGTAGCCGCGATGCGCGGGGTTGTCTGCCAAGCCCGTGTTAACAGACGGCCGGTCGACGCGATGCTAGACTGAGGCACAAACTCGCAGCGCCGGGGGAATCGAATGAAACGTATCTCGCAGCTGGTGACGGCGGTACTCGCCTTGGCTCTCGCATCGTGCAACGGCGGCTCCGGCGGGACGAGCTTTCCGGACGCGAATGCGCTGGTCAACGCAGCAACCGACGACAACGATTGGATCCTGCCGGGCAAAGATTATGCTAACAACCGCTACAGCGGCCTAACGCAGATTACCCCGGAAAACGTCGGTACGCTGACCAAAGCTTGGTCGACGCTTATCGCCGATAACGGCCAGCAGGAGACCTCACCGATCGTCTGGCACGGCACGATGTATCTGTCGACTCCGCACGAGAGTGTGCTTGCTCTTGATGCCGCGACCGGCAAACTCAAGTGGGAGTTTCCGTACACGCCCGCTTATACGCTGACCTTCGCGGTGAATCAAGGCGTCGGCATCGAGGACGGCAAGATCTTTCTTGCGACGCAGGACTGCCGCGTGATCGCCATCGACGCGACCACGGGAAAACAATCGTGGGACGTGAACGGCTGCCCGAACGACCGGTACACCTCGACCGCGAATTCGTGGTTCCACATGGCCGCGTACGTTTACAAGAACGAAATCATTCTTGGCAATTCTGCGGGCGATACCGGAGGCATCGGTCACGTCCAAGCGTTCAGTACGAGCGATGGGCATCGGTTGTGGGACTGGCATAGCATTCCATTTCCGGGCGAACCGGGGCACAACACGTGGCCCGGAACGTCGTGGGAGCACGGCGGAGGGGCCGTGTGGGGCGGTCTCACGATCGATCCGGCAACGGAGATGCTTTACGTTGCACCGGGGAACCCGGGCCCCGACTTGGTCGATACGTATCGGAAAGGGCTGAACCTTTATACCGACTCCGTCGTTGCGCTCGACATCAGCGGAGCGAAGCCGCGAATGAAATGGTACTACCAGCTACTCCACAACGACACGCACGACGCGGATCCGGCCATGCCGCCCGTCCTCTTTGACGGCACCGTCGCCGGAAGGGTACGCCAACTTCTCGCGATCGGCGACAAGGGTGGAGACTTTGCGGTTCTGGATCGTACCGACGGGAAAGTCATCTATCGCTTCCCCGTCGACAATCAGACGGGCCTCAACACGACGACGCCTTCGTTGAAGGGAACGCCGGCTTGTCCGAATCACGGCGGCGGACTCGAGTTCAACGGGTTTACCTACGATCCGGCCACGAATTACGTTCTTATTCCGAACACGGTCGAGTGCGGCATTTGGAAGATTACGAGCACCGATCCGGTGTACGTTCCCGGCCAGCCGTACGAGGGCGGACCGCTTCCGAAACGGCAAGATGCAACCGGAAGGCTCACGGCCGTCGACATTGCGACGGGAAAGATCGTATGGATCGCGCGTCTTCCATACGCGGCGCAAGGCGGCGCGCTCGTCACGCGTAGCGGATTAGTGTTCACGAGCGACCTCAGCGGGAATCTCTATGCCTTCGATCCGAAGAACGGTAAGGAGCTCTGGAAGACGAACACCGGCGCTTCGATCGTAGCGCCGATCAGCGCCTATAGCGTCGGCGGGAACGAGTACATCACGGTCGTGAGCGGCTCGGCCGGCGCGCAGCAAACGCCAAACGCTCCGGTTGCAAAAAAGAGCTTCGTTACAGCATACCGTCTCGGTCCTATTCCTTCGCCGATCGCGAATAGCTCGGCTGGGCAAGTGGTTCTTACCGCGACCGGCACGTCGAGTGCGTTGCCGCCTTCGACCGGCTCGGCGCCGTACACGGCGGCACAGGTGGCAGCAGGTCAGACGCTCTACCAGGAGCGGTGCTCAACGTGCCACGGCGCGCACCTTCAGGGAACCTCGGCGCCGGCGCTGACTGGCGCGAGCTTTGCGAGATCTCATTTGAACCTGACGCAGGTTCGGTCAATCGTTACGACACAGATGCCGCTAACTGCGCCCGGCTCATTGAAACCGGCCGAATACGCGAACATCATGGCCTATCTCTTATCCTACGATTGCGTGCACGTTGCCGGCGGAGGAGTGCGGCCCTTCCCGATCACCGCCCAGCCGCAATTCTCGAAGGTTATTCTCGGAGGACGCTCGTGCCCGTGAATGCAGACGTCACCGCCAACGGCGATCTGCCGCGCAGCAGCTCTGCTCGCGATCCGAGCGAGTAGCTCACGAACAGACTCTGCGCGTCGCGCGACACGGCGTACGGATAGGTCGCGTCGGCGGTGCCGGGTGAAGCGATTGGCTGCGGTTCGGTTGCGGTGCCGTCTTGGCGGATCTGCGCGAAATAGGGAACCAGATGCGACCAGCCCCCGCCGGAACGCGGATCGCGCGCCTGGAAGACCACGCCGACACCCGAGGGTTTCAGCGCAAAGAGCATCGGATGATTCGCGTCGAGCGTCGGCGCCGAAATCTCCGCGGCTGCGCTGAACGTCGCGCCCCCGTCATCGCTGTGCGCAAGCAGGACGCGCGGCCGCGCATCGGCGCCCATGGTGAACCAGGCGACGTAGAGCCTGTTGCGTACGACGAGCAGCGACGGTCCTGATTCGGGGCATCCGTGCAGCTTCCAGCCGTCGTGCGCGACGTAGTGCAGCGGCGAAAAGGTTCGGCCGCCGTCATGAGACGAGGCAACGGCCATATCCCGCAGGTCGCGATCGTCATGCCGCCAGGCGACATAGATCGTGCCGTTTGATGCCACCGCAATAGCCGGACGGCAACACGAACACGTAGACGACGCCACCCGCACGTTACGCGAAACACGGCCATCCTTCATCGACGCAAAATACACGGCCGACGCGTCTCCGCTTTTCATGAGGTCCCGCTCGTCCAACCACACCATGTACACCGCGTTGCCGGGGCCGGCGGCGATGTTCCCGAAGCCGGCGAATCCACGCGCGCCTGCATCCCGAACCGCAATCGGCGCCGTATATTTTCCGGTACGCCAGTCGTGGATCGCAACGAATAGCTGCTGCGACGGATTGTCCTCGCGCCAGAGCGCGTAGAGCAGTTCATCGCGGTCCATTGCGAACCGCGGCGAACTCTCTGCGCTGACATCGATACCGGTGTGCGCCGGCGAAATCGGCCCTTCGTCGACGAAGTCGTTCCCCTGCGTACGCGACGAAAAAGCCTCCAGCTGCGCAGTGCCGTCCCGCTCGACGGATGCAATCGCCTCGATATCGCCTGCCGCGCCGAATTGAAACTGCGCCGTCCCGATCGCGTTCGGCGAGATCCGGATCGGTACCGCCTCGAAGTGCAGCTGCTGCCCTCGATCGTGCGTGGCGCAGGCCGTCGACGAGAAGCATAACGCGAGTGCCACGAGGCCTTTGCGGATCACGACTTTGCTCGCTCAACGCGACGTATCTCGGCGGCGAGTTGCTTGCGCGCAAGCTCGCCGGTACCGATGAATGCGACGCGTTTGTTCGACCCGATAATAGCAATGGTCGGGTATCCGCCTTGAAGGTAGTTATCCGCGACCTTCAGGGTCGGGTCGAATGCCACGGGATATCGAACGTGGAAATACTGTATGAATCCCAACACGTCGGTCAAGGACTCCGGGCTCGCCCGATCGTGCGCGTATGGACTTCCCGAAACGGCGATGAAATCGATGCGATTCTTGTACTGCTCGTAGAGCGCGTTGATCACCGCGGTCTCGTGCTGGCAGTGCGGGCACCATGTTGCAAAGACTTCGAGAAAGACCGGACGGCGTGCGGAGGCAAGCGTAAATTGACCTTGTGCGGTCGTCACCGAGAACGGCGGCGCAGCGTCGCCCACCGATAACGTGTTGAAGGGCGGCGCCTGCGTGGCTATTTTCGGAACGGCGTGATTCGCCCAGATGATGGCACCCATCACCCCGGCAAAGAGAACGATCGTGGTCAGCCACGCCAATCGATACGTCGCGGAGGAACGACGCGCCGCTTTGCGCGCGGAACGAGTGGACATGCGAAATCCTCGCTAAAGCGTTGAAGAAAATGAAGGGTCGGCTTTAGCGAAGAGTCGGCGGCGCGCGCTTTCCGTGGATCCGCGCCGGATGACAAAGGTAGGAGCCTTCCGCTGCAACGGGCCGCCGCGAAAGGGCGACGATGAGCGGGCCTCCGTCTTCGACCGGACGTAAAAGCGTGATGAACACCGCCACGATGCGCGCGTGCGCTCGGGCGAGCCATCGGCAGCAGGCGCGCATGGCAGCGTGGACCGCCGCGCTGAAAAGAACGATCAACCCCGCCCCGATCGCCGGCATGCTTCCGAACGCGCTCGCGATGCCGTCGAAATGACCCGACGCAAGTTGTTCGATGCTCTCCATCCCGGCCAGCAGCGCCGCGCCCGCGATAGCCGTCGCGGCGACGGCCTTCCAACTGCAACGCCGCTCCAGAGCGCGCGCGAGCAACGGCAAGGAACGCGTTTGGGCGTCGAAAAGGTGGAGCGCATAGACGAGGAACGCGATCGCTCCGGCAAGCATGGCGCCAAGCGCCACCGGACCAACCATGCAGTGCGCGTACGAACCGTAATCGCTCGCAAGGAACCCCGACTCCTCGCCGAGGTCGAGTACCGCATGGGTCGCGAGTGCCGTGAGACAGCAGGCAAACAGCATTCCCGCAACCGCGATGTGCCCGGCCGGCGCGCGCGTGCCCGTCATCTATCCTGCCGACGTCCGGAAGAGCCGTGGACAGAGCAACACGTCCACCGGTTGCCCGCTCAACCAATCGATCTCGTCGTCGGTCACATTGAATTGGATCTCCGACGGGAAGCCTTCCCACGGCTGCGGGAACGGAATCTTGAGCCGGATGTAGTGATCCTCGCCGGTCGGTGTCTGCAGCTGTAAGGCGACCACGACCGGCTCGTGCGCGGTCAGGCCCGGATTCGGATACATCCAGAGATAGAACGAGTCTTGATCGTCCTCTTCGGTAATATCAACAGGAAGCGGATCGGGCACGGGCTTGTTGCATTGAGCGCTCTTGTCGAGAATCACGTACGTCGGAGAGAGATAGAAGAACGACTGCGGTGCGACGCCGTCGATCAGCATGGGATATTTTTGAGGCGGCGCGCCGTCGCTGAGCTGCTCGGTGATCGAACGATTCTGTCCGCTGATGAAGAAGAGGTAGTCTTCACCGTAGCAGCCATACTTCGGCGCCGAGATTTGGAGTTGGTACAGACCGGGGAGCGAGTCAAACTCGACCGATCCCGATTGCGTGCCGTAGCGTAGAAACGTGAAGTCCTGATCGAGATGCTTGCGTCCCGTGTGATCGAGGAGCCGCATGTGAACCGCGATCGGCGTCTGCTCCGGCACCTGCAGCATTGCATGGCACAACGCGAAGTGCATGACGATGTGCGAGACGGGAATCATTGGACGCGGCCGGTGCGCGCGACTTTCGCGACGAGGGCGGCACGAGAGCGCACGCCCATCGCCTTGAAGATGAGCTTGATATGATTGCGCACGGTCGAGCGGCTGCGCCCCAGCCGCGTCGCGATCGCATCGGTGGAGAGACCTTCACAGATCATGTTACAGACACGTTCTTGCATCGGGGTCAGTGACAGGTTCTCGGTCTCATCCAGCGGTTCCGCGAGGTCGCGCGCTTGCCGATAGAGTGAGGAAGCTCCGTAGAACTCCAAGTTCTCGAGCGCCAGCAGACGCCAGCGGCCCTTCCCCGTCGCATGTGCCAGCGCCAAGGCCGTCTTGCCGGCGCGCCATTCAGATCCGGCTCGCTCGAAGGCATGGTATGCGGCCATGAGTTCGCGCACGCCTTCGCGCGCGCGGCCGTTCGCCAAATGCACGATGCCGCGGGCCGCGATCGCGACCGGCCCATG
Source organism: Candidatus Acidiferrales bacterium (assembly GCA_035504755.1). GTDB lineage: Bacteria > Vulcanimicrobiota > Vulcanimicrobiia > Vulcanimicrobiales > Vulcanimicrobiaceae > Aquilonibacter. The sequence continues at coordinate 6,739 of DATJRM010000052.1, forward strand.
CGCCGCCGAAAGTCTCGACGCTCGAGCAATCGCCGCTGCCGCGCCTTGCGGATCGCTCGGCGCGAGCACTTCCGCCAGCAGCGGCAAGACCGTTCGCTCGCGATCGCTCGTCCGGGGCCAGTCGACGCCGCGGAGCAAGTCGAGTGCGCCGGCAAGTTCGTTTGCGCACCAATGCTCCTCGCCGGCGTCGCGTGCAAGTTGCGCGCGATCGAGCAGTACCGTTGCTCGCAGCGGCGCGCTGTGCAGCGATTCGGCGAGGACGCCGGTCTCGCGAAGAAAACGGAAGGAGCCGAGGCGGTCACCGCCGAGCGCTTTGCACCAGGCAAGCGAACGCAGTGCGGCAAAGCGATCGATGAGAAAATCCGCCGGCCACTGCGCAAACGTGGTCAAGGCGTCGGAGACGATCGAGGCGGCGGCGGGCGCGGGAAGTTCACACGCGAGCTGCCCCAGTTCGCCGACGGCGCGATACCATTGCGCGCCATGCGCATAGACATTCGCGCCGATCAGCGTGAGGAGCCGCATCAACGACGCGGCCTGTTCGCCGTGGCGCGATTCGGCGCGATGGATCTCGGCCTTGAGCGCCTCGCTTTCGATGCGTCCGTCGAGGCGGCGGTCGACGAGCGACGTCTCATAGCAACGCCAGGCATCGCCGATGCGCGATTCGAGGATGTAACGCCGAGCGCGCGCGACGGCGAATCGCCCGGCAATGTCAAGGACGCGAGGATCGAGCAGCACGCGCGCGCGTTCGAAGTGCGCGTCGGCCGTTTCGTACTCGCGAAGCTGCGCGAACGCCGACCCGAGCAGGATCTCGGTTTCCACGCGGTCGGCGTCGCCCTTCACGCGCGAGCGCTGCGCGAGGAGCAGATCGACCGCGCGGGCCGGGTCGTCGCCGAGCGCGACGCGGGCACGCAGGAAGACCAGATCCAGTGGGATCGCACGCTCGCGGGTCGCGTGCTCGTCGAAGACGGTTCGAGCCTCGCTCAAGCGTGCCGAGGCGAATGCCTCCCGCACCTCGACCATCCAGGCGGCGGCTTCGACCTCGGGTCCGTGTCCCATCCAGGCAAGGATTGGCGGGGCCGATGGATCGGACCCGCCGGGGCAAGCCCAAAAGGACTACGGAGGGACTAGCCCAAATGGGCTAGTTCTCGGAACCCGTTTACCGGAGGCTGCATCGTGATTGATACGACCTATGCCTTTCGTTCTCGACTTTTGGCCGAAGACGTCCAACGGCGGATTCTGTACTATCCGCGGACGCTGGCGGCGGCGCAGTACGTGCGCGAGCACGTCGGCGAGCCGATTCGGCTGGAGACGGCGGCTTCGCTGGCCGGCATGACGCCCTGCGCATTTTCGCGCTACTTTGCGGAAAAGGTCGGGATCACGTTCTCCACGCTGGTGAAAACATTGCGTATCGAGCATGCGCTTGCGTCGCTCGAAGAACGCGACGGCGCGATCTCGGCGCTGGCTGCGCAGACGGGTTATCAAAGCTGTTGCACGTTTTCACGCGCCTTCAAGGACGTCATGGGACAGTCGCCGTCCGAATACCGGCGTAGGATGCTCTTCGAACGCTAACCCGGCGGGTTGCCGCCCGCCGTTCAAGGTGAAATCGCACAGCTCTTCACGCTGGCGCACGAGCAACGCCGCGCTGTTGCGCAGCGGCTATCAAGCCTTGCATCAGCTCTCGATCTACGGAATGGTCGCGCGCAACGCGAGCAGGCTCGCGGCGCGACGATAGCCAAGCGCTAGCGCACTATGGAGCAAACGTTCGTTCACATCGCCGACACGGCCGCATGGGTCTTCTTCATCCTGATCCTCTTTGCGATCATCGGCGTCTACGCCACGATCCGCTGGATCATCAATCTGGTTACTGCGGGAGAGCGGGCTGTCGAGAGCGGCGTGCAAAGCGTCGAAGACAAGCTGAGCGGTCACTAAAACAGCAGCGTCTGAAACTCGGACACCGTTTTGAAGCCGACGCGTTCGTAGAGCGCGACCGCTTTCTCGTTGAAATCGTTGACGTAGAGCGAAAGCGTCGGCGTCAGCTCGAGCAGGCGGTCGCAGATCGCACCGAGCGACGCGGTCGCCAGTCCCTTGCCGCGCAGCTCCGGCGGCGTCCAGATCCCCTGAAGTTGCGCCGTCTGCGGACTCCACGGGCCGACGTTGCAGAAGAAGCAGAGCCGCCCGAGTGATTCCCCGACCCACCACAACCCGCGATCGATCATCGCGCGCACGTTCGACGTGAATTCGGGCGACGAACGCATCGGATCGTACTCGAGTTCGATAGCGATCATCGAGGCGGAATTGTCGGCAACGGCAGGCCATTCTTCGATGCGCGCGCGACGCACCACGACCGATCGGTCGTAGGTTTGCAGCATCGAGCGGTCGAGCATCATGACGAATTGACGTTCGCGAATTGCGTGCGGGCGTTCGTGTTTGTGGCGAACGAGATCCCAGTAGGCCGCGATCTCCGCGCGCGGGCCCACGATCATGCGTTCACCGTGATGGTTTGCGCCGACACGCGCAAATGCTTCGATGGTGGCCGGGTCGTCGGCGGCAAGCGCGATCTGTCGCGCGAAGTAGGCGACGCCGCGGATGTGACCGTCGTCGTCGAGCGCGACGTAGAGTGCGTTGCGCGTCGACGGCGCAAGATCGAACAGAATGAGATACGTCAAGAAAACGTTCACATAAGGGGCGCGTGCGAGATACGCGAGGGCGTCGCGTTCGTTCGCGTTGGAGAGCCGTTCCGTGCGCATCACTCGAGGCCTTGGGTCACCAGCACCTTGCCGGACGGCGTCTTGGTGCCGCCCTCGGGCTCGAGCGTGATCTCGACGGCAGCCGTATCCTTGGCTTCAACCGGTAAGGCGACCAAGGCGACACCGTGCGCGTCTGGCACGAACGTCGTCGAAGGCGCAAAGGTCGAACTGCTCTTCGCTTCGGTCCACGCTTCGTACACTTTACCGCGCGGAGGCTGCGCAAGATCGTGCAGCGTCAGATAGAGCCGATCGCGCACGATGACGACGTCGCCGCCGGCAAAACCGATGTGCCGCGCGTCGGCATCCATGAGGTCTTCGAGCATACTGCGTTGGTTCGTCAGCGCTCGAACGACGCCGTTTGCATGCGATTGCGTCGCCGCAGCGAGCGCCTGCGCGGCTTTGAGTTGCTCGATGAGTGAAAGATTGATCAGCGAAAGCGCAACCGCGACGCCGAAACACACGGCGGCAACCAGGTATGCCGGCCACACGATGGGCCGCCGGGTGTTCGCTTCCGGATCCACGGAGCCACCCTTCGCCCCGTAGAAGTTTCTGCCATGCAGGCTTTGATCGAGCGCTTGCGCGGCGCAAGCTCGGTGTTCGTGCTTACGGGATCGGGGATCTCGGCGGAGAGCGGCTTGCCGACGTTTCGCGGCGTCAACGGCTTGTGGCGCACGCATCGCGTCGAAGAACTCGCATCGCCGCAGGGCTTCGCTCGCAATCCGCGCCTGGTCTGGACGTGGTACAACGAACGCAACGCGGCCCACCGCCGGGCGCAGCCGAACGCCGGCCACTATGCGCTCTCTTCGTTGGAAGAACGCTATCGGGACTTCACGCTCGCGACGCAAAACGTCGAAACCCCGGATTATTATCGAGGCCCTCTCTAAAAGGGGCCCGGACACTCAGGTTCCGCCTATCTTGCCATAAAAATGCCAGGCGTATGGCATGGGAACCTGTGATGGTTTTTACATGGGAGCTGGAGTATTGATACAGTCATCCGATTTCTCGCTATACACGGTGCCGGCGAACCTGGACGGAGTCCACTACGAAGCGCTTCCCGTCGTGCTTCACGATGCGACGATGCGAATAGAGTGGCTCCCGACCGAGTACCTACTTCACGGCGCCGTTGTGTCGGGCCGCTCGCGATCGCCAAA
>DATJRM010000053.1:0-18897 GCA_035504755.1 Candidatus Acidiferrales bacterium
TCTCGCGTTCGCCTATGACCGGTCGCTTAGTCTCAGGAACGAGTTCGAAGCCCAGAGCGTAGCGCAGCGTGGCCGGTCATCACCTGAAGAAGATCAGGCGGTCGGCATAAACCGACCTGCCGAACATATCAGCGTAGCGCCGAAGGCGCGCAGTCGAAGGAGCGCCGGAGTGTAGCAAACCTGCTGCCGTCCTTCGACAAGCTCAGGATGACAGGGGGGCTACGGAATGACGTGGCCGATTTTGCCGGTGTTATATTCGGTAAACCATAGACTCCCGTCGGGACCGGTAACGATCTCTCTCGCGCCCGAACTCGAGGTCGGAATCGGGAAGGTCGTCACCGTGTGGGTCGAGAGCGACACCTCACCGATCGCGTTCGTGCCGGGATCGACGAACCACATCGCGTTATCGACGCCCGCGGTTATGCCCAACGGCGTCGCTCCGGCGGCCAGCGCGATCGTCGTGACGCTGAACGGCGGTGAGCCGGACGGATTCACGAAGCCGACGAAAGGTGTTGTTCCGCCGTAAGCGGTGACCCACACGTTGCCGTCGGATCCGACCGCGACGTATTGCGCGTTGTCGCCGTCGGGAACGACGCTCTGCGAAACGGCTTGCGACGTGCTGTCGTACGCACCCAAATAGTTCGTTTCGGCGAACCACACGTTGTAGCTCGCGTTCGTGTCGTAGGCGACCTCCGCCGGCGTGCCGTCGGGTTCGAACGGGGCTTGCGTAAACCCACCGCCCACCGTCAGGTTCCATAGACCGCCGCTTGTGTTGTCGGCGAACCACATCGTCCCGTCGGGGGCGCTGACGATGCCTTGCGGATGCAGTCCCGCGTTGGGCGTGTACTGCGCGATGACGCCGCCGGTCGTGACGCGATCGACGCCGCCGTTCGTTTGGTCTGTGACCCAGAGCGCAGCGTCCGAACCGGTCGTGATGTCGAAGAGATCGTCCTCCGAAATCGGATATTGATAGACCAGCGATCCGCTCGCGGGGTTGATCGCGTAGACCGTGGAGCTCCCTTGGTCGACGAACCAGATGTTGCCGTCCGGACCCTTCGTGATGCCGTACGGCGCGTCAAAGCCGGTGTATTCGGTGATTTGCGTGCCGTTGATCGTGACGCTCGCGCCGACCGGCGTATTGGTTACCGGAAGCACGAGCGCGACGCTGCTGGAATCCGTGATCGTGAGCGCGCAGCCGCTCGCGCTCGCGGTGGCGCCCCCGTGGACGGGCAGCGTAGCCGACGCGCCGCTTCCGCTCACCGAACCGATCGTCGCGATGTTCGCGCATCCGGCGAGGGCCACGGTGTAGGTGCGTGAACTGCCTGCCTCTCCGAAGGCGAGCGTTGGGCTCGAGGCCGTCCCGTTTAGACCGAGCGACGTCACGGATGTGCCGCCGACCGCGGCGATGAGGGGCGCGATCGTCGACGATTGGGAGCTAACGCCGCTCGCACTCAAGGTGATCGTGAACGAATACCCCGGGGGGCCGCCGCCGCTGTAGTTCAAGGTCACGGAGTCGGTCGATTTCGTGACCAACACGCTGCCGCTTCCCGCCGCGCCGTTGAGCGAAAGACTGGCGTAACCGCTTCCGCCGCTTTCCGTCACGGCGACGGTGATCGGGTTGGCGTAGGGATCGTTCGGCCCGGCCGTGATCGGATTGTCACCGAAGTCGGTCGGTGCAATCACCAGCACGGCGCTCTGCGCGTGACCGTTGGCCGGTAGTGATCCCACCGGCAGCGTCGCACCGAAATGAGCGATCTCCCCGCCGATGTAAACCGGCACATTCGTCGTTGATCCCGCGACGACGTCGATCGTGCTCGTGCCGACGCCGAGAATCGCCGCGCCGCTCGGAATCGCGTTGTTGACCGGCGCTTCGTTGTAAACCGTCACGGTGAACACGTCGCTGCCGGTCGGAACCGTGACGGTCGTCGTACACGTCCGCGAGCTGCCGCTGCCCGAGCATGCGCTCGAGCTCGCCGAGAGATCGAGCGTCGCGTCGACCGTCGTCGAGCCCTGGGTGACCACGATTCCGGCGCCCAGCGCGGAAGCCGATATGTACTCGCGATGTTTGGCGGTCGTGCCGCTATTCGACGGTACGACCAGCGAGATCGAGACGCTTTGCATCGGCGTGTTGGGATTCTTTGGTGCGCTCGGCGTAACGCTGCCGCCGCCTCCGCCACACCCGGCGAGCGCGATCGCCACGAAGGCGGCGAGGATGACACGCGCGTTCATCGCGCCACCTGCACGAGCGTTGACGTGCCGTCGAAGACCATGTAGACCAAGCCGTTCGAGGCCGCTCCGATCGCGCCGGCTTGCGAACCGAACGGACCGTTGACGTCAGTCGCCATCACGAAGGTTGCGGGCGAGGTGTTGGTATCCATCCGGCCGATGCCGATCTGTCCGTATTGCAAATAGTCAAACCATACGATACCCGGCTGCGCGTTATCGGGCATCATGTACCACGGTATCGCGCCATCGGGAACCGAATCCGTATACACGAGATTGCCGCTGCTGCTGACCTCGAGAATGGCTGGATTCGGCCCGTGATCGGTCACATAGATACCGTTGGTGTTGGCAAGCACGTCCCAGGGCGCGCCGCCGGCTTGCAACGGAAACGTATTCAAACTCGGATACTCGATCAGGCCGTCGTCGACGTTATCGACGACCCAGACGTTGTGCGACGAATCGACCGTGACGCCGGCAGCCGCATTGACGCCGAGCGGATACGTGCTCGGAGCGCCGGAATACGGCGGATAGAAGGCCAGCGACGATCCGCTCGTGTACCAAAATCCGGTGGAAGAATCGTAGGCGACGGCGCTGCCGTTCGCGACGGGAGCGAGCGTGCTGTTCGGGCCGGCCGCGATCGTTGACGACGGAGGAGCGCCGAAGGTAAATTCTTGATTGCCCAAGATTGCGTAGAGCGTACCGGCGGCGCTGACGATGCTTCCGAGAAGCGGTGAGGTCGACTGCGCCGCATAGTTGTTCGCAATGCTCGTACCGCTGCCGGTGTAATACGAAATGCCACCGAAATTGTCGGGCGTGGTATAGTACACACCGCCGTTCGGATCGAAGACCATGCCGCCGTGGTGCGTGTTATTGACGCCGAGATTCGGGTCGTTGATCGAGGTGAACGACGGATAAATCGCCTGTAGCGCCGCGCCCGTGGTGGCGCAGCCCGACGAGCACGTGACCGAGATGTTCGACGTGATGCTGCCCGTGGTGCTGAGCACGCCGTTGCCCGGCGCATAGACGTATTGCACGCCGGTGGGGCTCGGCGCGCTGATGCTGCTCGGTGAAAACGAAAGCGCGCCGTTCAAGTTGTTGTCTACGTTGAAACTCAGCGTAATCGGGTTGCCGTTTGGATCCACGAATCCGTTGCTGACGATCACGTCCTGGTCGGCGTCGAGCGCGTAGACGCCGATCGTGCCGGTGGTCGGGATCAGCTGATGAAGCGAGGCGGGCGTGAGGTCAAGCGAGACCGAGGCGAGCACGCTCGAGAGCGTCGCGCTCACGCTCGCCGACGTGCCGGCCACGATCGATACCGATGGATCGATCCCCCAGCCGAGCTGATTTGCGCCCGCGGGGATCGTCCCGCCGGCCGGCGGCGCTTGATCCCAGGTCGTGATGACGAAGTCATCGGTGCCGGCCGGTGCGGAGATATCGAACGTGCACGACCGGTCGCCGTACGCATCCGATGCGGCGCAGGTGGAGCCGGCGGACGTCGAGGGTTCGATGTTGGCTGCGGTGCTCGCCAGCGGCGTGCCGGTATCGTCGCCGGCGGTGTAGACGTTGACTTGCGCGCCGGCGGTGTTCTGCGCCACGGTAAAGATCCGTCGCAAGGCGGCGTTGCGAGCGCTGGCGGCGCCGGGCACGCGCATGGTGATCGCAACTTGGACGCGGGCCTTAGCGGGGGATTGGCCGTTGGTCTTGGGCAGCACGCTCGAACCGCCGCCGCCACATGCGGAGAGAACGCAGACACAAGCAACGAGGGCAACCCACCGCGTCATGAGACGGCCTCCACGCGGGTCGCTAAGCGACCAGCGTCTGTGGAACGTTAGCTTTAGAGGTCGGAGCCGCCTGCCAGCTGGTATGAGAGGCGCGCCAGCCGATGAAACGCCGTATACATCGGCGCGTAGTCGGTGAGCCACTTGCTGTAGCAAATCAAGATGTAAGGCGAATCACCGAACGGCTCGATGATCGCGACGTCGCTGCGGCTGCCGTCGAGCTCGCCCGTCTTGTTGGCGACGGGAATACCCGCGGGAAGCCCGGCCGGAATCTTGTCGCGATCGGTCTGCCGCAGCATGATGTCGATCATCGAGCGGCAGTGCTCGGATGAACAGATTGTGGCAATCCCTTCGCGCGCACCGTCGGCGATCGCGAAGAGCAGCTTCGACATATCGGCCGGCGTCGTCACGTTGTCGTTGTGTTCGACGATCGCGGCGAAGTCGAGAAAATGGCGCGCAAGCCGCGTCCGCGTCATCTTCAGCCTTCTTGCCACGGCATTGATCGCCGGCATTCCGAAGTAGCTGATCAGGTAATTGCTGGCGGTGTTGTCGCTCAGCGTGATCATCGGCACGATGAGCTCGTAGACCGAGAGGCGCGCACCGTCCGGCTGCAGCTCCATGAAGTCCGACCCGCCGATCAGATCGCTGCGGTACGTGGTAATCCGTTTGCGAAGGGTGCCCGGGTGACGCTCCTCTTCGACGTAGGCCGTCGCCATGATCAGCGTCTTGATCGTGGAGGCCGTCGGAAAGACGACGTTTTCGTTGAAGGCGAAGAGCGGCGGTGCATCGGCCAACGTCCGGCAGTAGATGCCGACGATGCCCGGGACCGCGCGCGCGATCTCTTCGACGTGATCGAACGCCGACGCGCGCGCAGCGTACGGTGCGGCAGCGAGCGCAGCCGTCGCGGCCAGAAACGTGCGGCGGTTCACGAGCCGGTCCCTTGATAGTGCCGCAGACCCGCTTGCCAGAAGAGATATGCAACCGTCAGCCAGGCGAGGCCGATCGCCGGCGTCAGCAATCCGACCGCCGGATTGAGATGCAGCCCGGTCTCCGCCTTCTGCAGGAAGTACGTCGCCGGGAAATAGTTCATGAATGCGAAGGGGAGTACGAACGCCAGCACGATGCGAACCCCGCGCGTGTATATGCTGATCGGATAGCGGGTGAAATCTTGCTCCAGCGACATCACGACCCAGCGCAGTGTGTCGACGCGAACGAACCAGAACGATATCGTCGCAACGACCAGTGAAATGCCCAAGTCGATCAACGAACCGCCGATGACGACGAGCGGCACGAAGATGACGAAGATCCAGTCCACGTGCACGTGCGCCGTCGCGGTAGCCACCGCCAGCGTTACGATCGCAATGACGATGCCGTCGGGCGAGAGCTGCGACGGCACGGTCAGCACTTGGAAGAGCGCGTCGAGCGGACGAACCAGGAATCGGTCGAATCGGCCCTCCCTCACGTAGTCCGGCACGGAAACGACGTTGAAGAAAAGTACGTTGTGCAACTCGTGACCGGTCATCCAGAGCGCGTAGAGAAAGAACATCTCGCGGAAGTCCCAGCCGTTCATCGACGGGAACTGGCGCATCGTAACGTAGAGCGCGGCGAGTGCGACACCGTGATAGACGATCGTGAAGAGAAACCACATGATGAAATTGGCGCGATACTCGAGCATCGTAAGGAAATTGACGCGCCAATACTGTAGGTAGGCTCCGACCATCCGGCAGAGGCTTCACCGTCGACGGGGCGCTTTCCGGGTACACACCGGTGCGAAAAAGCTAGCGTGCGCTCGATGTGCCGGCTTGCCTGCTCGTGGTATGCTGTAGTACCGGCAGCGAGGATCGAACGATGATCGTGAAGACGATGGCCGCCCCAACATTTGCCGTCCAACGTTCCAAGGATCGTGCGTTTTTCGATCACGGCTGGCTCCAGACGTATCATTCGTTCAGCTTTGCCGACTACGTCGATTGGAACAACCAAAACTGGGGCGCATTGCGTGTTTTCAACGACGACACGGTCGCAGGCGGCTCGGGTTTCCCGACGCACCCGCACCGCGACATGGAGATTGTCACCTACGTTCTCGACGGGAAACTGGCGCACAAGGATTCGATAGGGAATCAGGGGATCGTCGGACCGGGTGGCGTGCAATATATGAGCGCGGGTACTGGCGTGCGCCACAGCGAGTACAACGCCGAATCGAACGCGCCGCTGCGCTTCGTGCAGATGTGGGTGCTACCCGGGAAGACCGGCGAGGCGCCGTTGTGCGGCCAGCGCGACTTCACCACCGCGGAACGCACGAACGTTTGGCTGCGGATTGCTAGCGGGCAAGGCGGCGTTGCTGCGCCGATCCGTATCACGCAGGACGCAACCTTGGCCGTTTCACGGGTCGACGACGCCACGGTCGTCTATGATTTCGCACCGGACCGCTACGGATTTCTCTTTGTGGCCGACGGGAAGGTCGAAGCCAACGGGGAGCCGCTGCAGCGCGGCGACGCCGTGCGGCTCTACGACGTGCCGCGCCTCGCGGTGAGAGGGCACGGCGAGGTCGTGCTCTGGGACGTGCCGCCGGTCGAGTAAACGAACAACGAGCGCGGCGCTAGCCGCCTTGGACGACGATGCGGCGCGCGGCCGCCTGCCATACCACCGCCGAGAGCCCGCCGAAGAGGACGAGCCACAGCAGTTGGACGCCGATCGCGAGCATCCACTGCGAGGACGGTATCACGCCGACGTAGATGAGCAACGGCGTCGAATAGACGGCGGCGAACGGGAGCGCGAAGAGCAGTTGCCCGAGGACGCCGGGGAAGAACGTCAGCGGGATGATCTGTCCCGAGAGCAGGTCGGAGATCCAGCGTACGATGAGCTGGATGGCGAAGGTTTCGAGCGTCCAGAACGCCACCGAGTTCATCAGAAAATTGATAAAGAAGTTCACGCAGTAGCCGATGAGAAACGCAAGAAGAAACGCGGCGAACGTGGCCGGCGGCGGCACGTCGATATGGACGAGCAGCAGCGCAAAGAGCAGCGACGGCACCACCAGCACCGCGTGCAGAATCGTCTGTCCGGCGCCGTCGGCGAAAAAATAGAACGGCACGACGATCGGCTTCATCAAATCGGTTGCGATGGTCCCTTCGCGAAGTTTCTCGCGGATCAGGCGCGTTCCGTCGACCTCGAGGATCAGCGACATCAGCAGCGCCACCGTCGCATACGTGATCATGCTGTGCAGCGGCAAGTTGAGCGGCATCGCGTTCTGCGAGTAGAGTGCCGTCCATAGCGAGCGCAGCAGGTACACGCGTAAGACCAGCGACGCGACCTCGGTAAGAACCTCGAGCCGGTAAGTCGCCTCGCGCGCAAATGCCTTCTTCGCGAACTCGACGTACGGCTCTAGTCTCGCCAAAATCAACGCTCGGGAGGACAAGTCACCGCTTAGGCTTTTTCTTGAGCGACTCTTGACGGCGGTGTTCCATCTCTTGAAGCTCGAGCATCATCGCGTCGACGACGGTATCGACCTCGGCAATCTGTTGCACAGGCGGTTCTTCGCCCGCGCTGCGGCGAGCCGGCGCCTTGTTGGCGTGTGCATCGAGCACGGCATCCTGCGAATGCACCTTGCGCAAGAACTGCGCGTACGTTTGCGCGGCTTTCGCGCGGGCGTCCTCGCCGGCTTCGATATTGAAGACGTTCTCGTAGAAATGCAGCTCGCGCGCGACCTCCGCCGCCTTGTCCGGTGGCACGATCTTGGCGGGGTTGCCGTACGCGATGTGCTGCATCGGCACGCTCGCATTTTTCGCGACGTGAGCGTTGACGTGAACGATGCCGCCGAGTGCGACGCCGCTCCCGTCCTCCATGACAGCCCCGTTGAACACCCGGCTTCCGCTCGCGATAAAGCAGCCGCTGCCGATTGAGGCTCCGACCACGTAGGCATGCGGCCCGAGGATGCAGCGGTCGCCGACTTTGACCGGAAACTGCGTCGCGCTGCCGCCGCTAGCCTTGACGACGGCGTGCTCCATCACCACGCAGTCGGCACCGATCGTGACCGGCGCCCCTTCGGAGGTGATCACGGCGCCGTGGAGGATGGCGCATCCCTGCCCGATCGTGACGTCGCCGCTGATCGTCGCGGTCGGTGCGACGTAAGCGCTCGGGTGGATCTTCGGCTTTTTCGTCCCACTGGAGAGAATCATGGTACGCTCTCCTCCACGCGCGCCGTGTATCCTTCGACGTAGATGCGCCGAATGATGGATTCGAGATCGGGCTCCTCGAGCGTAACGTCCTCGAGGCTATATCGCTCGCTCGCCTGACGAATCAGAAGGTCGGCGCGCTGGCGGTTGCGATCGAAGCGGAAACGCGCGACCAGACCGTCGCTGCTCTCGAGCTCCGCGCCGTCGATGTGCGGCACCGGCGTCGCGCGCTCGAAGCGCAGGACCAACGTCCGGTAGCGCCCGTACTCGCTCTTGATCCGCTCGACGTCGCCGTCATAGATGATCCGCCCCTGGTCGATCAACACGATGCGGCGACAGAGCCGCTCGACGTCGGCGAGATCGTGCGTCGTCAGGATGATGGTGGTTCCACGCTCCACGTTGATGCGAGCGATGAACTCGCGAATGGCGTCCTTCGCAACGACGTCGAGCCCGATCGTCGGCTCGTCGAGATAGACGATCCTCGGGTCGTGCAGCATCGCGGCCGCGAAGTCGCCACGCATGCGCTGGCCGAGGGAGAGCTGACGAACCGGCGTGCGCAAGAACTCGTCGATCTGCAACAGCGCCACGAACTCGTCGAGATTCCGGCGATATGTATCCGCCGGGATCCCGTAGATCGCTCGGAGCAGTTCGAACGACTCGACCAGCGGTAGGTCCCAATAGAGCTGACTGCGCTGGCCGAACACGACACCGATGTTGCGCGCGTTCGCGCGCCGCGATGCGTGCGGCACGATTCCCGCGACGCGAATCTCACCCGAGGTCGGAACCAAAATGCCGGTTAGCATTTTGATCGTCGTCGACTTGCCGGCCCCGTTGGGACCGATGTAGCCCACCAGCTCTCCGGCCTCGAGCGACATCGAGACACCCGCAACGGCGACCCGCTCCTCGTAGGTGTGCGAGAAGAGCGTCCGCAGGGCGCCGAGCGGCCCCGGCACGCGTTTGACGCTACGAAAGACCTTGCGAAGGTCGCGGGTCTGGATGATCGGCATCGCGTAGTTCTTCGGCGTGATCGTTACGATCTCCAACCTCTACGGAAGCGGCGCAGTTGCCATCGCCGGGCGAGTTGCCGAGGCGCTCGATTATGAATTGATCGATCGCCAGTTGCCGGTCGTCGTGGCAAAGCGGCTGCAGATCACGCCCGTGCAAGCGCAAGCGGCCGATGAGACGGGGCGATCGCTCGGGGCGCGTCTGCTCACGAGCCTCGAGCTCGCGACGCCCGAGGTCGCCGTCGCCGGCTTCGGAGAGACGTTCGACGAGGAGTTCGTGCGCGAGGTCCAGGCGGCGGTGCGCGAATTTGCCGCGCGCGGCAACGTCGTCATCATCGGCAGAGCGGCGGGCGCAATCCTCGGGCGCCGTCCCGACGTGCTGCGCGTGTTCATGTACGCGCCGCGCGACCGCCGCATCGAGCGGGTCGTGGCGGAGCGGGGACTCGACCACAAGGCGGCAGCAGCGGAAGTCGAGCGAATCGATCGCGCCCGGCGCGCGCATCTGCGTGACTGGTACGACGTCGAGATCGGTTCGCCGGCCATCGTCGATCTCGCGATCGACACCGTTACCTTTGGAGAAGAAGGCGCGGCCCGGCTGATCGTGTCGGCCGTACGCTCTCGCTGACCGCGAAGCTTTTTGCGCTGAAAACAGCCTGGAGCTAGGCGACGAGGTGCGACGTGTGCACGAGCACACGAGTGCCTCGTCAACGACGCTCCAGGCTGTTTTCGGCGCAAAAAAAAGCGAGTCGTGTGAGCGACTCGCTAAAGGCATAAAAAGAGCCGTGAATTAGGCTGCGGCTGCAGCTTTCTTCCGGCGGCGACGACGGGTCGTCTTGCGAGCACTTGCCTTACGAGCGGCTTTCTTGCGCCCTTTCTTACGGGTCGCTTTCTTCCGCGTGCTCTTCTTGCGAGCGGCTTTCTTGCGGCCCGCAGCCTTTCTACGAGTGGCCTTGCGCTTCGGCGCGGCCTTCTTGGCAGCGCGCTTCGGCGCCGCTTTCTTTCTACGTTTGACTGCCATGTGCGTGGAGTCATTCCTTTCTCCGGTTACGCAGGTAACCGAGGGTAGTTGCCTCCCTTATACAGTATTCTCCGCGACAATGCAAGTTTTGAATGGTGATGCGCGCATCGAGGTCGTCGTCGCGGGCGATCAGCGCGCACGCGATGCAGTCGTTTTGATCCACGGCTTCCCGCTCTCGCACGAGATTTGGGAGGAGCAAATGCACGCGCTCGCCGACCGCGCGCGCATGGTCGCAATCGATCTTCGCGGCATGGGCGCGTCGAGTGTCGTCGACGGTCCGTATCTGATGGAGTCTCTCGCCGGCGACGTGGCGGCGGTGCTGGACGCACTCGGTGTCGATCGCGCGACGCTGGTCGGACACTCGCTCGGTGGTTACGTCGCGCTCGCGTTCGCGCGGATGTACGTCGAACGTCTCGATCGTCTTGCACTCGTTGCGTCGCGCATCGGCGCCGACTCACCCGAGCGCGCAGCGCACCGCTTCGAACTCGCCGACGATGCCGAACGTACGGAATCGAGCGCGCGCATCATCGCGGAGTTTCGCAATGCGTCACTCGCTGCGACGACGCGTGCGTCACGCCCCGAAATTGCTGAAAAATTCAATAAAATCGCGGAAAAGAACGATCCCCGTGGGCTCGCGGCGATGCTGCGTGGTATGGCGTTGCGCGACGGCGCAAACGACATCGCCGGCGATCTGACGTTCCCGGTGCTGGTGATTGCCGGGGCGGAGGATTCGATCGTTTCGCCCGACGAGGCCGAGCGGGTGGCCGCCGCCTTCCCGGACGGCCGGCTCGTGCTCCTGGACCGCTGCGGGCACCTCCCGATGCTCGAAGTACCCGAGCAACTAAACGCTAGCTTGCTTCGCTTTATCGGCGGATAGCGGGGAACCCACCCCGGCGCCGGACGACGTTATAGAGGAAGAGCGCGCCGACGACCACCGCGGCGATGACGGCGGCGATGAGGACCACGTGGAAGAGCCACCCGGCGAGGGCGATCAGGATGATCGCGGCCGCGACGACCAGGGTCAAGCGGATGAAGGTGGCGAGCATCGGTCGCATGGTGGACCTCGTTGGAGGAAGGCGGGTGGTAGTCGTATTGAATCTACCCAGGTGTCAACCGGAGGTTTCAGGATGAGCCGCCCCTTTGCTTGTGCGTTCGTCGCACTCACCCTTGCCGCTGCGGCCCTGCCCGCCGCCGCGCAGCAGACGCTTCAGCGCCGCCTGATCTACGATTTCAGCGTGGGAGTGCAAAACGACACCCGCGATACCAATAGCGCGGTCTCGAATTCGGGCGGCCCGAATGGGGGCTCGTACTCCGGCACCGGAGACACGTCGTACCTGGGCGTCGCTTCCGACATGGGGACGATCGACGTCGACATCTACGGGGTCGAGCCGGACGGCGGCTTGGTCCTCAAGGTCGGCGAGAACGGGCGCTCCAATCGGAACAACGCTGCGGTGGAGTGCGTGGTCTATCCGACCACCAACGTCGTCTGCGGCCAAGGCGTGGTGACGCCGGAGGAGATGGCCATCATCCGCACGCTGTCGCCCAAGTTTTTCGATCCGTCGGCGCTCGATGCCAAACGGCATTGGCACGAAGGCAGCGCTACGGCAGGTGTTTCGCTCGACTTTACCGCCGGCGTGCCGAATGGGACGTTGATCCCGATAACCGCAGAGGACAACGAGCAACTGCCGCATGACGGGACGCTTCACGCGACGGCGACGTATACCTACGACATGGGCAAGACGGTGACGACGCAGGTGAAGGACTACGAAACCCTTCGCAGGCAGAATGGTCCGGGCGAGTACGCCGACATCGTGTTCGACATCACCGCAACGTTGGCGACGGATAGCCAAACCGCCAAGAATTAACGCCTTCGACGCCCTTCATCCCGACCTCGCGCGCTGGTGCGCGGATCATTTGCATGCGCCGACGCCGCCGCAGCGTGACGCGTTGGCGCCGGGGCTGGATCGCAAACATCTGCTCGTTGCCTCGCCGACCGGCACCGGAAAGACGCTAGCCGCGTTTCTCCCGATCTTCTCCCGCCTCGCGCGGCGCCGCGACGACGACGAGCTCTTCCCCCGCACGTATGCGCTCTACGTATCGCCGCTGCGCGCGCTCGGCTACGACATCGAGCACAATCTGCGCCGCCCGCTGCGCGAGATCGGGCTGCTCGAACGGCCGAACAGCGAGCGCGCCGCTAAACGGCGCGGTCGTTTGCGCGAACGCTTCGTGCGCACCGGCGTGCGCACCGGCGATACGCCGCAGCGGGAGCGCCGGCTCATGCTGGCGCGACCGCCGCACATCCTGGTAACGACGCCCGAGTCCCTTGCCGTCATGTTGGGCATGCAAAGCTACCGCCGCACGCTGCGCTCGGTCGAAACGGTGGTGGTCGATGAAGTCCACGCGGTGGCCGGCAACAAGCGCGGCGCGCAATTAGCCTTGCTGCTCGAGTCGCTGGAAGAGCTGACCGATGCGCCGTTCAACCGTGTGGGTCTTTCGGCGACGGTTGCACCGCTCGAAGACGTCGCGCGCTTCGTGACCGGTGGACGGGCGTGCGAGGTCGTCGACCACCGCGGACTGCGCGCGATCGAGCTTGCCATCGACGTGCCGTTCACCGGCGCGGTGGCGCCGCTCGCAAGCGTATCGAAGCGCGCGGCCGAGATTTCGAAAGAGGAGCGCGCGACGCTGGTCTTTACCAACGTGCGCAGCCAGGCCGAGCGCGTGGCGCACTTCATGCGCGCGGAGATGGAAGCAGAGGTCGAAGAGGTCGCGCAAGAGGCGCGGGTCCGCGGAGATCTCGGCACGCTGGGCGTGCACCACTCGGCGCTCGAGCGCAGCGTGCGTCATCGGGTCGAGGCGGCGCTGCGCGCCGGTGCTTTGCGTGCCGTCGTCTGTAGCTCGAGCTTGGAGCTTGGCGTCGACATCGGCTGCATCGATCGCGTGCTGATCGTCGGCGGGGCTCGCGGCGTGACCGCGTCGCTGCAGCGTATCGGCCGGGCCGGCCACCGGCCCGGCGCCGTCGCGCGCGGCACGGTCATCGCTCAGGATCGCGACGACATCATCGAAGCGGCGGCGACGCGGCGCTGCATCGCCGACGGCACGATCGACGACGTTGCGATTCCGCAAGCGCCGCTCGACGTGCTGGCGCAGTGGATGGTCGGCAGCGTCTGCTACGACCGGCGCGTCGCGATCGAGGACCTGCTGCGTATCGCGCGAGGCGCGTATCCGTACCGCGACCTCACTCGTGAGGACCTCGTCGCGGTGGCGCGTTACTTGAGCGGGGGCGGCTTCGGCGCCGACGCCGTTCACGTGCAGCGGCTCGGCTTTGACGGCGACGCGATTTACGGTCTAGGACGCGACGCGTGCGCGGCATTTTTTGAAAACGTGGGGACGATTCCGGACGAGCAACAGACGTTCGTGCGCATCGTCGGGGATCCGAAGCATGCGATCGGACGCGTCGAGGAGAGCTTTGCGAGCGCCCTGCGCGTTGGAGACGTCTTCCTCCTCAACGGTCGCACGCTACGGGTGAAGGAGATCGGCAGCACCGGCGTGGTGGCCGAGCCGCACGCGGGGCGTCCGACGATTCCGCAGTGGAGTTCGCACATGAAGGGCGTTCCGCCGGCGCTGGCGCGCGAGATTGCGTTCCTGCGGGCCCACGTCGCCGAATTGCTTGCGGACCGGGACGGCGGCGGAGCACACACGTTCCTTCGTTCGCGTTACGGCTTGGACGGAGATCAGGCGGCACACGTCGTCCGCTACGTCGCGCAGCAGCAGGCGATATCGGCGGTCCCGACGCCGACCCGTCCGGTGATCGAGATCTATCGTATCGACGGACGGCAATCGGCGGTCTTTCACACCTGCGCCGGACGGCGCGTCAACGAAACGCTGGGACGCATCGTCGGAGCGCGCGTCTTTACGGCCTGCGGCGCCAACTCCCAGATCACGACCGACGACAACGGCTTCATCGTCGCGCTGCCGCCGGGCAGATCGCTTCCCGACGCGCTGTGGGAACGGCTCCTCGGCAGCGCCGAGTTCGACCGCGACCTGCTCGAGGGGCTGCGCAGTTCGCATCTGCTGGTCAACCACTTCCGCCACGTGGCCAACACGGGATTGCTCGTCCTGCGCCGCGCGGGCGGACGATCGCTGCGGCGCAGCAGCCAACGGTGGAACAGCGCCAAGATCTTCGAGCGTCTCTGGCAGCGCGATCGAAACTTTCCGCTCTTGCGCGAGACGCTGCGCACGGTAACGCGCGACCTGCTCGATGCGCCCGGTACGCGCTCCTATCTGGAAGCGCTCGACGGCTTCCCGCGCGTCGTCCACCCGCCGGCGGCGTCACCGTTTACTTTTGGCATCATCACCTCGTCGTTCGGCGACGCCGTCGTGCTCGACGACCGGACGACGATGATCGAAGCCTTGCACGAGCGCGTGCTCGAGTACGCGCGGGGTCCGCAGCTGGAGCTCGCGCCGGGTGCGGTCGCGCTCACCCATGGGGTGCTCCTGCTCGGGGAGTCGCGCACGCTCGTCGCCGCCGACGCGCATCTCGCCTACGAAGAGGTGATCGGCGGCGCGCTGCCGCTCTGGAGCACGGCTGAAAGCGTCCGTGCGCTGCTCGCGCTTGCGCGACATACCGACGCGCGCGAGATCGTGCTGCTCGGCGACGTGATCCATGGCGCACGCATGAGCGAGGGTGCGGCGCGTACCGTTTCGGAGGCGCTTGCGCTCTTGCGCGACGAATGCGAGCTGACGCTCATCGCCGGCAACCATGAAGGGCGGACACGCGGGCGCAACGTCCTCGGCCCTACGCATGAAGTCGTCGTCCGCGACGGATGGACCCTGGTGCACGGGGACAAGCCGGTTGCCGCATCGCGCGTGATCCTTGGACATCTGCATCCCAGTGTGGCCCTCGGCGGCGGGGCCTACGCGCCGGCCTTCATTGCCTCGCCGCGCGCGATCGTCGTACCCGCGTTGACGCCGTATTCGAACGGACTCAACGTCACCTCGGGTGAGTGCACGCAAGCGCTGGAACGGTTCATGACCTCGGCGGACGTATGCAGCGTCGTCGTGAGCACCGCGCAGCGCGTCTATCCGTTCGGATCGCTCGAGAACCTGCGTCGCGCCGCCGGCCCGTTGTCATCCCGAGCGTAGCAAAACTCAAACGCCGAGCCGGTCGAGGGCGGTGTACGCCACGGCTACGCACGAGACGGCTCCGAATTCGTCGTTGCGCAACATCGGCCGGATCGCTTCGAGCGGCGCGGTGAACGGTTCCATAGCTTCGGTGGCGTCGAGTTGCTGCGGATGCGTTTGCATCGCGTCGAATGCGAGAAATCCGTAGAGAAAACTGTTCGAGCGAACCGGCTCCGCGGGGACCACCGAGAGCGGTTCCCAACGCTGGGCCGTGTAGCCCGTCTCCTCGGTGAATTCTCGCCGTGCGCAGACGAGGGGGTCCTCGCCGGCGTCGATGCTGCCGGCAGGGAGCTCGATCACCATATTATCGATCCCATAGCGATATTGGCGCACGAGCACGACCTCGCGTTGCGGCGTGAGCGCGAAGACCATGACGAAGCCGTAGGACTCTCGCACGTAGTAGTTCGGGAGCACCATCCCGCTCGGCAGTTCGATCTCGTCGCTACGGATACGCAGATGCGCAGACTCGATCACGTAGGTCGAGGACCGGACGCGCCAAAGCGGTTTTTCCATGGAGGCGCGAATTCCAGGGCTCGTGCAAGAACTCATACTGGTCGTAGGCGGGGGGACGATGGGTGCCGGCATCGCCGATGTCGCGGCCCGCGGCGGCTACGCCGTCGAGCTCGTCGAGCCCGACCCGGGCGCGCGCGAACGCGCGCTCGCACGGGTCACGGAAAACGTCACGGTACGCGCGTCGATCCCCGAACGCAGCGATGCGGTCCTCGCGATCGAGGCGGTGCCGGAGCGGATGGACTTCAAGCAACCCGTCTTCGCCCAGCTCGATCGAGCGCTAGGCGCCGACGCAATCCTGGCAACGAATACCTCTTCGCTGAGCGTGAGGGAGCTCGCCGAAGCGACGGGTCGTCCGCAACGCGTCGTCGGCTTGCATTTCTTCAACCCGCCCACGGCGATGAAGCTGGTGGAAATCGTCGAGACCGACCGCACGAGTGACGACGCCTTCGAGCGCGCGCGGGCGTTCGTCGAGCGCATCGGCAAGACGGGCGTAACCTGTGCCGACACCCCCGGATTCATCGTCAATCGCGTTGCGCGTCCGTTCTATCTTCAATCGATGCGCGCGCTCGAGGCAGGCGTCGCGGGTATCGAAGAGCTCGATGCGCTCGCGCGCTGCGCGGGCTTTCGCATGGGACCGTTCGAGCTGATGGATCTGATCGGACTCGACGTCAATCTTGCGACCAGCGAGTCGGTGTACGAGCGCCTCGAGGCCGAGCGCCTCGCGCCGCGCCCGATGCAGCGCGATCTCGTCGCGCGGGGTCGCCTTGGACGCAAGACCGGCACCGGCTTCTATGTCTACGAGAACGGGCGGCACGCCAAGCTCGATCTCGCATTGGATGCAAGCCCGGCCGGGAAGCAACTGGAAGAGGCCGTGTGCATCATCGGCTTCAGCGCTTTGGCGGACGATCTCGCGCGCGCGCTCGAGGCGCATTGCGACCGCCTGCAGCGCATCGAAAACGACGAATTCCTCGACACCCTCGATTCCGATGCGACGCTCGTTATCGATGCCGGCGACGGCTTCAGCGACCGCAGCGAGATCGTCGCGCAGCTGGACCGTCGCTGCGACGCGTCGACGATGATCTTCGTCGATGCATACGCGACCGATCTAGCGGGATTGGCTCCGCGGCTTCGCCATCCGCAACGCGTGCTGGGTTTCGGCGTGCTCGGGGATCTCGATGCGCAGCGCGCGATCGAAGTCGTCGACGCGGACGCAACCGGCGATGATGCACTCGCCCTCGCGCAAGAATGTTTCGAGATCGTCGGCAAAGCGGTCGTTCTCGTAGAAGACCGGCCGGGACTCTATCTCGGCCGCGTGGTCGGATCGATCGTCAACGAAGCCATGATCGCCGTTGCGCAGGACGTCGCCGAGCCCGACGCAATCGACCTTGCGATGACGCTGGGCGTGAATTATCCGCGCGGTCCGATTGCGTGGGGTCGCGAGATCGGCGGCAAGCGCATCACGCGCATCCTCAAGCGTTTAGCCCAGACCGACGGCCAGGAGTTTGCACCCCATCGCTCGCTATGGGTGCTCGACGCCGACTCCGAATCGGATGCATCCGAGGAAGAGGAACGCGGCTCAATGAATTCGTTTTAGCGTTTAGGAGAAAGCGATCGAGCAACTACGAGTCGGGCACCACTACGACACAACCTATGGAACGCTCTGGAAGGACGGCACGTACTTTCCCCGCGGCACGCGCGTCATGGTTGTCGGCCTGCACATCGAACAAGGATTTTGCGTGCGATTCCCGGCGGAGGTCGACGGCGAGCCGTTGGAAACGTGGGAAGACTGGAGCGAGGCCGAATTTCTGGCGGCTGAGGGCTCGGTTGCGCCGCCGGATGAGCCGCTCTCGAATGGCGTGCTCAACGAAGCGCGCGACGTTCTCTCGGATGCCGAAGACGGCTGCCATCTTCATCTGCACGAAGATGAGGACTAGAGACGGACGAAACGCCGGCTACGAGTTGCCGAGATAAAACACGACGCCGCTAAACCACAGAAAGCCGCACTGCGACGCATTCTGCGTGAGCCCGCTCGGAGGCGTGTAGCTCGTCGTAAAGCAGTAGTTGGTCGCGGGCGTGAGGTTGCTGAACGTCGTCGTTCCGGTCGAGTCGGTGGTCTGCGTCTTGATCAGCGAGCCAATAGCCCCGTTGACGTCGCTATACAGGTTCACCGGTTGATCCGGCAGCGGTGCACTCGAGGCGTAGACCGTCACCACGGCGGTGCTGTCCGTCGGATTCGGCGTGGACGTCGACGTCGTGCTCGTCGGGGACGGCGTCCCGTAGAGATCGTTGGGATTGTAGCCGGAGTTGCACGCGGCAAGGGCGAGCGCCGTCACGGCGAACGCGATCGAGAGGGTCCGTTTGGGCATGGCCGCCGACCTTCGCCGTCCAAGGGTAGAGGCCTTCACAGAAAATGCGCCGCTGGGAGACGTTAACCGCGCTTTCAGCCGTGATTCTCGCAAGCGCTTCGGCGCTGCCGATTCCCGGCCGCTTGTGGTATGCACTCCTCGCGATCGTGCTCCTAGCCGTTGTCGGCGGCGTACAGCTCCACCGCTCCCTCACCGCCTCGCGCGAACGCCACGGCGGTCCATCGCCCGAGGAGCTGGCCCGGCGCATTCGCGAGCAACGGCGTCGCCGCTAGCTGCCTTGCTCGCGCGCCAGCATCGCCCCGTAGATCTCGTCGACGCGCGCGAGCGTGTCGATCTCGCTCGGCGGTTTGTCGTCGCGTATGCGGACGATGCGGGGAAAGCGCAGTGCGTAGCCGCTTTGATGCAGCGCGCTTTTCTGGACGACGTCGAAGGCGACTTCGAGTACGATCGACGGTTCGACGGCAAAGGCCCGGCCGTAGCGCGGGCCGTCGATCCGATGCGCCAAGAACCACGGCGTGAGCTGGGCGATCTCCGCATCGGTCAAGCCGGAATAGGCCTTTCCGATCGTAAGCAGTTCGCCGCCGGATCCGCGCACGGCAAACGTATAATCCGAGAGCACCTTCGCGCGCTTGCCGTGGCCCCACT
>DATJRM010000054.1:0-42138 GCA_035504755.1 Candidatus Acidiferrales bacterium
ACGCGCAGTTCCTGTACGTCGGCAACGTTCAGCTGGGAGCAACCGACACGTTCCCGACTGCCGTCATCTATACGAAGGGACGGCCGATTGGAACCGTCATGCTGACGCGGCGAACCTCGGTACAGTCGAGAGGGCCCAGCAAGCCCTAGCGCTCAGCGTCGAGCAACCAACCAGGGGCCGCATGCGTGCGGCCCCTTTTCTTTGCACTTACAGAGCTTGCGCTAGTTCCATAATGATTTTCCATTCGTGCGGCATCACCGGTTGCACGGAGAGGCGCTGACCGCGTTTGAGGAGCGCCATGCCCGTGAGGCGCGGCTCGGCGCGCATGCGTGCGAGCGTTACCGGATGCTCGAGCGGCTCCACGTACTCAACGTCGACGTTCATCCACTTCGGCTTCTCCCGCGTACTGCGTGGATCGTAGGACTCGCCGCCTTTGACGAAGGCGGTCGCATCCGGATACGCGGCACGGACGACTTTCACGATGCCGACGGCTGCGGGCTCCGCGATGCTCGAGTGATAGAACAAGCCAAGGTCGCCCACGGCCATCTCCGTCATATTGTTGCGTGCTTGAAAATTGCGCACGCCGCTCCACGGCGTGACGCGATCCCGTTGCAGCTGCTCGAAGCTGTACGCATGCGGTTCGCTCTTGAAGAGCCAGTAGCGGGACATGAACTCCCCCTCTCGGAAATGCGCAACGTCATGCCACGGTCCGCCCTCGCGTTCGCGCTTGCTGCCGCGCTCCTCCTCGTCTTGCCTGCTCGTGCGGCCGATCCCCCGCAAGCGTGGCTCGTGCTGAGCGATCTCCACTTCGATCCCTTCGCGCAACCGCATTTGGTCGATCGTTTGCTTGCCGCTCCGCCCGATCGCTGGCGCGCGATTTTCGAGTCGTCGCCGAGCGCGCCGTCTACGACGGGAAACGATACCAACGATGCGCTGCTCGAATCGCTGCTCGACGGTGCGCGCAACGCGGCCCCCGATCCACGCGTCGTGATCGTGGCGGGCGATTTCCTCGCCGGCGACTTTCGTGCGAAGTTCGAGCGCGCGGTGAAGACGCACGATGATGCTGCCTACCGTGCCTTCGTCGACAAAACCATGGCCTTTCTCGCGTGGGAGCTCCAGGCCGCCTTCCCTCGCGCGCATTTCATACCCGTCGTTGGGAGTGACGACGGCTACTGCGGCAGTAACGCGAGCACGCCGCACGACGCGTTCTTGGCGCGCACGGCCGCGGTATGGGCTGCGTCGGTCGGCGCGCGCGATCCCAACGCTTTCATCGCGCAATTTTCGACCGGCGGCTATTACAGCGTGCCGCTGCCGATCGACGGCGCGCAAGCGATCGTGCTCAACGACGTCTTCTGGTCGGCGAAATACAAGAATACGTGCGGCGACGCAACCGCCGCTCCCGGGGGTGACGAATTATCGTGGCTGCAGGCAACGCAGGCCGCGATACCGGCTGGAACGCCGGTCTGGATGATCGCGTCGATACCGCCGGGGATCGACGTTCGAGCGACGTTGCACGCGGTGCCGGCCTCCTCGCCCGTGCCGTTTCTCGCGGACCGATATAACGACGCGTTCATCACGGCGCTCGACTCGCGTTCGACGGTCGTGATGGCGATCGCCGGCCATGCGCACGCGCAAGGTTTTCGCGCCGTGGGACCGGATCCGAGCACGCCGCGAGCGCCGATGCTCGTCGTGCCTGCGGTGAGCCCGCGCGATGGAGATGCGCCGGCATTCACGGTGCTCGACGTCGATCCGGTTACGGCCCAGGTCGACGACGCGCGGATCTTCAGCCTCAAAGGCAAAACGGACTGGCGGCGCGCGTTCGATTTTGCCACCGTCTACGGGCGCGGAACGATCGACGCCGCGCACCTGTGGGGCGTGCAACAGTTGCTCTTCGATAACGAGCGCGCACGAGGCATCACCGATTCCACCTGGCGCGCTTACTGGTGCGCGAACGTCGCCTTGACGGAGACCGACTATTCCGCCTGCGCGATGCCGCAGATTCAACGCGATCTGCCACCGCATCCGTCGCCGCCGCCATCGCCATCGCCATCGCCATCGCCGGAACCGAGCGCCGGCACGTGATCGCACTGGTTCTATCGGTCGTGCTGCAGCACTGGCTGGTCGTCAACGACATTCACCTCAATCCGTTCTCGCCGTACGGCGTCGAGTACGGCACCGACACGACGAAGACGCTCTGGCGCTCCGCGCTGCGCGCTATGCGCGCCGACGTTCCCGATGCTCGCGTCGTGCTGGTCGGAGGCGATCTGCTCGCGCATGAATTCCCACAGCGAGCGCACGCTGCCGGTCAGCAAGCTGAGAGCCCCGCGCTGGCGGCGATGCGAGAGATCGCGGCCGGCCTTGACGGGGACTTCCCCAAAGCACAGTTCCTCTTCGCGCTCGGCAACAACGACGATTTCTGCGGCGACTATCGCAGCGACGTTTCGGGTCCATACATGCAGTCGCTCACGCGCATCTGGGCGCCGCTCGTCGACCGCGCCGGCGTTGCGCCGGATTTTTCCACGCGTTTTCCCTCCGGCGGTTATTACACGGCGCGATTACCGATCCGCAACGGGCGCGCAATCGTGCTCAACAGCATCTTTTGGTCGATCGTCTATCGCGGTGGATGCTCGTCCCGTCCGATCGATCCGGGGGCGACGGAGATGACCTGGCTGAGCGGCGCGCTCGAGCGGCTGCCGCCGGGGACCAACGCAATGCTCCTCATGCATATCCCACCCGGCTACGACCCGCAGAGCACGAGCACCGTGCATCGGCTGCTGGCCGTGCCGTTTCTCATGCGCCGCTTCGATGACGCCTTCGTGAATCTCGTGGCCGAACACCGCGCGGTGGTGCGTTTCATCATCGGCGCGCACACGCATCACTACGACTTCCGCGTGGTCGCCGGCGTTCCGATGCTGATCGCATCGTCGATCTCGCCGATCTACCGGAACAATCCGGCGTTTTACGTCGTCGACGTCGACGACGACGGCAACGTGCACGACGTTCATCCCTACGTCTACCATCCCGATGCGGACGCATGGGAGCGCGAGCCGAGCTTCGACACGATGTACGGCGTACGGCGCTTGCGCGCAGCCGCGCTGACGGCGATTGCCGCAAGGGTTCGCGGCGATCCGCGGGTGCGCGAGGTTTGGGTCCATGCGTACAGCGCATGGTCGAGGCGCGAGCCGTCGATCGAACGTAATTGGTTGCCCTATGCTTGCGCGCAGACCGAGATGGAGGGCGGCTACGCCGCCTGCGCGGGCACGTCGTCGCGCGGACGAACGGTCGCGCTCATCGTAGCGGCGCTTGCCATCGCCGCGTTCACCCTCGTGTGGCTCGCGCTCCGTCGCCGCGCTACGCGGACCCGGTCGTGATGGGTCGCGAGGGATCGGCGATCCACTCGCTCCACGAGCCCGCGTAGAGCCGTGTGCCGTGCAGGCCGGCAATTTCCGCCGCCAGCATGTTCACCGCGCCCGAGACGCCGGAGCCGCATTGGTGGACGAGCGATTCCGCTTTACCCAGCGTTCGAAACGCGGCCGCCAACTCGGCCGGCGATTTGAACCGGCCGGCCGCATCGAAATTTTCCTTGAAGAAGCGGTTGCGTGCTCCGGGGATGTGACCGGCAACGGGATCGACCGTTTCGTTCTGTCCGGCGAAGCGGTCGGCTGCGCGCGCATCGACGAGCCGCACGGCCGGATCGTCGAGATGCGCGAGCACGAAGCCGGCGTTCACCACCAGCTCGGGATGCCGACGGACGTGAAGCGTGCCGTTGCGCCCGATCGCAGGTTCCGGCGTAACCGGATAGCCGCCGCCGACCCACGCGGCGTAGCCGCCGTCGAGCACCGCGCATGCGTCGTGCCCGATCCAACGGCACAGAAACCATAGACGCGCGGCAAACATGTCGCCGCCGGCGTCATAGGCGACGATCTGCGTCTCGTCGCCGGCGCCGGTGCTGCGCAAGAAAGCGCCGAAGGCATCGGCATCCGGCAGCGGATGGCGTCCGTTCGTTCCGGTGTGCGCACCGGCGAGGTCGTGCTCGACGTCGGCGAAGAACGCGCCGGGGATGTGCGCTTCATCGTAGAGCCGGCGCCCGAGCGTGAAATCGGCCAGCGCATGCCGGCAATCGACGACGACCCAGGTTGGATCGTCGAGATGCGCGGCGAGCGCCGCCGCGTCGACCAGCGTCGTGTACGTCACCGAACGCTAACGCAGGTTGATCGTCGTCTTGGGCTGCGCGTCCGCGCCGAAAGCGTTGCGCAACACCGTTTGCAATTCGCCGCTCTGCGCCATTGGGCCGAGAATGTCCGTGTCGCCGTAGAACGTGCCGCCGATGAAGACCTTCGGCAGTGTGGGCCAGTTGGTCATCTCGGCGAGCGCTTCGCGCTTCTCCATGTTTTCGAGCACGTCGATCACCTCGAACGGATAGCCGAAGTGGTTGAAGAACTCGATCGTCTCGAGGGTGAAGCCGCAACGCGGCGCATCCTTGGTGCCCTTGCCGTAGACGAGAATCGTATTGGCCGCAATCTCGGCGGCAATCTCAGTTTGCAGTGTATCCGACATATCGTTCCTAGCCTTCGCCGACGAGTGTACGCAATTCGACCGCGTGCACCCGGCCGTCCTTGAGAGCGGCGCGCAATGCGCCGTACACGAGTTGATGTTGTTCGATCAGCGTCCGCCCGGCAAACGCGCGCGAACGGACCGTCACGTTGAAGTGATCCATGGTCCCGGTGCGGTCGACGATGTCGACCTGCGCGTCGGGGAGTTCGCGGCGTATCAGCGCCGCGAGCGAATCGTTGTCGATCATGCGCCCTCGTCTTTAGGGGTTGAGCCGCGGACGTTCTCCGCGTAACGCTTGTGCCAACCCCTTGGCCTCTCCGAGGGTTTCGGGCAAGCGCCCAGCGCTGCGCGAGAGGAAAGCCGCGAGACCCGCTGCCGCCACGATCGCAGCGGAACCCAGGAGAATCGCCGGCACGCCGGTCGCTCGCAGCGGTCCGACTTCTATCGTATAGCCGCGTTCCATGCGAGCGATCCCTTTGAAGACGGCCTTCACGACCGCCGAGCGTTTTGCCATCACGGGCTCTTCGACGATAGGGATCGTGAAAGCTGCCTACGGCGAGCACGTCGGCGACGCGGCCGGTGCGGGTGACGGCGACGCGTATGTGCCGAGCTGACTGTAGTAGGCCTGCATTTGGCCGATGACCGTGCTGTTGCTCGTGGGGATCGTCATTCCCCAGTCGATGTAATCATAATCGCTCATGTTGGACGAACCGATCCATGCGCTCGTTACGTTCGAGCCGGATGCGATGAGCAGAATCTTCTCGCTGCCGCCATTGGTTTGGACGTATGTATTCGCCCCGTTGTAGGCGAGGATCGACAGATCGCACGTCTCGTACGGAGCAACGCTGCCGGTAATCGGCCCTTCGACGATGACGTTCACCGTCGCACCGTTCTTTGCTGCGGCAAGCAGCGCCGCAAAGACCGCCTCTGCCGGCGCTCCATAATCATCGAAATCTTCGCTCATGAAATCGAGCGTGTCGCCGCTGCCGGGGTTTGCGTTGGTGATCAGCGCCGCCTCGGCGTCGAGCGAGCTGTACTTGTCGGTGGTGAGGCTCGTCGCGCCGACCGAGGGCGGCGAAGACGGGAACGTCGTGAGGTCCGTCTGGATCGCCGCGTAGTCGGCCGAATTGAGATCTTGCAGAATGACGTCGCTCGTGAACCAGTTGTGACCGTCCAGATACGCTACGCCGTCGACCAGCGCGAATTTCGCGTGAATCGGAAGCGTTGCCGTCTGCACGAACTCGCCGGTCGGCAGTGGGCTGGGGGTTGGGTCGCCGTCGTCCGAATCGTCCTCCCAAATGACGCGCGCGCCGATGCTTGCGAGCGCGCTTGCGTCAGCGCTGTCTTCGGAATGTTCTGCGACGGGATAGATCACCGTGACCGCGGCGTGATTCGTTGCAGCCGTAACCAGCGCGCTCTGTAGGCTGCTCGAGGGTTCCCACACGCTCGCGCAGATCTGGCTTCCCGCGCTCGCGCTCGAAAGCGCGCTGAAGAAGCCGCTCTCGGCGTACGAGACGGTGCCGCTCGACGTTTCACTCGGTGCAGGTGTTTGCGAGCAGGTGTTGGGCGCGATCGTGGCGTTGCCGCTCGGGGACGCCGTCGGTGACGACGTCGGTGGCGACGGCGCTGATGCGGACGCAGTTGGCGAGGGTGTCGGCAGCGCGGTACCGGTGTAAAGCGCAAAATATACCGGCGCGGTGGCCGCCGGCGAGAGCGTGTAGCTAAATGAAACGTTGTCGCCGCTCACCGAAACCGTTGCACCGGTTCCGGCCCATGCGCCGTTCTCCCATTGCGAGAGCGAGATCGTGCCGCTAGGCGCGCTGTCGAGCGTGAGCGACGCGCTGAAAGCGGTAACCGTCGCGGCCGCTGCGTTCGCAGTAATGCTGAAATAGACGAGCGGCGTCTGCGAGTCGGCCGCGCGATGCTTCAGCGCGACGCCTGTAGGCGAGCTCGCCTCTGCCGCAATCGTGACCGCGGCGTTTGCGTAGGCGGTCGCCGAGCCGCTTGCAATCCCGCTTACGCCCGCGATGGCGCTCAGTGTATACGACTGCGGCGCACTCGTGCTCGACGTTGGCGCCGGCAGGCTGCCGCCCGCGCTCGAACCACCCCCGCCACACGCCGCGAGCGCGGAAAGCAATGCCACGACGGTCAGCGCACGATGGCGAACGTTTGGAGGCCGCATCCGCATCATCTTCGCGAGGCGAGATTATGAACACCTTATTCCGGGCGGCAAGATTTTGCGGATTTGTGCCGCAAGGGATGCCGATGGATGCGATGATGCGAGCGGCACGGCTTCATGAAATCGGTGGTCCGCAGAATCTGCGTATCGACGAGATTCCCCGGGCCGAGCCCGCTGCCGGGGAAACGCTGGTGCGCGTCCGCGCGGCGGCCTTCAACCATCGCGACGTTTTCATCACGCAAGGACTCTATCCGGGCATCGCCTTGCCGCGCACGCTCGGCTCCGACGGCGCCGGCGTCCATGAAGAGACCGGCGACGACGTGGTCATCGATCCGATGCTCGGATGGGGCGACGACCCGCACGTTTGGAAGCCGGACGCGTCTATTCTCGGCATGCCGCACGAGGGCACGTTCGCGCAATTCGTCGCCGTGCCGAAGGTCAATATCTTTCCCAAGCCGCCGCACCTGTCGATGGAAGAAGCAGCGGCGATTCCGCTCGCAGGGTTGACCGCCTACCGCGCCACCTTTACGCGCGGCGAGTTGCGAGCCGGCGAAACGATCCTGATCCCGGGCATCGGCGGCGGCGTGCAAACCTTCGTGCTGCTTTTCGCCAAGGCGGCCGGCGCGCGCGCGATCGTCACGTCGGGCAGCGACGAGAAGCTCGAGCGGGCGCGTGCACTCGGCGCCGATCTCGCGATCAACTATCAGAGCAATCCCGATTGGCACAAGGCGATCAAGCGTGGCGAGGTCGATCTCGTCGTCGACTCGTCCGGTGGCGATACGCTCAACAAAGCGCTGGGCGTCGTTCGGCCCGGCGGGCGCGCGGTGATCTACGGCGGCACGCGGCCGGAAGCAACGGTGCGGCTTTTCACGATCTTCTGGAATCACCTCGACATCCGCGGCACGTCGATGGGCAGTCCGCAAGATTTTCGCGCGATGGTCGATCTCGTGACCAAGCATCAGCTTCGGCCGGTCGTCGACCGCGTCTTTGCGATGAACGACGCCGCCGCCGCCGCCGAGCGCATGGCACACGGCGAACAATTCGGCAAAATCGTATTGAAGATCGACTAGCTCGCCGTCATGATGACAAGGCGTATTCGTAGAGCGTGTCGAGCTTCAGCATCGCACCGAGCTCAGCCGCAATGACCGGCGCATGTTCCGCGCCGACGATCGACTCCCACGACGGATTGAGAATCGTGTTCTCTTGTTCGGTCATCGGACGGTCGAGCCGATGCGCGGTTACCGTGCCCTCTTGCGTGAGTGCGATGAGATAGGCGAGCATCTGCCGCGCCGCTGCCGGCCACAGCACCGGGCGCTGCGTTCTGTAGATGTCGATCACGAGTTGCGGAATCGTCATGCCGCCGTCGCGGGAGAGCGCTGCGAGCAGCTCCGACTCGCGCAGCTTGCGGTGCTCGATATACTCATCGATCTTCGCGCGCGCGTCTTCCACCACCGGACCGTGTCCGCCGTAGATCCTCGCCGCATCGGGGAATTCGTCGCGCAGACGTTGCAGCGTCCGCTGATACGGTCGCATGGCGCCGCCGGGCGGCGCGATCACGACCGTGCCTTCGCCGAGAATCACGTCGCCGGTGAAGAGCGCGCGCTCGTCTTGATGGTAGAAGACCGCGTGCTCGAAGGTGTGCCCGGGCGCGTCCATGACCCGCAGCGCAATCGTTCCCGCTCGAAGAAAGCCCTCGAGTTCGAACGTGTCGTCGTGCGGTACCTCGGAGTTGGGATGCGCCCATACCTTCGCGCCTGTGCGCTGCGCGAGCGGCGCCGCTGCGGGAGCGTGATCGGGATGACCGTGCGTCACCGCGATCGTCGTTATTCGCAATCCGCGTTCGGCGGCGTTGGCCATCAATGCATCCAGGTGACGAGCGATCGCCGGTCCGGGATCGACGACGACGGCTTCGCCGTTGCCGGCGTCGATCACGTAGGAATTCGTGCCGCTCAAGGTCATCGGCGACGGGTTCGGTGCGCGAACCAGCGCGATCGTGCTCACCAGCGTCCTTCTAACCCCTGCGGCAGCTCGATCCCTTCGGACGCGCGGTCCGGCGCGACGGTAAGGACGGGTTTTTCACGCGCAAACGCGAGCAGCGCATCGATGCCGCTGAATGCCGCCAATCGTTCGAGGTGTTTGATCGTCGGAAAGACCAGGTGCATCTCGCCGCGACGGCACGCTTGCAGCGCGTCGCTGGGGCGAATCCAGCGCGCGTCGTGCGTCTCGACGCTATCCGCGACGCCGACCGCCCCTTGCGGTGCGCTCGCCAAGAAAAAGTACGTGTTGAAGCGCCGCACGTCGCCGGGCGGCGTGATCCAGTGCGAGAAAAAGGTGAGCGCCTCGGGTTCGAGTCTGACTCCGGCCTCTTCGGCGAGCTCGCGCGCTGCCGCACGCACGAGCGCATGCGCGTCACGCGGCGACGCGACGATGCGCTCGTCGCTCCAACCGGGGAGCGGACCATGCTCGTAGTCGCTTGCATCGACGGCGCCGCCGGGGAAAACGAAGGCACCCGGCATGAATGCGCTGCGCTCGCTGCGCCGCAGCAACAACACCTCCGGTCCGCCCGCCGACGGGCGCACCAGGATCACCGTTGCGGCAAGGCGCAATGCAACCTCCATGCGCATCGCATTCGGCAGCGACGAGTCCACACCATTGACCGATGCCGTCGACCGGTGGCTGTGCGAGCGCGGCTACGAGGTGCAGCGCTTCGGGGCACTGCGCATCGGAATGGACGATGCATGGACGAGCATGGCGCGCGCGACCGGCGAGGCCGTCGCGGGCGGTGAGTGCACCTTTGGGATCGTGTGCTGCTGGAGCGGGACGGGAGCAAGCATCGCCGCGAACAAGGTGCTCGGCGTGCGTGCCGCGCTGTGCTTCGACGCCACAACCGCGCAAGCCGCGCGAACGTGGAACGACGCCAACGTGCTCGCGTTGAGTCTGCGCGCGACGTCGATCGACGTGGCGAAGGAGATTCTCGATGCGTTCTTTGCCGGACGTCCGACGAACGACGAGCGCTACCGCGCGATGATCGAGTCGCTGCGCGAGTTCTAACGCTGTCGCGCCACGAACGCGACGATGCAGATCGCGAGGGCCCAATTGATGCCGTGCGAGGTCCAGCAGTAGACGCACGGCATACGGGTAACGAAGAGCAGCGAATAGGCGAGTATGGCGGAGACGCCCGCCGCCAGGAGTGCCGCCGCCAACAGCAATGCGAGCTCAAGCCGGCCCGCCGCAAACCAGATCGCAATCGCGAGCGCCGGGTAATAGCAGGCGCCGAGCACGGCGTTCGGCACGCCGCCGAACAGGCGAGCTCGCGGCGTTTGGACCACGCTGGGCTCACTCAGCTCGCCGCGAGCCGCGGCCGCGGCCTTGCGTAGCATGAAAAGCGAGGCGTAGAGACCAACTCCGCACAACACCGTGACTAACGCCTGTAGCGCCATCCGTACCTCCGCTTGAACAAGGCCGCCCGACGCCTGGGAGCGCTCGCCATGCTCGCCGCTTCATTCACGCTGGCGGCGCTCGTGATTCGCTTTCAGCCGCTCGTCGAGCGGGAGATTCGTTCTCTTGGCCCGACCGCCTATCCGCTTGCGATCGCGGTCTTCGCCGTGGTCGCATCGGCGCCGTTTTCGGTCACCGACGCGCTCGCGATCATGAACGGCGCGATCTTTGGTCCCCTCGCGGGATCGATCGTGAACGCAGTCGGTCTGGTCCTCGCTGCGCTGTGCGGATATTGGATCAACCGGCATGCGTCGGAGATGCTCGATCTCGATTCCTATCTCCAACGCGTTCCGGCCTGGGTCAAGCGCTTTCCGGTCGGATCGCCGGCCTTCTTGATTGCCGTGCGAATGATCCCGGGATTCGGCGGCACGGTCGCCACGGCGACCGCAGCGACGTTCCGCGTGCCGGTTTGGCGCCACGTCTGGACGATGTGTGCCGTCGCCGTGCCGATCTGCGCGCTTTTAGCAATCTTCGGCGATCGCGTTACGGTCGTCGTCCATAACTACGAGTATCGCGCGCACGTCTATTGGGAGCACCATCATCCGCACTTGCGGTTTCCGCACCACGTGAGGGGAACGCCGACGCCGTGACGGCTTATTCGATCGCCATGATCGCCGACCAGCCACAACTCGCCGCGCTGTGCGAGCGAGTAACGCGCAGCGCTCACGTCGCACTGGATACGGAGTTTCACACCGAACGCACCTATTCGCCGCGTTTGATGGTCGTGCAGCTCGCCTTCGACGACGGTGCGGCCATCGTCGATCCGCTCGCGCTGCCGGATCTGCGGCCCTTGATCGAGGCACTGGGACAAACCACGGTCGTGGGCCACGCGCTCTCGTCGGATTTGAAGATCTTCGCCGATCGCTTCGACCTGGTGCCGCCCACGATCTTCGACAGCCAAGTTGCGGCGGCGTTTCTCGGGTACGGAATGCAGATCTCGCTCGCGGACCTCGTGCACGACCTCGAGCACGTCCGTTTGGCGAAGACGCAAACCGTCAGCGATTGGTCGACCCGGCCGCTGACGCAGAAGCAGCTCGACTATCTCGTCGACGACGTCGCGCATTTGTTGCCGATGCAGCGCAAGCTCACCACGCGTCTGGAAGCTGCCGGTCGCCTGCCCTGGGCGCTCGAAGAGTGCGAGGCGCTCGGGGACGTCGAGCGCTATCGCATCGACGGACGGCGCGCGTATCTTCGTCTGCCGGGCGCCGCGCGCATGAGCCGGCGTGAACTCGGTGTGCTGAGCGAACTCGTCAAGATGCGCGACCAGCACGCGCGCGCACGCGACCTGCCGCCGAAGTTCATCCTGCCCGACGACGTCGTTTCGGGGCTCGCGACCTTGCGGCCAAAGCGCCCGGACGAGCTCGAGCAGCTGCGGCGGCTGGACGCCGGCGTACGGCGGTCCCTGGGCGCGGCGATTATCGAGGCGGTGGCGCGGGCCGAGGCCACCCCCGACGCGGACTTGCCGCAGCGGCCGGCGCGCCCTCTGGGGCCGAACCGGGACACCTTGGCCGCCCTGATGGGCGTCGTGGTCGGTGAGATCGCCCGCGAACACGAGCTTCCGCCGAGCCTGCTGGTCCCGCGGGCGGCGCTCGATCGCGTGGCCCGCGAGGCGCCGGCCCAGCGCGAGGCTTTCGATCGCGCGCTCGAGCTTTCGCACTGGCGTCTGGAGCTGGTGGGCGAGCCGTTGTGGCGACTTTTGTCAGGCGAGTTGCGCATGCGCATCGGAGGCTACGCGCACGGCGACCCAAAAATAGAATTATCGCCATGAATCAGCACGCAAACAGCTTCAAAGCGTCCGCCACGCTCAACGTCGCGGACCGCGCCTACGCCTATTTCCGCCTCGACGCCGTCGAACAGGCGGGACTCACGAAGCTGGCGCGGTTGCCGTACAGCTTGAAGATTTTGCTGGAAAATCTCTTGCGTTTCGAGGACGGCCGCTCGGTGACGCGCGGCGATATCGAAGCGCTCGCGCGTTGGAATCCGAAGGAACGATCGGAGAAAGAGATCGCGTTTCGGCCCGCGCGCGTGCTGCTGCAAGATTTCACCGGCGTCCCGTGCGTCGTCGATCTCGCCGCGATGCGCGACGCGATGGCGACGATGGGCGGTAATCCCAAAGCGATCAATCCGCTGCAGCCGGTCGAGCTGGTCATCGATCACTCCGTCCAGGTCGACTACTTCGGTTCGAACGGCGCGCTGCAAAAGAACGCCGATCTCGAATTCGAGCGCAATCGCGAACGTTATGCGTTCTTGAAGTGGGGCCAGTCCGCGCTCGACGGCTTCCGGGCGGTGCCGCCCGACACCGGGATCGTGCACCAAGTGAATATCGAATATCTCGCCCGCGTGATCTTCGGCGCGGGCGGCGCCGGCGTCGCGTTTGACGCGAAGAGCGCCGTCGCGTATCCCGACACCGCGGTCGGCACCGACTCGCATACGACAATGGTCAACGGCGTCGGCGTTCTGGCGTGGGGCGTCGGCGGCATCGAAGCCGAGGCGGCGATGCTCGGACAGCCGGTGACGATGCTGATTCCCGACGTCGTCGGCTTCCGCTTGGAAGGGAAGCTGCGCGAAGGCGTAACCGCGACCGACCTCGTCCTCAAGATCACCGAGATGCTGCGCCGCAAAGGCGTCGTCGGAAAGTTCGTCGAGTTCTTCGGCAAAGGTTTGTCGTCGTTGCCGGTCGCCGATCGCACCACGATCGGCAACATGTCGCCCGAATTCGGATCGACGGTTGCAATCTTTCCGATCGACGACCGTACGCTCGAGTATCTGCGCTTGACGGGACGCGCGCCCGAGCACATCGCGCTGGTGGAGGCCTACGCCAAGGCGCAAGGGCTCTTCCGCACCGATGCGACGCCCGATGCCGAATACAGCGACGTGCTGCACCTCGATCTCGCCGAGGTCGAGCCCAATCTCGCCGGGCCGCGGCGTCCGCAGGATCGGGTGAGTTTGAGCGACGTCAAGCGGACGTTCAACGCCGCGATGAACGAGTGGATGGAGGCGCGCGAGTCGCGCAACGGCGCGATCTCGCGCTGGGCCGGTGAAGGCGGGAGTCAGACCGCAACGATTGCGACGACCGAGAAAGACGTCAGCGATGGTGCGGTCGTCATCGCGGCGATCACGTCGTGCACGAACACGTCGAATCCGTCGGTGCTGATCGGTGCCGGGCTGCTTGCGCGCAACGCCGTCGCGGCCGGTCTGCGGACGAAACCGTGGGTCAAGACGTCGCTTGCGCCGGGATCGAAAGTCGTTACCGACTACCTGGCCAAGGCCGGCCTGCAGTCGTCGCTCGATGAGCTCGGCTTCAATCTCGTCGGCTACGGCTGCACGACCTGCATTGGGAACTCGGGGCCGCTGCCGGCCGACGTCGCTGAAACCGTCGCCGAACAAGACTTGATCGTTGCCGCGGTACTCTCGGGCAATCGCAACTTCGAAGGACGGATTCATCCGCAAGTGCGCGCGAATTACCTTGCGTCGCCGCCGCTCGTCGTCGCGTATGCGCTCGCGGGACGGATGGACGTCGATCTGACGACGGAGCCGCTGGGTACCGGGCGCGACGGCCGGCCCGTCTACCTCAAGGACATCTGGCCGAGCAACGAGGAGATCGCGAAGACCGTTACCGCCTGCGTGAGCGACGACATGTTCAAGCGCCGCTACGCCGACGTCTTCAAGGGCGACGACAATTGGGCGAAGTTGAAGGCGGCGCCGAGCGAACGCTATGCGTGGGATCCCAAGTCCGAGTACGTGAAGCGCCCGCCGTACTTCGACGACATGCCGCCGAAACCGGCGGCGCTCGCCGACATCAAGAACGCGCGCGTGCTCGCGGTCTTCGGTGACTCGATCACGACCGATCATATTTCACCCGCGGGAAACATCGCGAAGAATTCGCCCGCTGCGCACTATCTCATCGCTCACGGTGTCGAGCCGAAGGACTTCAACTCATACGGCGCGCGCCGCGGTAATCATGAAGTGATGGTGCGCGGAACGTTCGCAAACGTGCGCCTGCGCAATCAACTCGTCCCCGGCGTCGAGGGCGGCATCACGCGACACTTGCCCGACGGCGAACAGATGTCGATCTACGACGCGGCGATGAAATACAAAGCGGATGGCGTGCCGCTGATCGTGCTTGCCGGCAAGGAATACGGCTCGGGTTCGTCACGGGACTGGGCGGCAAAAGGGCCGTATCTGCTCGGGATCAAGGCGGTCATCGCCGAATCGTTCGAGCGCATTCACCGCAGCAACTTGATCGGCATGGGCGTGCTGCCGCTACAGTTCGCCGCCGAAGCCGATCGTTCGATCTACGCGCTCACCGGCGAGGAGATCTACGAGATCACCGGGATCGCCAAAGGCGTGACGCCGCGCATGCACGTCACCGTGAAGGCGACCGATCCGAAGAGCAACCGTACCGCCGAGTTCGAGGCGCTCGTTCGCATCGATACGCCCGACGAAGCGGAATACTACCGCCACGGCGGCATCTTACAATACGTCTTGCGGCAGCTGCGTTCTAACTAGCGCGTGAAGCCGCAGGAGCGCGCCGAGCGCCTGACGCGCCGGATCGAGTCGTTTTCGGACGTGGTCATCGGGTTCGGTCTCGCCCTGCTCGCGCTCACGCTCTCGATTCCCCCGCATATCGTCGAGCTCGTTACCAACCCGTGGTGGCTGATCGCGTATTTTTGGACCTTCCTCGTTATCTCCGGGCTGTGGTACAACCATCAACGGCTCTTCACGCACTTCTTTTGTCCGGAGCCGCTGACGATCGGGCTGAACTTCGCCTTCCTCAGCACGATTGGATTATTGGTGTTCTTCGTCCAGGTCTTCGTCCACTATCACGATTCGTTCCAACGCTTCTGGGCGTTCCTCGCGTA
The DNA here is from genome assembly GCA_035504755.1 of Candidatus Acidiferrales bacterium. GTDB lineage: Bacteria > Vulcanimicrobiota > Vulcanimicrobiia > Vulcanimicrobiales > Vulcanimicrobiaceae > Aquilonibacter. The sequence continues at coordinate 15,094 of DATJRM010000054.1, forward strand.
CTTCAGCGCGTTTGGGCTGGGGTTCACGATCATGGGCGTGCTCTATCTGCACGGCACGTGGCGCCGCTGGCTGCAGCTCGACGGTGAAGATCGCTACACGGGCTTACTGCAGGCTGCGCGCGGAATAATCGGCGGCGTGGCTCTTTTGATCGGCGTTGCGTTGAGTGCGTCGCGCGCGGCCAAAACGTTCGACGATCTCTTGCCGCTCGGGCTTAGCGTGACGATTGGGTTCATCGGCGTGCGGGTAGCGATGGCGATCCTCAAGCCCCGTATCGCGAACCCTCAAACCGTGCGTTGATGTAGCACGAACGAGTTCCCGTCGGGGTCGAAACACCACTGTTGCAGGCAGACCGGAAATTCGCGCGGGTCGCCGTCGAGCGTTCCGCCGTGCGCCGTGACGAGCGGGCGCGTCGACTCGAGATCGGTCACCGCGAAGAGCACGCAGCCCGAGACACGGTGTTCGGGCAGTTTTCCGATGCCGAAGGCGCTCCCGTCGGCGAGAATCCACTCGGCACCGTGTTCGCTCTCCCACGTCGTATCGGCGATGTCGAGAATCGCTTTGTAAAAGGCGCCCGAGCGCGCAACGTCGCGCACCGAGTAATAGACGGCATCCGTGCCGGTCGCTTTGACACTCATGCGCACGTGCGTTTGTGCAGCGCGAAGCTATTGCCTTCTACGTCGCTGCACCAGACCATAATGCAGCTTGCCGTTTCGACCGCTTCGCCGTGGACGCTTGCTCCGGCGCGGCGCACGCGATCGATCACCGCCTGCAGATCGTCGACGGCGAACATCGCGCCGCCGCTGACGAACCAGGCGTCGCCCGGAAGTTTCGAGAGCGCAAACGTCGAGCCGTCGGGCAGCTCGTACTCCACCCACGTGGCGCCCTGCACCGAGGGAATCATGCCGAGTGCGCCTTCATAGAATCCGCGTGCGCGTGCCAAATTTTTGGCCAAATAACAGACGCAGTCCATCCCGCGAACTGCGCTCAATTGAGCGGTGGTCATAGCTGAGATCGTAGCTCGCGGTACTTGACAACTGCTGTCAGGTTTGCGAGGCTCGCGATATGAAATCGGATCGGCTGATCTCGATCCTGCTGCTCCTGCAGTCGGCGCAACGCCGTACCGCGCGCGAGCTGGCGCAACGGCTCGAGGTGTCGGAGCGCACGATCTATCGCGACGTCGATGCGCTCAGCGCCTCCGGGGTACCGGTCTGCACGGAGCGCGGACCGGAGGGCGGGATTACCCTAGCCGACGGCTACCGCAAGGCGTTGATGCACTTCGGCGAGGATGAAGTGCGCGCGCTCTTCATCTCCGGTTCGGCGGTTCTCGCGGACTTGGGGTTGGGCGCGAATCTCGACCGCGCGCTCGAGAAGCTGCGCGGCGGATTTTCCGACGTGCAACGCAAGGCTGCCGAGAAAGCACGCGGACGCATCCATATCGATCAGCGGCGCTGGTATCAGAGCGATCCGCCCGTCGAACGCTTGGCGTTGTTGCGCCGCGCGGTGTGGGATGACCGGTGTTTGGACGTGGTCTACGAGGATCGCCAACACGCGCGCACGACGCGAACCGTCGAGCCCTACGGACTGGTGTCGAAGGCCGGCGTGTGGTATCTGGTTGCGCGAGCGCCCGGCGGGTTTCGGAGCTTTCGCGTCGACCGCATCTGCGACGTCTCGGAACGAAGCGATCGCTTCGAACGCGACCCGGGCTTCGATCTCGATGCTCATTGGCGGCAGACCGCGACGCAGTTGCGCGACGTCCGGCCGCGCTTCCACGTCACGATTCGCGCGGACGGCGAAGCGCTCGACATGATTCTCGGCTATTGGCCGACCGAATGGATCGAACGCGACGGCAGCCGCGCGCTTCGGGTCGAGTTCTCCAGCGAAAGCATGGCCGTCAGCCACCTCGTCAGTTGGGGCGAGCACGTCGAGCTCGTGGATCCCCTCTCGCTCTGCGAACCGATCCTCGCGCGTGCCCGCGCGCTCTGCGAGCGCTACGAGCCGCTCGCGAAGCGATAACCGTCTTTCCCGGCGGCCTTCGCCGCGTAGACGGCTTCGTCGGCGTCGTGCATGATCCGCTCGATCCCGACGTCGATGGACGTAAAGGCGACGCCGATCGAGGCGCTCAGCGCGTTCGCGCGCAGCTCCGCGACGACGCGCTCCATCACCGCACGCGCGTTCTCGGGATCGGTGCGCGGCATGATGAGCGAAAACTCGTCGCCGGCAAAGCGCGCGGGGACGTCGATCTCGCGCGTCGACGTTCGTAAGATTTTGGCGATGGTGACGAGGGCTGCGTCGCCCGCGGCATGCCCGTGCGTATCGTTGATACGCTTGAAGTCGTCGACGTCGATCATCGCGAACGCCAGCGTCTCACCGGTGCGCTTGACGCTGCGCAGCTCATCGCTGAGCCGCTCGATGAGCGCCCGGCGATTGAAGAGCCCGGTGAGCGGATCGTGCATCGCGAGCCGCTCGAGCTCCTTGGCCATACGCATGCGTTCGAGTGCGAATGACGCATGCGTCGCGAGCTCGCCCAGTGCGGCGATGCTCCAGGGCGAACCGGAGCGTTCGTTCGAGCCGTCCGCGTAGAGTACGTAGATTTCGCCGCGCGGCGCGCGTACGGCGGCGGCCGCGTAACGCCGCCGCGTATCGAAGAGCGGTGCGTCGGAATCGCCGGCCCAGCCGGTCACGACCGCGCTGTCGCCGGAGATGATGCGGCGGAGGCTCGACGCTTCAGGAAGCGTCCCGCCGTATTCGGAGGCCGCGACCTCGTGCCCGTCGAGTTCGTATAACGCGCCCACCTCGGTGAGGCCTTCGATGCGAAACCACAAGGCGCGCGAGAAACCGAGTCCCAGCCAAGCGCCGCGCATCGCCGCCGTGGCGAGCGCTGCTTCGTCCGATGCCGCGATGATGTCGACGAACGAACGTTGCAGCATCTCGAGACGTTGCGACCGCTCGAGCAGCGTATCCCGCTCGCGTTCGACGGCGTCGAGGCGCTCGACGAGAAAGGGGATGCCCTCCGACGGCGCGTCCATATATACAAGTCGTTCGGCGGGAGACGCTAGAGTAGGACCCGGCGGAAGTCACGCAGGAGCGACGCGACGTAGACCAGGAAACGCGCCGCTCCCGCGCCGTCGATGACGCGGTGATCGTAGCTGACGCTGATCGGCAGGATGAGCCGAGGCACGAAGGTGGTGCCGTCCCACACCGGCTTGGTTGCCGCGCGCGTGGCGCCGAGAATCGCCACCTCCGGCGCGTTGACGATCTGCGTGAACTGGGTGCCGCCGATGCCGCCGATCGACGAGATGGTAAACGTCCCTCCCTGCATCTCCGCCAAGCCGAGCTTTCCGTCACGCGCCTTCGCGGCGAGCTCCGCCGTGTCGCGCGCGATCTCGAGCAGCCCCTTCTTGCCGGCGTCCTTGAGCACCGGCACCACGAGCCCGCCCGGCGTATCCGCGGCGAAACCGATGTTGTAGTACTGCTTGTAGATCAGCTCCTCGCCCTCGAGCGAGCTGTTGAACTCCGGATAACGTTGTAACGCGCTGACCGAGGCTTTGATCAAAAACGAAAGCATCGTCAGCTTGGCGGCTGCGTTTTTGCTTTGCTCGGCGTTGATCTCGTTGCGGAACGCCTCGAGATCGGTAACGTCGGCTTCTTCGTAGTTGGTGATGTGCGGAATCTGCAGCCAGTTACGATGCAGATTCGGGCCGGAGAATTTTTTGATGCGCGACAGCGGTTTGCGCTCGACCGGTCCGTATTGCGCGAAGTCGATTTTCGGCCAGGCGGGCAAGCGTGAAAAGGCGGCAACGGCGTTGTCATCCTGAGCGGAGCGGCCGCCGGCAAGCGCGCTCTTGACGAAACCTTGGACGTCTTCGCGAGTGACGCGTCCATGTGGGCCCGTGCCCCTCACGCCGTGCAGATCGACGCCGAGCTCCCGCGCGAATCGGCGTATCGCGGGAGATGCATGAACGAGTCCATCGGCTGCTGCCGGCCGAATCTCGACGGTCGAGGGAGGTGCTTTGTCATCCTGAGGTGCGACGGCGCCTTGCGCAGGTGCTTTGTCATCCTGAGGTGCGACGGCGCCCTGCGCAGGTGCTTTGTCGTCCTGAGGTGCGACGGCGCCCTGCGCCGGAGCCTCGAAGGGAGACAGCGTGACGATCACGCTGCCTTGGGAGACTTTGTCACCGACCTTGACGCCGACGCTCTTGACGACGCCTGCGGCGCTCGACGGCACCTCCATCGACGCCTTCTCGCTCTCGAGCATCACGAGCGGGTCTTCTTTTTTCACCCGGTCGCCCGGCTTGACCAGCACTTCCACGACGGGCACGTCGTTGAAATCGCCGAGGTCCGGAACCTTGACGTCGACGGTGCTCATCGCTAGACCGTCACCGGATTCGGCTTGGCCGGATCGATATTATATTTGGCGATGGCCTTGGCGACGACGCTTGCGTCGATCGTGCCGTCTTGCGCCAGCGCGTGCAGTGCCGCAAGCGTCACGTAGAAACGATCGACTTCGAAGAAGTGTCGCAACATGCGGCGGTAGTCGCTGCGCCCGTATCCGTCGGTACCGAGCGTCACGTAGCGGCGGTCGCCCGTATACGGGCGGATCTGCTCGGCGAAGAGGCGGATGTAGTCGGTTGACGCAATCACCGGCCCGGCGTGGCCGGCCAGTGCCTGAGCGGCGTACGGAATCTTCGGCTTGGCTTGCGGATGGAAGAGATTCTCTCGTGCGCAGGCGATGCCGTCGCGTGCAAGCTCGTTGAAACTCGTCACGCTCCACACGTCGCTCGCGACGTTCCAATCTTGCGCCAGCAGTTCCGACGCAGCGATCACCTCGCGCAGCATCGCGCCGCAGCCCAACAGCTGTACCGTCGGCTGACCTTTTTGGGCTTGTCCTGAGCTTGTCGAAGCGGCTTGTCCTGAGCTTGTCGAAGCGGATTGTCCGGAGCCTGTCGACGGACGCAATAAGTACATGCCGCGCAGAATGCCATCGGCCGCGCCTTCCGGCATCGCCGGATGGACGTAGTTTTCGTTGAGGAGCGTAATGTAGTAATAGCGATCTTCTTGCTCGGTCAGCATCCGGCGCAGACCGTCTTGAACGATGACCGCCACTTCGTAGCCGTAGGTCGGATCGTACGAGCGGCAATTGGGGACGAATTGAGCAAACACTTGGCTATGGCCGTCTTCGTGCTGCAGACCTTCCCCGTTGAGCGTCGTGCGCCCCGACGTTCCCCCGAGCAGAAAGCCGCGCGAACGCGAGTCGCCGGCGGCCCATGCCAGATCGCCGACGCGCTGGAAGCCGAACATCGAGTAGAAGATGTAGAACGGGACCATCGGCAGGTCGTGATTGGAGTACGACGTTCCGGCCGCGATCCACGATGAGATCGCACCGGCCTCGTTGATGCCTTCTTGGAGAATCTGGCCGTGTTTGTCTTCGCGGTACCACATCAACTGCTCGGCGTCTTGCGGGTGGTAGAGCTGTCCGACCGACGAGTAGATCCCGAGCTGGCGGAACATGCCCTCCATGCCGAACGTTCGTGACTCATCGGCAACGATCGGGACGATGCGCGCGCCGACCGTCTTGTCGCGCGCGATCGTGTTGAGAATGCGTACGAACGCCATCGTGGTCGAAATTTCGCGGTCGCCCGTGCTTTGAAACTGCGCATCGAAGGCGGAGCGCTCCGGAACCGCGAGTGACTCCGAGGTGCGCCGACGCTGCGGAAGCGATCCCTGTGCCTTCACGCGCTCTTTGAGGTAGCGCATCTCGTTGCTGTCATCGGGCGGGCGATAGAAGGGAATCTTCGGAATCTCTTCATCGGAGATCGGCAGGTAGAAGCGGTCGCGGAACGCGCGCATGTCCTCGACGTCCATCTTCTTGGCTTGATGCGCGATATTCAAACCCTCGCCGGCCTCGCCCATGCCGTAGCCTTTGATTGTCTTGGCCAAAATGACCGTCGGCTGGCCCACGTGTTCCACTGCGGCTTTGTAAGCGGCATAAACTTTGACCGGATCGTGTCCCCCGCGCATCAGCGCCCAAATCTGATCGTCGGTCCAATCCGCAACGAGCGCCGCGGTTTCGGGGTAGCGCCCGAAAAATTCGTCGCGCACGTACTTTCCGTTGCGTGACTTGTACGTTTGATAATCGCCGTCGACCGTCTCGTTCATCAATTGCACGAGCCGCCCGGTTTTGTCTCGGGCGAGCAGCCTGTCCCAGCCGCTGCCCCAGATCACTTTGATGACGTTCCATCCCGCGCCGCGGAACACGCGCTCGAGCTCCTGGATGATCTTGCCGTTGCCGCGCACGGGCCCGTCGAGACGTTGCAAGTTGCAGTTGATCACCCAGATGAGGTTGTCGAGTTTCTCGCGTCCGGCGAGCGAGATCGCGCCGAGCGTCTCGGGTTCGTCCGTCTCACCGTCGCCGACGAACGCCCAGACCTTGCGGCCGGTCGTATCGCGCAGTCCGCGATCGTGAATGTAGTTCATGAAGTGCGCTTGGTAGATCGACATGATCGGCCCAAGGCCCATCGAGACCGTCGGAAATTGCCAAAACTCGGGCATCAACCACGGGTGGGGATACGACGAGACTCCTTTTCCGGCGACCTCTTGACGGAAATTCTCGAGCTGCTCTTCCGTGATGCGTCCTTCGAGAAATGCGCGCGCGTAAATTCCGGGCGAACTGTGTCCCTGGAAGTAGACGAGATCGCCGCCGAAATTCTCGGAGGGCGCGCGGAAAAAATGATTCTGTCCGACGTCGTACAGCGTTGCGGCCGATGCAAACGTCGCCACGTGACCGCCGAGTTCCGAACTTTCCTTGTTTGCGCGCACGACCATCGCCATGGCGTTCCAGCGCACGTAGTGTCGCAGGCGCGCTTCCAATTCCGGATCGCCGGGCATCGGGGGCTGCTTCTCGACCGGAATCGTGTTGACGTACGACGTCTCGAAGCCCAGTGACAGGCGCGAACCGCCGCGCTCCGCTTCTTCGACGAGTTCGGCGAGGAGATCGCGCGCGCGATCCGGCCCTTCGACGGCGACGACCGCGCGCATCGATTCGAGCCACTCTTTGGTCTCCTGCGGATCCGGATCGATTCTCAACATACGGTCCAATTCAGTTTCCGCGTGCGATTCCTTGCCGCTGGTATAGTCCTTTTATTGATCCGGATCGATCCAAATCGCCGTCGCAATCGCAGCGAGGAGGAGGCACCCGCCCAGCGCCGCGAGCGGCGAGAGCCGTTCCCCGAAGATCAGCAGCGCCAAGACGGCCGCGATGACCGGTTCGACGAGGGTCGAGAACGCGACCGCGCTCGGCGAGAACCAGCGCAGCGCGGCGTTCATGCCGGTGTGACCCAGAAGCTGCGAGACGACGGCCATTGCAACGATGCCGCCCCACGCGCCGTACGCGTGCACCGCGGGTGGGGCTTGATGCGCGACGGCCGCGGCAATGACGAGCGCAAGCGCCGCGACGCTGTACGTGTTCGTGACGATTTCACGCGTTGAACGGTGGGCGCGCACGTCGCGCACGAGCAAGAGATATCCGGCAAATGCGGCGCTGCCGGCGAGCGCGAGCGCTGCACCGAGCAGTTCGTGCCCGGGATGCGGCGGTGTGCTGCGGTTGCCGCTGGTAACCATCGCGAGCCCGGCGATCGCGGCGGCGAACGCCGGCGGAGCGAGCGGCGAAAAGCGCCGCCGCCGCACGGTTGCGTCGTAGAGCGTCGTCCACAGCGGCGACGTCGCGACCAGCAACGTGGAGACGGCGACACTCGTGTACTCGAGCGACGCGATCCAGGTTGCGAAGTGGATCGCAAGCGCACCGCCGGCGGTCCAGAGGATCGCGCGGTCGCGCGACGTCATCGTTGCGCGTGCTTGTGGGCGCAATGATGCTGCCGCGAGTAACACCAGGGCCGCGATACAAAGTCGCGCCGCCGCGACGGCGAGCGGCGGCGCGCCGGCTAGCGCGTAGCGTGCAAAAATGGCGGCGGCGCCCACGGCAAGTTGGGCGCCACCGAGGGTGAGGTACCGAAGCAGCGTTTAGCGCACCGGCTGTGGTGTCCGCCGCACGCCCGGAAGCGGCATGGGCGGCACGGGCGGCGCTTTATTGACGGTAATCGGGACCGAGGTCGTGCTGGGCGCCGGACTTGGCGCTGCGGTTGCCGGTGGTGCAGGCGTCGAACCCGAGCTGCCTGCGACCGCAGCGGCCGCCGCGCCCGCGGCTGCCGCGCCGGCGGCAATCCCGGTCGTCGCACCGCCGGCTGCACCGGCTCCTGCCGCAGCGCCGGTGCTCGCGCCGGTGGCGCCGGTGATTCCGAGGCTGCCGGCGTTCGCGGGTGCACCGAGTTCGCTGAACGGCGCGAAGGCCGATTGCGACACGGCCCCCACGCTGCCGACCAGCGCGCCCGCTGCCGAGGTGACGACGAGCGATTGGCCCGCCGCGAGCGTGAAGACCTGGCCGTTGACGAGCGTGACTTGGACCGGAAGGTTCGCCGACGAGAGCGCGTAGACGTTGACTTGTAGCCCGGCGGGTGCGCCGCCGACCGACTGGGCGGCAAAGATGTCGCCGACGGTTCCGCGGACGGCGATCTGGCCCGTCGAGGTCTGGAACTGATAGTCGGCTTGCGCGCCGGCGGGGTGATTCACGGTAAAGCGCATCTTGCCGACGACCACGAAGCGCGCGTGCGCGATGTCGGTTTGATTGAACGAGACCATGTGCACGTCGCTATTCGAGGCCATCTCGATCTGCGAGCTGTCCGGCAGCGTAATCGTCGCGAGGGAGTCGGGCCCCGTTTGCGCCCAGTCGTTGTCGTTGATCGTGGTGTTCGCCTTGACCGCGAGCGGGGTCGTCGGATTCTGCGCCGCGCCGTACGTGACGGTGCCCTTGAGGTTCTGCAGCGTCTTTTCACCGGCCGACGATGCGGCGAGCGGCGCAAGCGCAACGAGCGCTATAAGGAACGAGGCTGAAAGGCTCTTCATGAACGAGCTCCTCGAAAGGCGACGGGGCGTCCTGAAATCACCCGTTCGATTGGTTGCTTTTGCTCCCTTCAGTCGTTCGGCCCAAGCCGGCAGGATCGTCCCGGCGCGACCTGGGGACGAGGCCGCGGAGCGTCGTAGTTTGCGGATGTTGCGGGAGCTCGCCACGCGGGCTGAGAGGGCGCTCAGCGCCGACCGCCATGACTGGTCCGGGTAATGCCGGCATAGGAGAGGAGAACCACATGAAGCGGTACGTCCAGGGGAGCGATCCGTCGATTCGCGTTCCGGTGCGTGAGATTGCTCTCACCGACGGCAGTGCGCACGTCGTCTACGACACGAGCGGTCCGTACACCGATCCTTCGTACGCGGCCGACCTGCGGAAGGGCTTGCCGAAGCTGCGCGCGCCGTGGATCGCGGCGCGTGGCCGCGGAGACGGCAACGTGACGCAGATGCATTACGCGCGTCGCGGCGAGATCACGCGCGAGATGGAGTTCATCGCGATTCGCGAAGGCGTCGAGCCGGCATTCGTGCGCGACGAGGTCGCGCGCGGCCGAGCGATCATTCCGAGCAACGTCAATCACCCCGAGAGCGAGCCGATGATCATCGGGCGCAATTTCCACGTCAAGATCAACGCCAACATCGGGAACTCGGCGGTGACCTCGACGATCGACGAAGAGGTCGAGAAGATGACGTGGGCGACGCGTTGGGGCGCCGACACGGTGATGGATCTCTCGACGGGCAAGAACATCCACGAAACGCGCGAGTGGATCATCCGCAATTCGCCGGTGCCGATCGGCACCGTACCGATCTACCAGGCGCTCGAGAAGATCGACGGCAAAGCCGAAGAGCTGACGTGGGAGATCTACCGGGACACGCTGATCGAACAGGCCGAACAAGGCGTCGACTACTTCACGATTCACGCCGGCGTGCTGCTGCGCTATATTCCGCTTACCGCAAATCGCGTCACGGGGATCGTCTCTCGTGGCGGATCGATCATGGCCAAGTGGTGCCTCGCGCATCACGAGGAGAGCTTCCTGTACACGCGCTTCGAAGAGATATGCGAGATCATGAAAGCGTATGACGTCGCGTTCTCCCTCGGTGACGGATTGCGTCCGGGGTGCACCGCCGACGCCAACGACGCCGCGCAGTTTGCCGAACTGGAGACGCTCGGCGAGTTGACGCAGATCGCGTGGAAGCACGACGTGCAGGTGATGATCGAAGGACCCGGTCACGTGCCGATGCATTTGATCAAAGAGAACATGGACAAGCAGCTTGCGATCTGTCACGAAGCGCCGTTCTACACCTTGGGACCGCTAGTGACCGACATCGCGCCGGGTTACGACCACATCACGAGCGCGATCGGCGCCGCGATGATCGGCTGGTACGGAACGGCGATGCTCTGCTACGTCACCCCCAAAGAGCATCTCGGGCTGCCCGACAAACAAGACGTCAAAGACGGCGTCATCGCGTACAAGATCGCTGCGCATGCCGCGGATCTCGCGAAAGGCCATCCGCGCGCGCATCATTGGGACGATGTGCTCTCGAAAGCGCGCTTCGAGTTTCGCTGGGAAGATCAATTCAATCTCGCCCTCGATCCGGAGACCGCCCGCGAGTTCCACGACGAAACGCTGCCCGCGCCGGGTGCCAAGATCGCGCACTTCTGCTCCATGTGCGGCCCGCATTTCTGCTCGATGAAGATCACGCAGGAAGTGCGAGAGTTTGCCGAGCGCGGGATGGCCGAGAAAAGCAAGGAGTTCATCGAGAAGGGCGGCGAGGTATACGTGTCCGCGGGGTCTTAGTCGACCGCGACGGGACCATCATCGAGGACGTGCCGTATAACGGCGATCCGGCGCTGGTGCGCCCCGTGGCGGGCGCAAAAGAGGCGCTGGATCGCCTGCGCGGGGCGGGATTGCGCGTCGGTGTCTTGACGAATCAAAGCGGCGTCGGGCGCGGGATGATCACCGGCGAGCAAATGCTCGCGGTCAACGCGCGCGTCAACGAATTGCTGGGCCCGTTCGACGGCTGGTTCATCTGTCCGCATGCGCCCGACGAACCGTGCGATTGCCGCAAGCCCAAGCCCGGGCTGATTTTCGACGCCGCGAACCTATGGGGAATTGCGCCGTCGGAGATCGTCGTGATCGGCGATAAAGCAAGTGACGTCGAAGCCGCGCATAACGCCGGCGCGCAAGCGATCAAGATCGACGGCACTTGTGATATCGTAGCGGCCGTCATGCGGATACGTTGAGCTGCTGCTGCGCGGCGGTGAGCAACTCGCGGGCCGTCACGTCCCGTTCGTCGCGTTCCAGGAGACGGGATGCATAGAGGCGCGCGATCGTCCAGCGCTCGCTCGCCAGCGCGTCGCGCGCGATGACGAGCGCGGCTTCGCGCGCGATCGCCTCGAGACGCTGAAGACTCGGCTCGAACCAATCCCAACGCGCAGTTCGGGAGACGATGTCGTCGATATCGGCGCCGGCGATGCTATCGAGTCTCTCCACCTCGGCCGCATCCAACCGGTCGCGCATGCGAATCGACGAGAGGGTGCGCTCGGCATCCTCGAGGTCGACGCGCACTGAAGGGGCGAGCATATAGCCCCTACTCGTCGAGATGATCGCCTCGGTACCGAGGATCCGGCGAAGGCGCGAAATCGACGTACGAAGGGCACCCTGTCCCTCCGCCGACGAGGATTGCGGCCAAATCCAATCGGCGAAACGTTCCCGCGAGAGACCGGAACGGTGCAATCCGAGCGCCATCACCATCTCCAGTAACCGCTCGGGCAACGCCAGCGTCGCTCCGTCGCGAGCGACGCACTGCGAAAAGACCCTCACCTCGATCGCCGCTCTCGCTTGCGCGTACCGGCGCACGAACGCGGAGAGCATGCCGAGATCGTCTGCGCCGCGAGCGAATGCCGCGACCGCGTTTCGCAGCGGCTCCGAATCGATACCGGCTGCGATACGGACCGCTTCATCTACTGCCGAGTTGCGACGCTCGCCGTCGAGGAGAGCGGCGTAGGCGATGCGCGCGAGAATCCGGTGCTGCGGATATCGCAAAGCATCCGCCGTTTCGACACCCAGGCGCGCCAATCGCAGCGCATCCTCGCTCTCGGCGACCGATGCCGCGCCGATCAAGCATGCGTTGACGCGATTTTTATGGTTCTCCAGGCCGATCGGCTCGCCGGGGATTCCGCGCATGCAGGCTAAGACGAAGCGCGTCCCTTGATAGACGGAGGGTACGGCCGCAGCTTCGAGCCGCGCAACTGCATTCGCGTACGCGGCATCGTCGCCCCAGAACCAGTGGGAGAAGGCCGCCTCGCCCCAGACGAGCACGTCGCAGAGCGGAAGACCGGCGCGTGCGGCCGCCTCGATCCCGCTTGCGTGCGCGGCGGCTTCGGCAGCCCGGTCGCCGTGCTCGCGATGCCAATGGACGGCTACGTTGTGCTGGTACAGCGCGTTGGTTGCGTCGACCGCGAGCACGGGCGCAATCTCTCGCGCGACTGCGTCCATATCGACTCGGCGAGATCGCCATACGCTTAGCACCGCGCGCCATACGGCAAGAACAAGGCTGCCGAAAGGCCGCTCGTGTTCGCGCAGCGACCGTTCGAATTGCTCGAGGGCGGATTCTGCTTCGTCAAGGAGTCCGGAAACGCCGCAACCGTCGACATAGACGTTGAGAATCGCGGCACGCAGGCCGATCTCAGACCCCTCGTCGAGTTCGTGCCACAGGCGGCGTCCTTCATCGAGCCGCTTGAATATGCCGCGCGTATAGGTGCGCGCGTAGATCGAGGCGCTCCAAAGGTACGGAAACTCCGCCAGCGTCGCATCGTCGAGCAGTCCGATCACGCTCGAGAGGCGTGCCGACGGCGCGCTCACGACGTACCCTCCCGTCGCGGCGATCGCCGCGGCCGCCTCTCGTAGCTGTCCACATCGAGCAGAGAGCTCCGCCGCGCGTAATTCATCGCCCGCCCCAAGCGCGGCTCTCGCCGCCGGCTCGAGCACCGCGGCCGCGTCCCGGCGAGCGTGACGCAGCGCGAGTGTCCGTACGAGCGGATGGACCTCGAAGGTCTCGGTGGCGGGCCGGCGACTCACAAAGGGAAGCTGTTCCAAGACATCGAGTGCCGCGTCCTCGGAGAGCCCCAGGACGCGCGCCAGGTCGGCGCTCGTACAGTCTCCGATCGCTGCGCAGATCACCAGCGCCTCGCGCAGGTTTGGCGCCATCGTTTCGATGACTTCGTTGGTCAAGTACGCGTCGAGTGAGCCGGTACCACGTTCGGCGAGTTCGGCGACAGCTCGTTCGAGTGACTGCGCGCGCGCCGCTCGAGCGAGATAAAAGACGCCGATCGCCCAGCCTTGTGTCGTTTCCTCGATCCGATCGAGGATTGCCGTAGACGGAACCTCGCCGAATATGCGTTCGATGTCGTCGCGCCGCAGTCGAAGATCTTCTCTGCCCAGCAGGCGCGTCTCGTGCGGCGCCGCGTATCGGGTCGTTCGCACTCGTAACGGAGTACGCGAACAGAGGATTGCCGAGCGGGTCGGGTGAGGCCGGTCGAAGAGGGCGTCGAGCAGCCGCAGCGCGTCCGGAATCGCCGCCTGTTCGAGGTTATCGAAAATCGTCACCGACTCGGTGCCGTCGTCGCTGCGCCAGGCCGCGATTGCGGAGTCGATCCGGTGAGCGGCTCCCGCCTCGACGCTGAGCTTCAGGCGTGTAGCGACATCGGGGGGCGCGACGCGGCTAAGCTCGGTGAGTAGTCTCCCGGCGAGATCGCTGGCGTCGGTGACGCCGTACGCGTCGCAATAGGCGACCCGTTCCCAGCGTTGCGCGAGTGCGCGCGCGACCGTCGTCTTCCCCCATCCCGCTGGCGCCACGAGCAGCGTCAGGCGCGGAGGGCTCGAGGGGCCATCCTCATAGACATGGCTGCGCAGCGGCTCGTGAAAATCCACTCGGTCACGGAATTTTTTGGCAACCGCGAGGGCACCTCTGCGCGCTGTAACAGTTTCGTAACGGCCTTCTAAGAGACTAAAAACTGCGCGGGGTTCCCGGAAGTCGCTGAGGCGGGTTGCCGGGTTTCGCTCGAGCGGTTTTCTCGTTTTCGCCGCGTTAATGATTTCTTTGACTTTAACGATGGGGGCAGGGCCGAATGGATCATAGATGCTCGGCACGTTTCGCATTTCTGTTGGCGGCCGCTGCCGCCGCGATCGCCGCTTGTACGTCGACTCGCGGTTACGTGCCGCCGGGGTCAGGGTCGGGCCCCCAGTCATCGGCGACCGCACCCCCGATTCCGTCTTCGGCACCCTTCACGAGCTCGACGCAGGCGCCGCTCGCCGCCGTTACCCCGCCGCCCGCGGGTCACACGCCGGTCCCGATACCGATCGCGCTGCCGACCGCCGACGGATATGGCGGCACGTTCACGCTCCCGGCGACCTCGATCGCCGCGAACACGAGTGCGATCGTTTCGCTCTCGAATCAAGAGCCGTCAGGAGTGCCTTCGACGTTCTTGCGTACCCGCGACGCGTCGTACCGGCGCGATGCGAGCGGAACGGCGTACGTCCCGATTCTCTTCTTACAGGTACTTTTCAGCGGTGGCGTCTCGCTCGCGAATCAACCGCCGGTCACGTTCAACGTGCCCTCCGCCGACATCGTGAGCGGCGCTTCATATTGGGTCGCGCTTTACGACTCCACGCAGCCGTCGCTTGGATGGCAACTTGGCTTCGAAGGCCCGGGAACCGCGTCGGGAACGAGTGTCGTCTTCACCGGCGGGAGCGGCAGCTTCAATTTCGTAGCGTTCAGCCCGTACGTTTTCGCGCTCTACGCGCAGAGCGCGTCGGCCCCGACTCCAACGCCGGCGCCGACGCCCACGCCGACGCCGGTTCCGACGCCGACGCCAACCCCGGGCGCGACGCCGACGCCGATTCCCTCGCCGCAATTCGGCGTGACGCCGACCAGCGTAGCGCTCTACGGTGCAGGGCAAACGGCGTCGCTTAGTGCGACCGGTACCGCGCCGTACTTCGCGCTCAGCAGCAACACGTCGATCGTGACCGTGTCGCCCAATAACGGCAACGGCCCGTTCACGGTTACGGCGGTCAGCGGCGGTTCGGCGCAGATCACGTTGGTCGACAGCACCGGAAAACAGGCGATCATTCCGGTGACCGTCACCTCGACGACCATCCCGGTGCAATAGGAGGAGCGTCACATGCGATATCGCTTTGCACTCGCACTCGCACTGACCGCGCTCTTTGTCGCCGCGTGCGGCGGCGGCGGCGGATCGTCAGGCGCATTGCCGCCCTCCTCGGGGGGCGCCTCCGGCGGATCGGGATCGGACAATTCTACCTCGGCCGTCACGGTTGCGCTCACGATCAAGATTCCCAATGCACCGAGTTCGACGAGCTCCGCACGGCGCCCGAGCTACGTCTCGCCGGGAACACAGTCGATCGGCGTCGTCGTGACCAATCAAGGTGCGACGCCGAGTCCCGCTCAGTACGTCAACGTTAGCTCGTGTCCCCAGGTCAGCGGCGTCACCACGTGCTCGGTCTCGGTTACGGCTATGCCGGGAGCCGACACGTTTGCCGTGACCGCGTACAGCGGCACCAACGGCGGAGGCTCGGCGCTTTCGACCGGCAGCATCACCTATACGGTGGTCGGCGGCGTCGCCAACGTCACCGACACGCTGACGCTCGGCGGCGTGATCGCGAGCATCAGCATAACGCCGGGCATCAGTGCCCTGCCGCTCGGGCAAACGACGACCCTGAACGTCGTGGCAAAGGATGCCACCGGCGCGACGATCGTCGGCGCCTACGACAACCCGATCGCTCTTGGGGGAACGAATCTCACCTTTTCGTCGACTTCGCTCGCCAACTCGACCGCGGCGTCGAGCGTGACGGTTGGGTGGGGCTACGGCTTCGCTGGGACGTCGTCGCGGACGATCACCGCAACCGGAGATTCCGCGACGGGAACCCTCGCGCTCGCGCCGGCGACGGGCATGGCTTATTACGAAACCGGCACGAACTCCGAAACGGATAACGCGGGTTTTAAAATGATCGCGGGCTCGAACGGCGATCTGTATTACACGTCGTTAGGCGTCCTCGTCTGCACGGGCCCAACAGGCGAGCTCTACTGTACCTCGGTCTCGGGCGCCGTTCATCAATTCAATCCAACGACGGATACCGACACGGAAGTCGCCCTGCAAAGTGAAGGTGTCGGATTGTTCTTCAGCTCCGACGGCGCGCTATGGATTGCCGGCGGCACGCAACCGACGCAGGGAGGACCGAACTACATCTATCGCATGGCGCCGGGATCGTTCTCTTCGGGGGCATTGACGCCGATCGCCGTTCCAACCACCGACGCGCAGGATCCGCCGGCGATGCGTGCGTTCGCGCAAGACGGTTTGGGCTATCTATGGTTCGTCGACGCCATCGGTGGTCGCTACATGAGCATCCCGGTCGCGGGACCGTACACGTCGGCTCCGATTGCGTTCTACGATTTACCCGGCGGTCCGAGCGGAACGCCGCAGATTCCCTTCGGGTTCGCACGTCAGATCGCATACGCCGGCAACGTGCTCTCCATCCCCGACACGTATAGTGGCGCGGTCGACGTGATCAATCCGTCGCCGTCGCCGCCGGCAGTCGTGGGGCAATACCTGAGCAACCTGCAAGCGTCGTTCGGTGCGGCCGGTGTCTACGATTCGGCCGACGCCTACGACGGTACGACCGACGGCACCACCGTTTATATCGCCAATCTAGGCAACTGGAACGCCGCCGTGCTCGCCGGCGATATCGAGGCATTCAATCCGTCGACGGACGCGTTTACGACCTTGCCGATCGTGCAGGGCCCCAATGGTCCGGAGCCGGGCGCGATGGGAAAGTCGGGGAATCTCCTCTACTATCAGGACTTCAACAATACGGCGCTCGGACTCATCAACGTCTCGAGCGACGCGGCGCGCCTGATTCCCATTCCGCTCGACACGTCGCCAACCGGGAATTCGGCGTTTTTCTTCCCGAACGGTGTTGCCGCGATGCCCGACGGGACGGCATGGTTCACCTGCTACGGCGAGGCGCAGACTTTCCAGCCGTTGTGCATCGGCCACACGGTATATCTCTCCGGATGGAGTGTGTGGCCGTCGTCGTCGATCTCCGTCATCGGTGCGGGAACGCAGGCGGCGCAGATCATGGGCATCATGGAAGCGCCCTCGAGCAATAGCGGCCCCTTCACCGAGACGAGCAGCAACACATCGGTCTGTCAAATTGCAAGCGCGAGCGATCACAACTTTATGATTGTCGGGCAGTCCGCCGGCGCGTGCACGGTCACGGTGAAGGACGCGAGCGGCACGACCCAGACCGTGAACGTCACGGTCACGACGACCAGCGGAACGGTTCAAAAGAGACGTCGCGGAGGGATTCTCTAATGCGCTCGATTACAATGCGCGCCTTGGTGCTTGTCACTGCTGCAACCTTGACCGCATGCGGAGGCGGCGGCTCATCGTCTTCGTCTCTCCCTCCGGCGAATCCGACGTCGGGTCAGAAGAGCGGTAGTGGCGCGACCTTCATCGTGAAAGTGCCGGCGAAGCCGGCATCGGGTTCGACGACCAAACATCCGCACTACATCACTGCGAACGTGCAAGGGATCAGCTTCACCGTTACGCAAGCGGCGAACCCGAGCTATTCGAGCTTCGTCTTCTATGCTCTCACGCCGCAGTCGACATACTGCACCGGCACGGTGTCGACGGGCCTGACGTGCACGCTCGCCGTTGCTGCGGCGCCCGGGAGCGACACGTTCGTCGTCGATTTGTACGACGGAACGGAAATGTACGCGGCATTCGTCGTCGCGACCGGCAACCTCACGCAGACGATCTTGGCACAAACGTCCAACGATATCAGCATTACGACCGATGGCGTTCCGACCGCCGGGATCATCGGTCTAGCGAATGCCTTTCCTGCGACGGGAAGCGCCGCCACGATAGCGCTGACCATCGATGTGACCGATCCCGACGGCGACGTGATCGTCGGCTCCTACGATCAACCGGTGACTTTGAGCGACTCGGATACCTCGGGAGGCACGAGCCTTTCGTCCACGTCGCTTGCCGGGTCGAGCGATACGAGCGGTGTAACGCTGAGTTACAATGGGGCGACGCTCACCGGTCCGGCGACGATTACGCTCACGAGCAACAGCCCGGCGCTCGCGAGTTACGGCTTGAGCCCGACGCTGAACACGGCGTCGTTTTCGCCGGGGTCCAGAGGCGTGAATCTCGCGCCCAGCGTGCTCTACTTCGCGACTGCGAGCGCGGCGGCGCAGACGCTCACGGCTACCGGCGCCGATGGCGGCACGGCGCCGTTTTCAGTGAGCAACAATTGCGGCGGCATCGTCAGCGTCAGCGGCTCGGGGCCGTCCTTTACGGTTACGCCGGTCGCGGCCAACACGGGGTTGTCGCAGGGATATCCGGCGTACTACTGGACCGGCGGTTCGTGCACGCTGATCGTTAGCGACTCGGAAGGCGATCAATCTACGATAGGCGTGATCGTCGGCAACTGAAGAAATTGACGAACGGTCATATAGAGAATCCCGGCTTAGCTGCTCGCTTTTCGTCATTTACCGGGATCCGCGGTCTGATTCGTCGTTCGCGGAGTTCACCGTGTCTATCAACCCGCGAACTACGTAGCGCTGTAACACTTTTGTAACACTGCCGCTCTATGATCTACGCAGGTTACAAATTTACGGAGAAATTGTGGAATGAATGCACGCCTCTTCGCGCTGCTCACGAGCAGCGTCGTGATTATTAGTTCCATCGGACCAGCCTGGGCCCAGGACGCGAACCGTTATGCGCCCGATGGTCTCGTCAACCGGCTCAAAGCCTGCACGCATCTGGCCAGCGGCCCGGACCGCGTATCGCTGCGGAACGAGTGTGACGTGCCAATCCACGTCCTGGCCTGTGCTACCGATTCCTCCGGTTGTGATGACGCCGACATTGACCCGGGCTCGGAACAAACGGTCAACGTTCACGGTCGCGCGGAGTTCTATGCCTGTCCGCAGCGCTCGAACGCAGTCGACTTAGACGACAACCCCGTTACGTCGGCGTTCGTGGCTCACTATCGCTGCATGTGGAGTTAAGGGTGATGAACAAGCACGCGAATCCTCAGGCCCGCCGCATCTGGATGATTGTGGCCGTGGCTTTAGCTCTATTCTTCCCTTGCCTCACCGGCGCGAGTTTGGCGCAAAGTTCCTCGAATACCACCCATCTTTCGGAGACCGCCTTCGGAAAAGGCCCGGATAAACAGACCGCCCACGACAACGCATATGCCATGGCAGACAGCACGCTACGCATCGCGTGCGGCGCTGCTGCGCTTGCCGCGGGAGGGACGTTCGAAGTTCAGAACGAGCAAGAAGATTCGACGAGCTATGGTGACTATAGTCGTGCGGGCTTCTGGACGGCGAACATCGCGATCGAGGGCGATTGCGTAATAACCACCGGCGGAAGCTGATCGAGATTCTGGAAATGCGGCGGATCGTCGGAAAGGCGATGATAGTCGTGTCGCTATGCGCGGTGGCATCACTGCAGCCGATCAATATCGCGCGGGCGGAGAGCCACACACCGGGCCTCGACGAACTTGGGAGCCAGGTTTCGACGCAGCTCTCCGTTTCCGATCTTTACACATCGACGAACAAGGTCTCGACTTCCGTTTCGTTCTCCGGCTGTTCATTTGCCGTCTCGATTTCGTATATTTATCCTGGATCTTTCACGACTGAGGGCGTCTCGCATCACTTAGACAACCTGTGGACTGGAAACGCCGGCGATATTGATCCAGCGAGCGTTAGCGTGCAGCCGATCGACGGCGAGGACGACAGCAAGGTGGTGGAATTTCGATTCGAAGCCAACGATGGGCGAAGAGCATTCACTTATACGGGTTGGCGCGGTCCTAAATACGTGAACTTTGTCGAGGTTTATACCGCTCCAACCGCTCGCTTGGCGCTCTCGTCATTGCGAACGTTGGCCACACGGTGTGCCGGTGGCACGCTTTAAGGTGTATCGGGTTTAGCGGCCGGCGTCGTCCAACCAGTAGTCGACGTCGGGAGCGTGCGCGTGCGATGCGCGCGCTGCCGTCCACACGCTGCGCGGTAGGCGAACGATGCTGCGCAGCTCGTTCCACGCACGTAAGACTTTGAGCACGTAGTGCTGCGTCTCGTAATACGGCGGCACGCCGCCGTACCGCGTAACCGCCCGCGGGCCGGCGTTATACGCGGCAAAGACGAGTTCGTAGCGATGGGGATTCGAGCCGAACTTTTCCAGCAAGCCGCGCAGATACCGCGCCGCGCCCTGAAGGTTCTCGGCCGGATCGCGCGGGTTGACGCAGATCGCGTGGAAGCACGACGTGCAGGTGATGATCGAAGGACCCGGTCACGTGCCGATGCATTTGATCAAAGAGAACATGGACAAGCAGCTTGCGATCCGTCACGAAGCGCCGTTCTACACCTTGGGACCGCTCGTGACCGACATCGCGCCGGGTTACGATCACATCACGAGCGCGATCGGCGCCGCGATGATCGGCTGGTACGGAACGGCGATGCTCTGCTACGTCACCCCCAAAGAGCATCTCGGGCGCGCGCAAGCGATCTTTGTTGGGCCAAAAGGTTCATTAGGCCAAGCAGGTGAGCGCATTCTCGGGGGCTAAGCGGCGGGGGTAGGCGGAGGCGCGATGCCCATGACCGGTTTAGGCTCCGTTCGTTTACTCTTTATGGCCGCGGCCTTGAGCGCGGTGGCCTTAGCCGCGTGCGGCGGCGGCAGCGGCGGCGGACCCGGGGCAGGCGCGCCCATGCTGCCGACGACGCAGCCCCCGGCACAATCGCCCGACAAGATCTCGCTTGTCATCAAGGTCCCACAGCCGAGCGGTACGGCGAGTGCGCGGCGCCGTCCGAATTACGTCTCGGCCGGCACGCAGTCGATCGGCGTGGTAGTCGCAAGTCAGGGATACTCGCCGAGTCCCGCCCAGTACACGAATCTCTCCAGCTGCCCGCTGGTTTCCGGCGTGACGACCTGCACGATAACCGTGCAGGCGATCCCGGGCAGCGACACGTTTACGATCACCGCATACAGCGGCACGAACGGATCGGGGTCCGTGCTCTCGGTTGGGAGCATCACGGCCACCATCGTCTCCGGTCAAACCTCGTCGCTCTCGGTTTCGCTCGGTGGCGTCATCGCGTCGATGACGTTATCGACGGTGAACGCCGATCTCCCGCTTTCGCAAGCGATGACCGTCAACGTCAGCGCGCAGGACGCAAGCGGCGACACGATCGTCGGAACGTACGACAATCCTATCGCGCTCTCGGGCAGCGATCTTGTGATCTCGCCGACTGCGCTGCCTGATTCGACGACGGCGTCGAACGTCACCGTATCGTGGGCGCAATCGTACGCCGGTACGACGGCGACGACGTTGAGCGCGAGTGGTGATAGCGCGACTGCCACGCTGAGCATTACGCCGGCGAGCGGCTTTGCTTACTACACGACCGGCACAAATGAAACCGACGATTGGTCGGGCCTCAAGATGATCGCCTCGGGCAATTATCTGTATTACGCTGCAGTCGGCAAAACTCAGTACCTCGTGGGCTCCGGATTCATCGCGGCCCTAAACGGTGCGGTGCACCAGTTCAACCTGACCACGCTGACCGATAGCGAGATCGCGCTGCCGAGCGAGCCTACGGGCTTGGCCGTCGACTCGACGGGCGCGCTGTGGATCGCGGGCGGCCCGAATCCGACGCCGAGCGCCAGCCCGTTCATCTATCGCTTGAGCAGCTTTAACGCGGGGAGCCTCACGCAGATCGCCGTGCCCGGGACAAACGTGCAGTCCCCCACGGATTCCACGTATATCCGCGCGGTGACGCCGGCGGCGAGCGGTACGAACATGTGGTTTACGGACCTTTTGGGCGAGCGTCTGGTAAGCATACCGGTCGCGGGACCGTATACGACAGGGGCAATAAGCACCGTCCCGCTGCCGTCGCCTCCGGCTGCCGCGCCGTTCGCCAATGGTCCGCGCACCATCGATTATTTGAGCGGCTCGAACGCGCTCGTCGTTGGCCTCGAAGGCGGCTTCGTCGACGTGTACAACCTCGGGACCGATACGTTTTCGCAGTACGTTACCAACCTCCAAACATCGCTAGGCGCTTCAACGCTCAGCAACCTGTACGACGCGGCGACCGACGGAACGAACGTTTACGTCGGCCAAGTCGGCGACGCGACTGCGTTTCTTGCGGACGGCGATATGGAGGAGTTCACGCCGTCGGACACCTTCACGACCCTGAACACCGTGAGCGCACCATTGACCGAGCCGATCATTCCGGCGTACGGCGATGGGCTCGTATATTATGCCGACTTCGGAATCGGCGGCTTGGGTTACACCAACCCCTCCACCGGTGTCTCACGCGTCTTCCCGATGCAACTCAACGATAATTTTTTCTACGGACCCGACGGTCTCGCCGTGATGTCCGATGGCACGGCGTGGTTCACGTGCTACGGCAATTCGGACCCGGAATTCGTCGCATACACCGTCACGTATCAACCGATTTGCATCGGGCACACGATCTACGAATCAACCTGGGGTTTGTGGCCATCCTCAACCGTCGGAATCGATGGCGCCGGCGCGGAAAGCGCGCAGATAGTCGGCATTATGGAGGCCGCGGGGAGTAACAGCGGTCCGTTTACGGTCACGAGCAACAACACGAGCGTCTGCACGATCGCCACGCCGGCTCCGACCAGCGATCACAATTTCACGATCACCGGCGTCGCTGCCGGCGCATGCACGGTGACGGTGAAGGACGCGAGCGCGCACACGCAGTCGATGAGCGTCACGGTGACGACGACGACCGGCACGGTCCAACGCAGACGTCGCGGAGGCATAGCGCTGCCATGATACGTGCAACTGGAGTGGTGCTGGCGATGAGCTCTCTCGTGCTCGCCATGACGGGATGCGGGGGCGGAAACGGCAGATCTCCTGCGTCAATACCGGTGGCGCCGGCACCGAGCGCGTCGTCCGCGGGAACGAGTGCGACGTTTAAGATCGTCGTCCCGTCGAAGACGCCGGTCAATGCGTCCCGGCACCGGCACTACGTAACCTCGAACGTCACGGCAATCAGCTTCAGCGTTTCCCAAGCAGGCTCAACTGCCGCGGGTCTCGTCTACTATCCGCTCAACGGGAGCGAGAGCTACTGTTCGAGCGGGACCTCGGGCCTCACGTGCACCGTGCAGGTGCAAGCTCCGCCCGGCACCGACACGTTCGTCGTCGACCTCTATGATTACGCCGTAAACGAAAACGAGCCGTACCAGGGTTACGTCGTTGCGACCGGCACGGTGACGCAAACGATCACAGCACAGAGTGCGAACACCGTCAACATCACGACCGACGGCGTACCAACGTTCGCCGTGATGGGGATGACCAACGCGTACCCTACGGCAGCGGGCAGTTATCCGCTTTCGCTCGATATCATCGATCCCGACGGCAATACGATCGTGGGTTCGTTCGACGCGCCATTGACTTTGACGTCGTCGAGCGGCAACGTCACGTTTTCGAATGCGACGCTCAATCAAAACAGCGACGCGACCGGTATCACCGTGAATTGGAACGGCACGGCGTTGGGATCGGCCGCGACGTTGTCGCTCAACAGTACGGATGACATCGTCACCGGCGAAACGGGCACGACCGTTCTTGCCTCACAGACCTTCAATCCGAATGGCAGAGGCATCACGCTGTCGCAACCGTATTTCATCTTCGCGACGTCGAGTTCATCGTCGATCAGTTTCACGGCCACGGGCGTCAACGGCGCGACCCTCGATCCGGGCTCGATCGATCAAAATCCGCCGACGCCGGCCTTCGCCTACGACTGCAGTGATTATTACGCGACGATCAGCGGGTCAGGCGGAAGCTATTCGGTGGCGCCGGGCGTACCGACGGTCTCGACCGGGCAAGGCGACGAGTTCGGAACGTGCTACGTCGGCATCATCGACGATCAGGACGACGAGTTCCTCGTGCCGGTCATCGTTGGCCCAACGCCGGAAGCCGAACCCTAGCGGCACGTAGCGCTGCGTTTCGTAATATCGCGGTACGCCGATCGGCGTGATCGTTGGAAACTAGGGAACCACTGAAATAGCGCGTGTCATCCTGAGCTTGTCGAAGGACGAGCTTGCTGTGTCATCCTGAGCTTCTCGAAGGACGAGCTTGCTGTGTCATCCTGAGCTTGTCGAAGGACGAGCTTGCTGTGTCATCCTGAGCTTGTCGAAGGATGAGCTTGCTGTGTCATCCTGAGCTTGTCGAAGGACGAGCTTGCTGTGTCATCCTAAGCTTGTCGAAGGACGAGCTTGCTGTGTCATCCTGAGCTTGTCGAAGAACGAGCTTGCTGTGTCATCCTGAGCTTGTCGAAGGATGAGCCTGTCGAAGGATGAGCGATCGCCGAGATCGCTCCCGCCCTTCGACTCCGGCGCTCCGCGCCTACGCTCAGGGTGACAAGGAAATGCGTTCGCCCTTTGATTCCGGCGCTTCGCGCCTACGCTCGTCCTTCGACAAGCTCAGGATGACAGGGAAATGCGCACGCCCTTCGACTCCGGCGCTCCGCGCCTACGCTCGTCCTTCGACAAGCTCAGGATGACAAGTGAGCTCAGGATGACAGGGAAATGCGTTCGCCCTTTGACTCCGGCGCTTCGCGCCTACGCTCGTCCTTCGACAAGCTCATCCTTCGACAAGCTCAGGATGACAAGTGAGCTCAGGATGACAAGTGAGCTCAGGATGACAAGTGAGCTCAGGGTGACAGGTAAGCTCGTCCTTCGACAGGCTCAGGATGACAAGTGAGCTCAGGATGACAAGTACGCTCGGGATGACAGGCGCTAGCGCCCGTCGTCGAGCCAGTAGTCAACGTCGGGAGCGTGCGCGTGCGATGCGCGCGCCGCTGTCCACACGCTGCGCGGTAGGCGAACGATGCTGCGCAGTTCGTTCCACGCGCGTAAGACTTTGAGCACGTAGTGCTGCGTCTCGTAATACGGCGGCACGCCGCCGTACCGCGTAACTGCTTGCGGGCCGGCGTTATACGCTGCAAAGACGAGTTCGTAGCGATGGGGATTCGAGCCGAACTTTTCCAGCAAGCCGCGCAGATACCGCGCCGCACCCTGAAGGTTCTCGGCCGGATCGCGCGGGTTCACGCCGAGCGTCGCGGCCGTCTGCGGCATAAGCTGCCCGAGTCCAATTGCGCCGGCGTAGGAGACTGCATGCGTATGCCAGCTCGACTCCACGGTCACGATCGCCGCCAGCATGTTCGTGTCGACCTTCCAGCGCTGCGCCGTGAGCAAAAGGTGACGCGCGAGGTCCTTGCTCTGCCACTGAGGCATCTCGGGATTGTACAGGCGCAGCACGGCGGCGTAGACGGCGATGCTCTGCGGCGTCGCCGGTACCGGTCGCGTTGCGGCGCCCGCCCCGACCGGCAACACGAGTCCAAAAATGAAGCAGAGTCCCGCAAGGAGCGGGGCGTGGCTTCGGCTCATGGGTCGTCGGGGTTCCACCCGGTTGCCGAATATCCCCCACGGATCAGCCGGAGGCCGAACGTCATGGATTTGACGAAGTCCAAGTCCTGATGTCCCGCTATCGTGGAACGTCCCCTCGCGTCCGGCGCGCATGGGCGATCGGCGCTATCGCCTTCTTCCTCCTTTTATGTGCGGGAATTGCCGTCTCGGAGTGGTGGGCCTACAACGTCAACGTGCCGCACTATCGAGCGCAGATGGAGAAGCGCGCGCACTAACCGTCACCGAAAGATGATGTGGGCCGCCGTTATGATGGCACTTTGATCCACGGCGCGCAGGAGTTTCCCAGTAGCGGTGCGGACCCGACGGGTGTCCCGGCTCGCTCTGGAGGTCCGTTCGTGAAGGTTCGCCTTACCATCGTATTCGCGTGCTCGCTCATCGCGTGCGTCGGAGCAACGGCGCTCGCGCAGTCCACGCCGCAGCCCTCGCCTTCGGCCAGCCCGATGCCGCCGAAGCCGGCGAAGCCGACGCCGGCGCCATCGCCCACACCGACGCCGGGGCCGCCCTATGCCAACATGCAATGGCGCGAGATCGGTCCGGCCGCGGCCGGCGGTCGCGTGGCCGCAGTTGCCGGTTCCGCAACGGATCCCAACCTGTATTACGTCGGCAGCGCGGGCGGCGGCGTGTGGAAGAGCGAGAACAGCGGGCAAACCTGGGACCCGGTCTTCGAAAAGCAAGACGTCGCCGCGATCGGCGCGGTGACGATCGATCCCACCGACAACCAAACGGTTTGGGTCGGCACCGGGGAAGACAACCCGCGTAACGACGTCAGCTACGGTGACGGCGTCTACAAGTCGACCGACGGCGGCGAGAAGTGGACGCTGATGGGACTGGCCGCGACGAAGTACATCTCGCGCATCGCCGTCGACCCGCGCGACCACAACCACGTGCTCGTCGCGGCGCAAGGCGATGTCTTCAACGATTCAACCGAGCGCGGCGTGTACGTCACCTGGGACGGCGGCAAGACGTGGGCCAAGACGCTCTACACGGGACCCGAGGCGGGTGCCTCCGATCTTGCGATGGATCCCTCGAATCCGAGCGTAGTCTACGCCGGGATGTGGCAGTTCCAGCGGCGGCCGTGGACGTTCACCAGCGGCGGGCCACAAGACGGTCTGTACAAATCGACCGACGGCGGCAAAACCTGGAAGAAGCTCGAGGGCAACGGTCTTCCCACCGACACAACCGGCCGCATCGGATTGGCGATCGCGCCGAGTAACGGCAATCGCGTCTACGCGCTGATCGAATCGAAGCAAGGTATTCTCTGGCGTTCGGAGGACGGCGGCGATCGTTGGACGATGGTCTCGGACAACACGCTCGTGGATCAGCGGCCGTTCTATTTCACCCACATCGCCGTCGATCCGAAAAACCCCGATATCGTTTACGGCGTTTCCATGATGCTCTCGAAATCGACCGACGGCGGCAAGACCTTCAAAGCAATCGCGGATAGCGTGCACGTGGACTATCACGCGATTTGGATTGCGCCCAACGATCCCAAGCGAATCATCACCGGCGAAGACGGCGGATACGCGCTGACGCTCGACGGCGGCGACAACTGGTT
>DATJRM010000055.1:0-4415 GCA_035504755.1 Candidatus Acidiferrales bacterium
CGATCTCGCGTTCGCCTATGACCGGTCGCTTAGTCTCAGGAACGAGTTCGAAGCCCAGAGCGTAGCGCAGCGTGGCCGGTCATCACCTGAAGAAGATCAGGCGGTCGGCATAAACCGACCTGCCGAACATATCAGCGTAGCGAAGGGCCCGGCGGAACGCCGGGCCCTTTGCGTAGTCGAAGGACCGCCGGAGTGTAGCAAACCTGCTGCCGTCCTTCGACAAGCTCAGGATGACAGGGATCCTTCGACAAGCTCAGGATGACAGCGATCCTTCGACAAGCTCAGGATGACAGAAAAAATGCGTGCTGAGCGAAAGTCTGAGCTACGGCGTGTCTTCCACCGTGACGAGATTCATCTTGTCGCCGCGACGGATTGCATCGAGCGTATCGAAGCCTTCGGTCATCTGCCCGAAGACCGTGTAGTTGTTGTCGAGAAAACGCGCGTCGGCAAGGCAGATGTAGAACTGCGACCCGGCCGAGTCGGGACTCGACGAACGCGCCATCGCCACGGTGCCGCGAAGATGCGGGCGTTTATTGAACTCCGCCTTGAGCCGATAGCCCGGCCCTCCGGTTCCGTCACCGTCGGGGTCGCCGCCTTGGACGACGAACCCCGGCTCGACCCGATGAAACGTCAGTCCGTCGTAGAAGCCTTCCTCCGCCAGCTTCATGAACGCCGCGGTATGCAGCGGCGCGTCGTCGGGAAAGAACGTGAAGACGATGTCGCCCTTGTCGGTTGCAAGGCGGACTTGCGAGCTACGGGCGCGCTCGGCGTAGGACTTGATTTCTTCGGGAGTCGGTACGGTCGCCATGGTGGTCTCTTTGCACCAGGCGAGTTTCGCGCCCTCCGCGTTGGGTAGAATCGCTTCGATGCAGGCGAACCCCGCGTGCCCGACCTTCGAAGTGCGCATCCCTCCCGATCCTTCTTATGCGACGAATGTCCGCGACGCGATCATCGCGTTCGCGTCGCTCCACGGCGTCTTCGAGGCAGATCGCGAAGCTTTGCTCTTTGCCGTCGGCGAGGCGCTTGCCAACGCGCTCGAACACGGCGCTCCGGCGAGCGACATCCGGGTGATGCTCGAAATCGACGAAACGCTGATCCGGGCGCGAATCGTCGACGAAGGCCAGGGATGGCGCGCGATCCCTTCGGGCTACGTGCATCTGCCCGATCCCTGCGCGGAGCGCGGCCGTGGGGTCGCGATCATGCAGCGCTTCATGGACCTCTTCGAGGTGCAGAGCACGGCGGGAGGCGGGACCGTGGTCTCGCTCGGGCGGTTCCGTCGCGACCGCAGGCCCGGCGATCAGGAACGAACGGCCGCTTCGTAAAACCTCGCAGGCATGAATCTCGAAGCTTGCTTAGCCGCACTGCTCGCAGCGGTGCTGACGTATGCCGCGCCGAGCCCCGCTCCGCTCGACCCGCGAATCACCGCGATGGTCGCGCAGGTGAGCGCCGCCCGGCTGCGTGCCACCGATACGAAACTCGTCGGATTCTTCACCCGCAACGATTTCTCGGATACGAGTTCGACGCCGACACACGGCGTTTTCGGCGCGCGCGATTGGATTCGCGCGCAATTCGAGCGGATTGCCAAGACGAGCGGTGGGCGCATGACCGTCGAGCTCGACAACTTCACGCAGCCGAAAACACCGCGAACGCCGCGTGCCGTGTCCGAGTCCAGCATCATCGCGACGCTGCGCGGAGACGAGCCCGGACTCGTCTACGTGATGTCGAGTCACTACGACGACTGCAACGGCGACTGCACGAACGGCACGCGCCAAGCGCCGGGCGCCGACGACAACGGATCGGGTACCTCTGCCGTGCTCGAAGCTGCGCGGATCATGGCGCCGCATCGTTTTCGCGGAACGATCATCTTCGCGGTCTTCGACGGTGAAGAGCTGGGTCTGTGGGGCTCCAAGCATTACGCCGACGAGCTCAAAGCCGAGGACGCGAGCATCGCCGCCGATTTGAACAATGACATCATCGGCAACTCGACGGGCGGCAACGGCGTACACGAGCCCGGCGTCATCCGCGTCTTCAGTCAGGCGCTCCCGGCCGGAACGGACGTCACGCGCGTCAATTTGATCGGGTCGGAGAACGACTCACCGTCACGCGAGCTCGCGCGCTTCGTCGGCGAGACCGTCCCGCAATATGTCAGCGGCTTCCACGTCCGCCAGATCTGGCGCGCCGATCGATTCCTGCGTGGCGGCGATCAGCAGTCGTTCCAAGACGACGGGTACGCCGCGGTCCGCTTCGTCGAGCCCAACGAGAACTTCGCGCATCAGCACCAGAACGTTCGGATCGAGAACGGCGTGCAATACGGCGACCTGCTGCAGTTCATCGATTTCGACTACATGGCGCGGGCTACGCAAGCGAACATCGCCGCGCTCGCGGCGCTTGCGCTCGGCCCGCAAGCGCCGCCGGATGCGCAGATGGTGCTTCGCCGCTTGGGCTACGACTCGACCTTGCGCTGGAAACCGGCGATCGGCGCCGTTTCATACGAGATCGTATGGCGTTTGACCACGGCGGCCGACTGGCAATACGCCAAGAACGT
This sequence comes from Candidatus Acidiferrales bacterium, assembly GCA_035504755.1. GTDB lineage: Bacteria > Vulcanimicrobiota > Vulcanimicrobiia > Vulcanimicrobiales > Vulcanimicrobiaceae > Aquilonibacter. The sequence goes on from DATJRM010000055.1 coordinate 2,546, forward strand.
CGGGAACGTCACCCAAGCCACGGTACCGGTGAGCAAAGACGACTACATCCTCGGCGTGCGAGCGATCGACGCGCAAGGGCATCGGAGCGTCGCCAGCTATCCTACGCCGGTGCGCGAGAAGCCGTAGCTACTCGGTATCGGGAGCCAAGTCGGATCCGATCAGCAACGTCGAGTTCGTACCCGGCCGCAGCGGCGCGGCGAAGACTTGCGCCAGCGCTTGCGCTGCGCGCGTGTCGCCGACGACGACGCTCGTCGCTTTGATGGGTTGATCGATCGACGTCTGCACGTTCCAGCCGCCGCCGCGCAGCGCACCGACGAGGGTCCTGTCGAAGTCGGTGTTGCCGGTGGCGTTGGCCACCAGAATCTGATCCTGCGGCGGATCGGTCTTGGTGAAGAGCAGCTTGCCGATGAGCTTCGCCCAGTGATCGTCGACGAAAACGACCGACGCGTCGCCCACCCACCCGGGCTTGCTCGGCAACGTAAACGAGCGAATGTTGTCCTCGGGGACGTCACGATAGACCTCGAGCAGCGCGAGCATCTGCTGGTTGGTGAGATTCGTGTGCACGTCCTTACGAACGAACTGCATGATGCGCGGGAGTTTGGCCCAGTTTTGCGGCTGGCTGAGCTGATCCATCATGAGTTTGAGCACTTGCTGCTGCCGCTTCATTCGGCCGTAGTCCGATGACGGATCGTGGCGGAAACGCAGATACCCGGCGACCTGACTGCCGGTGAGATACTGCTCGCCTTTTTTGAGATGAACGTGCAACTCGCCGTTGTAGTCGTCGTAGTTCATGTCCTCGTCGACGTCGACGTTGAGACCGCCCATCGCGTCGACGATCTGCGCCGCTCCCTCGGGCTGCAAGGCGATGATCGCATCGATCGGTACGCCCCCGAGAAGCGTGCTCACGACACGCGCCGACATCCTCGCTCCGCCGTACGCGTATGCGGCGTTGATCTTGTCGTGGCCGTGGTTGGGGATCGGCACCCACGAATCGCGCGGAATCGAGACCAAGGTCGCCGTGCGGCGGTCGACGTCGAGGTGCGCGAGGATGACCGTGTCGGTCGTAGCTTCGTCGTCTTGATAGCCGAGCAGCAGCAAATTCAGCTTGGTCGCATGGAACGCCTGATGCGTCGATTGCAGCGCGACTTCGTGACGCACGCGATCGCCGAAGAGCAAGAACCCTGCAATAACGGCTGCAATGCCGCTAACGGCTATGAGGGCCACGCGCCCCCAACGAATTTTTGAAAACATCGAAACTCCTCAGCATCGTGTGCTCGAAAAGCGCGCCGAGCGCGCAGATTACGCGAGCAGCAGCGGAGGAGCGCGATTCCCGATCCGGCACAGGACCGGCGGCGTTTGACCCGGCACGACGGCGCCCAAGGAGCGCAGCGCGAGCGGAGGTGGACCGTGCAGCGCCCGCATGGCGAGCGCGCGCAGGCGACGCACGATCCGCACCGTCGTTCGCACGCACGCACAAGCGACGCGCGCGAGCGCGAACGCAACGGCCGTACAAACGAGCGCATGCATCGTGAGACTGAACCACGCCGGGCCGCCCAGCCAGATCGTACCGCCCAGCGGATGACCCGCGACGACGATTTGCTCGCTCGTTTCCATCGCAAAAAGTGCGCCGAGGTGGATCGCGAAGATCCATGGCAACAGCGCAGCGAGATTCGTTCGCAACGCATCGCCCGAGGCGCGCAGCAGGTCCCGGCGCACGCGCAAGACCAACGCGACGGCGAGCAGCGCCGTACCGCACGCGAGCGCAGGCAGCACGTCGAGATTTGAATGGTCGGTGAAGTTGCCGGCGCCGAACAGCCCTGCGTTGGAGAGGGCCTCTACGATTGGGTCCGCGATTGCGGCGGCGATGAC
>DATJRM010000056.1:0-3144 GCA_035504755.1 Candidatus Acidiferrales bacterium
AGACCGAGCGAATGCGAATGTGCTCGGCCACATCCGAGAGTGTGAGGCCGCGAGCCTCGCGTGCGGCGCGAAACCGCTCACCCAGCGCTGGCATTGGGGCTTTGAGTTAGTCCCTTTCTCCTGTTATCCTGTGCAACGGAATCATGACTAAACCTCGAGTTATTGCCGCAATGAGCGGCGGCGTCGATTCGGCAGTAGCCGCGGGCCTCTTGGTGGAGGCGGGCTACGACGTCATCGGCGTCACGATGAAGATGTATACGCCGACGCGCGCGCCGCACGCAAAGAGCTGCTGCGGCATCGACGATTTCGACGACGCGCGGCGCAGCGCCGCGGTGCTGGGAATCCCACACTACGTCCTGAACTTCGAACAAACGTTTCGCCGTAACGTCATCGATCGTTTCATCGACGACTACGCACACGGCCGCACGCCTAATCCGTGCGTGTCGTGCAACAACTTCGTCAAACTCGGCACCCTGGCGGAATACGCCGACCGGCTAGGGGCACAGTATGTGGCGACCGGGCACTACGCGCGCCTCGAGCGCGACGCGCAAGGTCCGCACTTGTACCGCACACCGAACGCGAAGGACCAGTCGTACGCGCTCGCCCAGCTGACGCGCGATCAGCTTGCGGCGCTCTTGTTGCCGGTCGGCACGATGGAGAAGGCGCTCACGCGCGAGCACGCGCGCCGCATGGGGTTGCCTGTCCACGAGAAGAGCGAGTCGCAGGACATCTGCTTCGTTGAAGGTGGAGACTACCGCGACGTGCTGCAATGGCTGCAGCCGGAGATCAATCGCGAAGGCTCGATCGTCGATACGTCCGGCGCGCAGGTCGGCACCCACGGAGGTATCGCGAATTATACGGTGGGTCAGCGCGCGAAGCTGCCGGCGACAAACGACGGGCCACGCTACGTTACGCGCATCGACCCGGTAAGCAACACGATCGTGATTGGCCGCGAGGATGAATTGCTTTCGACGGCGCTGGTCGCGGACGATGTCAACCTTCTTCAGCCTGAACGCTTCTCAAATGGTCCGGTGAGCGTCCGCGCGATGGTTCGCTACCGAGCGACACCTGCCGCGGCGCAGGCGACCGTCGACGGCGGCGGGACTTTGTACCTACGATTCGACGAACCGTTGCGCGCCGTGACACCCGGACAGTTGGTCGCGGTCTTCGACGAGTGTGATGAAGTTTTGGGCGCGGGAACGATCCGCCACGCCGCGTAACCCTCCCATCGGAGGTGATCGCGACTGGTGACTTTACAACAAGGCGACTATCTCCAGATCCTCGATACGGCGGCACAGCTCGCACAATTCGGCTTCGCGGTGTTCCGTTGGCAACCGTCCGACCGCTACCCACGCTATGAGTGGGTCAACGACGCGGTGGTCGCGCGAACGAAGTTCGATCGCGAGGCGCTTCTAGGCGAAGACCCAGTCTATCTACGGCTCGGAAATAACGTGCGCATGGTCGATCTCGCGCGCGAAAGCGTTACTCGCGGTGACGTCTCGCCATTCGAAGTCGAACTCACCGCCGCGGATGGTGCGGCTTACTGGGTCGAAGCCGTGGCGCACCGACTGGAGCCCGCCGCCGACGGATCGGATCGCTTCGTGGTGGCGACGCACGCAATCAGCCGCCGCAAGGAGCACGAGCGCTTCCGGACGATTCTCACCGCCACGATCGACAGCGAGCCCGACGGCGTCTTTATCGTGCGATTGCGCGGAGAAAGTCTGCTGGCGCCCCCCGTCATCTACGTCAACCCGGCCTTCGCGCGAATGACCGGCTATTCGCAAGACGATCTCTCCGCTGGGATCTATCCACGCCTGTTGGGCGATGCATCGAACCGGCTGCTCGTCGGCGAAAACGCCCGCGCCGTGCTGCGGGGCGAAGCCGTCGTCGCCGAGGTGCAACTCTATCGCAAAGACGGATCGACGTTCTGGGCCGAGGTACGCGCGCACCCGCTCGAATCACCGACGATCCACTGCGCGCTCACGATTCGCGACGTCACCGATCGTCGAGCAGCTCAGGAAGCGATGCACATGCTCTCCGAGGGCGTGGGGCAGGCCAGCGACTTCATGATCGTCACCGACGACACGCTACCGTCGGCCGGCGGTCCGAAGATTCTCAATGTAAACCGTTCCTTTCTCGAAGCCACCGGGTATGCCGAAGAGGAGCTAATCGGCAGCTCCTACACGATGATTTATTCGCCGCACAACACGCCTCCCGTGATGGACGCAATCCTGCGCGCAATCGAGGCCGGCCAGCCGAACTATCGCGAAGTCCTCGCGCAACGTAAGGACGGTTCGGAGTTTTGGATCGAATTCGTCGATCGGCCGTTCACCACGCGATTTGGACGCCGGCTGCGACTGATGGTCGGTCGCGACATTACGGTGCGCCGGCGATCGACCAACCAACTCTCGCTGCTCTTCGCGGCGACCGAACAGGCCGAAACGCCGATCGTGATTTACGATGCAAACGACGAAGGCGATCTGACATTCTCCTACGAGAATGAGACCGCGGCGCAGCGGCAGCATTATCACCTGATCGAGCTGTGGAAGCGTGGCGACACCGAGGGTCGCTCGACGCGGCGCCGTTTGGAGAGCGGCGAAGTCGCCATCGTGACCTACACGCGCAACGACGAGAGCGGCGCGTCCGAACTCGTTCAAATGGCCGCGCGGCCGATACGAAACGAAAGTCGCCTCGAAGCGGTACTCACACAGGAACGTATCCTTGCAACCAAAGGCGCCGCGAGCCGCAGCGCGCACGCAAGAGTCATCGAACTCGCGACGATGCTCCCGGCACTCGACCGCGCAAAAGGCTTGCCGGAACGCGTCGAAGCGCTCGGCGCGCTCTTACGCAGTACGTTCGGTGCATCGATCGAACGATTGTCCTACACGGCAGACGGCTCCGTGCACATCGACGAAGTCCACCGCGTCGCCGTTTTTGCCCAGAACGGCATTGCGGCGCGCGTTACGTGGCCCGAACCTCTCGAACCGCTAGCGGTAACCGCGGTGCGCTTTGCGATCGAAGCGGCGCTGGACGGCGCTTAAGCCGTCGCGAGCGCCATGTCGCGACGCACGTTCCAGTACGTGTCGCGAATCACGGGATTGAAGCCCGCGCCGATTACCGCCTGCTCGAGATCGCGTCGGGTGG
>DATJRM010000057.1:0-3191 GCA_035504755.1 Candidatus Acidiferrales bacterium
CTTTCAAACGTCCAGCTTTTTCCATCGAGCGGTCCGCTGAGGACCTCGAGCAGGTACATGGCGGCGAGCCCTTCTCTGGTGCGGCCGCCCGGCTCCTGGTCGGCCGGCCGCCGGGTGTTAAGGCAGCGCTAACAAAACGGGCCTTCCGGACGATAGTCATAGGGTGACGATGAACGACCGGATCGACGAGCTCCTAGAGCTCATTGAAGTGGAGCCGGATGCCCTGCGAGAGGCGGAATTCCTGCAAGCGCAGGCGATTCTCGAGACTCTGGTGGGAAAAACCATCACGGCCGCAGAGATTCAAGACACGCGCATCGTCATTACGACCGGCGACGGCAACCGCTATTTCTTCTACGGTTTCCTCGGCGAATCTCGGAACGGCTAAAGCCCTACTTCGCGGGTTGCTTTGAAGCCACGAACGCCGCGATCTTTTCATGATCGCCGGACGTGTATTGCGTAAATGCAACACCGTGCGCGTAGCGTTTGGTCGACGCGTCAAAGAACGTAAGCGCGATTTTTGCGCGAACCAGCATTTCGCGATCGTGTCCCGGAAGCGTGAAGCGCAAGACGATCGGCTGACCGGCCGGGAGATCGGTGGTGGTAGTGATGCGCATCCCGCCACGGCTGAGATCGACGGCGGCTCCGCTCAGCACTAATTCGTGTCCCGGGACGATGATCGTTACCGGGAAATCAACGATCGCGCGAAAGAATTGGCGCTCGTGCGAGCGATCTTCTTGAGTACTCACCGGTGTACGTTCTTCTCTGCTCCGGCGGCGCCGCCTTCATTCTGCCGTAACGGCCGCAGCGGCGAGGAGCGCGCCAAGCATCGCGTGCTCGGCGACGATACCGCCTTGGAGATATACCTCGAACGGCGCGCGTAGCGGCGCATCGCACGATAGCTCGATCGTCGCGCCGCCCACGAATGCACCGCTCGACATCACGACGGGATCGACGTAACCGGGAACCGCTCCAGGCTCCGGGCGAAACCTTGCATTAAGCGGCATGGCGGTTTGTAAACCGGCTGTAAAGCGCAGCAAGCGCTTAGGATCGCCAAGACGAATCGCCTGCACGATATCGGTGCGGACCGAACCCGGCTGCGGATCGACGTCAAAACCAAGCTGCGCGAAAAGCGCCGCGGCAAAGTCGAGCCCCCGCAGCGTTTGCTCGACAATCATCGGCGCGATAAAGAGCCCTTGAATCATCGCGCGGCCAAAGCCGAACGTCGGACCGATGCCGCCGCGCAAACCCGGAGCGTATAAGCGTGCGGCCACCCGCTGGATCAAATCGGCGCGACCGGCAATGTAGCCGCCGCCCGGTGCGAGCGCGCCGCCCAGATTCTTGATGAGCGAGCCCATGATGAGATCGGCGCCGGCGTGGGTGGGTTCGCGATCCTCGACCAGCTCGCCGTAGCAATTATCGACCAGCACCGCAACGTGCGGCGCGGCGCGTTTCACGCATGCGATGATTTGCGCGCACGTGTCGACGTCGAGCGAGGGTCGCGGTGCGTAGCCTCGCGAGCGCTGCACGAAGACGACGGACGCATCGCCCTGTGCGGCAGCCGCTGCAATCGCCTCCAGATCCGGCGCGCCATCGTCGCGAAGCGCGATTTCCTGATAGATAACCCCTTGCGAAACCAGCGAGTAGTCGGCGTCGCAGATGGCGTTACGCAGCGTGTCATAGGGAGGGCCGGCCGCAGCGATCAGCCGGCCGCCGGGCGGAACGCAGGCGCCGAGCGCGGTGACAATCGCCTGCGTGCCGCTCACGATCGAAAGGCGCGCCAACACCTGCTCGGCGCCGAGCACCCGCGCGAGCAGCGCCTCGTAACGCTCGCGGGCTGCGTCGTCGTACCCATAGCCGCTCGTTCCGGCGAGGTCGCTTTCGTACACGCCTTCGTCGAAGAACGCGCGCAGGACGTGTGCCTTCACGCGCGCTTGGGCAGGATACGTAAGTGCACGCGTTTGCTCGTGCGCAAGCGTCGCCGCGGCGCGAACGCGTGCATCGATCCCGAAGGTCTCGCACAACAATTCGATCATGCTGCAGCTGCGCGCTCCGCTTCGACATGCCGTTCGAACGCACGCACGAACGGCACGTAGATCAGCGTCGCCAGCGTGACGTTGAGCGCGACGAGCCCGATCGCGCGCACGTCCAACGTCGCGAGATAGGTGGAGATCAGCGTCGGTATCGACGAGGGCACGTAATAGATCGCGCGCCCCACCCAGCCCATGCTCACCGCGAGGTAGGTCGTCGTCGCAAGCACGATCGGCGCGATGATGAACGGCGGAACGAGAAACGGATTGAGCACGACCGGAACGGCAAAGAGCAGCGGTTCATTCGCGTTGAAGAACGCCGGCACGATCGTCGCGCGCCCGACCGTTCGCAGGCGAGCGACGCGCGAGAGCGCGAGCAGGGCGGCCAGCGGAAGCGTCGAGCCCGCGCCGCCCGGAAAGATAAAAAGGAAGAGCGAGACCACGACGATGTGCGGCAGCGGCGCATGATGCTCGTAGGCGAGCGTATTTTGCATCTGCAGCGTCAGATACACCGGCGTAACCACCGCCGCCAACAGCGCCGGCCCGTGCATGCCGATCACCCACAGCAACGTTTGCGTGACGACGATGACGAGCAGCGCAAGATAGGTATCGCCGAGCCGGCCAAGCGGCTCGATTGCCGCCGCGATTGCGCCGAAGATCGGGACGTGCAAGATGCGCAGTCCTAGGGCGATGGCGATCGCGACGAAGGCGCCGATCCAGGCATTGCCCGCGGCTCGCGCCGCCAGCGCGACGACAGCGCAGGCCGCGAACGCCAAGAACAACCCGCTTGGGCCGACACCACGCAGATACGCGAGCAGCGGTCCGCCCAGCGGCGGCAGCGCGATCAAGAACGCCAGTAGGCTTCCAACGACCGTCGCAAGAGGATCGATGCGCGCGCGGCGGGCGTAGAACCATCCAAGGGTCGGGGCGAGGACCAGGCCCATGACACCGAACGCGGGGAGCAGCGCCGCCGAGACGCGCAAGCCGAACGAAGGCCCGAAGAACGGACCCGGGAGATGCACAAAGGGCACGATCGCCACGAAGGCGGCGATCAGACCGATGAAGCTCCACGGCAGCGCTTCCCGGATCGCCGCCAAGAATGGACTAGAGGCGGCGGACGACAGCCTCGACGCGACCGATGATCTCGACATCGCTCGCGTAGAT
>DATJRM010000058.1:0-32955 GCA_035504755.1 Candidatus Acidiferrales bacterium
TCTGAAGAAGTCGCTGTACCGATCGCAAGGAGCATTTTCCGGTGCGAATCGAGGCGCATCCGAGGGAGCATAGCAACGCGCTCTGTGACCGAGGATGCAACGAAGACCCGCACCGGAAAATGCCCTTGCCCGAAGGGTTATAGCCGCGATGGCGCATCTCCATCGTCGTCGGCTCGGTCACAGAACACCCTAGCTATGCTCCCTCGCCGACTCCTCGGATCTGCGGCCATCGGGGCCATAACGATCGGTGCATGGACTTCTTCAGAGCTTCCCTAGAGAATCGACTTGATGTCGGCGTCGAGCTGATCTTTCGAGAGCTGGCCGACTTCGACTTTGCGGACGACGCCGCTCTTGTCGATGAAGACGCCGACCGGCATGCCGTTGACCTGATACTGATCGCTCAACGTTCCCGAATCGACGACGGCGGGATACGCGAGCTGGTGCTGCGCGACGAACTGCTTGGCTTTGGCCGCGTTCTCTTGCACGTCGACGCCGACGACTTGCAGGCCTTGCGAGCGGAATTGCTCGTAGGCGGCATTGATCTCCGGCGCCTCGTCATTGCACGGCGGGCACCAGGTCGCAAAGAAGTCCATGAATACGGGCTTGCCGCGCAGCTGCGCCATCGTCATCGTGCCGCCGCTGACCAGCGGGTCGCTCCAATCGGGCGCAGCTTGGCCGACGTGAGCCGTGGCGCTCGCGCCGCCGCCGCTTCCGCCGCCGCAAGCCGCCAGCAGCAACACCGTCGCTGCCGCAACCATCGATCGCTTATCCATAACTAGGAAACGCCACCGCCTCCAGGTCGGTTCGCATCTGCGCCACGAGTTCGTCGACCGAAGCGAAGAGCCGCTGCTCGCGCAGGTAGCGCAGATCGCGCAGCGCCACTTCGTGCCCATAGATCGTCTCCTGAAAGTCGCGCAGCCATGCTTCGATCGTTCGCTTCTTGCCCTCGAACTGGGGATTGGTTCCGATCGAGACGAGCGCCGCGTGGTCGCGACCGTCATGCCGGGCGATGGCCGCATAGACGCCGTCCTTCGGTAGGAGCTTCTCGGGCACGGCCAGGTTGGCGGTGGGGAAATCGAGATCGTGGCCGCGCCCGAACCCTACTTCGACGACGCCGCGCAACTCGTAGCTGTGACCGAGCAGGTGGTCGGCGAGCTCGAGGTTTCCATCGGCAACCAGGGTACGAATCCGCGTGCTGGAGATCCGCTCGCCGTCGTGTGAGACGTTTTCGAGCGCGACGAGCGGCCGGTCGCGTTCGGCGAAATAGGCTGCCATCATCGCGGCATCGCCGGCGCGCTTGTGCCCGAAGCGAAAGGTCGCCCCGACCGCCACGCCCTGCACGCTCATCGCGCCGAGGCGTTCGAGAAACTGGAGCGGCGTCAGCTGCGCGATCTGGTCGTCGAACGTGATGAGAAAGCACTCTTCGAAGCCGGCTCGAGCGAAGAGATCGACCCGCTCCGCCGTCGTCGTCAAGAGCGGCGGCTCCGTCCCCGGCCGCAAGAACGCTGCCGGGTGATTCGCAAAACTCAACACGCCGACACGGTACCCCGGCTTGCGCATCCGCCTCGCCGCCTTCGCAATCTCGAGATGCCCACGATGCATCCCGTCAAAAAAGCCGATCGCGAGAACGAGTGGGCGATCGTTCTCTCGAAAAAGCTCGTGGTAGATCTTCACACGAAGACTTTTCGCGGCGCAAGAAGCGCTCCATGCGCTTCACCAACGCCCACGAGCGTCCGCGAGTGATCGCGCACGAAGACGCGCGGCGCGGGCGCGCCGTCGGGCAGCGGCACGACGCGTCCGGCGCGAAAGTCCGCCGAGCCGCGCAGGTCGAGGACGATCGTCGGAAACGGAATGATGTTTTCGGGCGGTGTCACCGAGCCTTGTGGATCGTCGGCAATCTCCTCGAGCATGCGGGACTCGTAAAGCACGAACGGTCCCGACGCTTCTCGCACGAGCGCACCCATGTGCGCGGGTACGCCGATCGCCGCGCCGAGATCCTCGCAAAGCGTGCGTACGTACGTCCCTTCGCTGCACGCCACGCGAATGCGCGCGCATCCGCTGCCGCTCGAAACGGGCGCCTCGGTCCCGAGCAGCGTCAGGCCGTAAATGGTGATCGTGCGCGCTTTACGTTCTACCGTTTTGCCGTCGCGAGCGAGTTCGTAGAGGCGCTTTCCGTCGTGATGGAGCGCCGAGAACATCGGCGGGATCTGCGTGATCTTGCCGATGAACCGCGGCAACGCGTCCTCGAGTTTGCGCTCCCAATGGGCAGGCAGTTCGCCGCGCGCGACCGTTTCCCCGAGCGCGTCCTGCGTGGTCGTCGAGCGTCCGAGCACGAGCAGCGCGGTGTAGGCCTTGCGCTGGTCCTCGAGCAGCGGAATGAGGCGCGTCGCTTTGCCGATGGCGACCGGAAGAACGCCCGCGGCTTGCGGATCGAGCGTACCCAGGTGACCTGCGGCGATCTTGCGATCGCGGCCATAGACACCGTAGATGCGCTTGATGCGCGCTACGATTTGAGCCGAACTATATCCCGCGGGTTTGAAAACGTTGACAAAACCGATCTCGAGCGCGCTCAAAGTCCTTCGGCCGAGAGTGCCGCCTCGACCGCGGCGTACGCTTGGTCTCGCGAGCCATGAAGCGTCAATCCCGACGCGCGGAAATGGCCGCCGCCGCCCAGGCGCGCCGCCGCCGCCTGCACGTTGATCTTTCCGCTCGAGCGCAGACTCACCCGGATCTCGCCCTCAAACGCCTTGAAGAGCGCCGCCACCTCGACACCTTCCTGCGCGCGCAATACGTTGACCATGTCTTCGACGTCTTCGCCGTCGGCGCCGGTCTGCGCCAGCATCGCATCGTCGACGAACGAATAACAGTACCGTCCGTCGTGCGCGAAACGCATTTCGTCGATGATCCGTCCCAACAGACGCGTCGCCGCGATCCGTTTGTTGCCGAAGATCTCTTCGGTGATCAACTCTTTGTCGGCGCCGGCACGCATCAATTCCGCCGCGAGTTCGAGCGATTCGGACGACGTGTTGGAGTGCATGAAGCCGCCGGTGTCGGTCATGATCGTGGTGAGAATGCACGTCGCGATGTCGGCGTCGATCGGCGTGCCCATCTCACGCAGAATCCGCATCACCGCCGTGCCGGTCGAGCATTCGCTCGGGATCACGAAGTTCAGCGCGCCAAAGTGCTTGTTGCCGAGATGATGATCGATGTCGAGCATGTTCGCCCGGTCGATCTTCGGCAAGAACTCTCCCGCACGCGCCGGATCGCTCATGTCGCCGAAAACGTACAGTGTGTCGGGCGGGAAATCGGCCGGAATCCGGCGCGACACGAATTCGGTTTCCGGCAAGAAGCGCAGATTGCGCGGCACGGCGTCTTGCTGGAAGTACGCGACCCGTTTGCCGATCCGCTTGAGCGCGATCCCAAGCGCCAAACCCGCTCCGAGCGTGTCGCCGTCGGGCTTCACGTGGCTTACCATCACGAACGCCGGCCGGCGCCGAAGCTCTGCAACGATCTCGGCTTCGGTCGACGACTGCAATGAATCTTCGATCATGAGTCCCCTTCTTCGGGAGCGTGGCGCGCCGCGTCCTCGCGCAGCGTCTTGGCAAGCGCGATGGCCCGTTCGGTCGAGCGGTCTTCGACGAAAACCAGCTCGGGCGTGTGACGCAGGTCGATCCGGTGGCCGAGCTCGCCGCGCAAGAAGCGCGCCGCCGAGTGGAGCGCTTCGAGCGATTGGTGCGCCTGATGGCGATCGCCGATCACCGAGACGAAAACCTTGCACGAGCGTAGATCGTCGCTTACTTCGGTCCGTGTTACCGTGACGAAACCCAGACGCGGATCCTTCAGCTCTTGGCTGATCAACATCCCGAGAACGCGCTGTACCTCGTGATCGATCCGCGCTAGCCTCTGCGCCTTCACTCGCCGCCTCCCCTCTGCTCTCCCTCGACGTGTGCCGTTTCCCGGGGAAACGCCGTCATGCGGTGACGAGCTCCGCTGCGACGTGTTCGGTCGTGTAGGCTTCGATGACGTCACCGATTTTGAGGTCCTGGAACTTTGCGACTTGGATGCCGCACTCAAAGCCTTCCGCGACCTCGCGTACGTCGTCCTTGAAGCGGCGCAGGCTCTCGAGTTCGCCGGTGAAGACGACCGCCGAGTCGCGCAAGACGCGCACCTTGGAGTTGCGCACGATCTTGCCGTCTTTGACATAGCAGCCGACGATCGTTCCGACCTTGCTGACCTTGAAGACCTCGCGCACTTCGGCGCGTCCCAGCGTCACCTCGCGTTCGACCGGCGCGAGCATGCCGGTCATGGCCTTGCGCAGGTCGTCTTCGACTTCGTAGATCACTTGGTAGAAGCGCAGATCGACGCCTTCGTTATCGGCCAGACGCTTCGCCGTCTCGTCGGGGCGGATGTTGAAGCCGATGAGCACGGCATTCGATGCGCTGGCGAGGTTGACGTCGTTGGGCGTGATCGCACCGACGCCGCCGTGAATGACGCGAACGTCGACGTCGCTCGTCGAGAGCGACTCCATCCGCGCGCGCAACGCTTCCAGCGAACCCTGCCCGTCGGCTTTGATGATGAGGTTGAGCGTTTTCTTGCCTTCGGCCGGCATCGACATGAAGGTTTCGAGCGAGACGCGCTGCGAGCCGGTCCCGGCGATGCGCACGTCGCGGCGGCGCACCGCACGCTTCTCGGCGGTTTCGCGTGCGACGCGTTCGTCGGAGACGACCATCAGCGTGTCGCCGGCGGCGGGAACGTCTTGCAGACCCATCACCTCGACCGGAATCGACGGGCCTGCCTTCTTCACTTGTTTGCCCTTGTCGTCGATGAGCGCACGCACCTTACCGAACGTGCCGCCGACCACCACGATGTCGCCGACCCGCAAGGTGCCGTTCTGGACCAATACCGTCGCCACCGCGCCACGCCCGCGCGAGAGTTGCGATTCGATGACCACGCCGGTCGCGCGCCGGTTCTTGTTCGCTTTGAGTTCTTTGATATCGGCTTCCAGCAACACCGTCTCGAGCAGTTGGTCGATGCCCGTGCCGGCCTTTGCGGAAACCGGCACCATCTCGATGTTGCCGCCCCAGTCGACCGGCTGCAAACCTTCTTCGACGAGCTGTTGCTTCACGCGATCGGGCTGCGCGTCGGCCTTGTCCATTTTGTTGACCGCAACCACGATCGGCACGCCCGCAGCTTTCGCATGCGCGATCGCTTCCTTCGTCTGCGGCATGACGCCGTCGTCGGCAGCGACGACGAGAACCGCCACGTCGGTGACCTTCGCGCCGCGGGCACGCATCGCCGTGAACGCTTCGTGACCCGGCGTGTCGATGAAGGTGATCTTGCGATCGTTCTTCTCGACGGTGTACGCGCCGATCTTCTGCGTGATGCCGCCCGCCTCGCCTGCGGCGACGTTGGCGCTACGGATCTTGTCGAGCAACGACGTCTTGCCGTGGTCGACGTGACCGAGCACGGTGACCACCGGCGGACGCGCCGTCATCATCTCCGGTTTGTCTTCTTCTTGCTCGACGGTGACTTCTTCACCGGCCTCTTTGACGACCGCGTTGAAGCCGAACTTCTTGGCGACGGCGATGGCGATGTCGCTCGAGATGTTTTGATTGATCGTCGCCATGGTGCCGGTCTTGATGAGCTCGGTGATGACGTCTTTGACCGGCACGATCATCGAGGTCGCGAGCTCTTGCACGGTGAGCAAGTCGGGAATCTCGATTGCTTCCAGCGCGCGCGGCGGCGCAGCGGCTGCCGCTTCGACGCCCTTCTTCTTGCGCTGGCGGTCCTTTTCGAGCAGCAGCTCTTTCTCGCGATCTTTTTTCGCGGCGGCCTTGTCCTCGTGGCTGCGCGTGCGCTCGCCCGGGCGGCCACCGGCCGAGGGCGCCGGGGCCTCGGTTGAGGGTGCGGCCGGGCGTGGCCCGACGGGTCGTGCTCCCGGCGCGAGCGGACGGAACGGACCGTTGCCCGCGGGGCGGCGTTGCGGCGGCGTCAGCGGCCCGTTGCCGCGAGGTGCCGGCGTGACCGGGCCCTTCCCGCCCTGGCCCGGCAAGGCTTGACCCGGACGCGGTGCAACGCCGGGACGCCCGGGGACCCCCGTCGAGGGACCCGGAGAAGCGGAAGCGGTCGTCGTCGGCGCGGGCGGACGCCGGGCAATGGAATTCTGTCCCTGCGGTACGGGCTGCAGACGCGGAATCGGCGCCTCCGGTGGGCGGGGGCGTGCGGGGCGCGGGGCCGCCGGCGCCGGCGGCGGCGCGGCGGCCACCGGTGCGGCGGGTTCGATCTCGGGTTTGGCGGCGGGTGCCTTCGGCGCGCGCGGAGCCGAGCTCGGCGCAACCGGACGCAGACGAGGAACGGGCGCGACCTCGACCGGGGGCGCGGCCGGCTTGGGCGCAGCCGCCTTCGGCGGGGCTTTGCGGGCGGGCGGGGCAGCAGCTTCTTTGGCGGGGGCTTTGGCCGCCGGCGCCGGTTTGAGCACGCTGCGAACCAGATCCGCGATATTGTCGGGAACGACGCTAAGCTGATTCTTGGCCTCGAAAACGCCGCCAAGACGCTCGTTGAAGAGCGCGATCAGCTCTTTGGACGTGAGCCCCACTTCTTTGGCGAGCTCGAAAATACGTACTTTACTACCGGTTGCTGCTGCCATGTATCCCCTTGTGAGCGCAACCCACACGGGGCGCCCACGGCGCTAGGTCGTCAATTGACCGCCCTCGACAGTTCGGCCGCCCATCGGGGCGGACGCGCATCCCGCGCTCCGAACCTTCAGCCACGTCGTGTCGCTGCCAGTTCGGCCCGCCCATCGGGACGGACGAACCTTCAGCCACGTCGTGTGGCTAGATGAGAGCATTGTATCTATCGATCATTGCGAATCTGGTTGTTCATCGAACTACTTATTAAACCATATTTTGCGGCCGCCGATGCAAGCCCCGGGTAGCGCCGGTTCTTCGCGGCCCGCTGCGCGCACTCCGCAGAGCAGAGGTAGGCGCCCCGGCCGGCCCGGCGCTTGCCGCCGGGCGGATCGGCGCTCCAGCCGTCCGGCACGCGAACGAACCGGGTCAAGGCCGGCTGCGCCATGCGCTTGCGGCACCCCACGCAGGTTCGGAGTGGAGTCGCTATTGCTCGCCTCCGAGGCGCTCGCGGCGGAACTCTTCCAGCTTGCGGACCAGCTCCTCGTCGACGCCTGCAGCCGCCGCCGGCGCTTGCACTTCCTCGACCTCGCCGGCTTCCTCGACGACCTCTTCGCCGCCGGCGCGTTCCGCGCGCTCCGCCAGATAGCGCTCGCGCGCCTCGTCGGCCTCGCTCTCGCTTGCGATGTCCAACCGCCAGCCCGTCAATCGCGCGGCCAAGCGCACGTTCTGACCGTCGCGGCCGATGGCGAGCGAGAGTTGATAGTCGGGCACGACGACGAGTGCGACGCCGTCGTCGTCGAAGAGTTCGACGCTGATGACTTTCGCCGGGGCGAGCGCGTTCATGATGAACGCTTGCGGGTCGGCATCGTAGCGGATCACGTCGATCTTCTCGCCGCGTAGATTGTCGGAGACGTTGGCGATGCGGCTCGATTTCGGCCCCAGGCATGCGCCGATGGGATCCACCTCGGCGCGCAGACTGCGCACGGCGACTTTCGAACGGCTGCCGGCTTCGCGCGCGATCGCCATGATCTCGACGATGCCGTCGGCAATCTCCGGCACTTCGAGCTCGAGCAGTCGCTGCACGAGCCCTTCAGCGGCGCGCGAGAGCACGACCTGCGGGCCTTTCGGCGACTTTCGCACGTCCACCACGTAGCCGCGAATGAAGTCGTTGATACGGAACGTTTCACCCGGCACTTGCTCGGAGAGCGGCAGAATCGCCTCGTCGCGGCCTTCGAGCAGCACGTACATGTTGCGTTGCTCGTAGCGCTGCACCGTGCCCGTTACGAGGTCGTTGAGCTTGCGCGCGTACTTGTTGTAAACGGTGTCGCGTTCGGCCTCACGGATACGCTGCACGATGACTTGCTTTGCCGTCTGGGCGGCGATGCGGCCGAACTCCTTCGGCGTCACCTCTTCATCGTAAAAGTCGCCCGGCTGATACGGGGAGCCCGCCTGTTTGACCGAGATTTCGAGCTTGGGATCTTCGACGCTCTCGACCACCGTGCGGCGATGGTAGACGCGGTACTCGCCGGTGCCGCGGTCGACCATCACGATTGCGTTTGCTTCGCTGCCGTAGTGCCGCTTGTATGCGGTGAGTAACGCTGCTTCGAGCGCCTCGAGCAACATCTCGAACGGGATGTTGCGTTCCTTCGAGATGAACTGTAAGACGTCGATGAGTTTTTCTTCAGCTGCCGATTCTGCCATGTGCTTTCCGTTCACGTTTGTCGCGTTGTAGATCGGCGCGTGGATCGTACTCCAAGTTCGCCGATTTGATGGTTGCGAGCGGGAGCGGCAACTCGCCGTTCTCGGTCGCAAGGATGACCGTCTCGCCGCGCAGGCCCGCCAGCGTCCCGCGATGCGTCTTTCCCCCGGCGATCGAGAGCGATGTCACGATGCGCACGCGCTTGCCGGAGAAGCGTTCGTAGTCGCCGGGCCGCAAGAGCGGCCGTTCGAGCCCCGCGGACTCGACCTCGAGCGAGTAGGGCGCATCGATCGCCTCGAGCGCGCGGTTGATGCGCGCCGCGATTCGTTCGCAGGCGGCCAAATCGACGCCGCCGTCTTTGTCGATGGTCACGCTCAGCGCCGTCATGCCGCGCCGCGCGTGCGCGCTATGCGCCACGATTTCGACGCCTGACGAACGCCCCTCGTGCGCGATCGCGTCGATCTCACGCTCGAACATATCCGTCAAAGTGCTTCGCACTTCGGGAACCCCCGAAGTTCCAACAGGCGCATCGCCCTTCGATTCGCTCGAGGCTGCGCGCCCCCCAAACGCCGAGCGTTTGGGTCCCCCGGACTTCATCTCTTTGCTCCTGACAACAACGAAGCGCGGGACCTGCCCACGCTTACTCGATCAAACCATCCACCATACTACCCTAGAATGACGACGGGCCGCAAGCCCACGTGGCTTGAACGGCCCCCCGTACGAAACGTCCTATGCGAACTTTGCGCTGATAGCCGGCAACGTCCAGCTTGCGTGGCGCGTCTGCGCCTTTACGAGTGCGCGTGTTCGCCGGCCATATGGCCCGGTGGACTTTGCAGCTCCAAGAGCCGCCCTCCCTTTGAGGTCAAGCTTGCGCATCGAGATGATGCACCTTCATTCTAGTCCCGGAAAAGTCGCTCAACAAGCGGGAATACGCCCAGCTACGGCGACGGTGAGGACGCCGCAAACGGGACCAGAGCGCGCGCGGTACATTCCACTTCCGCCCGTTGCTCGACGATCGGCGCAAGCACGCCGCCGGCAGCGCTCCCGCCCACGTTCGTGCTGATCTCGATGCCGCCCGAGACCGGATGCGTCATCGTCCCTTCCCGAAACGCGGGTTGCGAGGCTTGCGGATAGCGTACCAGCCAGCCGCTGCACATCAGCGCCGGACCGACACGTCGCGTGCCGGTCACCCACATCTTGATCCGCGCGTCACTCCCTGAACCGCGCTCTTCGTAGAGGAACTTCGTTCGCGCAAGCACCGACGGCGGCGGCGTCGGATCCATCGACTGATTGACCGCTACGTCGTAGGCATGTTCGGTTTGCGAGTAGGTGACGGCGTTGTGCGGCAAGAGCCCGCGCAGCTTGGCGTTGATGTCGGCGCCGGGGCCCGCGCTCCCGGCGCCGGCGATCTGTGCCGGCTGCGGTTTGGGCGTCGGTGGGACGCGCACCGGCGCGGGTGCACCCTTGACGCGGCCGCCTGCGCCCGGCTTCGGGCCGGGCGATTGTTCGCTCTTGGGTCCTGGTGAGGGCGCGGCGCCCGCCGTCGTGGCGAGCTTCGCCCCTTGCGTCGGGCTCGGGCTCGGCACGCCGGGATTCGCCGCCGGAGCGTTGCTCGGGCGGCCGGCCGGCTTGGGTGATGCGCTCGGCACGGTGCTGGCGTTTGCGACGACCGTCGCCGTCGTCGGCAAGGCCGTCGGTCTGACGCTGGGGAGCGGCTTCGGCGTCGCGGGCTTCGCGGTCGGCGCGGCAGTCGGCGCCGGCGGACGCGGCGTCGGCTTTGCCGTCGGCGCGACCGACGGCACCGGCGTCGGCGCCGCGGTGGGTGGCGGCCGGATTGCAACCTGTTCGAGCGGCGCAGAGGGGACCGACGTCGGAACCGTCGGCAGCCCCGTCGAGGGATTGACTTCGTAGACCGGCGTCGTCGGTTGCACGTTGGGCTGCAGGGAGGCTTGCGGGAGCGGCGTCGGGTTCGGCGGCGCACTGGGCGCGAAGGTCGAGAGCTCTTGATGCTGCGGCGGAATCGGTCGCGTCTTCGCTTCGACGAGCGGCGCGTGATGAACGACGGGAGCGACGTGCGGAACGTGCGGGATCGGCGCCGCTTGTTGCGCGGGCACCGCTGCGACCGCGACGACCGGCGCGCGTTGCTCGAGCGTCACGACCGTTCCGCCGGCGACCGATTCGCTCGCGCCTTCCTGAGAAGAACTCGTTGCAAGCGTAAAGACCAACGCAGCCATGATCGCATGCAGAATCAGGGATAAGAGGTAGCTCCCCGTGAGTCGCTCGCGTCGTCGAGGGTCGAGCGGATCGCGCTTGAGCATGCGCCGACAATATGCGCTTAACCAAGCGCAGGAGCCTGCAAGCGGCGGCGCGCATGTCGTCGCTTTCATGGAACAACTCTTGCAAAAGCGCACCAAAATCGTGGCGACCATCGGACCGGCGTCGCGCGAGCGGAACGTGATGCGTTCGCTCTTCGCTTCGGGTACCAACGTCGCACGATTGAACTTCTCTCACGGAACACCACAAGATCACGCCGAGGTCATCGCGATCGTGCGCGATATCGCAAAGGAACTCGATATCCACATCGCGATTTTGCAGGATCTCCCAGGACCAAAGGTGCGCACTGGAAAGCTGCGCGACGACCTTGCAAGCGTGCGGTTGGAAAGCGGGTCGCCGTTCGTATTGACGACCGACGACGTGCCGGGCGATTCGGCGCGCATCAGCGTGCAGTACAAGGATCTGCCCAATGACGTCGCGGTCGGAAACCGCATCTATCTGCAAGACGGCCAGATCACGCTACGCATCACGGGCAAGACCGCGACCGAAATCGAGACCACGGTCGAGTACGGCGGAGATCTCCGCTCGACGCAAGGAATCAACTATCCCGACGGTTCGCTCAACATCCCGTCGGTCACCGACCGCGACTTCGAGTTCCTCGCCTTCGGGCTCGAACAGCAGGTGGACTACGTTGCGGTCTCGTTCGTTCGGTCAGCCGACGACATCGTTCGCGTGAAGTCGTTCATGGCCGAACGCGGGCACGACATCCCGGTAATCGCAAAGATCGAAAAACACGAAGCGCTCGAGGATCTCGACAATATCGTCGACACCGCCGACGGAGTCATGGTCGCGCGCGGCGACCTCGGCATCGAGATTCCACTCGAACAGGTTCCGCTCGTGCAAAAGGCGATCATCGCCAAGTGCAACCGGGCGAGCAAACCCGTGATCACGGCGACACAAATGCTCGAATCGATGACGTTCAGCTCGAAGCCTACTCGTGCCGAAGTCGCCGACGTAGCAAATGCGATACTCGACGGGACCGACGCGGTGATGCTTTCCGGCGAGACCGCGCGCGGTCAGTATCCGACCGAGGCGGTGAGGACGATGGCCGAGATCGCACGCGAAGTCGAGAAAAGCTATCCGCATGCGATGCTGCGCGAACGCCGGCTCGCGGGCATGAGCCCAACGGTTGCGACCTCGATTGCCGAAGCGGCGACGCGCGCGGCCGACGAGCTCTACGTCCAATTCATCGCAACCGGCACGACTACGGGCAACACGGCGCATCACATTGCCGCCTTCCGCCCGCGCGCGCGCATCATCGCGCTGACGCCCTCGCCCGAAGTCGCGCGTCGCCTCGCGCTGCTATGGGGAACCGAAGCGCTGCTGATCGAGCGCTACAATTCGTTCGACGTGTTGCTCTTCATGACCGAGCAGCGGATGCTCCAAGCGGGCATCGTGCGCTCGAAAGACCTCATCGCCTTCACCACCGGCATGCCGGTCGGCTCCGGTGGCACCAATCTCTTGAAGATCCACGAGATCCCCTGATCTCTTCGCAGGCCCGCGCTACGTGCAGCCGTTTCCGCCCGGCGTCGTCAGGACCCATGCGTCGTTAGACGCAACCGGAAGCGGGTTGGTTACCGCACGCCCTTCGAGATCGGTGTAGGTGTGGTCCGACGGCAGCGTCGCGTTTTCGGTTCCGTCGCCCCCTGAGTTCACCACGACCATGCCGTTCTGAAAGCGCCGGTAGTAGATTTGCTGGTTGACGCTGTCCTCGTACATCGCGCTGCACGGCGGCCCGAGCGCCGTCGCGTACTCTTGATGATAGTTCTCGACGCCGTATCCGTAGGTCGAGCCGTTGTTCGCCGCGGCGAAGAGGTCGGCGTTGCCTTCGTTCCCCATCATATAGGTCCCGATCGCGTACTCGAGCTGATCGCTCGTGACGCTGGTCTGCCCGTTGAGCGTGAAGCGATCGATGTCGATGAAGGCGACGCCCTGCGCCTCGACCCACTCCATGTACTTGTATGTGCTCATGAAGAATGAGGCGAGCGACGAGGACTGATAATTGCCGTAGTCCGAGAAGCCGTCTTCATCGACTTCGCCGTCGACGTTGCTTATCAGCGCCTGTTCGTTTTGGCTGCTCGTGCTGCCGATCGGATGATTCGCGATCACGGCAAGACCCGCGGACGACGCTGCTTGCTTGGCGTCCGCGACCCAATTCAAGATGTCTTGCGTCCACGTCGGGTCGCTCGGACCCGAGTAGACGGTGTTGAACGTTCCGTCGTCATTCCACGTCCCGCACGCATACTCGCCCGTGTTCTCGGTTTGGCCTAACTCCGGATTCCCCCCGACCATGAAGTCATCGAAGATTACTTCGTCGAGCGCGAGCGCATTGTAATCGTTGGCCTGCGCATACGAGATCAGGCTTTGAACCTGATACTGCACGACGTCGGGGTCGTGAAAATTCAGCGGAACGTCGGCATATGAGTCGCTCGGCACGTAGGCGTAATCGTGGGTTGGCGTCCCGTTCGACGAGCAGGCGTAGAGGATCCAATCGGGATGATTTTGCTGCCACCATTGCAAGTTGTGGCCGGAGACCATGATGTTGTCTTCTTCGATGATGTAATAGCGGGAAATCAGCGCCTGCGGATTGGCCGATTGCCATGCCTGCGGCGAGAAGGACGCCCACACCAGATCGTAGCGGCTTGCGTCCGAGGCAATCTGCGAGCTGCTCATCTCTGCGCCGGTGCTCGGAAAGTAGTCGAAGATCTGCGCGAGACCGACGCGCCCGTAGGTGCTGCGTATCTTGGACGATTTATCGGGCGGCTCGTAGTCGGTGTATGGCGTAGGCGTCGCGGTCGGATTCGCCGTCGGCGACGTAGATGGGTGCACCGTCGGCGAGGCCGTCGGGTGTGACGTCGGCGAGCCCACCGGCGTCGGTGATCCTGCCGGCGTGGACGATGGCTTCCCGCTCGGCCGCGCGGAAGCGGGGGCGCTCGGCACGATC
Organism: Candidatus Acidiferrales bacterium; assembly: GCA_035504755.1. Lineage (GTDB taxonomy): Bacteria > Vulcanimicrobiota > Vulcanimicrobiia > Vulcanimicrobiales > Vulcanimicrobiaceae > Aquilonibacter. The sequence continues at coordinate 13,607 of DATJRM010000058.1, forward strand.
GTTGGAATTGCACCGCCGCCGCCGCCCGAGCCGCCGCCTCCTCCGCCGCACGCGACCGAGGAAAGTGTGACCAGCAAAAACGCCGCGAGTCGCGCCGGCTTCATGGAATGTCAGCGTAGCAATTTCGCGCGCGCCGGAATTCCGCCGATCAGGGTAACGGACGAGGAGAAAAGTCCTAATCCACGAGCGGAGTCAAATCGAAGCGGCCGCGTTTCGCCGCCAGCGGCTTCCACAAATCGCCGACCTTTGCGATGCGCGCCGGCATGTTACCGATGTGAAAGTCGGCGATGTCGATCCCCGCTTCGACTTCGTCCCACGAGACCGGAGCGGAAACGGTCGCGCGCGGCGTCGGCCGAACCGAATAAACGCTCGCCAGCGTCGCGCCCCAACGGTTTTGATTGTAGTCGATCAAAACTCGGTCTTTCGGGCGTCTATCCTTGTGATAGGCGACCGTCGTGAGCTCCGGCGTGTGGTGCGAGAGCGCCACGGCGAACGCTTTGGCAAAGGTCCATACCTGCTTTTGCGTCGGCCCGCGCACGATCGGGACGTACACGTGCATGCCCTTCGAGCCCGTTGTCTTCGCATAGGCGGGCATACCGAGAGCCTGCAATCCGTCGCGGACGAGCAACGCCACCTCGCGCACCATCGCAAAACTCGATTCGCCCGGATCCAGATCGAAATGCGCGTAGTCGGGCCGGTCGACGTCGTCGCAGCGCGCGTACCAAGGATTGAGGTCGATACAGCCGAGGTTGACCATCCAGAGCAGAGCCGCCGGATCGTCGATCACCGGAAAGTCGATGACGCTGCCCGATCCGTGTTCGATCGGGCAGGTCCTCAGCCACGGAGGATGCGGTTGCGGCACGCGCTTCATGAAGAAAAACTCGCCGGCCGCGCCGTTGGGGTAGCGCTTCATGACCATGGCACGGCCGGCAATGTGCGGCAGCAAAACGCCGGCGACGTCGGCGTAATATTGCAGCAGCCGGCCCTTCGTGGCGCCGATCTCCGGAAAGAAGACTTTCCCCAGGTTGGTAAGCGCGACGCGTTTGCGCCCGACGGCGACCGTGGCGTCGTCCCGGTCGCGTGGAATCGTCATCGCGCGCGCAGCAACATGCGTGCGTGCTCGAGCGCAACCTCGTGCGATTCACCTGAAAGCATGCGCGCCAGCTCGGCCGCGCGTTCTTCCTCGTCCGAGATCTCGCGTACGGCGATCGTCGTGCCACCCGGTTTTTCTTGCTTCTCGAGCACGTAGTGGCGATCGGACCACGTCGCGAGTTGCGCGAGGTGCGTGACGCAGATCACCTGCCCCTCTTGCGCGAGCCGGCCGATGCGCACACCCACGGCCGTCGCCGTCTGGCCGCCGATGCCGGTATCGATTTCGTCGAAGATCAGCGCGGTGCGCTCGCGCGCGCCTGCGAGCACGACGACCAGGGCCAGCAAGACGCGCGAGAGCTCACCGCCGGAGGCAAGGCGCGCGAGCGGGCGAAGCGGCTCGCCTTTGTTTGCCGCAAACGCGAACTCGATCGGATCGAACGAAACCTCGAACCGTCCCGAGCCGAGCGCAAGCGCGGAAAACTCTTTGGTGACGGCGCTTTTCAGGCGCGCGGCCGCCTCCTCGCGAACCGTACGCAGACGCGCCTCGCCCGCGGCCAGTTCCGCTTCTGCCTCGCGCGACGCAGCCGTGAGGTGCGCGAGGCGTTCGTCGCGAGAATCAAACGTCTCGACCACGGCGCGCGACGCCGCCGCCGTTGCGCAGACCGCTTCGATCGTTCCCCCGTACTTGCGTTTGAGGCGGTCGAGCACGTCGAGCCTCGCGTTGATCGTTTCGAGCTCTGAGGGATCGAACTCCGTCGCCTCGAGCGCGCGCGCCAGACGCGTCGCGAGCTCACTCGTTTCGCTTTGAAGGGCGGCCGCGGCGTCGGCCATTGCCTGCAAATCACTCGAGATGTCGGCGATGCCGGCAAGCGCGCTGCTCGCCATGCCGAGCGCATCGGCCGCGCTGCCGTCGTCACCGCCGAGCGCTTCATGAGCCGTGCGCAAGGCGTGTGCGATGCGCTCGATGTTCTCCAGATACCGTCGGCGGACGCTCAATCGCTCGTCCTCGCCGGCTTGGGGCGCTAGGCCTTCGATCTCTTCCAGCGCAAAACGCGCGTCTTCGTACCGTTCCTGCGCCCGGCGCTCGTCACCGTGCAACGCCCGGAGCTCCTGCGCGCACGCCTCGGCGCGTCTTCGCGCCGCTTCCACGGCATCGCGCGCGGCAATCGCCTTGGCGCCTCCAAAACGATCGAGCAGCTCCAGTTGATACGCCGGCGCAAGCAAGTGCTGGGCTTCGTGCTGTCCCACCATCTCGGCAATGTGAGCGCGAATCTCGCGGACGTAGCTTGCGGTCGCGATACGCCCGCCGATGCGCACGCTCGACTTTCCGGCGTCGCTCATCTCGCGCACGATCGTTGCGTCCTCACCGGGGTCGAGTGGATAGCCGTCGTCGGTCAGGCGCGCGCGCAGCTGACTGCCGGGCTCGAACGTCAGCGTTACCGTGGCGCGTCCGGCACCACGGCGCACGACGTCGGAGCTCGCACGCTCGCCGAGCACGAAGTCGAGGGCGCCCAGGATCATCGTTTTGCCCGATCCCGTCTCGCCGGTGAAGATCGTCGCACCGGAACTGAACTCGATCGCGCCGCGGGCGATCAAGCCGTAGTTCTCGATCTCCAGCCGCGTTAGCATGTCAGGCTGACCTTACCGCGTTACGGCCTTGATGGAAACACCCCAGCGCATCTTGTCGGTCAGACGTTCGAAGAACCGCAACGGTGAGAGACGCGCGAAGCGGACGACTTTCGGGTAGCGGCGCACGTGGACGATCGAGTTGGGCTCGACGTCCGCCAGCACGTCACCATCGCATTCGAGATGCGCATGGGCGGCCTCGGAGTCGCTGCCGACGCCGATCTCCGAGCTTGCCGGCACGATGAGCGGACGCGAGAAGAGCGTATGCGGCAGTAGCGGTACGATGCCGAAGGCATCGACGCGCGGTGAGATGATCGACCCGCCGGCGGAAAGGAAGTACGCCGTCGAGCCGGTCGCGGTCGCAATGCAAATGCCGTCGGCCGGAATCTCCGCGATGTGCTCGTTGTCGAGCGTCAAATCGAACGGGACGATACGCGAAACCTCGCCCTTGACGACGACGACGTCGTTGAGGGCGAAGTACTTGCGATTCGCGTACTCCGCCTCGAGCGCAGCCCGCTCGTCGATCAAAAGCCCCTCGTCGACGAGCTGCGGCAGCTGCGCGATGCGCGGATCGCCGTCGTCCAGCTCGGTGAGAAAGCCCAGCCGCCCGGTGTTGACGCCCAGCAACGGGACGCTGCCGATCTCGGTCGCAAGCCGCGCGGCGCGAAGGAGCGTTCCATCGCCGCCCACGGTGATGAAGAGCGCTGCGTCCTCGGCGCGCACACCGTTACTCGCCAGATCCGCGACGGCTTGCTGACCCTTCCAGGTCGCAACCTGATAGCCGCGCGAGCGAAAGCCGGCGGCAATTCGAGCGGCGAGCGCACGCGCCGAATCACGCGCGACGTCCACGTAGAGCGCAATGATTCGCTGGCCGATCGCAAGCTTGTTCATCACCGGTCACTCTGGCCTTCGCCGACGACCTGGTCGATCCGCTCGTCGCCGATCGCGACGGCGTCGCGTCGCAGCTCGACGAGGAACTCGCGATTCCCGGCGGGTCCGCGTAGCGGCGACGCAACCAGTGCCGCAACGGGGACGCCGAGCGCCCCGGCCGCATCGCATACCTCGCGAAGCACGGCCCCGTGCACGGCCGGATCGCGGACGACGCCACCGCTCCCCAGGCGTGCCCGCCCGGCCTCGAACTGGGGTTTGACCAGCGCAACGATCCGTCCGCCCGGCGCGAGATAGCCGATGCAGCGGATGAGTATCGTTCGCAGCGAGATGAACGACGCATCGACCGTGATGACGTCGAACGGCGCATCGAATGCGTCATCGGGAAGATGCCGGAAGTTGGTGCGTTCGAGCACGTTGACACGCGGATCGTTGCGCAGCCGCCAGTCGAGTTGCCCGTAGCCGACGTCGACCGCCGTTACGCCCAACGCCCCGCGTTGCAACAAGCAGTCCGTGAAACCGCCGGTCGAGGCGCCGACGTCGAGCGCGCGCAGCCCGCGAACGTCGATGCCGAACGCGTCGAGCGCCGCTTCGAGCTTCTCGCCGCCCCGGCTGACGAAACGCCGCGGCGCCTCCACCGTGATCTGCGCGCGTTCGTCCACCCGTTGGCCCGCTTTCGCCGCAGGCTCGCCACCCACGCGCACGCGCCCTTCCATGATGAGACTACGGGCCTGCGAGCGCGAGATGCCCGCATGCTCGGCTACGGCCTCGTCAAGTCTTCGCATCACCCATCGCGGCGTCGATCTGCTCTTGCGCGTTCTTGAGCAGCCCCTCGCATTCCGCGGCGAGCAGCTTCCCTTCTTTGAACAACTTCACCGCGTCGTCGAGCGATGGTTCGCCGCTTTCGAGCTGCTTGACGATCTCCTCGAGACGCGCGAGTCTGGCCTCAAAGTTGTCGGGCTGCTTATCACTCATCGAGATGACCTTCTACACGCGCGAGCAACCCTCCGCGCTGCACTTTTGCTTCGATGAGCGCACCGGCGGGAACGCCGGCCGCGTCGCGAACCAACTTGCCGTTCAGCGTGATCATCGCGAAGCCTTGTGCCAGTGCGAGCTCGGGATTGCGCCCGTTCAGGTTGGCGACGGCGAGTTGCAACCGGTGGGAAGCCGCCGCGAGCACGCGTGATGCCGCTGCCGGCAGACGCGTGCGCCCCTCGGTAAGCCGTCGAGCCAGCGTGCTCAGGCGCGCGAACGGCGACTGCGCGCCCAGACGCCGCTCCCGGTTCGCGAGACGATCGCGCTGTTTCGCAATCGGGTGCGAGAGCGCGTTGATCAGTCGCTGCGCCGCTAAATCCCGCCGCTGCACGGCGCGCAAGAGATGGCGCCGGATGCGTTCGTCGAGCTGCCCTTCGAGTTCACGCAGTCGACCGACCGCTTCGATCCAGGAACGCGCCACGGCATGCGCGGCTTGCGTGGGCGTCTCGACAGCAAGGTCGGCGACGAGGTCGGCGATGTTGCGATTGCGGGTATGGCCGAGCGCCGTCACCACCGGTATCCCTGCTCGCCAAATTGCACGAGCCGCGACTTCCGTATTGAACGGCTGCATGTCTTCAAACGATCCGCCGCCTCGCGTGACGACCACGAGGTCGACGCGCGCGCGTTCGGCTCGCTCGATTGCATCGGCGACCTCCAGCTCCGCGCCGAAACCTTGCACCTTGCTGCGGAAGAATCGCACGTCGACGTACGGTGCGATGCGGCGAAGGATGGTGCGAAAATCTTCCGCGGCATCGGCATCGGCCGAGATCAGCCCCACCAGCGTGGGGAACGACGGGAGCGCGCGCTTGCGCGCCTCGTCGAAGAGCCCCTCGTCGCGAAAGCGTTTTATGAGCGCCTGGTACTGCGCGTAGAGCTCGCCTTCGCCGGTGATGCGCAGCGCTTTTGCAAGCAATTGATAGCGGCTATTCGCTCGTCGAATCTCGATCGAGCCTTGCGCAACGACCGCCGTTCCGTTCTCGACGGCCGGGAAACGGCGCGCGTCGGTTCCGAAGGCGAAGCACTCGAGCACCGCCTCGGCATCCTTCAAGCGAAAGTAGACGTTTCCGTTGTCCTGTGGACGCCACTCCGAGATCTCCCCGCGAATGGCGATGTTCGACAGCGCCGAACTGCGCCGGATGTAATTCTCCAGACGCGCGGAGAACTCGCTTACCGAAAGTTCGAGTGGTAAGGTTTCCTCGCCGTTCATTTGCGCGCCGTTCATCTTGCGTGCGGTCGCGCCGACGGCAACGAGCTTGCCGTCGCGGACGCTGGAGCGAGCGGAACGTAATGCGTTCCGTCACCGATGCTGTTCGGCGGCGCCGACGGTGGGCTCGTGGGCGAATCCGTGGCAACGGGCGCAGCCGTCGCTTCGCTCTCGTCCTGAGCGGTTTGCGGGCTTGTGCATCCGCCCGAGGGCTGCGTGCCGATCAGATAGTACACGTAGCCGCCCGAACAGGACGCGAGCTTGACGACTTGATCGGCCGGCATGACGAAGTCGTGCTTCGGCGTTGTGGCCAGCGCGGCTTTCATGAAACGCGCCCAGATGGAGGCGGGAATGCCGCCGCCGTAGGCTTCGTTCATGCGCGAATAATCGTCGTTGCCCATCCATACGGCCGCAACCAAGTCCGGAGTAAATCCCACGAACCATGCGTCGCGAAAGTCCGAGGTCGTGCCGGTTTTCCCCGCGGCGGGCCGGCCGATGATCGCATTGGGATAGCCCGTGCCGTGATTGATCACGTCCTCGAGCATCGTCGTAACGATGTAGGCGGTGCCGGCGCTCACGACTTCGGTCGCCTGCGGATACTGATTGTCGAGCACCACGTTGCCAAGCGAGTCTTTAACCAGACGAATCGCCGACGGGTTGATGTGAATGCCCTGGTCGGCGATCGTCGCGTAGCCGGTAGCCTGTTCGAGCGGCGAGACCACGGACGAACCGAGCGCCAGCGAAAGGTCCGGTTCGAGCGTCGACGTGATGCCCATGCGATGCGCGTAGTCAATGATCTTGTCGAGGCCGATACGATCCGCGAGCTTGACGGCTACGATGTTTCGCGACAGGGCGAGCCCGGTGCGCAGCGTCACCTCGCCCATGTAGCTGTTGTCGTCGTCCTTCGGCGACCACATCGTCCCGTCGCCCATCGGGTAGCTCACCGGTGAATCGTCGATCATCGTGTTCTCCGGCATCCCTGAATCGATCGCCGTGGTATACACGTAGAGCTTGAAGGACGAGCCCGGCTGGCGGCGCGCCTGCCAAGCGCGATTGAATTGGTTGTCGAGCGTAAAGCCCTTGCCGCCGACCATTGCCACGATTTCACCCGTCGAGGGGCGGATCGCGACGAGTGCAGCCTCGTGCGCATTGATTCCCCACGACGTTGCGCGCTGCAGTCCCCAGTCGACGGCTTCTTGCGCCTCGTCTTGCATGCGCGGGTCGAGCGCGGTATACACCTGCAAGCCGCCCTCCTCCACGGCTTGCTTCCCGAAGAGTTGCTCCAGCTGCGCGATGACGTACGTCGTGTAGTACGGATACAGATAGCCCTGCAACCCGGGCGCACGCTCTTTGGCAAGGCCGAGCGGCGCATCGGCCGCGGTGTTGGCTTGTGCTTGCGTGATGTAGCCGCTGTCGACCATGCGATCGAGTACGTGGCTCTGCCGGTCCTTGGCGAGGGCAAAGTTCACGAACGGCGAGTAGTCGGAAGGCGCGGCGATCACGCCGGCGATCATCGCCGCTTGAGCGAGGTCGATCTTGTCTACGCTTTCACCGAAATACGTGTGCGCGGCCGCGTCGACGCCGTAGGCGCCCGAGCCGAGGTAGACGATGTTCAAATAACGCTCGAGAATCTCGTCCTTCGTATAGTAGCGCTCGATCTCCATCGCGAGCAGTGCCTCTTGAATCTTTCGCGAGAGCGAGACCTCGTCGTTGAGGAAGAGCTTGCGGGCGAGCTGCTGCGTAATCGTGGACGCGCCTTGGAACTCCTGATGCGTGAGATCCGCGAATCCGGCACGCAGAATGCCCCCGAAATCCACGCCGTGATGATAGTAGAAGTTGTGATCTTCGTTCGCGATTACCGCTTCTTGCATGACGAGCGGAATACGCGCCAGCGGAACGTAGGTGCGGTTCTCCTTATAAACCGAAGCCAGCAAGGTGCCGTCTCGCGCAAAGATGCGCGTGGAGCTCTCGGGCTGATAGTCGGCCATCCGGCTGATGTCAGGCAGATTGCGGGAGTAGGCCGCGATCATACCGGCAAGCAGCCCGGCGCTGAAGAGCACGATGATCAGCAGGGCGATGAGGGTCCCGCGCAGCCAGCCTCGCCGCGTCGCGGACGGCTTACGCTTGCGTCGTTTCTTTCGCGATAGCATTCAATACGCCGTTGACGAACCGGTTGGAATCTTCAGTCGAAAAACGCTTTGCCAACTCCACCGCTTCGTTGATCACCACGGCGCGCGGTGTCTGGGGCCGGTGGCGAAGCTCGAACGCACCCATCTCCAAGAGCAAACGGTCGATCGTCGGCAAACGTTCGATCGTCCATCCCTCCAAAAGCGGCGACAACAAGGCGTCGACCTCCTGCGCGTGATCGAGCGTGCCCAGCACGAGGTCTTTCACGAAGGCGCGATATTCGGTTTCATCCGCTCCCGCGAGCTCGGCAAGCGCATCGCCGGGATCGCGATGCCCGACGGCGATCGCGTACAGCGTTTGGAGCGCGGCCTCCCGCGCTTGCCTTCTGCTAGGCATGCTAATGCACTCCGCTTGCCAGCATGCGGGGCAGAAACCCAATGTCGTAGCGGCCTTCGCGGAACGGCGCGGTCGCAAGAATCTCGAGACAGCAGCCGATCGTGGTACTCACGCCCTCAACGACGGTTTCGCGCAGCGCGCGCTCCATGCGCGCAATCGCCGCCTCGCGCGAGGCGCCGAATGCGACGACTTTTGCAATCATCGAATCGTAGTACGGCGGTACGACCGCACCCGAGAACACGTGCGTATCGACGCGCACGCCGGGACCGCCCGGAAAGACGACGCGGGTCAACGTACCGGCTTGCGGCGCGAAGTTGTTGTAGGGGTCCTCGGCGTTGATACGGCATTCGATCGCATGGCCGCGCAGCTGAAGATCCTGCTGCGCATAGCCGAGCGGTTCGCCCGCGGCGATCCGGATCTGCTCCTTCACGAGATCGACGCTGTAGACCATCTCCGTCACCGGATGCTCGACTTGGATCCGCGTGTTCATCTCCATGAAGTACACGTCGTCGCCGCTGACCAGAAATTCGAGCGTTCCGGCGTTGTTGTAGCGCACGTGCCTGCACGCGCGCACGGCCATCTCGAGCAGCACGCTGCGCGCCTGATCGGAGAGGTGCGGAGCAGGCGATTCCTCGATCAGCTTTTGGTGCGACGGCTTTTGCACCGAGCAATCGCGCTCGCCCAGGTGCACGACGTTGCCGAACTCGTCGCCGAGCACTTGCACCTCGATGTGACGGGGATCGAGGATGAGCTTTTCCATGTACACGCGGCCGTCTTTGAAACTGGCCTCGGCCTCCGCCGTGGCCCCGGCGAAGGCGCGCTCCATGTCGCTCGCGCTCTCGACCGCGCGCATTCCTTTGCCGCCCCCGCCGGCCGTCGCTTTGAGCAGCACCGGGTAGCCGATCCGATCGGCGGCGTGCAGCGCGTCGTCGACCGATTCGAGGATATCGGTGCCGGGCGTGGTCGCGACGCCCGCTTCGCGCATCACCCGCTTCGCCGTGGCCTTGTCGCCCATCGCGGCGATGACGTCGGGACGGGGCCCGATGAACGTCAGACCATGATCGGCGCAGATTTGCGCGAAGCGCGCGTTTTCGGCCAAGAATCCGTAACCCGGATGAATCGCGTCACATCCGGTGATCAGTGCGGTCGAAATAATGTTGGGAATGTTGAGGTACGAACGCGCAACCGGACCGGGTCCGACACAAAACGCTTCATCGGCGAGGCGCACGTGCAGCGACTCGCGATCGGCTTGCGAGAAGATCGCGACCGTCCGCACGCCCAGCTCTTGGCAGGCGCGGTTGATGCGCAGCGCGATCTCGCCGCGATTGGCAATGAGCACCTTGGTAAAAATGGTTCGGGCCCCTCGTTATCCGCGATCGATCTCAAAGAGCACGGCGCCGTACTCCACGGGCTCGCCGTCGACTCGCTTGACGGAAAGAATGCGCCCCGGACCGCGGCTTCGCACCGGATTACGAATGCCGAGCGCTTCGATGAACGCGAGTTCGCGGTCACTCTCGAGAAGATCTCCCTCGGACGGTACCGGCCGGCTGAGATGAAAGATGCCGACGAGATCCGCTCGGATCGCTTCGGCGCGGACGGCGTGCGTTTCGAAGGCGGTAAGGTCGTGTGGAATCTGGGGAACGACGTCGGGGTGCAAGGTGCGCCGCCCTAGTTCGATCTCTTCCCCCTCGCGTTCGATCCGCAAGCGCAGGAGGTCGGTTTCCACGAAAAGCTCCGCCAGCGCGCGCACGCGCTGCGCGAGCATCGGGGTGGGGTGCTGCTCAGCGGCGTGCTGCTCAGACATTCCCCGGCCCTTCGCCTTGCGGGACCCGCCCTCCGGCTCTGGCGAATCTCCCTATCAGGAACGAGGATAGATTCGTGGCAACACTGGTCCTCTATCCGCATGACCTCGACCTGGGTGAGCTGCCCCTCTTACTGGGCAACGTTGGAGTCTCGGTGCATGCGGTCGATTTCAAACGGTTGCGCGAGCGCGGGGGCTTGAAAACCCTGGGCGCTCCACCGGCGACCGCTATCGTCGTGTTGCCTCCCCAACACGCCGCTCTCGCGTGGATGGCGGACGATCCCGAGGTCGTCGCGATCATGCATCCGCCGGTGACGGGCGCATCCCTGTTGGCGGCGCTGCGAACCGCGGCGAAGGTCGAGAGCGCACGCACGATGACGCGCACGGCGCGCGAAGGCGAAGAGTTGCTCGAGATTGGGCGCTCGCTCTCGTCGGAACGCGACTTGCCGACGCTGCAGCGGTTGATCGTGCGCAAGGCGCGCGAACTCACCGGCTCGGACGCCGGCAGCCTCTTTGTGATCGAAGAGCACGACGGCACCAAACGGCTGCGCTTCGCGGTCGCGCAGACCGGCCCGGGCGACGACGGTGTCTTGATGAATGCCCTGCTGCCGCTCTCGACAACCTCGATCGCAGGCTACGTCGCCGTTACCGGCGAGCCGCTTCGCATCGAAGACGCGTATGCGATTCCCGAGTCGTCACCGTACCGCTTCAACCGTGCCTTCGACGACAAGAACAACTATCGCACCAAATCGATCCTTTGCGTGCCGATGCGCAACTTGCAAGGCAACGTCATCGGCGCGATTCAGCTCATCAACCGCAAGCCGACGTTCCATACCGAGCTCGAGTCGCCGGCGCACACCGAGGAGATCGTTCACGCCTACGATCAGCACGACGAGCGGCTGCTGACGGCGCTGGCGTCGCAAGCGGCGGTCGCCATGGAAAACGCGCGCCTGGTCGACGCGATTCAAAATCTTTTCGAACGCTTCGTTCACGCGTCGGTCAAGGCGATCGAAGTGCGCGACAAGTCGACGCAGGGCCACTCGGAGCGGGTTGCGGCGTTGACGGTTGCGCAGGCCGAAGCGATCAACGGCATCGACTCGGGTCCGCTCGCCGGTCTACACTTCACACCCGAGCAAGTTCGTGAAGTACGCTACGCCTCGCTGCTGCACGATTTCGGGAAGGTCGCCGTTCCCGAATACATCTTCGGAAAGGCGAAGAAGCTGCCCGACGGCCGGCTCGACACGATCCGGCTGCGCTTCCTGCTCGCGCTCGAACAGGCGCGTAAAGCGGAAGACAAGGAGCTGCTGCGCGAGCTGCTGACGAAAATCGAAGCGGCGAACGAGCCGAATGTCGTCGGTGACGCCGCCGACGAGAACCTGCTCAAGGCACTCGATCGCCGCTACCGCGACGTCGACGGGCCACGCGCGCTTCTCGAGCCGTTCGAATACGACTACCTGACGATTCCGCGCGGCTCGCTCTCCGACGACGAGCGCAACCGCATGCAAGAGCACGTCACGCAGTCGTTTCTGTTCCTACGCGAGATCCCGTGGCAAGAGACGCCATGGCGTGACGTCGCCGATCTGGCCTACGGTCATCACGAGCATCTCGACGGCACCGGGTACCCGCGCAAACTCAAAGGCGAAGCGATCAAGCCGCAGGTGCGCATGATGACGATCAGCGACGTCTACGACGCGCTGACCGCGTCGGACCGGCCTTACAAAAAAGGCATGTCGACCGAACGCGCGCTCGACATCCTCGCCAAAGAATTTGCGCAGCGCGGCAAGATCGACCCGCTGCTGCTCGACGTGTTCATTCACAAGCGGCTCTACGAAGTCACGAACCGCGAGGAAGCCAACCCACTGATCAAACACGTCTCGTAGGGAAGCACTTCTCGTAAACCAGCTCGCCCATCACGCGCAACCCCGCCGGGCTTGGATGCAAGTGGTCGCCGCCGTCGTAGGCGGGCAGCAGCCGGTGCGGATCGCTCGGATCGCGAAGCGCCTTGTCGAAGTCGCAGACCCCATCAAACATTCTGCTCGCGCGGATGAACCGGTTTACGGCTTCGCGCGTCGCCTCGATCTGCGGCGAGTACGCGTACGAGCCCTCGACCGGCATGAGCGTGCCGATCAGTACCGAGAGGCCGCGTTCGTGCGCTTGCGTCGTGAGTTGCAGCAATCCGGCTTCGATGCGCGCCGGATCAGCCTCCCGTGGGCGTTGCTGAATGTCGTTGATTCCCAGCAATACGATCACCGTTCGTACGCCGGTTTGCGTCAGCGCGTCGCGATCGAAGCGTGCGAGCGCGTCGACCCCGTAGTCGCCGCCGTCACGAAGGATCCGATTGCCGCTGATGCCCGCGTTGAGCACGCCGATACCCTGCGCGCGCGACGCGAAGACGTCGGGCCAGCGACCGTTTTCGTTCGGCCGCGAGCGCGCACCATCGGTGATCGAGTCGCCGAAGGCGACGAGCGCTTGCGCCGGTCGAGTCGTCGCAACGTCGACGCCCGATAAGAAATACCACGTGGTGTAGGTCGTCGAAAAGACCGCGCCGGACATATCCGAGACGTGATCGCCCTGCGTTGCGTAATTGGTTTGGAATGCGAGAACGTGTTCCGTCGCAGGTCCCGTCGGCCCCGGTAGATAGAGACTGATCAGCAGATCGCGTCGTGCCGGTACGCGCAGATCGACCGGGTCGGAAAGCACCTGGGCGCCCGGCGGCACGACGATCGACGCGAAGCCCCCAAACGTTAGCGCAAGCGGGATGGACCCGGCCTGCGCATCGCGTTGACGCAAAGCGATCGACGCTCGCGCGATCGTGAGTGGCTGCGTGCCGAAGGTGTTCGAGAAGCGAACGCGCACGCGGCTGCCGCCGATGCTCGCATGAATGACTTCGCGCAACGTGACGTCGGTAAATGTGGCCGCGGGATCGGCCCAGACGGGCGCGGATTCCCACGTTCCGACCCAGCGCAGCGGCTGCGGCGTGGGTGCGATTCCCAAGAGCGCGCACATGCCGAACGCGACCAACCGCAAGCTCCGAATACTAGCCAATCACCGACACTCCCGCGAGCTCTGCGGCCGGTAACGCGTCGCGCAGCGGCGCGTACTGCGGAGCGATCTCGGCCAGCGGCACGAGCGCGAACGCGCGCTCGCGCAGGCGCGGATGCGGGATGACGAGGTCGTCCTCGTCGACGCGCTGGTCGCCATAGGCGAGGATGTCGAAGTCGATACGCCGCGGTCCCCAGCGTTCGTGGGGCTCGTCTCGTCCGAGATCGCGCTCGAGCCACTTGAGCGCGTGTAAGAGTTGACGCGGCGCCATCCGCGTGTCGAGTGCGACGGCAGCGTTGACGAACTCGGGCTGTTCCGTCTTACCCCACGGCGCGGTGCGATAGAGCGACGAGGCGGCCACGACCGCCCCGACCGCCCGCAGCGCCGTAATAGCGCTGCGAACTTGCCGAATGGGATCATCGAGATTCGATCCGATCCCGATGTAGGCGCGCGCAACCGTCATGGGTTGCCTAAGGCCATGGCTCGCGTTCGCGCACGAGCCGAACCGACGGCGTCGCACCGTCGAGCAATCCCGGTTTCGCGATCGAAATATCGGCGCAACGAATCCTTTCGTCGGCCGCTACTTCATCCAGAATGGCAGCCGCCAAGCGCTCGAGCAACGCATACGAGCGCGTCTGCACGATCTCGACGATTTTGCGGTGAACCGCGGCGTAGTTCACGGTGTCGTGCAGATCGTCGCTCTGCGCGGCGCGCGAGAGATCGAGATGCAGCACGAGGTCGACGCGAAACGGCTGCGCGCGTTCGCGCTCGCGCGGATTCACGCCGTGTCGCCCCTCGACGATGATATCGTGCAGGACTATCCGATCCATCCGCTCGGCCTCCAGTCACGCACGATCGCATCGGATACGCTGATCACGTCGCGGTTTTGCGCGACGTCGTGCACGCGCACGACGTCGATCCCGGCGGCGATGCCCAGCGCCGTTGTCGCCGCCGTGCCGTAGATCCGCTCGTGCGGCTCGCGACCGGTCAGCTTGCCGATCGTCGATTTGCGCGACGTACCGAGCAGCGTCGGAAAGCCCAACTCGCAGATCCGGGCGAGGTTTCGCAGCAGTCGAATGTTGTGATTGGGCGTCTTCCCGAAGCCGATACCGGGATCGACCATGATCCGCTCCGGGGGAATGCCGGCGACGAGCGCGCGCTGCGCGCAGTCGCGCAGAAACGCGAGGACCGCTTCGACCACGTCTTCGTCGTAGTGGGTGCCGCGCTGATTGTGCATGGCGGAGATCGGCATCTCGAGCTCGGCAGCGACGGCGAGTAACTCCTCGGGGGCGCCCCATACGGAGTTGATGAGGTCCGCGCCGGCCGCGTGAGCGGCTCGAGCGACGGCCGGCTTATAGGTGTCCACGGAGATCACGGCATCGGGTACACGCGATCGCACGCCGGCGATCACCGGCAGCACGCGTGACATCTCGGTATCCTCATCGACGGCTTCGTGGCCCGGGCGCGTCGACTCTCCACCGATGTCAACCATATCGGCGCCTGCCTTCCATTGACGCACCGCGTATGCGATTGCTTCACCGGTCTGCGTATTTCCGTCGCCCGAAAACGAATCCGGGGTGACGTTGACGATCGCCATCAGATACGTTCGCTCGCCCCACGCGAATTTTCGCCCGCGCAGGCGCATCACGCCGCGACCAGCCACCATTCCCGCAGAGCCGCGACGAGAAACGTCGAGCCCGTCACGACGATAACGTCTTCTGCTCCGGCGCTGCGCCGCGCAACGGCGAGCGCTTCCACCGGATCGCCGACGCTGCGTCCCCAGCCGCCGATCGACTCGACCACGCGCAGCAGACGCATCGGACTGGTTGCTTCGCGTCCGGCGGCGTCGAACGACGTGAAAACGAAGTTCGCCGGGAGCTCCGCGAGCACGCGCAGGATTCCGAGCGCGTCCTTGCTAGTTCCGATCGCCACGACGAAGGTGAAATGCTTGCCGTCGAAGCGTTCGCGCAACGAGTGTACGAGCTGCTCGCTCTTCTCAGCGTTGTGCGCGATGTCGAACACGAGCGTCGGATGGCCGGGATAGATCTCCATGCGCCCGGGTATGACGAGGTCGGCAAAAGCGCTTTCAATCTGTTCGCGACTTGGACGTAGACGATCGGAGAGCTCCTCCATGGTGACGATGGCCGTGGCCGCATTGCGGCGTTGAAACGTTCCGAGCATTCGCGTCTGAATCGTGTACCGCCCCTGCGGCGTGTGGACCTCGAAGCTTTGCCCGTCGCGTTCGAGACGCTCGGCGCTCACCGGAATCGCCGCCGATCGCGCATCGATCAGCGGCGCGCCGGCGCGCTGCGCTTGTTCTTCTATCACGGCGTACGCCGCGGGGTCTTCGACGGCGACCACGAGCGGCACGCCGGGCTTTGCGATCCCGGCTTTCTCGAAAGCGATCTCTTCGATCGAGTCGCCGAGAACGTCGGTGTGATCGAGCCCGACCGACGTGATCGCGGCAACGGCCGGTACGATCACGTTGGTGCCGTCCAGGCGGCCGCCTAGCCCGACCTCGACGACGGCGACGTCGACGCGTTCTTGCGCGAAGTAGAGCAGCGTCAATCCGAGCAGCGTCTCGTAATAGGTCGGACGGCCGGCGACTTGCGTGGTGCGCTCGATCGAGGGCATCATCTCCTCGAGCAACGCGCCAAAGCGTTCTTCGTCGATCGCCACGCCGTCGATACGCGCGCGCTCCCGCATCGAGCGCAAGTGCGGTTTGGTATGTAGGCCGACGCGCTTGCCCGCGCGCTGCAACGCGGCCGCGATCATCGTCGACGTCGATCCCTTTCCGCTGGTCCCGCCGACGTGCACGGTAGGATACTGCTCCTGCGGATCGCCGAGCTCGTGCATGAACGTTCGCATCCGCTCGAGACGATAGGGCATGCGCCGGGAGACGGTTTCATTGATGGTGGCGAGCAAGTATGCTTCGGCCGCTTCGTAGTCCACGTCGCTAGTGCCCGTCGTCGCGATCGGCGAGCAGCTCGAGCGCATGCGGAAGTACGGATGCCACGACGGCAAGCGATTCCGCCACGGCCTTCGGACTTCCCGGTAGATTCACGATCAGCGTCCGATGGCGTACGCCGGCGGTCGCACGCGACAGCATCGCGGTCTTGACGATGGGAATCGACGCGGCGCGAATCGCCTCCGCGATGCCGGGGACCTCGTAATCGAGCACCGCGGCGGTTGCTTGCGGCGTCCGATCTCGCGGAGAGAGACCTGTTCCTCCGCTGGTCAGAATCAGTTCCGCCGCACCACGATCGGCGAGATCGATGAGCTCCGCCTGCAGTGCGCCGGGATCGTCGGGTAAGATGAGCTCGCGGACGATCTCGTAGCTCCCGCCCAAGCCGTCGCGCATGACGGGAAGGCACCCGTCTTCGCGCGCTCCACCGGCGGCGCGGTCGGAAAGAACGATCAGCGCCGCCTTAAACAACGTCATCCGCCGGAGCGCCGTCGGGCTCTCGAAGGTCGCTCTTCCCGCCCGTTTTCGAGAGAAGCTGTACGCGTTCGATCGTGATGCCCTTGTCGACGGCCTTTGTCATGTCGTAAATCGTCAACGCCGCGATGGCCGCGGCAACCATTGCTTCCATCTCCACGCCGGTCTGCGCGTTCGTCGATGCGGTGGCCTCGATACGCAGCGACTCGTCGTCGTGCCACGCGAACGTAACGCCGACATGTGTAAGGGGAAGCGGGTGCGCGAGCGGGATCAAGGTGCCGGTCTGTTTTGCTGCGAGGACGCCTGCGAGCTGGGCGGCGACGAACGCATCGCCTTTGGGGAGCGTCGCCTCACGTAACGCCTTGGCAGCCTGCGGGGACATACGCACGAGCGCCTGCGCGCGCGCCGTGCGAGCCGAGACGGGCTTGTGGGAAACGTCCACCATCGAAAGGCGGCCGTCGGCCAAGATGTGTGAGGGTTTCTGCACGGCAATATGTAAACGGCGTAGACAATGACGCTATTCCAGGACACCGGCGGCGATCCTCGGGCGGCTCGCGCGCTCGTGGCCGACGTTCTTGCATGGTTTGGCGCGGTCGGCGATGCTGCGATGGGCAACGCGCCGGGGTTCGCTCTGCGCAAAGCCTCGCTCGCGGTTGCGCTTGCAAAGACGGCCGGATCGAGTGAAAGCGAACAGCATGCGCTGTATCTTGCGGGTCGCCTTCATGCCATCGGCGCGATTGGGAACCGGGCCTTCCGCAAGGGCGACGCGCTGCCCGAACGCGTTACGCGGATGGAGAGCTGGGACGTTCCGGCTCAGGGCGCCCGGATTTGCGAAACGATCGCAGCGCTGCCGCACGAGACACCCGACATCGTACGCTGGCAGCACGAAGCGTGGGACGGAACCGGCTATCCCGACAGCCTGCGCTGGACGGGGATTCCCAGGCCGGCGCAGTTCCTTGCCCTCGCCGACCGCTACTTGCACGCCGCCGACCCCGAGGAAGTCTTGGGACACATCGGGCTCGAGAGCGGCCGCGCGTTCAATCCCGAGACCGTGCGGACGTTCACGATGTGGTTTCATCTCTCCGCGGGTGACGTCGAGATCGCGGAGATGCCGATCGACGGTTTGCTCGACGCTCCAACCGACGCGCAATCGCTGCTCGAACGCTTTGCCGACCTCGTCGACGCGCACAACGCCGTCGACGGACGTTGGCGTCGCGTGGCGCTCCTAGCGGATGCCACCGCGGCTTCTCTCGCCTTGAGCGACGAAGAGCTGCACGAGCTCGGAATTGCGTGCCGGATATTCGGGGCCGGGGAAGTCGATGAGCCGACCGTTGAAGACGATGCATTCGATCCGCTGGCTCGCCTGGGTGTCGACCATCGGGCGCGCAACGCGCGCGCGGCATCGGCGCTCGCGCTTCCCATTGCATCGCTTCGCGCGGCATCTGCAATCGTCGATGCGCGCGGCGAATGGTTTGACGGAACGGGGAAGCCCTCCGGCCGCGCTCGCAAGGATATTCCGATCGCGGCCGGTGTCTTAGCCGCCGCGATCGCGTTCGAACGACTCGATCGCGGCGAACGTATCGATACCACCGCGGGGACGCAGTTCGATCCCGCGATCGTTCGCGCATTGATGGAAGTGGCGAAGCAGCGGGCATGATCGAGCTTCCCGAGCGCACGCGGCGCATCTCGCCTTCCCGTCTTCACGAGATCCTGCTCGAGCACGACGGCAAGAGCCTCGTCGATCCGTTCATGGGGCTGCCCACGCACCTGAACTATCTCAAACGCCACGGAATCGCCGTGCACGGCGGCGACTTGCTCGAATGGTTCGTGCGCGTGGGCGAAGGCTTGATCTCCAACGATCACACCTATTTGCGTGACGCGGAGGTCGCGGAGATCGTGGAGATGCTGCCGGGAAGAATCTATTCGCTGGATCTCTTCAAGGCGTGGGAAGGCGTCTTTTTCACCGAGGAGCAGTGCGTCTATTTGGGCGTCTGGCACGATAACGTGCGCAATTTGCGCAGCGATCAACAAACCGGACTCGCGGTGTTGGGCCTCTGGCGCGCGTTTTGCTACTGGCTGCAGAAGACGCAGTCACCCGACGACATGCAAGACATTCCGCCGAGCGAGCTGGCATGGTCGTACATTCGTCAAACCGAGCAGTGGGTTACGTCGAACCTGCGTCGCAACACGGTGCGCCAAGGCGACGTTCTTTCGACCATGAGCGCGCGAAACGCCGACGCGCTCTTCCTGGCACCACCGCCTCGCAACTCGTTCCGCAGCGCCGACGCTCGCATCTGGATGTGGGAAGCGTGGTGGCAGGGCAACCCCTATTTTACGATCGAACACGCCTATCGCGACTCGCTCCTCGGCGCGCGCGCCGCCGACACGCATTCCTACGCGCGAGCGATCGCAAGCATCCTTTCGAGCGCCGAAAAGTTCCCGTTGCTCATCGTGCAGACGACGGAACAGCGGATCGGCGAGGTCGAGCCGCTCGTGCGCAACGCGCGTCCCCGCGTCAAAACGATCGCCCCGCATCCCTACGAGATCTACCTCGTCGCAACGAGATAGGCGCACTGTCACCCTGAGCCATCGTCCTGAGCCTGTCGAAGGACTGTCGAAGGGCGCACTGTCACCCTGAGCTTGTCGAAGGGCCGTCGAAGCGACGCGTCCTTCGAGGCATCACCGCGTTCGCGGCGATG
>DATJRM010000059.1:0-23152 GCA_035504755.1 Candidatus Acidiferrales bacterium
TCGCGCACCGCCGCCGTATCGCAGATGTCGCCGTGCACGAACCGGTAACGCGCGTCGCGTTCGACGTCGCGCAGGTTGGCCGGATTTCCGGCGTACGTCATCGCATCGAGATTGACGATCTCAACGTCGGGCCGCTCGCGCAGGGCAAGCCGGACGAAGTTCGAGCCGATGAACCCAAGGCCACCGGTAACCAACCATCGCATCGTCTTTGAGCTTCGGTATTTCCGGGGCGTCCCCTTAGGGGACGCCCTTTTCCGCCGGGGCCGCCTCGTTAGATCTGTTCGATCATCTTCCAGATGGCCTCGACTTGCGGACCTTCGTTCGATGCGTAGGCCGTGCCGGTATAGTCCCACCAATCCCAGCAGCCGAGCGTGTTCCCCGTCGACGGAATCGCCTGCGGGTAGAGCACGATGATGCTGTTGGTATCGGCCCATTCGTTCAGGCCGGACTCCGTCACGAAGGCGGTGCCGACGTAGTACTCGCCTTGTTCGCAGCCGTGGAGCGCGACGACCAGTTTGCACGCTGCGCCGCTCGCGCAATTCGCCGGTACGTAGACGTATCCGACGGAGTCCATCCCGGCCGCGGCATACGGTGCCTGGTCGAACTCGATGAGCGATCCGGAGAGCGTGCCGTCGTTGCGTGCATTGAGCGTGCCGAAGAAGTCCGTGAGGAACTCGTCCTCGGCGTCGAAGCCGCAGTTGATCAAATACTGTGAGTTGAGCGTCCCGCAGGCGTTCGACGTGTCCGGCGTGACCCAGCCGTGTTCAGCCGCCGTCGTGTAGTTGGTCGTCGTGCTCACGCCGTAGTGCTCGAGCATGGTGTTCGAGTCTTTCACGACGGATTGCGAGACGACGGTGTCGTCTTCGCCGGAGAAGATCCACGCCTTCGATCCGCTCAAATCCGCGACCGGGTCCAGGTATCCGTCCTTGGCCGCGTTGTTGGTGTCGGTCTCGAGCGTGCCCAGCGGCGGCGACTCGCCCTCCGACCAATACTCGGTGCCCGAACACGAGTAGAGCGCGTAATCCGCCGAATACGTCGGGCCGTAGACGAGCCCCCAATACGCGTCCGACGTGCCGAGCGCGCAGAAGAACGGCGACCCGGCGAAGATCGCCTCGGCCTTGATGTTCGCGGAGTACGAGAAGTGCAGTTGCGTCGCCATGTCGGCGCCCGAAGAGACGCCGGCGACCACGACGTCGTCGAGATTGACGTTGTAGTGTCCCAGGCTCGGCAAGCTTTGTTGCGCAGCGGCGCGGTGCTGCGTCGATGCCGGCAAGACCGAAGAGCCGGAACCGGACCCTGCACCCGAGCACGCGCACAGCGTGGCGGCCAGGCCGAGCGCGGCCGCGTAAGCGATGCGTTGTTTCATGCGACTATCGTCGCACTGCGTTGCCTGCCGGCGGTACCTCCGAACGGACGTCCCCGAACGGGTGCGCGAGCTCTTTACGTCCGGCCCGAAGCGCGTGAACGTGCTATAGTCACGAAAGGACAGCGATGAGCGCGGAACCCTGGGAGACTCGCATGAACCGCCTTGAGGTTGCCTACGAACGCCTCGACGGCAAAATCGATCGCCTCGATGCGAAGGTCGATTCGCTCGGCAGTCGGCTCGACGGGCGCATCGACCGTCTCGAAGATACGGTCGATCGTCTGGAAGATACGGTCGACGCACTGCGGCGCGACCAGGCGGTCCAGTTCCGCTGGGTCGTGGGATTGATCCTGATCTCCATGCTGCTGCCCGTCGCGCGGAGCTTCGCCCCGCACTAACCCAGCTAGACCGCTCCACGGGGCCGTGCTATACTCGTGCCGCCGCCCATATGGACGGCACGACTTTACTACGCCCGCCACGGACGGCGGGCGATGAGTGGCCTCATGACACGGATCGCAACGCTATGAGAGCACGCGGCCCGAGGCCAGAAGGAGATACCTTGTGTCTGTAGTCACCATGCGCGAACTCCTCGAGGCAGGCGTCCACTTCGGGCATCAGACCCGTCGCTGGAACCCTAAGATGAAGCCCTTCATCTTCCAGGAGCGCAACGGCATTTACATCATCGACCTCGCGCTCACCGTCCAGAAGCTGCGCGAGACGTACGAGGCCGTCAAGCAGATGGCCCGCGAGAAGAAAGTCATCCTCTTCGTCGGTACCAAGAAGCAGGCGCAGGACGTCGTGCGCGAAGAGGCCGAGCGTGCGGGCACGTTCTTCATCAATCAGCGCTGGCTCGGGGGCACGCTCACCAACTTCGCGACCATTCAGAAGCGTATCGCGCGTCTGCGCGAGCTCGAAGGCATGAAGATGCAAGGCGACTTCGATCGCTTGCCCAAGAAAGAAGTCGCGCAGCTCCAAGACGAGATGAACAAGCTCGAGCGCTTCCTCGGCGGTATCAAGGACATGCACCGTCTCCCCGACGCGGTCTTCATCGTCGATCCGAAGAAGGAACGCATTGCGGTCCTCGAGGCACGCAAGCTGAAGATTCCGATCATCGCGGTGATCGACACCAACTGCGATCCCGACGAGATCGATTACCCGATCCCCGGCAACGACGACGCGATTCGCGCCGTCAAACTGATGGTCAGCAAGATCGCCGACGCCATCATCGAGGGGAAGACCGAGGGCGAGAGCGCATACGACGCGGAGAGCGCCTACGCGCAGCCGTATGCCGAGAGCTTCGAGGAAGAAGCGCCAACCACCATGGCCGAGGCCGAGGCCGAAGCCGCCCTGTAAGGAGAACCGGTGTCTACCTCGATGTCGTACCAACCAAAGCCCGACGAGATCAAAGCGCTGCGTGAAGAGACGAGCGCGCCCATGATGGACGTGCGCAAAGCGCTCATCGATGCCCAGGGTGACGTGGCGAAGGCGAAGGCGCTGCTGCTCGAGCGCGGCGCCGCCCAGGCCGAAAAGAAGGCCGAGCGTTCGGCCAACGAGGGCCTCGTGACCAGCTACATCCACTCCGGCGGAAAGATCGGCGTGCTCGTGGAGGTCAACAGCGAAACCGATTTCGTGGCGCGCAATCCGAAGTTCGCCGACCTGGCGCGGGATATCGCCATGCACGTCGCGGCGATGTCGCCGCAGTACGTCGACCGCGGCTCCGTGCCCGCGGACGTCGTGGCCGCGACGCGCGAGCAGTTCCGCGCCGCGGTGCCGGCCGGTAAGCCGCCCGAGGTCGCCGAAAAGATCGTGGAAGGCAAGCTCAACAAATGGTACGAGGAGCACGTGCTGCTCGATCAGCCCTTCGTCAAGGATGATTCGCTCTCGGTCGGAGACCTCATCAACGCTGCCGTGGGCTCGCTCGGTGAGAAGATCGTCGTTCGCCGCTTCGCAAAATTCGCGCTTGGAGAAAACTAGCACGCTTGGACGCAAACAGTAGACCCAAGTACAACCGCGTTCTCCTGAAAATATCCGGCGAGGCGTTCGCTGGCGATGATACCGGCGTCGACGTCAACACGACGCGCGCCATGGCCGACGAAATTGCCGACGTAAGCCGCGCCGGTGTCTCGGTTGCCGTCGTCGTCGGCGGCGGAAACATCTGGCGCGGGAAGGTCCACGAAGAGGCCGGTATGGATCGCGCCACCGCCGACTACATGGGCATGCTGGCAACGGTCATCAACGCGCTGGCACTGCAAGACGCGCTCGAGCGGATGGGCGTCCCGTCGCGCGTCCAAACCGCGATCGCGATGCACCAAATCGCCGAACCCTATATCCGTCGCCGTGCGATGCGTCATCTCGAGAAGGGGCGCGTCGTCATCTTTGCGGCCGGTACCGGCAATCCGTACTTCACCACCGACACCACCGCGGCGCTGCGCGCGGTCGAGATCGGCGCCGACGCGATCCTCAAGGCCACGAAAGTCGACGGCATCTACAGCGCGGACCCGATGAAGGATCCCAGCGCTACGCGCTTCGCGCGCCTGGATTATATGGAAGTCCTGCAGCGCGGCCTCGACATCATGGATTCCACCGCGATGGCGCTGTGTATGGACAATCGACTCCCGATCATCGTCTTCGACATGAGCGTTCCCGGTAATATTCGCCGCGTCGTGTTCGGCGAAGCGATCGGCACCGTCGTCGAGCGGGAATCCGGCGTACGTGTCGGAGCAGGAAAGTAGCATGACCGACTTCTTCAAAGATCTCGAAGGCAAGATGAGCAAGTGCGTGGAGGCGACGCGCGCGGAATTTGCGTCGATTCGCACCGGGCGCGCGACACCCGCGCTCTTGGATCGGCTGCACGTAGAGGCGTATGGGGCATCCGTGCCGCTCAAGCAAGTTGCCGGCGTGAGCACGCCCGATGCGCGCACGCTCGTCATCACAGCCTTCGACAAAGGTGTCGTCGGTGAGATTCGCAAGGCGATCGAAAAGAGCGACCTCGGCATTACGCCCAACGTCGACGGAACGACGATCCGCCTGACGATACCGCCATTGAACGAAGAGCGGCGCAAAGATCTCGTGAAGGTCATCAAGAAAAAGGCCGAGGACGGGAAAGTTGCGGTGCGTAACGTGCGCCACAAGGCGCACGACGACCTCAAGAACCAGCTCAAGAAGCATGACATTACCGAAGACGACAACAAGCGCATGCAGGATCAGCTGCAGAAGCTGACGGATCGCTTCATCAAAGAGATCGACTCGCTCGTCGCGGCCAAAGAAAAAGACGTCATGGAGGTGTAGGTCCAACGATGGATCTCGCCCTCGTTCCCGAAGTCGACGCTCGCAAAGCACTTGCCGGGCGGTCTCTGCATCTGCGGGTGCTGGCGCCCGTGGGCGGATGGCTCGGCGTTGGACGCCTGCGCGTATTGCGCACCGCCGAGATCGGCGATCGCATCGAGCTCGTCTGCGGCTACGAATCCTTCGACAGGCTCAGGACAGGCTCAGGACAGGCTCGTGATTGAGCCCGTAGAGACGGCGGTCCCGCGGCACGTCGCGATCATCATGGACGGCAACCGCCGCTGGGCTCGCCGGCGCGGATTGCCCGCGCTCGAAGGTCACCGCCGCGGCATCATCGCGCTGCGGCGTGTCACCCAGGCGGCGCGCGACCTCGGCATCGAGATCGTCACCGTCTACGGATTCTCGACCGAAAACTGGCGGCGCGACGAGCACGAGATCTCCGTCCTCTTCGACCTCTGCGTCTATTTCGCGAAGAGCGAACTTGCGGAGCTGCAGCGCAACAACGTGCGCGTGCGGATGATCGGCGACTGGCAAGCCCTTCCTGAGCGCTCGCGTAACGCGCTGGACGAGTTGCAGCGCGAGACGGCGTCGAACAGCGGACTCGTGCTCAATCTGGCGGTCAACTACAGTTCACGCAGCGAGCTCGAACGTGCGGTTCGCACCATCGCCGCCGACGTCCGCAGCGGCGTGCTGGCGCCCGAAGCGATCGATACCGACCTCATCGCGTCGCGTCTCTACACGGCGGGCGTCCCCGATCCGGAACTCTTGATCCGGCCCGGCGGGGAGCAGCGGCTGTCGAACTTCTTGCTCTACCAGGCGGCGTACAGCGAGCTGGTGATGAGCGACGTCTACTGGCCGGATTTCTCCGGCGAGCATCTCGCGCAGGCAGTCCGCGAGTATGGCCTTCGTCACCGGCGTTTCGGGGAATAACGCGGTCGTGCGCCGCATCCTCGTCGGCTTGATCGTGGCCGCCGTTGGATTGACGTTGGTCGCGCGCGTCTGGACGTTCGATGCGCTCGTGCTGGTCCTCGGCGTGGTCATGCTCTACGAGCTCAACGCGCTTTGCGAGATCAAAGGCCAGCCGCTCGAATATCAGGTCGCGATGGTGGGCGTCGTCGCGTACATCGTGCTTGCGATGTTCGATCTGCTGCACAAGTGGGAGGGTGTGCTGCTGGCGGGAATCACGATCGCCAGCTTCTCGATCGGCATGTACGGCGAGCAGAAAGGTTACTTCGCGCGTACGGCTTACACACTGCTCGCGGTGCTCTACATCGGCAAGCTGTTGACCTACTTCATCTTCTTGCGCTCGGTCCCGCAGCTGGGCATTTGGTGGACCTATGACGTGGTCGTGCTGATCGCGCTCACCGATATCTTTGCGATGGTCGTGGGCTCGTTGATAGGCCGCCATCAGCTCACCAAGATCTCGCCGAACAAAACCGTGGAAGGTTCGGTCGGCGCGCTCGTCATCGTGGCGGCCGTCGCAGCCGTGGGTGCGATGCTGGTTCCGCAACTCCATCAATCGTGGTGGCAGGGCCTGGCGCTCGGCGTCGCGACCTCGGTCGCCGCGCAAGCCGGCGATCTCGCGGAGTCCGCGCTCAAGCGCGACGCCGGCGTAAAAGACACCGGTGCGATCATCCAGGGCCACGGCGGCGTCCTCGATCGCTTCGATTCGTATCTCTTCGGCGGTATGGCGTACTTCGGTACGCTGCATCTGCTGGGCGCGTTGGCGGTGCCGCAGTAATGCGCAGACGCGTTGCGATCTTGGGCTCGACCGGATCGATCGGGACGCAAGCGCTCGACGTCATCGCCGCGCATCCCGAGCGCTTCACCGTGGTGGGATTGGCGGCAGGGATGAACGTCGCGCGGCTTCGCGAGCAGTGCGCGCATTTCGCGCCGCTGATCGCGACCAGCGCGCAGGACGGGCCCGACGGACTCCGGCGCGTCGCCGTCGAGTCGAAACCCGACGTCGTGCTCGCCGCGACCGACGGCGCCGTCGCCTTCGATGCGGTGCTGGCGGCGATCGAGCGCGGGACCGACGTTGCGGTTGCCAACAAAGAGTTGATCGTCGCCGCCGGGGAGGTCATGCTGGGTGCCGCGGCGCGTAGCGGCAGCCGGCTGCTGCCGGTCGATTCCGAGCACAGCGCGCTCTTCCAATGTTTGGTGGGCGAGGATCCGTCACGGGTCGCCGCCCTGGTCGTCACGGCCTCGGGCGGCCCGTTCCGTACCGCCGGGGCGGCGGAGATAGCGCAGGCAACGCTCGAGCAGGCTTTAGCGCACCCGACCTGGCGCATGGGCACGAAAAATACCATCGACTCCGCCACGCTGATGAACAAGGGCCTGGAGGTCATCGAAGCCAGCCGGCTCTTCGGGCAGCCCGGCGAGAAGGTGCTCATCGCGGTCCATCCGCAGTCGATCGCCCACGGCTTCGTGGTCTTCAGCGACGGCAGTGTGAAGGGCCAGCTCTGTCACCCCGACATGCGCGTTCCCATCGGGTACGCCCTGAGCTTTCCGGATCGGCTCACCCACCCGCAATCCCCCAAAGGGGCGATCGACCCGCTTTACGCGCTCGGCGCTCAACCCGGTATAAGCCATCTGCGTTATGAGTTCGAGAGGGTCGACCAGGAGAAGTTCCCCTGCGTGCGGCT
Organism: Candidatus Acidiferrales bacterium; assembly: GCA_035504755.1. Lineage (GTDB taxonomy): Bacteria > Vulcanimicrobiota > Vulcanimicrobiia > Vulcanimicrobiales > Vulcanimicrobiaceae > Aquilonibacter. Next base: position 7,294 of record DATJRM010000059.1, read on the forward strand.
GGCCTACCAGGCGTTGGCTCGCGGCGGGACGGCCCCGGCAGTGCTCTCGGCGGCGAACGAAGTCGCGGTACGGTCCTTCGTCGAAGGGAAGATACGGTTCGGTGAGATCGCGCGAATCATCGAAAGCACGCTCGAGCGGGTGGCACACCGGGATGCAACCCTTGCGCAGATTCGAGAAGCGGACGCAGAGGCGCGCATCATGGCCGCGGAGTTTGTAGAGGACATCAGGTGTTGTTAGCGCTCGTCACCCTCGACTCGATCGACAAGATCGCGACGTTTCTCGTGATGCTCTCGGTGTTGATCGTGCTGCATGAGTACGGGCACTTTCTCGTTGCCCGGCGCAACGGCGTGCGTGTCAACGAGTTCTCGGTCGGATTCGGACCGAAGCTCCTGGGCTGGGTCAGCCCGCGCAGCGGCACGCTCTACTCGTTGCGCGTGCTGCCGATCGGCGGCTATTGCCTGATGGAAGGCGAGGACAACAAAACCAGCGAGGCGTCGCAGCAGCGTGCGTTTCGCAGCGACTCGGCGCGCCCGGCGTCGGAGAACTTCCAATCCAAGCCGGCATGGCGGCGCCTTGCGATCGTCCTCGCCGGGCCGGTCGCGAATTTCGTGCTCGCGTACGTCATTTTGGTGATCGGCGCGCTCGCATTCGGCGTTCCGAGCAATCGTATCGATCGCGCGGTGGTCACGGGCGTCATGCAAGGCTATCCGGCGGCTGCGCAGGGATTGCGACCCGGCGATCGCATCGTTGCGGTGCAGGTCGGCGGACGCGACGTTACCGGTGCGGACAGCCTCGTCGACACGATCCATGCGTCGCTCGGCAAGAAGATCGACCTCACGTACGTGCGCAACGGCGCGATGACGACGATTCACGTGCGACCCAAGCCCTGTCCGCAGAACGCGAAGTGGGGCTGTGTCGGATTTACGCCCGAGCTCGCGTACGAACGCGTGCCGTTCTTGCAGGGGCTGCAATACGCCAACCTCGAGTACGTCAACGTCGCCGATCAAACGTTCTCCTCGCTCGGCATGCTGATCACGCAATTCACGCGCTATGCGCCGCAGATTTCGGGAGTCGTCGGCATGGGCCAGGTCGCCGGGATCGTGCAAGAGTTCGGGTGGGGACCATACCTGACGCTTGCCGCCACGATCTCGTTTGCACTCGGCGTGTTCAACTTGTTGCCGATTCCGGCGCTCGACGGCGGACGCGCGGCGTTCATCATTGCCGAGCTATTGCGCGGGAAACCCGTCGACCCCGAGAAAGAGGCATTCGTCCACCTCGCCGGGTTCGCGGCGCTCATGGCGCTGATGCTGTTGGTCGCGTTCCACGACATCGCTCGCATCGTTTCAGGTCAAGGAGTCTTCTAAGCGTGCTTCGCTTGCGCCGTAGATCGAACCCGATTTTCTTGCAGAACAAGACCGGTAAATCCGATGCGAAGAGCGTCTGGATCGGCGGCGATCATCCGGTCGTGGTGCAGTCGATGACCACCACCGACACGGCCGATGCCGACGCGACGCTGACGCAGATCTACGCGCTTGCGATGGAAGGCTGCGAAGTCGTGCGCGTCACGGTGAAGGATCCGCCCGATGCTGCGGGACTTCCGTCGATCGTCTATCGCTCCCCCGTGCCCATCGTCGCGGACATCCACTTCGATCACAAGATGGCGCTGGCGGCGATCGAAGCCGGCGTCGCCAAGCTGCGGCTCAATCCCGGCAACATCCGCGATCCGAAGAAGGTCGCCGAGGTCGTCACGGCAGCCAAGACGCGCGGTATACCGATTCGGGTCGGCGTCAACATGGGGTCCCTCGCGCCCGATTTAGAAAAATCGCTCGGCCACACGGCCGAAGCCATGGTCCTCTCCGCGTTGCGTCACGTCGAGATCCTGGAGGAGCACGGCCATGCCGAGATCGCCATCTCGCTCAAGGCCCACGACGTGAATACGACCGTCGACGCGTATCGGCTGATGGACAAGCAGTTGCGCGAGCGCGGCACGCCGTATGCGTTGCACCTCGGCATCACCGAAGCGGGATTGCTGCGCGACGGCACGATCAAATCTTCGATCGGCCTGGGCATCTTGTTGTACGAAGGAATCGGCGACACGATTCGCGTGTCGCTGGCAGCCGATCCGGTCGAGGAAGTGCCGGTCTGCTGGGGGATTCTCAAGTCACTCGGCCTGCGTGAGAAGGGTTTTGAGATCACGGCCTGTCCGTCGTGCGGTCGTGCCGAGATCTCCGTGCTCGAGCTGGGGCGCGCGGTCGAAGCGATCGCGAAGGAGTACAGCGCGCCGGTGAAGGTCGCGGTCATGGGGTGCGTCGTCAACGGCCCCGGTGAGTCGAAGATGGCCGACGTGGGCGTTGCCGGAGGCAAAGGGAAGGGCGCGATCTATCGCGCCGGCGAGCTGGTGGGCACCTATCCCGAGGACGAGTTGCTCGGCATGCTGCGACTCGAGATCGAAAAAGTCATCGCCGAGAAATATCCCGCCTACGCGAGCGAGATCACGAGCGTGTCATGACCTACCGGCGTCCGTCGCTGCGCACCGTCATCCTCGCGACCGTGGTCGCGGTGAGCGCTTCGACGCTGGTGGCGTTCTCGCGTCCGGTCGACATGATCGTCGACGGACAGCGCGTCGAGAGCGACGTGCCGCCGGTGACGAGCGGCGATCGCGTCTACGTGCCGGCTCGCTCGCTCGCCGACGCGCTCGGCGCGCAGACGAGCATCGACCACGGCTACATCTACGTCGTGCGCGGCGACGAGTCGGTGCGACTGCGCGTCGGCGACGTCCACGCAACCGTCAACGGCATGCCGTTTACGCTCACCCACGCCCCGTTTCGCGTCCGCGGGCGGGTGATGATCGGTTTGCGTGCGATCGCGCGGGCGTTCGGGATTCACGCCGACTACGACGCGCGCGCCGGGCGTGTCGACGTCATGACGCCTGGTATCGGCGAAGCCTCGCCCGCCCAACCGGCGCAAGCCCAGTAAAAGAGAAGGGCCCGCCGTTCCAGCGCGGCGGGTCCCTATGTGACGAGGACGGACGCTTGCTTACGAGGCGGCGCGCAGGCGCTTAAGCTCTGCTTGCAGCCGGGCGTTTTCGCTCACTTCGCCGGCAAGCGCTTCCGCCGTCTCTTTCACAGTGAACTCGACGAACTCGTCGATGTGGCTGAAGAGCGCCTCGGTCGTGTTCGCGATCGAGATCAGCACGTAGCACTCCGTCAGCAGCGCGATGGCCTGCAGGACGACGCGGTCCATGCCTTCAGCTGGGAAGACCGTGGCCGAGGCGTTGACCGAGAGCAGCACGCCGTAGCCGATTGCGATGCCCGCCGAAGCCACGATCGGTCGCCAGTCGGCGTACGCGATCAGCATGGCGATCACACCGTAGAAGTACAGATGGCTGTCGAAGCCCCAGTTGCCGAATCCGGCCACGCCGAACATGACCGGGCCCATCGTGAGCGCGGCGCCCATCAGCGACCGCAGCGCCGGGCCGTCATTCATCGTACGTGTCGCGACCGTGGCCGCGATGGCGATGCAGAGGAGCATGCCGGTGGGACCGACCCATGCGTTATGAGAGAGTAGCGCAATCGCCGCAACCGCCGGGACGTGCGCCCAGGTCAGGGCGGCGAAGAGCTGGGTCGCGCTGGCGCGCACTTGGTCGAGCGAGAGCCATTGACGCGTCGGACGTGCAGAAACCAGGGCCATCATAAAGCAGCCTCATTTCGTGAATTTTCTAAAGATTCACACCCAAGATCAGTAATCGGCTGCGTAAACGAGTACTTGCGTCAAAAGCCGTAGGCGTAACAGAAGGTTTACAGGGGCTCGCTTGCTGGCCGCCCCAGCGAACGCCGCAGTCGAGGGAAGCGCCGCTGCCCTATTGCTCGCGAAACCGCTCCTCGCGCCACATCCTGTGGCGCTCCTGCTACCGAGTTTTTGCGCCACGTCCAGAGGAAGATCGCATCCTGCGAATGGCGCAAAAACTTCGAGTTTTCGCTCAGCAACAGGGCAGTGGCGCTTCCGCCGTAGCGTATCCTGAGCGAGTCGAAGAGCTAGACGTATTGTTCGGCGATGCCGTCGGGCTCTTCGGCCGGCTCGATCTCTTCGGGCCGCGACACTCGAAAACCGTAGGCGAAGAAGAAGATCAGCCCTACGACGAGGGCGCTGGTGAACCACTCCCACGTCGTCCGTGAAAGGCCGAAGATCGCGAGAAAGAGCGAGCAGACGATGCCCAGGATCGGGAAGAGTGGCACGAAGGGGACGCGGAAGCTGCGCGGCAGGTCCGGCTTGCGCTTGCGCAGATAGAGCACGCCGGCGCAGACGACGGTAAACGCAATCAGCGTCCCGATGTTCACCAGGTTGAGCAGTTCGTTGAGCGGCATGATCAGGGTGAGCACGGCCACACCGGCGCCGGTCAACATGGTGGTGCGCACCGGCGTCTTGAACCGCGGGTTCACGACCGCAACCGCGGGCGGCAGCATCTTGTCGCGCGCCATGACGTAGAAGATCCGGGTCTGACCGAGCAGCGTGCTCAGCGCGACGCTGGTGGTGCCGGCGAGCACGCCCATCGTGATGACCCAAGAGAGCCATGGCAGGTGCAGCGGCGCGACGGCGTACACGAGCGGATCTTTGATCGGGACCTTGCTCCACGGCACCGCGCCGATGAGGACGATCGCCGTCGCACAGTAGAGCAGCGTGCCGATGGCGAGCGCTCCGATCACGCCGACCGGAACGTCGAACTGCGGGTTCTTACATTCTTCGGCGGTCGTCGTCGCGGTGTCGAACCCGATGTAGCTGAAGAAGACGAACGCGCCGACGGCGATGATCCCGTACGGTTGCGCGGACGAGTTGAAATCGGCCATGCCGCCGAACGGCCGCAGCGCACCCCACCCGTACGGCGCGAACTGGGCGAAGTGATCGGCATGAAAGAGCGCGATGCCCGCGACGATAAAGACGATGAGCGCGCCGATCTTGAGCACGACGAAGATGTTGTTCGTCGTCGCCGACTCACGAATGCCGATCGAGAGCAGCAGGGCAAGGCACATGACGAAGATCGCGCCCACGACGTCGCACTGCGAGTGCGCCAAGTCCCAGCTTCCCGGTTGCCACCACGGTCCGTGGAACACGAGATTCGATTGCTGTGCCCAAGCGGGAAGCATGAGTCCCCACGGCTTGAACACGTCTTGAATGGCGGCCGAGAACTGTTGCGCGACCGGTGCAACGCTGATCCCGTATTCGAAGAGCAGCGCGAAGCCGATGATCCAGGCGAAGAGTTTGCCGAGCGTGGCATACGCGTACGTGTACGCGCTGCCGGCGACCGGAACCATCGCGCCTAGCTCCGCGTAGCAGAGCGCCGCGAAGAATGAGGTAACGCCGGCGAGCAAATACGAGACGATAACCGCGGGGCCGGCGCCGACGACGCCGGTGCCGATGGTGGTGAAGATCCCGCCTCCGATCATCGTTCCGAGGCCGATTGCGACGAGGTCTTTGGCGGTCAGTGCGCGTTTGAGGATTTTCTGGTGTGCGAGCGCGCGAAGTTTGTCGACGTTGGTCGTCGCAAAGAGCCGGGAGGCAAAGGACATTTCGCGCAGGTTCGCAAGGAGGCCGCATGCGTCCCCCCACGGGTTCCAGCCTCTACCGGCGCTTGGCGCGCCGCGAACTTTACCGCAATCCGTGGGTCGCGGTCGACGTGTACGACATGGTCCATCCGACCGGCGTTGCAGGCGAGCACGTGAGCATCGCAGCCGGCCGCGCGTCGGGCGTGCTGGTGCTCGACGGCGACGCATTCGTACTCGCGCGACAAGCACGCTTTGCCGCCGACGCGCAGGTGTTGGAAATCGTCAAGGGCGGCGCCGACGAGGGAGAGAGCGCGCTTGCATGCGCGCAGCGCGAATTGCGCGAGGAGCTCGGATTGGAAGCGGCGTCGTGGACGCCGCTCGGTGTTGCCTACGAGATTCCTTCCATCGTCGAGCATGCGGTCGCGCTTTTCCTGGCGCGCGACGTGCGCGCGGGCGTGAGCGCGCCCGAAGGTGTGGAAGCGATCGAGAGCGTTCGCATGGACGTCGAGGACGCATATCGCGCCGCGAGCGACGGGCGGATCGACGATGCCGTGACGCTCGCGGCGTTGTTGCGCTACCGCCTGCTCATCTCCGGAACTGGACACTGAAATAGATCTGCCGGTACGGCAAACCGAACCATTCGGTTGCGGCCTTACCGATGTACGGAGCGTACGCGCCGGCCGTGGCGTAGGCGTTCAATGCTGCCGGCACGCCTTCTCCGATCAACCCTGCTATGCCGGCGTATTGATTGAAGACGTTCGCGATCGCAATCGTGAAGGTTGCATTGCGCGTGACGGGCGCGCTGAACTGGAGATTGCTGTAGTCGTACGCCGGCAGGTTCTTGGTGTTGTTGATGCTCACGGTATAGATCGTGTAGCGCGCGTCGATCGCGCCGAAGGTATTGTCGATCGCGACGTCGGCAGTGTGCAGCGGCACGCCTTTGATCTGACTGCCCACGATCGACGTCAGGTTCGATTCGAGGTACGCAGCCGGTGCGTTTTCGAGCACGCTCGACGTCAGCGCCCAGTCGTAATCGACGTAGAGGCGGCGGCTGAAGCGCTGGCGCCCCGATAGATCCCCACCACGCGCCTGCAACGTACCGACGTTCAGCGTGCCGGTGACGCCGAGCGAGTAGTTGCCCGCCCCGCAGACGCCGTTGAGCGCTTGCGTCGCGGCGGCAACGTATGACGCGTTGATGCCCGTCACGCCGGCCTGCGCGAGCGGGATCAGCGACGAGTAGAGCTTGTCGTACACGTCGACGTTGTAGAGCTGAAGCTGCGTGATGGAGTCCGCGAACCACGTGTGTCCCCATGAGACCTCTTCGTCGACGCCGCGCTCGGGTTTGAGATCGGCCGATGGAATCGAACCGATCGAGTTGAGCGCTCCGCAACTGTACGTCGCTCCGCCGCCGGTGCCGTTCGTGATCCCTTCAGCGAGCTGACCGGGTTGGAACGGGAGATTCAACTCGTCCGAGGTCGGCTCCGTGGTCGTTGCGCCGAACGCGGCGCGAACGACGTCGCGCGGCGAGGTGCGGTCAACGAGCGAGAGACGAGGGTCGACGTAGGAGGAGTCCGTTTCGCTTGCGTGCTTCGCCCAAACGTTGAGGAAGGCGGTAAGTGGGGAGTGCTGCCCCTGCCAGACGTCGCGAACGAAGAAGGCGCCCTCGTTCGAGTAGGGCGCGGTAGCGGTGTTCTTCGAGGGGCTCAGTGCATAGAGAGCGTTGTAGATATAGGCGTTGTTGAAGTAGGTGTAACCGACGGTAAGGTCGTTGTTTGCTCCGGCGAAGTCGTCGTCCAGGAGCGATCCGCTCGTCTGCACGCGAGTGTCCTTGAGATATTGTTTGCTCGGCGTCGGAAGGTTGAGGCGGTACGTCGTGTCGTTGTAGAGCGTCGTGTAACCGTCGAGCGAGACGGTGCCCTCTCCGAAGCGGTGTGAAACCGTCGCGTCCTGGTAGCCGAAGTTGAATGCTTGCCATGCGGGACCCGCGCCTTGCCAGCCGGTCGTCTGTTCGGCGCAGGTCCGCGGAGCGGCGCTGCCTTGGGAGACGCAGGTTGCGTAGGCGGTTGCGTACGGCAAGTAGTCGCCGTCGCCGTTGCCCGTCTTGTTCTCCCAGTACGAGCCGTTGACGTCGGTCAGGACGACGTTCGTCTTCGCATCCGGCGCATACGTGAGCTTGAACAGAGCCGCGCGCGACGTTACCGACGAGTCGTCCACGTAGCTCGCCTGTGCGCCGGCTTGATAAAAGTAGGCATTGCGGAACGGGCCGTCGAGCCCGGAGACGCCGTAGGCGAGGGCGTATCCCAACTTGCCGCCGGTTCCGGTTGCCGTCAAGCTGCTCGCCAAACGTCCGAAGGTGCCGTATCCTTGCGTCACCGACGTTTGCAGCGTCGGCGTCGGGTCGAGCGTTTGGAAGTTTACGACGCCGCCGATCGCATCGATGCCCAGAAGATCACTGCCTCCCGATCCGTAGAGTACTTGGATGTCGCGGAACGGGAAGAGCGGGGAGAGCTGATAGTTGTAGCCGCCTTTGATGCCGTAGCCGATCGGATGGCCGTCGAGGGCCGCGACGGTCTCGGCGGTTCCGATGCCGCGAATGTTGAGGTTGATATCGTCACCGAGTGCGGCGGTGTCACCGGTGATTCCGTTGTTGACGCCGGGAAGCGTGCGCAAGGTGTCGCCGGCGCGGACCGCGCCGATCTCCTGGAGCGCTTCGGCGTCGATGGTTTGCGTGAACGTGCTCGACTGCTGCAAGCTCGAGCTGGCTTTCGTCGACGTCACGGCGATCGTGTGCAGACCGCCGACGGCGCGCTCCATCGCGAGGGTCGTGTGCAGCGATTGGGTGGCGGCAAGAGTGACCGGCGTCGAGAGAGCGGGCTGATAGCCGTCGCGGTCGACCGCGAGCCGGTACGTTCCCGGCGCGAGGCCGGTGAACGCGAATGCGCCACGTGCATCGGTTGACGTCCGCTGCGGACCGTCGACGACGCGCACGCTGGCGCCGGCGAGTGCAACGCCCGAGGCGGCGTCAACCACGATGCCCGAGATGCTTGCGGCGTTCCCGGCGCGCGCGGGAATCGCGCAGGAAAGAAAGGCGCAGACGAGCGCTGCGCACAGCGTGCGCACGCTACATGAAACGTCGGCAGTTACGGTCGAGCGAAGCGACAGGCGCGGTCCCCTATTGCGGCGGAGCAGAGTTCGGGTTCCAAAGATACTCGCTCTCGTTTACGTCCGCGTTAATCCAACGTGACCAGACGAATAAGGCGTCGGAAAGGCGGTTCAAATACTGCAACGCCTCGCGCGAGATGCCGTCGTCGCTTTCACGCAGGGTGAGCAAAAGGCGCTCGGCACGGCGGCAGATCGTCCGGGCGAGGTGCAGGTAGGCACCCGAAAGCGAACCGCCCGGGTGAATGAAGTTCGCGAGCGGCGCAAGATCGTGTTGCGCTTCGTCTATTGCGCGCTCCAGCTGCACGACGTCCTCGTGCGCGATGAGCGGCATCCCTTCCCAGCGATCCTTGGGCAACGTCGCTAAATCGCTACCCAAATTGAAGAGCACGTCCTGCGTCCACGCCAGCCACGCGTCGAGCCGTGCCGCGCGCGGATGAGTGGAAAGCAGCGGGCGCAACGCGCTGCGCGCGATGCCGATTGCGCTCGAGCACTCGTCGACCGTGCCGTAGGTCTCGATCCGCAATGCGTTCTTTTTCACGCGTTGGCCGCCGACCAATCCGGTGGTCCCGTCGTCGCCGGTGCGCGTGTAGATCCGGGTCAGCTTGGGCATGTCCCCCGGGGCTTCGCGGCGAAGCGGGGCCGGTCATGTCCGAGACTGTGAGGGAGATCCCTCCCAAAGCGGCCGATCTTTCCGCGTGGTATACCGCCGTCTGCTTGCGTGCCGAACTCGCTTCCTACTCGCCGGTGCGCGGATGCGTGGTGCTACGCCCGTACGGCTACGGCTTGTGGGAGAATCTGCAGAAGCATCTCGACGCCGCGTTCAAAGCCACCGGTCATGAGAACGCCTACTTCCCGCTGCTCATTCCCGAGAGTCTCTTGCTCAAGGAGGCCGAGCACGTCGAAGGTTTTGCACCCGAGGTGGCGTGGGTCACACAGGGCGGTCAGGAAGTCTTGACCGAGCGGCTGGCGATCCGTCCCACATCCGAAGCGATGGTCGGCGTGATGTACGCGCAATGGGTCGAGTCGTATCGCGACTTACCGATTTTGATCAACCAGTGGGCCAACGTGCTGCGCTGGGAGAAGGCGACGCGCCCGTTTTTGCGGACGATGGAGTTTCTCTGGCAAGAGGGACACACGGCGCATGCCGGCGCGCGTGAAGCGCGCGAGGAGACGGAACGGATGCTCGGCGTGTACCGCGACTTTGCCGAGCAGGTCGCCGCGGTGCCGGTCTACGCCGGCATCAAGAGCGCGAACGAGCGATTTCCGGGCGCGGTCGAGACCTACTCGATCGAAGCCTTGATGCCCGACGGCAAAGCGCTCCAATCCGGCACGTCGCACGATCTCGGCCAGAACTTCGCGAAAGCATACGACATCAAATTCCTCGACGCCGATCAGCAGATCAAATTTGCGTACACGACGTCGTGGGGAATGTCGTGGCGGATGCTCGGCGGCATGATCATGACGCACGGCGACGATCGCGGCCTGCGCGTTCCGCCGAAGATGGCGCCGCTCGAAGTGGTCTTCGTGCCGATCGTGCGGTCCGGCGACGAGCGCGCGATCGGCGTCGGCAACGAGCTCGCGGCCATGCTCCGGGAGGCGGGGTTCCGCGTCAAAGTCGACGATCGCGACCAGCAACCGGGCTGGAAGTACGCCGAGTGGGACGTGCGCGGCGTTCCGGTGCGGGTCGAGATCGGACCGCGCGACGTGGACGCGCGCACCGTGGTGCTCGTACGCCGCGATCGCGACAAAGGGCATCCCGAGCAAAAGCAGACCGTGCCCATCGATCAGCTCGCGCAGCACGTGCGCCTGCTGCTCGACGAGATTCAACGCTCGCTTTTCGAACAGGCCACGGCGTTCTTGACGAGTCACACCTTCCGTGTGACCGATCGCGGCGAATTCTACGAGCGCTGCCGCGCGCGCGCCGGGATGATCGACATCGCCTGGTGCGGCCGGCCGGAATGCGAAGCGCACGTCAAAGCCGAGACGGCGGCGACGACCCGCATCACCCATCCGTTGACCGGACGGGACGTCAAATGCGTTGCCTGCGGCGAACCCGCGATCGTGAGGGCCTACTTTGCGCAGAGCTATTAGCCTTTTCGTACTCGCCGTCCTGATTTTGTCCGTCACCCTGAGCCCGTCGAAGGGAGCATTCGCGGCGATGCCGAGCGTCGCGGATCTCGATGCGCATTCGCGCGCGAGCGGCAACCGGCTGGACATCGCGACGACCGTGGGCGAATCGCTCTTCGCAACGACTTGGCCCGCGCAAGTGCTGCAGGTGCTCGCGAACGAGATCGGCGCGCACGTCGTTCTCGGGCTGCGCGTCTCGGGCGTGAAATTCCATACGCCGCTCACGCATGACGCCTTCGACCAAGAGATCGAAGCGTTGATCGCGCGCTCTTTCGCCGCCGCGCCGGCGTCGGAGGAGGTCGATCTGTGGGTGACCGTGCCGCTCAGCGTCGGGAAGGGCCTGGTGGTCAGCGGCGATCTTGCGGTGCCGACGACCCGTACGGTGTTCACCGTGACCGCGCGCCGCGGCGAGAGCGCCGCTTCGCTCGCCGCGCGGCTGCGCAGCGGAGCGAACGTGTTTCTCGACCAGGAATGGGCGAGCGCCGCCTTCACGAAGAGTTAGTGCGATGTATAGGTTGAGCAATGTATAGGAAGACCACGCTGCCCAGCGGGCTACGCGTGCTCACCGAGAGCATGGCGTCGGTGCGTTCGGCGAGCATCGGGATCTGGGCCGACGTCGGCTCCTCGCTCGAAACCCGCGAACAGCGCGGGATTTCGCACATCGTGGAGCACATGCTCTTCAAGGGAACCCATCGCCGCAGCGCGCGCGAGATCGCCGAAACCATGGACGGGGTCGGCGGCGCCCTGAACGCCTTTACCGACAAAGAGACGACGTGCTACTACGCCAAGGTCATCGACCGGCACGTTCCGCTCGCTCTCGACGTGCTCTCCGACATGTTCTTGCACTCGCTCTTCGATCAGGCCGAGCTCTCCAAAGAGCAGAAGGTCGTGCTCGAAGAGATCAAGATGTACGAGGACTCCCCCGACGAGCTGATCCACGACCTGTTCCTGCAGACGATGTGGAGCGGATCGAATCTGGGTGAACCGACGATCGGCTTCGTCGACACGGTCACGCGCGTGACGCCCGCGGATCTGCGCGGTCACATGGCACGCCACTACGCGCCGGATTCCGTGATCGTCGCGGCCGCCGGTAACGTGGAACACGAGCGTTTCGTCGAGCTGGTTGCCGAGAATTTCGCCGCGTTCAACGGAACCAGCGAGTCGTTTCAGCCCGATTCGCCGCGCACGACGCCGTCGACGCTCGTTCGGCAGAAGGACAGCGAACAGGCCTACGTCGTGCTCGGTTCGTGCGGCCTCTCGGTGCGGGATGACCGGCGCTTCGCGCTTTCGGTGCTCGACACGGTCCTGGGCGGCGGAATGTCGAGCCGGCTCTTTCAGGAGATCCGCGAGAAACGCGGGTTGGTGTACACCGTCTATTCATTCCAGGCTGCCTATCGCGCGGCGGGACTCTTCGGCGTCTACGCGGGAACCTCGCCCGAAAACGTGCAGCCGTGCATCGACGTCATCGCCGAGCAACTCGCGGCCCTGCGCAAGGTCAAGATCGGCGAGAGCGAGTTGCACCTTGCGAAGGAGCATATCAAGGGAAACCTCACGCTCTCGCTCGAGTCGACGTCGAGTCGCATGATTCGACTCGGCCGCAACGAGTTTGCGCTCGGCCGGCAGATTCCGGCCGAGGAGATCGAGGAACGTGTGGACGCGGTGGCCGCTGCCGAAATCGTCGAACTCGCGCACGACCTCTTTGCCGAGGATCAACTGGGCTTGTGCATCTTGGGTCCCGTCGACGAGGATTCGATCGCATGGGCCGCCGCCTAGGTCGCTAGTTTTTGATACACGAGCCCACGCTCTGGTCCGGCAAGCTCGTCGGCGCGATGGTCATTACGTTCATCGTGCAGGGCGTCACCATCGGTGCCTATGCCGCGCGGCTTGCCGGCGTTCAGACCAAGCGGATTGCCACGTCGATCTCGCTCTTCAACCTCTTCATGACCGCCGGCAGGCTCGCTAATCTGTTCATGGCGTTTTTCGTCGGGCCGCTTTCGGATGCGGCGGGTCATGCCGTTGCGCGGTCGGGGGATCCGGCCGTGGCCGCAGCCTGGCAACACACCTTTGAACTCCAATTGCGGCTGATCGTGCTTGCGGGCACCGCGGGGATGATCGTCTTTGCACTGTTGCTGCCGATGTTCACCTATCTCTTCCGGCGCGGGGTACACTCGTTCGAGACGCGCGGATCCGTCCCGCACGCGCTCGCGCGGCTCTTCGTCGCCGGGAACATCATCGCCGTCTTACGTTCGCAACGCCTGCCGAGCTGGTCGCAGATTCGCGGCTTCGACTGGCGCGGGATGCCGCGACGGCTCCTGATCTTCAACATGGTGGTGACCGCGGTCTACGCGATCGGCGTCCAAGCGTCGTTTCTCGCCTCGGTCCTCGACATCACGGTCGCGCGCACCGCGATCAGCCTTTCGGGCGTCATCAACGGCATCGGCACGATCGCGTTCACGCTCTTCGTCGACCCCACCTCGGCGATGATCACCGATCAGGCGATCCACGGAAAGCGCACCGTCGAGGAGGTCCGCTCGATGGTGTTCTATCTTTCCCTAACGGCGATCGTCGGATCGCTCCTAGCTCAGTTGATCTTCTTCCCGGCCGCGGTTGTGATTGAATATGTGGCACGTTTTGCGAACCAATTCCATTTCTAAAATAGCTTGTACGCTCTGCGTTGCGGCGTTCTTGGCGGGGTGCGCCGGTCCGGTCGAGCGCTGGGTGGTCGCTACGCGGGTCCACCAAGGCGACCTCGCGCTCGATCGTGGAAACGCCAAAGACGCGCAGCTCTCGTTCAGTCTTGCGCTTCGCGTCGATCCGGCGGACGAGCGCGCACGCGCGGGCTTCGTGGAGAGTTCCGCGGACTACGCGCAGGAACTCTACACCAAAGGTGACTTCGACGACGCGCTCGCGACGATCGCCGACGGCATGAAATACGACCCGTCGAGCGTGCGTCTCGCGGCGCTCAAAGGGCAGATCGAGGACGCGAAGCTCAAGCGCGAGATCGTCATCTCGAACTATCCCACGTACAAGGACGCCGGCCTCCAGATTCAGCACGCCTACCTGCAGCTGGGCGTCGCGGACAAGACGGTGCTCGCGGCTTTGAAACGCTTCTCCTACAGTTACGATACCAACGATCTCACGATGGCGATCAAAGACAGCTACGATCTCGAGCTCGACGTCGTGCGTAACACCAACCGGCTCATCGCCTATCGTCAAATCGTCAGTTCGGGCCTCCCGGAGACGACGCACACGGCGACCAACGTGAACGCGTCCTCGCTCTTGCCGTTGCCGTGACGCACATGGTCGCCTGGTTCATCGCCGTCGGCGTGTGGACGCGCTCTATGTCGACTCCTTACCGAGTTCGCAGACGCGATGAGCGTCCAAAAACGCGCGGCCTGCGCCCTTTGACTCGGCGCTGCGATAGGCGCGCCAGAAGGCTTCGGCTCCGGGAACCTCGTGGGCCGGATCGGTGACGTAGACCGGCCACTCGGCGTTGCGATCGAGCAGCGGAAAGCGCTGCAGATACGCGCACAGCTCGAGATTGCGGTGGAGGCGGTTGTCTTCGATCGAAACGAAGTAGCGCGCGCCTTTGCGGATTGCGCTCTCTTCGTCGAACGGCGTCCAGCGTTCGGGATCTTCCTCCCAACCGTAGCGATTGATGTAGTAGAGGATGTCGGGGCCGTAGTGGCCGACCACGACCAGCGCGTCGGGCGCCAAGGCGTGATTCAAGAAGACGGCGTTGCGATAGGCTTGTTTGCTGTACGCGTAGTACGGTGCGACCGCCGCGCGCGCTTGGATCACGGTCGCGATCGCCGCGACCGGAACGAGCGCAAGAATGGCATACCGCGCCGCAGGCGCCGCGTCCACGCTTTCGACGTAGATCACCCCACGATGCACCAGCGCTCCGATCGCGAGCGCGCAGAGCGGCAGCAAGAGGTACATGTAGTAGTCGACGCGCTCGACGGTGACCACGACGTAGGTGTAGGCGAGGCCGCCGATGAGCCAGCCCCAGAGCAGTGCCTTACTGCGCGCGTCGGTCCAGATCAGCACCACGAAACCGGCGATGGAGAGCACGAAGGCGATCGAACCGAGCATGGTCGCGCGCAGCAGCCCCAGCACCTCGCGGAAGTGTGCGAACGTGCGCGCGAAGCCGCTTGCGCTCGTGATCGCCGCCTTGAGGGCGGGCAGGACGTGCAACGTGGTGATACCGCTTGCCCAGTGCCATTCCGCGTACGCGCTGACGCGCGTGTCGTAGAGCCATAAAACGAGCAGCGGCACCACGAGCAGCACCGCGACGGCGGTCGGCCGCATCGCGCGCCCGCTACGCGCGCGCTCCCACAACATGCCGATCACCGGCACGACGCCGGTGACGGCAACCGGCTTCGCGAGATACGCGAGCATCAGCAGGGCCGTCGCGCGCGCGAGCGCGCGCTGCCCCCACGTTTCGTCCTCGACGATAAGCCTTGCGATTGCGTAGAGCGCGGCCGTGAGGAAGAAGACCATCGCGGTATCGGGTGTGAAGGTGCGTCCATAGTAGATGCTGCCGGGGAAGCTTGCGTAGAAGAACGCCGCCGTCAAACCCGCGATCGCACTGCTGAAGAGCCAGCGGCCGAAAAACCCGACGACCGCAACCGTGCCGAGCGAGAAGACGAGCGAAATCAGCCGGCCGAAGATCTCGTGAACGCCGAAGACTTTATAGAGCGTGGCGGCGAGAAACGGCACGATCTGCAGTTCGAGCTCGACGTAGTTGGGCGGCGGACCGTCGTAGTTCGTCTGCGGATACATGATGTTGTACTGCAAGCGCGCAAAGTTGCGCGCGATGCTCGCCGTGTCGCCCTGCCGCCATGCCGGATGATCGAGCAACGGATCGTGAATGCCGTGAAGCCGCAACACCGCCGCAAATGCAACGATCAGCAACAGCCAGAGCGTGAATCGCCTCTGGGCCATCGTCATCGCGAGCTCGGCGGCCCTTCGAGGCTCGCCTTCGGCTCGCACCTCAGGGTGACAACGTCCCTGTCATCCTGAGGTG
>DATJRM010000060.1:0-2415 GCA_035504755.1 Candidatus Acidiferrales bacterium
CGCTTTGCGTCGTATCTCGGCTTCATCTCGAGCGCCGTCGCGTTCGTCTACGCCTTGATCGTCATCGGCTACAAACTCTTCAGTTTGCACCCGCCCGGCTACACACCCGGCTGGGCGTCGACGATCGTCGCCGTGCTTTTCTTAGGCGGCGTGCAGTTGATCAGCCTCGGCATTTTGGGCGAGTACATCGGGCGCATCTACGACGAGGTCAAGGGCCGGCCGCTCTACCTGATAAGCGACGTGGAGAGCAGTGTAAAGGCGCCGGCAATCGACTCTGCGTTGACGCCGTCGCCGTAAATCTCAGCCAGCACGTCGCCGGACGCCACCGCGTCGCCGATGCGTGCGTGCAAGCGAATGCCGGCCCGCGAGTTCGTATCGGTCAACGTGCGCGCAACATGTCCCAATGCAACGGCATCGATCGCATTAACGACACCATCCGCGCTCGCACGAATGAGCTCGACGCGCGGATCGGGCGCGAGCGCCTCGAGTACTGCGCGCGTTCCGCCCTGGGCTTCGATCATCGTTACGAACGTTTCGTACGCTGATCCATCCACCAGTGCACGCTTTGCCCGAGCGCTCCCGTCCTTGATCCCGCCCAGCTCCAACATCGCCTCAGCGATGCGCAGACAGCCCGCGCGCGCCCGCTCGTCGGCCGCCACGCCGCGCAACATCTCGCGCGCCTCGATGACCTCGAGGCCGGTTCCGATAAACCGCCCCAGCGGTTCGTTCATATCGGTCACGATGGCGCGCGCTTTCCGGCCGAATTGCTCCGATATTCCGACGAGCGTAGCGGCCAAAGCCTCGGCTTGATCGGCGTCGCGCATGAACGCTGCGCTTCCGCACTTCACGTCGAACACAAAGGCGTTGGCGCCTCCGGCGATCTTCTTGGAGACGATCGATGACGCGATCAATCCGATGCTCGGAACGGTCGCCGTACGATCGCGCAGATGGTAGAGTCGCTTATCGGCTGGAACAAACGCGTCGCTCTGCGCGGCGATCGCGCATCCAATACGCTCGACCTGACGAACGAAGACGTCCATCGGCAACGTCGCGTTGAATCCCTCGATCGCTTCGAGTTTATCGATCGTACCGCCGGTGTGCCCGAGCGCACGGCCGGAAAGTTTGCCCACGTACACGCCGCAGGCCGCGACCAGCGGCACGGCAACGAGCGAAACGATATCGCTGACGCCGCCGCTGGAATGCTTGTCGACTACGAACATCCCGTCTGGATACGATAGCGTCGCGCCACTCGCCACCATCGCGCGCGTCAACGCGGTCGCCTCGGTGATGGTAAGGCCGCGCCACACGCTGGCCATGGCGAGCGCCGCCATTTGCGCATCGTCGACGTCGCCGCTTACGTACGCAGCGACGATGCCTTCCCACACCGAGCTCTCCAACGCCTCACCATCGCGCTTTTGCTCGATCGCGCGTCGCATAGAGACATCATCCATTGCAGTTGCTCTTCGCTACAGCCCCGAAAAGCGCTGCGTGCCGTACCACTCGATCGTCGAGCATTTTCCGATCCTGCCCGCGGTCGATCCGCGCTGGTTGCTCGCATTTGTCGCACTTTTTGCCGGATCTGCGTTGCTCACGCTTCGCCGCCCCGGTTTGGGCGCGGCGGCACTCGTCTTCATTACGCCCTTTGCCGGCGCGCATGCGATCCTCGGAACCACGGTTAGCGCACCCAAGGCGGTGCTCGCCGGCGTCATCGTCGGGCTGCTCGGCGCGCGCACGGCCTGGGCTCCGCTGCGCCGCCCGCCCGCCATCGCCGTCGTCATAGCGTTCGCCGCCGTCATCCTCGCGAATGCGCTCACCGCCTTCGGCGCGCAGTATCGCCTCGAAGTCGCCCGCGAAACCTTGAAGTGGATTGAGTACCTCGGTCTATTTTGCGCGATCTACGTCGCCTATGGGCTCGATCCGATGCCGCGCCTCGTGCGGCGCGCTCTCTTTGCTTCTTTTTTCGTCGTGGCGTGCAGTGCGCTGCTCGAACTCGCGACCGGCGCCGGCTCGGGACTTGCATTGGGTGCGACCGTCGTTCCGCGCATTGCCGGCGTGCTCGAGGGCCCCAATCAACTCGGCGGTTATCTCGAAGCGATGATCGCCGCTATCGGCGCATGGCAGATACGGGACCCGCGACGTGTATCGATTGCGCTGCTCGTAATCGCGGGCGTGGTGCTCGCGTTGACACTTTCGCGCGCCGCATTCTTCGGCACGCTGGTCGTGGCGGGAGTCCTTGCAATTGTCGAACGCCGGCGCTCGCTGGCGCTATGGCCGCTGGTATGCGGACTTGCTGCCGGATGCATCAATGACATCGCGTGGGCGGTGCGAGCGCACGTTCCGTTCACCGACATTTTCTTTCGCGGGAGTGACGTCGACGCGACCCTCTCCGGTGGGGTGGGAGATCGTACCGAACTC
>DATJRM010000061.1:0-54501 GCA_035504755.1 Candidatus Acidiferrales bacterium
TCCGCTCGTCGAAGGATCTCCGCGTAACGCGCAGCCGCGTCGTGCGCGGTTGTGCGGCTGCGGCCGATCACACCGAGATAGACCAGCCGTGAGAACGGCGGATAGCGCAGCTCGCGGCGCTGCGCGAGCTCCTGACGGGCGAAGCCGTCGTAATCGTGCGCCGCCGCAAAAACGATTGCCGGATGCTCCGGCGCGTAGGTTTGCACGATTGCCTCTCCCGCGCTTGCCCGTCCGCTGCGACCGCACACCTGCGCGATCAGATCGAACGTCCGCTCCGCCGCGCGAAAGTCGGGGATGTGCAGGCCGACGTCCGCTGCCACGACTCCAACCAGTGTAACGGTCGGGAAGTCGAGGCCTTTGGCGACCATCTGCGTGCCGACCAGCACGTCGCCGCGTTCCGCGAACTCGTTCAATAGGCGTGCGTGATCGCCGATGCGCGTCGTCGTGTCGGAGTCCATCCGGATCGCGAGCGCCTGCGGAAAGAGGCGCGCCACCTCTTCCGCTACGCGCTCGGTACCGACGCCGAACTCGCGAATCGTCTCGAGCCCGCATTGCGGACACAGCCGCGGCAGCGGCTGCTGAAAATCGCAGTAGTGACAGCGCAGCAGACCTTCGCCGCGGTGCGCCGTCAGCGAGACGTCGCAGCGGGGGCACTGCGGCACGAAGCCGCAGCTGCGGCAGAGCACGAAACCGCCGCTGCCGCGCCGGTTGACGAAAAGCACGGTCTTCTCGCCGCGCTCGAGCCGATCGCCGATCGCATCGGTAAGTGCGGTCGAGAAGATCCGCCGATTGCCGCTCTCGAACTCTTTCGCGAGATCGACGATCTCGACACGCGGCAGCGGCTGCGCGGTCGCGCGCTCGCGCAGCGTGACAAGCTCGACTTTACCGCGGAGCGCAGCCTCGTAGCTTTCGAGCGGCGGTGTGGCGCTGCCGAGCACCAGCACGCCGCCCGCCGCGCGCATGCGTTCGCGCGCAACGGTCACCGCGTGGTAGCGCGGGACCGACTCTTGCTTGTACGAGGTCTCGTGCGCTTCGTCGATCACGACCAGCCGCACGTCGCGCAGCGGCGCGAAGACCGCGCTGCGGGCACCGACCACGACGCCGATCTCGCCGCGTGCACATGCTTGCCACGCATCGAAGCGCTCGCGCTCCGAGAGCGCGGAGTGCAGCACCGCCACGCGTTCCCCGAAACTCTCTTCGAAGCGCCGCGCGGTCTGCGGCGTGAGCGAGATCTCCGGCACGAGGACGATCGCTCGCCCGCCCTCGCGCACGACGCGTTTGATCGCCTCGACATAGACGAAGGTCTTGCCGCTGCCGGTGACGCCGAAGAGCAACAGCTCGCGGAACGAGCGCGCGTCGAGCGCGGCAGCTAAGCGTTCCAACGCCGCGGCTTGTTCTGCGGTCGGTGCGAATGCCGCGTCAGCCAGTTGTGCGTAGACACGCGACCGCGCCGGCTCGACCTCCCGCTCCTCGATCGCGCCCGCGCTGACCGTGCGCGCGATCACCGCGTTCGAAAATCCCGCCAGCAATGCGTCGGCACGCGGCAGGCCGGGCTGCTCGCGCACCAAGGCCGCGAGCGCCCGCGCCTTGCTGCCGCGGATCTCGGCTGCGCCCGGATACAGCGCGCGAACGCGATAGATGCTCGTCTTCGGCTCCACGAGACGCCGCTCGCGCCGTAGCTCGCCGCTTCGCACCAGCGTCTGCAGGTAACGCAGCAACGATCCGCGATCACCGGCGCGGCGCGCATCGCGATGGCGCAGCAGCGCTTCGAGCGCGAAGCCATCGTCCAGCTCATCCCAGATCAGGCGCACCAAACGCGGCGGCACCGACGGATAGCGCTGCGGATTCGGTACCGCCACCGCGCGAACGAAACTATCGATCGTGCGCGGAACGGCTCCCGCGAGGACGACCGCCGAGAGCGCTTCACCCAGCGTGCACAGGTAATATTCTGCGACAAACCGGGCGAGTTGCAGACCCACTTCGTCGAAAGCGCGCGGCGCGTCGAGGCGCTCGAGCACGGCCTTGCGCTTGCGATCCGGCGGCGCATCGTGCGCGCCGCTAACGACGAAAGCGACCACCTCCCGATTGCCGAGCGGCACGCGTACGACGTCGCCGATCTCCAGAGCGTGCGTGCCGGCGTCGTAGGTGAGCGGCAGGTCGAAGCGCGACGACTTGATCGCGGCCAGCGCATCGACCACGCGCGCCATGCTGCTAGCCGTGCGATTCGGGCGAGCGCCGCAGCTGCGCAAGGACGCTACGCACCTGACGCTCCGGCACTTCGACGCCGTATTCTACGTCGCCGATCGCGCGTGGCAGCACGAAACGCAGCCTGCCGCCGCGCTTCTTCTTGTCGCTCTGCATCGCCGTCAGCGCCTCGTCGACGCCGACCGAGGTGCGCATCGGCATGCCCAGCAACGCGATCGTCGCCAGCACGCGCAGGTGTTCTTCCTCCGAAAAGCGCCCGGTGCGCAAGGCGAGCAAACCGGCGGCGCGCAATCCGAGTGCCACGCCGACGCCGTGCGACATGCGATACCCGCTTGCCGTCTCGAACGCGTGGCCAAAGGTATGACCGAGGTTGAGCAGTTCGCGGAACCCGGTCTCGTGTCGATCGTCGGCAACGATCATCGTTTTGACCTTGATCGCCTCGGCCACGATCTCGAGCCACGGCCAGCGCCAAAACGGGTGCGGCGATAGCGTTTCGACCGATTCGAAGAAGTCGCCGCCCTCGATGATCGCCGCTTTCACAATCTCCGCCAAGCCTTCGCGCAGCGAGCGGTACGGCAGCGTCTGCAACGCCGCAATATGCGCGAAGACCGCCACCGGATCTGAAAATGTCCCCACGATATTCTTGCCGGCGCGTACGTCCACGCCGGTCTTGCCGCCGACCGCGGCATCGCACATTGCAACGAGCGTCGTGGCGACGTGCACGTATGGGACGCCACGCATGTAGGTCGCCGCGCAAAAACCGAAGAGGTCGCTTGCCACCCCGCCGCCGACACCCAGGACGAGCGTGTCGCGCCCGGCGCCTGCATCCAGCAACGCGTCGTGCACGCGCTCGACCGTCGCGAGGCGTTTGCGTTTCTCGCCGAGATCGAACGACAACACAGCGACGGCGCCCGGAAACGTGCCCAGACCCCGGGCAAGTTTCGCGATCGCGGGATTCGCATCGGCCAACACGATGAATCGCTGCCCCCGATGCTCCAAAAACGACGCGATCGCCGGCCGCGTGTCCTCGCCGATGCAGATCGGATAGCGCAGGTCGGTGTTGACGATGAAGTCCGACGCTAGAGCTCGATCTTCTTCTTGTGCAACCACGTCACGATCGCGTCGACGACTTGGGCGGTGCTCATACCGTCGGCTTCGACCACGAAATCGGCGTGAGCGTATTGGGGCATGCGTTTGATGTAGAGTTCCTTGATCCGCGAGAGGTGTGGCGCCGGGCCGAGCATCGGCCGGATCGTGCGGCTGTTGCGCAAACGCTCCAGCACGAGTTCCGGCGTCACTTTGATAAAGATACGATAGGTTCGCTTCTTGAGCAACTTTGCCGACGGTTCAAACGACAACGCGCCTCCGCCGCAGGCCATCACACCGGATTCGCCGTTGCCGACGACCTGCGCGATCGCGTCATGTTCGTACTGCCGGAACGCCCGCTCGCCTTCATTGTAAAAAATATCCGAGATCGCGCCATGCGCCTCCACGACAAGATCGTCGGTGTCGAAAAATGCGCATTTGAGCTTGCGCGCCAGCCGCTTCCCGACCGTCGATTTGCCCGAGGCCATGAAGCCGACGAGCGCGATGTGTTGCTTCACACGCCCTCCGGTGCGGGGGAGAACAGCGACGCAGCGGCATCGCCCGAGCGGCGTAGATTATCGAGCGTCTCCTCCATCGAATCGCCGCCGTACTTTTCGAGCACCGGTGCCACGAGCGCGAGCCGCACCATCGCCTCGCCGACGATACCTGCCGCAGGCACGACGCAGACGTCGCTGCGCACGATCGTTGCCGGCGCGCCGGTGCCTTCGTGCAGATTTACCGACGGCAATGCCTTCATCAACGTGGGAATCGGCTTGACCGAGACGCGCAGCACGATTGGCTGCCCGTTGCTCATGCCGCCCTCGATGCCGCCGGCGCGATTGCTCCCGCGCACGACGTCCGTACCTTCGAGTGCGAACGTGTCGTGCGCTTGCGAGCCCGGACGCGACGCAACCTCCGCGCCAAGGCCGACCTCAACCGCCTTCACCGTCTGCATCCCCATCAGCGCACCGGCCAGCACGCCGTCCAGCCGCAACGCGGGCTGGCGATTGCTTCCGATCCCAACCGGCATACCATCGACGCGCACCACGAAGACGCCCCCGAGCGTGTCGCCTGCCGCTTTCGCAGCGTCGATCGCCGCAATCATCTTCGCTTCGGTCGTTGCATCGGGATTACGCACGTCGCTCGCCTCGACGTCGTCTTGCGTGAATTCGTCCAAATCGGGTGAGATCACGTCGCCGATTTGGTGCACGTAGCTGCGCGTGCGGATCCCGAGCGCCTCGAGAAATTGCGCGCAGATCGCGCCGAGGCAGACGCGCATTGCGGTTTCACGAGCACTCGCGCGTTCGAGCACGTTGCGCAGATCGCGCTGGCGGTACTTCAGGGCACCGGCGTAGTCGGCGTGACCGGGACGGGGATTGGTCAGCGCTTTTCCGCCGCCGGTAAGCGGATCCATGAGCGCGCGGTTGTTCTCGTAGTCACGATTGCGCACGACGACGGCGATCGGTGAGCCCAAAGTCTCGCTGCCGCGCACGCCGGCGAGGAACTCCACCTCGTCGCGCTCGATCTTCATGCGGTTGCCGCGGCCGTAGCCGCCCTGACGCCGCGCAAGCGTTTGGTTGATGCGTTCGACGTCGAGCCGAAGGTGCGCGGGCAGCCCGTCGAGGATGCCGACGAGCGCCGGTCCATGGGATTCGCCCGCCGTGAGATAGCGGAACACCCACGCACACTTAATGAGAGCGAGCCGCCAAACCTGGCGGCTCGCTGCGGGTTCTAGCGGCCCTTTTTACGGGTTGTTTTTTTGGCGGCCGATTTACGCGCCGGCGCCTTACGAGCGGGAGCCTTTTTCGCCGCGGATTTCTTGGCGGTCTTCTTCCGCGCCGCGCCGCTACCGCGCTTGGCGGTGCCGACGGCTTCCTTCAACGTGCGCCCGGCAATGAATTTGAGCACGCGCTTGGCCGGGACTTTGATCGGCTCGCCCGTCTTCGGGTTGCGCGCGATACGGGCCGCGCGGTCCCGAACCTTGAACTGGCCGAAGGGGGTGAGCTGGACTTTATCGCCCGACTTGAGCACGTCGGTGATCTTCTCCAGCATCGCTTCGATCAGGTCTACGACCTGGCGACGCGGGACATCCATCTCTTCGGCGAGCTCACGAGCTAACTCGTTCTTGGTCATACTGTCCTTTCGGAGCGGGGGCAGCTAATTGACCTGCCGGTTATCGAAAAACCCCCATTTTCCTTGTCTTTCACGCGGGTTTTTGAGGATGCTCTCCCGCCTTCGGCGCGAATGGGTTGGAACCATGAAAAAGCTCGCGATACTGCCGATTTCGGCAGCGTTCCTGATGACGCCGTGCGCCCATGCCGCTGCGCCGCCGCTCACGCTCATGAGTTTACGTTCACTCGTCGGCGTCTCGCAGGCGCGGATCAATTCGGCCGGAACCGAAATCGTCTTTGTCGCGTCGGTTGGGGATTACGTCCACGACCGTTACGACAAGCGGCTCATGCTCGTGCCGGCCGCGGGCGGTGCGCCACGCGCGATCACGCCGGTCGTCAAAGGGCTGAGCGACCCGCAATGGTCGCCATCGGGCGACCGCATCGCCTACGTCGCCGATGACGCCAAAGGTAACGCGCAAGTGTACGGCATTACCGCGAGCGGCCATGCGCGCGTGCAGATCACGCATGCAAAGTACGACGTGGAACAATACGCATGGAATCCGGCGGGCACGTCGATCGCTTACGTCGTGGAAGACGGCCCGCGCGATCCCGCCGCCTTCGCGCGCCACGATGACCTCTGGAGCGTGCACGACGACGGCTTTCTGACGCCCTACGCGCCGCGTCCCTCGCACCTGTGGATCGCTCGCAGCAGCGGTGGCGGCGATCGTCGTTTGACCAGCGGCTCCTGGAGCGTGCTGGAAGCGGCGCCGCCGTTCGTCGGAACGGCGATCGATCCGTCGTGGTCGGCCGACGGCAGATCGATCGTGTTCACGCGACAAGCGGACGCCGACGATTCCGATTCCGATCGCACGTCGATCGCCATGGTCGATGTCGCGAGCGGCTCGGTGACGAAACTCGATCACCGCAGCCAGTACGAGTATCAGCCGGCGTACGCGCCATCGGGACGCAGCATCGCGTATCTCTTCCCGCACGGTCCCGGACCGATCAGCGTGCTGAACGTCTTCGTCGCGAACGGCAGCGCGAACGTCGACGTGACCTCGGCCCTCGATCGCGACGTCGTCGGCGTCGACTGGCTCGGCCCAAACCGGCTGTTGATGCTCGTCTCCGATCACGCACAAACCGCGCTCTACACGCAATCGCTGACCGGCACAGCAACGCGAGTGAACCTCGACGCACTCAATCCGTCGGATTTCAGCGTGGCAAAAGACGGTGCCATTGCGTTCGTTGCGAGCGCGACCGACCGCCCGGCGGAAGTCTACGTGTTGCCCTCGGTGAACGCGGCGCCGCGCCGGCTCACCGATCTCAACGCCAAATTCGCTGCCTTCAGCTATGGCAGGAGTGAAGAGTTCACGTGGACGAGCACGAGCGGTGAGCGCAGTGACGGCATTCTCACATATCCGGTGGGCTACGTTCCCGGCAAACGCTATCCGCTGGTGTTGCGCATTCACGGCGGCCCGGAAGCCTTTTCATCGCTTGCGTTCCAGGGGTTCCGTCAGATCGAGGCCGGGCGCGGCTACGTCGTCTTCGAGCCGAACTACCGCGGCAGCGACAACCTCGGCAATACCTACGAGCACGCCATCTACAAAGATCCCGGCGATGGGCCCGGTCAAGACGTCATGGCGGGCGTCGCGCAACTCGAAGCGCGCGGCCTCGTCGATCCAAAGCGTGAAGCGGTAACCGGTCACTCGTACGGCGGCTATATGACGACGTGGCTGATCGGCCACTGGCATCAGTGGCGATGCGCCGTCGTCGGCGACGGCATGATCGATTGGGTCGAGGAGTACGATCTCTCCGCCACAGGGAATCTCGCGTGGGCGCGCGACTCGCTCGGCGGCTCGCCCTGGACCGCGCAAGCGGCGGCGATCTATCGCGAGGGATCGCCGATCACCTACGCCGGCAAGATCGTCACGCCGACGCGGATCATCATCGGGATGGCCGACGAAACGACCCCGGTCCCGGAGGCCTTTGCGCTCTACCATGCGCTGCACGACCAAGGCGTTCCGGTGGATTTGATCGCGATTCCGAAGGCGCACCACTTTCCGAGCGACCCCGTGCGCGCGGAGGGATATTGGCGCGTCACCCTCGACTGGGTGCAGCGGTATCTGCCGTCACGGTGAGCCGGCTGGCTTCGGATAGATCACGTGCGGCGTGATGAGAAAGACGATCTCATCGCGTTCGTGCGAGGTCTCTTTGTTTTGGAAGAATTTGCCGAGGATCGGAATCTCGGCGAGACCCGGAACCTTGGTGATCGTTTCACTCGTGACGTCGCGCATCAGGCCGCCGAGGACGATGGTCTGGGAATCGTTGGCGCGCAGCGTCGCATCGATCTTGCGATTCGCGATCACGGGGTAGCCGGTCGAGGTAATGCTTTCGATCTCGCTGTACTCCGGGTGCAGTTCGGCCGTCACGACCCCATCGTCGCCGATCGTCGGCGTGACGCGAAGCTTGACGCCGACGTCCACGAATTGGATGTTCTGGCCGCCCAGCACCGAGGTATTGAACACGACGGGATACGTCTCGCCGATCAATAGGTCCGCCTCCTTGTTGTTCAGCGTGACGAGTTTCGGCGTCGCGAGGATCTGCGCGCGACCGCGCGAGATCAACGCATTGAGCGTCACGTTCACCGGAATGGTGCCGCCGGTAAAGGCGTAGGACGTCGACCCGGGGGTCACCGTTTCCTGAAGATTCATCCCGCCGAACTCGAGCCCGAAATTGCTCGAGTCGTTTTGCGGGGTGACGTCGGCAACCTTGACTTCGAACATCACCTGGGGGCTCGGGCGATCGATCGTTGCGAACAAGGTGGCGGCGGCGCTCTGCACGCTGTCGTTGCCGACCACTACCACCTGATTGTGCTCCGCATCGGCGACGAACGAGCCTTCCGTTGTGAGTGCCTTCAATTCTTTCACGGCGTCGTCGCACCGAACGTACTGCAGCCGATAGGAGCGCGTTTCGAAACCACCGGCACCTCCCCCCGGCGGCGCATCAAGCGCCGCAACGAGACGGCGCGCTCGCGCCACCGTGTCGCTATCACCCGTCACCACGACCGAACTCGTTCTGCGGTCCGCGACGATGATCGTACCGCTCGGTAACGCCGGCGAGATCTCCTTTTCCACGTCGTCGGCATTGCCGTGAGCGAGCTGCAATACGACCGTTTGCGCGCCGGACTGCGATCCGCTCTCCAGATATTTTCGATTCATCGCATCGGCCTCGCCGACGATGAGCACGTTCCCGACCCGATGCGCCTGGAGATCGTTGGCCGAGAGAATGACGTCGAGTGCGCGCTCGAAGGTCACATTTCGAAGGTGAACCGTGATCCGCTGCGGCCGCACCGATTGATCCGTGACGATATTTTCGCCGGATTGCGCAGCCAGCAGCGTGATGACGTCGCTGATGTCCGCGTCGTGCACGTCGATCGTAATGAGCCCGGTCGTCGCTGCCGACGGCGCGATCGCGAGCAAGAGGCAAAACAGCGAAGCGAGCGCGACCCTCATCGCCGCGTACCGTCGAGCGCCAGGTGCGAGCCGTCGGCAAGCATGAGACCCGAGGCGTCGATCGCCGCGATTCGCGACGCGCCCAGAGCGTCGCCCACGCTCAGGACGCGCACGGTCCCGTCGATCTCCACGAGCGCCCGTGCTTGCGCTCCAACGATCACGGCACGCACGACCGGCGTCGATCCAGGCTGCGCGGCCATGCGCGCGTCCGCATCCGCGCTCTCGAACGCGCGCACGTTCGCGTCCGGCACGAACGGATCCCGATCGATCGCGTACGCCGGGAACGTCAAGCGAGCCGGCGTTGCCAGCTCGCCGTTGCGGATCGTTTCCTGCGCGG
Organism: Candidatus Acidiferrales bacterium; assembly: GCA_035504755.1. Lineage (GTDB taxonomy): Bacteria > Vulcanimicrobiota > Vulcanimicrobiia > Vulcanimicrobiales > Vulcanimicrobiaceae > Aquilonibacter. The sequence continues at coordinate 9,252 of DATJRM010000061.1, forward strand.
ACGCGGCGCCCGCGACGAACGAACTCTGCGCGGTGAGCGGCAGCACGGCGAGCGACCCGGCCGTCAACATCGTCGCGAGCCGCGCGATCGCTCGCCGCTGGTCGTCATAAAGCGCCGGAAGCATGTTGCGTCTCCTTCCCGATACCACGGTAGCGATAGATTGCCGCGTGAATCGTTGCGGCGAGCACGGGTTTGGGTGAACGATCGCCTGTGCCGGCAAGACTCACGTCGTTGATCTCCATCAGCACATCGTGGCGCGGTAGATCCGAGATGAAGGCCAGCAGGTTGCGAAAGCGTCCGCGCACGTCGAGTTCCACGACCGTGCCGGCGAGCGCACCGGGCGAAGCCGACGCTTGCGGCGCGGGAACGATGGAACGCACGTCGACGCCGTATGCGTGGGCCTCGCCGTTGAGCAAGCGAAGTGTCGCTGCCGTGACCGCACCCGCCGAACTCTGCGCCGAGAGAAGCTTCACGTCGTCTTCGACCCGCCGGGCGGCCGAGCGCAGTTCCGATGCGTGGGCGATCTCCGTTTCATCCTGGTTGGCGTCATCGTAGAGGCTCTTGGCCTGCGTCTTATAGCTCGCAATCGTTTGGGACGTTGGCCACCACACGATGCCGACGCCCACACCGAAAAAGATGCTCGCGGCCAGCATCCACACGATGCGCACGCCTGATGAAAGCGCCGGCGGTCCGCCGAGTTTCATCGGCGCTCGCCCACCCGCACGGCGAAATTGACGATCGTACCCGAGCGGTCGCGATCCTCTTTACTCGCGCGAATCAAATCGGGCGCGACGGCCCTCGAGCTGTGCATGAGATCGGCCACGGTTTCGCCGAGGGCGTCGAGCCCTTCCGCGCGGCCATCGATTTCAAGGCCGCCGTCGACGCGAGCAATGCTCGTCAACCAGGCGGTAGCCGGAACGTGATTGGCAATATCAGCCAGACCGCACGCAAGCGCCGCACCGGAACGCCGAATCTCCCGCAGACGTGCATCGACGGAGACAAGTTGCTCGAGATGACTGCGGCGCAGTTTGAGTTCGGCTAACTCCACTCTGCTGATTTGCAACCGCAGCGCCTGCCTCTGCAACTCCGAACGCGCCTGTGAGAGCAGCACTTGCTCGATCGCCCACCACGCCGCGACGACGATCACCGCGGTCGTCAGCGCTGCGAGCGGCGTGCGCAGCGCTTCCGGCAATCTCCTCGGGCGTAGCTGCTCGAACGCATCGGGGGCGCCGTCTCGCAGATAGTTAAAGCGCATTAGGCTGCAACGCTCCAGGTTGCAAGGCTCGCCGCCAGCACCCAATCAGGCGACGCCGCTCGTACGACGTCTTCGGGATAGGTTCCACTGGTGAGGATCTCCGGGACCGGCGTTTGCGTGAGCGCGCCCGTCGCCTCGTCGAGATCGCGCAGAAAGCCCGGCAGCCGCGCGCCGTTTCCGGTGACGACGATACGACCCACGGCCGCTCGTGCCCGTGCACGATCGACGAGCGCGGCGATCGCGGCGACGACGTCATCGCGTGCAGCGACGCCCGCGCCGGCGCAGCCGAGGATCCGTTTCCGGCGTTCCGCGCTCGGCAGGTCGATCGAGAGCTCGGCGGCGATGCCGCGCGTGATCCCCGCGCCGCCGGCGCCCGAGACGAGTGAGAACGGTCCGGCCGGCCCGAAGACGTGAAGGCTCGTGCGCTCCGCGCCGACGTCGACGATCGCGTCGCACTCCACAAACATCCGGCGCAACGCCAGCGCGTCGTGGTCGACGGCAACCGCACGTAATTTCGTCATACGAATCGCTGCGATCCGCGACGCGATGCTCGAACTGCGGGTTACGCCGACGGCGTACGAACCGGACCGGCGGTCGAACGCGTGCGTTCGCACGAGCGAATGCTCTTCGTCGAGATCCCAGCCGGCGAAACGCTGCGCTTCAAACCGGGCGGCGCGCAACCGCTCTGCCCAGCTCATCCGCGGGAATCGCATCGTGCGCAGAGCGCAGGCGGGCGCACCAAGGGCGAGTACGCATCGGCGTTCGCGCGCGCCGATCTCGGTCAGCATCTCCTCGAGCACCGCGGCGACGAGTTCGGGTTGCGCGACGTAGACGGGCGAGACCGCCTCGTCAGGCACGTCGCGAGCAACGACCGCGCGAATCCGCGTGGCGCCTTCGCGATGAACCTCGCCGAACGCGACGCGCACGCGTGTCGTTCCGAGGTCGATGCCCAGCGGAAGCGACTTCCAATCACCCATGCGGCGCCAATCGCGAGGCGACGAACGCAATCGCTCCAAACGCCAGGAACGGCGCGAACGCCACGCGATCGCCGAGGGATGCGCGCCGTGTCGCGAGCAGCCACATACCCCAAAGCGCACCGGCGATAAAGGCCGCCGCGATCGCTGCAACCGATTCCGCTCCTCCGATCCCCGCCCCGATAACGCCGCCCAGCTTGACGTCGCCCAAGCCGACACCACGACCGGTGGTGAGCAGGTAGAGCGCGAGCATCACTCCGGCGCACGCAGCCGCGCCGGCGACGCTCGCGCAAAGCTGCGTTCCCACGACCGACATGACCGCGATCGAGATCGCGCCGGACAACGTCACGCCGTCGAAGATCAGCCCCACGGCAACGTCGCTCGCGGCACAGACCACCGCACACGCGAGCGCCGTCGCGGCGCCAAGGGAAACGGTCGATCCTCGAAACGCCCCAACCGCGATCGCCAGCAGCGCACACACCGCCAGACCAACGGTGGGCGTGCGCAAGGTAACGCGCGCACTTCGCACGCGCGCGAGTGCATAGAGGGCGGCGAATGCCAGCACGAACGCGAGCAGCGACGACCAACGGGTCACCGGCGGCTCCGCTCGAGCGCTACCCTGACCGGGACGTAGCGGGGATCCAGCGCATGCGCGATCCGCAGCAACCGGAGGGCTTTCGCGCGATCGCCGTGCTTTCGCGAATCCGCTGCCGCCAGCGCCAGCGCCTGCACGTCGCCGCGTTCGAATCCCACGCGTTCGAAGTCTTGCTCGGCGCGCTCGAAACGCCGGAGCACCTGCAAGCACAGACCGCGATCCATCCTCAGCGCCGCATCGTCCGGGTGGGCTTCGAGCGCCTCGTCCGCGACGTGCACCGCGTCTTCCAGACCGGCCCGACTGCGGGAGAGAAAGGCTAGAAAGACATATCGGTCGACCGCTTGCAGGTTCGACGGATCGATCGCAAACGCCAGCGCATATTTCTCCCGTGCGCGAGCATTACGCGCGTACAGCAGCGCGTCGCCGCGCGTCACGAGCGCGCCGGAGAGCGCTGGGCGAAGCATCGGCAGGGCGAGGAGGAGCGCCACGAGCGCCACGATCAATCGTCGCATCGAGCTCGACCAATCGATCATGCCAAGATCGCGTAGTAGCATGCGAGTGCGATCGACAATCCGCCGCTTACCGTGCTTCCCGCTCGCTGTAGCCAGCCAGGCGCGGCGCGCTCACCGGCGCCGAGTCCGACTCCGGCCATCGCCAGCGGCGCCACATGCCCGAAGCAGAAGGCGAGCACCACCGACATCGACGCAGCGGAGAGACCAACTGCCGCGCCGGCGCTCGCCATCATCGCAACGGCCGGCGTGCAGCACGGTGAGAGCACGAGCCCAAGAGCGCTCCCGGCGAGCAGCGACGAACCCATGGGTCCGCGACCGGAGGTGCACGCATGCGCGCAGTCGCGCCGAACGGCGAGCGTCCACAATCCGAAGAACGCGAAGCCGGCCGCTAAAACGAGATAGATCGATTCCGAGCGAACCGTGAGCACGCCGATCAGCGATGCGCAGGCGGCGAGCACCACGTAGCACGACAACAGGCCCACGACGAAGAGCCCGACGCGCATCCAACGCGCCGCTCCCTTTTCGCGCGCTACGATCGCCGCCAGCGCGAGATAGCGAGGCGCCGCACACGGGCCGACGCTCGTGCCCAGGCCGGCGGTGAATGCCGCCGCAAGCGTAAGCGTGCTCATGGGTTACTGACTTGCCACCGCCGTAAATCCCGTGCCCGAAGCATACTGGATGTGCTCGGCCGAGGCTGCCCCGCCGATCGCCGTCAACGTTGCAGGGTCGTGCTGGCCCGGACAGATGATCGTGTAGCTGGCGGTGCCGGTATTGTAGTTCGCGACTTGGTACTGATAGAAGCCGCTGGGCGCCACCGGATCGATCGGCGTTTGGCGAAGATACTGCCCGAGATTGGCGTCGGTGTTGGTAACGTTCGTCGGACTCGTCACGTCGGGATAGGCCTCGTGGTCCGTCTGGTACTCTTCGAGCGCCGTTGCAATCTCTTTGAGATTGGCTTCGCACGCGGCGGTCTGCGCCTGCGCTCGCGCACGCATGAAGTTCGGCACGAGAATCGCAACCAGGATCGCGATGATCGCCACGACGATCATCATCTCGATCAAAGTAAATCCACGTTCGTCGCTACCTCGCATGCGCGCTCCGTCTTCAGCTGCGTACCTTCATTAGGCTGCAGTGCCACGATCGCACACACGCGGGACGTGCCAGCTTCCCCACCGTGCTCCGGTCGAGCAGCGGTCGGTTGCGGATTGGCGGGTTAACGAATATAATTCAGCCTTAACCTCGCTTTGACGTGGAGGCTCGATGTTTTTTTGTCGCCTGCTCGCTGCTGTGTTATTCGCATTACTCACACCCGCCGCGATTTATGCACAGGGAACGCCCTCCTCCACGACCGGAACGATCACGGGCGCGGTCGAGACGTCCGCCGGCGCGCCGATTTCGGGCGCCGATGTTATCGCCGAAGGGCCGACACGTGCGTCCGTCACGTCCGATGCGCAAGGCCGGTTCACGCTCGCGCTTGCGGCCGGCCTCTACCGACTGACCGTGACGAAGGGCGGCTACGTTCCGGCAACGCTAAGCGACGTCGCCGTGTTCATCGGCGAAGCGCAGCCGGTCACCATCACGATGACCCTTGCCGATCTCACGTCGCTGCGCACCATCGCCTCGGTGTCGACCGGTGCGCGCGCAAGCGCGATCAACACCGGCGCAGCGTCCAGCAGCTACCTTCCCGGCGTCGAGGTCAGCAATCTCGCCAATCCGCAGATCAACGACGTGCTGCAACGCATCCCCGACGCCGTGATTCAAAAACAGGGCAGCCAGCCGGACACGACGGTCGTCCTCGGCGGCGTGCAACCCTACGAAACGCAAGTCCTCATCGACGGACATCCTCTCTCGCTCGGCGAGTTCGGCGTATGGCTCACCGAGTATTTTCCCTCGTTCTTGCTTTCCGGCGTTGAAACGCAGGTCGGTCCGGGGAACACGACGCCGTTTGCGTCGACCGCCGTGGGCGGTACGGCGAACCTGCTGACGCCCGGCTTCACCGACAAGCCGACGGTGAATTTCGTCGTCGGTGACGACAGCTATAGCTCGCAGTATTCGAGCCTTGTCGCCACCGGATCGTTTGCAAAATTTGCCTACGTTGCGGGGCTTGGCTACGGAAGCAACAACGGCCCCTTCTTCAACCAAACGCACTGCGTCGTTGCCCCCGACAACTACTCCGCCGGCGACAACACGCCGCAAAGTACCGGCATCGTCCAGTTTTGCGGAAACTCGAGCGGCTCGCTCTTCAATAAAGGAACGATTCTCAAACTTCGCTACAACTTTTCAGCGCGCACGTCGTTCGACGTCGGCTTCGTCGGCGCGTACGGCGGCTATCTCCCGCAAGGCACGTCGTACGGCCAATACCTCGGCATGACGACGATCGAGCCGTGCCTCACCGGTGCAGGCTATCCGACCAACACCGCGTGCAACAACCCCGCCTACAACAGTCTGGTCGGCAAACAGATTCCGGCGTACGCTTGGTACCCCGGCTCGAACGTCTACTACAACCAGCCGATCTTTACCGCAGAGTTCCGCCAGTCGTTCGGCAATGACACGCTCCTGGTTCGTCCTTACGCCGGTAACATCGAGTGGATTCTCGACGGCGCCGACGAGAACCAGTATCCATACTTCTTCTCGCCAACGGGCGCGTGCAGCGCCGCGAACGGCGGCGTCAACGGAACGGCTTGTTCCAATTTCATCAACGCGTGCAACAACGACTCGAACTACGACGGCTACTTCGGCGGCACCATCCTCGCCGATGGAACCGGCGAGTGCAATCAATCTCAGTTCAGCGAACTCGAACAGGATAAGCTCTACGGCAACACGCTGACGTGGCTGCATCCGGTCGGCGATAATCTCTTCACGTTCACCTACGATTTTCACGGCGACAACAGCTATGGTTATTACAATGCGAACATTCCGCAGGACGTCACCGTTCCCAATACGCTGATGCACTACACCACGCTCTCGCTCGTCGGAGACATCCGCGCGTCGCGGACGGTCGGGGTCAAGGCCGGCGTTTACGACTCGCTGTGGAGCGTGAGCGGCCAGCAGAACGTCACGCCGTACGCCACGCCGAACCCCACGACGTACCTCGTTCCGCAGATTCCCCTTCAGCGCAGCACCTCGCGCTTGGATCCCCACGTTGCGCTGACGTATCAACCCACGAACAATCTGTCGTATCGCGTCGCCGTGGGTACGTCGGAGACGTTTCCGTTCTCGGGGTACATCAGCGGCGCGCCATTCTATACGCCGCCGTCGGCTACGTCGGGCACCGTTGCGCCCAACGGCTTCGTTACGTTCAAGGCGCCGTATCTCAACCCCGAAAACGCGACCGAAGAGAGCCTCGGTATGGATTGGCGCGTGCAACGCAACGGCATCTTCCGCGTCGACCTGCAAAATACACAAGTCCACAACGTTTTCGAGGAACTGACCACGCCCACCGCGATCTCGTGGCCGTACAACGGGACCGTGCTGACCGGCGTGTCCACCGTCCAGCCGACGAACGCAGCGCTGCTGAGCGTGCAAATGGCGACCCTGAGTTACACCTACGCGCCGCCCGCCGGCTTCGGCTACAACGCGTCGATGGTCTTTGAAAGATCGGTCGTGAGCGGCATTCCGCTCGTGTTCTACGGACTCGGCGCGTCGCTGCCGGCAAACGACCAGCAGACCTGCGGCTTCGGCCTCACCATTCCGGGAAGCGTGACGTGCATTCCCTACATGAAAGGTTACTATCAGATCAATTACACCTGGCCCGACCAAACGTACGTCGGTCTCGGTGCAGACTTCGAAGGCAAGAACAACACGTACTTTCAACCGCCCTTCCTGCAGTTCGACCTTACGGCAAAGCGGCCGATTACCAAGAACCTCGAGGCGCAGCTGACGGTTCAGAATTTGCTCAATACCAACGATTTCTACTATCTGCCGATGCCCAACGCCGGCACCACGACGACCATGGGCGAATACGGGCCTCCTCCGTGGAACACGGCACTACCGGCGCAATACTATCAAACGAGCGAACCGTCCACGCTCATTCCGACCCTGCCGCGTACGCTTCGCTTCCAGCTCCGCTGGCACTTCGGGCGGCCGTAGGTGCATGATCGTTCTACTGGGCGTCCTCCTCGTCGTCATCGGCTTCGCTCTTCGCGTCAATCCGCTGCTCGTCGTGACGGTCGCGGGTGTCGTCTCGGCGTTGCTGGGCGGACTGAGCCCGCTGCATATCCTCGAAGCATTTGGCTCGGGCTTTGCCGCCAGCCGCTCGGTAACACTCGCGTTTGTCGTGTTGCCGGTTATCGGCTTACTCGAGCGCTACGGGCTGCAGCAACAAGCGAAAGCGCTCGTTTCCAAGGCGGCTAAACTCACCGCCGGACGTTTGCTCCTCGCATATCTGCTCTTCCGGCAAGTTACCGCCGCGCTCGGCCTCACGAGTCTCGGCGGCACGCCGCAGATGGTGCGTCCGGTGATCTATCCGATGGCCGAAGGGGCTGCGATGCGCTCGTACGGCGACGTTGCGGACGCCGTAACCGAAACACTCAAAGCACACGCCGCAGCGGCCGACACCATCGGAGCGTTTTTCGGCGAAGATTGCTTCGTCGCAATCGGATCCGTGCTTCTCATCGCCGCATACGTCGACGCGAATTATCACCTCAAACTCGATGCGCTGCAAATCGCGCTCTGGGCGGTGCCCACGGCAATCGCGGCCTTTCTCATCCACGGGTTCCGCTTGTTGCGGCTCGACGCAACGCTGACGAAGCTACAATGATCGCAGCCGGTTGGATCTACTGGCTGCTCGGCGGTTTTTTCTTTCTCGTCGGCGTGCAAATCGCGTTGGACCGAATGCATCCACGGCGCTGGACCACGGCCGCGTTCTGGTGTCTCTTCGGCGCTTCGATCTGTGCCGGCGACGCCGTGCCCTCGTGGCTGCTCGGCGCGGTCGTGATCGTTACCGCGCTCCTCGCCGGCGTTGGCTTGACCGGCCGTGGCACGGTAGCGACAACGAGCGAGGCCCAACGTCAAGCAAGCGCCGCACGCACGGGCAATCTGCTCTTTGTTCCCGCTCTCACCATTCCGTTCGTCACCGTACTCGTCGTGCTCGTGGCCGGCCGGCTCAGTTTCAACGGCCGCGCACTGATCGCCGCCGGCTCGCAAACGCTCGTCGGCCTCGGCGTCGCCACGCTCGCGGCACTCGCCGCCGGCTGGATGCTGCTACGACCGAAACAGCCCGCGGTTGCGCTCATCGAGGGACGACGATTGCTCGAGGCCATCGGGTGGGCCGCGATGCTGCCGCAGTTGCTCGCGACCTTGGGCTTGCTCTTTACGCAAGCCGGCGTCGGTACGCAAGTCGGCATCATCGTACAACACCTCGTGCCCGAGGATTCGCGTGTCCTCGCGGTGATCGTCTATGCCGCGGGGATGGCCGGTTTTACGTTGATCATGGGCAACGCGTTCGCTGCCTTTCCGATCATGACCGCTGCGGTCGGGTGGCCGATTCTCGTCCGGCATTTCGGCGCCCACCCGGCACCACTCTTCGCCGTGGGCATGCTGGCGGGTTTCTGCGGCACCTTGTGCACGCCGATGGCGGCGAACTTCAATCTGGTACCGCCCGCACTCCTCGAGATGCGCGACAAGTACGCGCAGATCAAGGTGCAGATCCCTACCGCGATCGCCCTGTTCGCGGCGAACGTGGCGCTGATGTCGATCGTTCCGTTTCTATGAGCGCGCTGCGCGATACGCTGGCTCCGCGTATCCTTCCCGTCCTTCTCACGAACCTTACGACGCGCCGCCCTTATCACGACACGCATCTAACGCGACCGGGCGATGCGCCGCACGATCCCTTGGTTGCGCACCCGGCTTTCGGAAATTCGTTCGACTGGCACTCGAGCGCGCACTCGCACTGGACCGCGACGCAACTCCTGGCGTATTTCTCACGAAGCGCGACGCAACCGCCGGCATTCGCGGCTTTGCAATCCGCCGTCGCGCAAAATCTCAGCGTAGACAACATTGCAGCTGAAACCGCCTATCTGCGAGCATATCCCTCCTATGAACGGCCCTACGGACGCGCGTGGGCGCTACTGCTCGCCGCCGCGGCCGGAACGCCCCACCTCGGTGAGATGGCGCAGCAGATCGCGAACGCCACGATCGACTGGCTCAACGTCTTGCCCGAACCGATTCGACACGGGGTCCACTCCAACACGGCCTTTGCTCTCGGGCTGATGCTCGATGCGGCCGGACCGCTCGGCCTCGATGCGCTGCAACGAGCGATTGCTGCGCGCTCGCGCGCATGGTTCGAAGACGACCGCGAGTGGCCCGAACAGTGGGAACGCTCCGGAAACGACTTTCTCTCGCCGGGCTTGGTGGAGGCGGATCTGATGCGCCGTGTCCTCTCGCGCGACGCCTTCGCGCGCTGGTGGCGCGCGTTCTTGCCCAACCTCTCGCCGCGTTCGCGAATCCTCGCCGTCGTCTCCGTTCCCGACGTTGCCGACGGACAGATCGTCCATCTTCACGGCCTCAACCTCTCGCGTTCCGGCGCTCTCGCTCGGCTTGCGCGCCCGCTCGATGAACCGCTCCTCGCGGAGTCGGCCGCCGCGCTCTATCACGCTAGCGTCGGCAATGCGATCGCCGGCGACTACCTAGCGACGCACTGGCTTGCGACGTTTGCCTGGGATGCAGCGGTCAGTATCGATGCCCGCTAAGCGCTCGATCGAGGATCTCCACCGGGTGCAGGATCGTCAACTCCACACCGCGCTCGCGCAGCAGCGCGCCGATTTGCAGCGAGCAGCCGGGGTTTGCGCTCGCAATGACCGGCGCGCCCGTCGAGAGCACGTTCGTTACTTTGCGTTCGCCGATCTCACGGGCGCTCGCGGGCTCGAAGAGATTGTAGACGCCGGCGCTGCCGCAGCATTGGTCACCGTCCGGGATCTCGACCAGCTTCAACCCGGGAATGCTGCACAGCAGATCGCGTGGTTGTTGCCGTACGCGCTGCGCGTGCGCGAGATGGCAGGCGTCGTGATAGGCAACGGTCTGGTTTAGCGGCGCGCGCGGCGCGCGCGGCCCGAGCTCGACGAGAAATTCGGTGATATCGCGAACCTTCGCACTGAAGAGCTCCGCGCGCGCCTCCCACTGCCGGTCTCCGGCGAAGAGTTCCGCGTATTGTTTCATTGCGGAGCCGCAGCCGGCGACGTTCACGACGATCGCGTCGAGCTGTTGATCTTCGAACTGCGCGATCAGCGCTCGCGCGAGGCGCTTGGCTTCCTCCGCACGCCCCGTGTGCAGCGACAGCGCGCCGCAGCAACCGGCCTGCGGCGGAACGACCACCTCGCATCCCTCGGCGCTGAGCACGCGAACCGTAGCGGCGTTGACCTGCGGAAACATCACGCGCTGCACGCACCCGGCAACCATCCCAACGCGCGCGCGAACCTCCCCGCTTGCGGGCGTGCGCTCGGGCAGCGGTGACGACGCGGCCGGCACGTCGATGAGCGGCAGCAGCGCGCCGCCGCGAACGAACCGCTGCAATCCCAAGCGCGCGGCGAGATTCATCAGCGGCGCGAGGCGCAGCAGCCGCCGCGGATACGGAAAGATCGCAAAGACGAGATCGCGGAACGCGCGTTCGAGGGGCGATCGCTTCGCCTTGCGCTCCACGTCCGCGCGGGTCGATTCGATCAGGAGATCGTAGCGCACGCCCGACGGACAAGCCGTGACGCATGCCATGCAGCCCAAACAACGATCGAAGTGTTCGATGACCGGTTCATCGAGCGCGAGCGTTCCTTCGGCCAATCCCTTCATCAAATCGATCCGTCCACGCGGAGAATCCGCCTCCAGTCCCCACGAGCGATACGTCGGGCACGCCGGCAAGCAGAAACCGCAATGCACGCACTCCGCGATGAGATCGACGGTTGAAAGGCTTTGCGTCACAAGCCGCCCACGAAGCCGCCGGGATTCAAGCGGTTTTTCGGGTCGAAGCGCGCCTTGAGCGCGCGCATCAGCTTATACGACGGCGGCGGCGTGCCCCAGCTGTCGAACGATGCCCGAATCATCGACGGCGCCTCGAGCGTGACGAGATTTCCGCCGCTGCGCTCCGCGAACGTACGCGCGGCCGTCAGCGCGGAGAGTACGCCCGCGCCGTCGCCGGCCTCGCCGCTCACGAACGCGGCGCACACCGTTGGATAGATCGCTGCATGGGCGCCGTCGAGTGCGCGATAGAGCGGACTGACGGCCTGCGCGTGGAGCTCCTCGATCGCCGACGGAGGAACCGTGATCTTGACCTGCAGTGAACCCGCAGCTCGAGCGCGCTCGTGATCCGCTTCGAGCGAACCTTCACTCGCGTCGCGCTTTGCCAGCGCGAGCAACGCGTCGCGTTGCGCTTTCACGCCCTCGGGAAAACCTTCGAAGCGTACGCAGCACGCGTACCCCGTCGCGTCGTAGGTTGCATAGATCGCGCTCGGCTCGAGCTGCGCCGCGATTATCGCGTGCACGAGCGATCGTAAATCGCCCAGCGTGCAGCCGTTGACGATGACCTCGCTCGACGCCGCGGGCAGCGGATGGAGACGAAACGTCACCGTGCCGATCATGGCCAGCGTGCCGTACGTGCCGACCATCAGCTTCGGAATATCGAATCCGGCAACGTTCTTGACCACTTTGCCTCCGCCGCGTGCCGGTACGCCGTCGGCGCGAACGATCGACATTCCGACGATCGCATCTTTTGCCGTGCCGTAGCGCGTTCGCAGCGGACCGTAGCTGGCGCAGGCAACGGCGCCGCCGATCGTCGTGCGCTCGGGCACGGGCGGATCGAGCGAGAGCCGCTGCCGGCGTTCGCGCAGCGCGGCTTGCAAGCGCGCGACCGTCACGCCCGCTTGTACCGTGACGATCTGGTCCGCAGGAACGTACTCGACGATCGCATCGAGCGCGCGCGTGGACACGACCTCGTCGACGGCTACGGCAGCGGGGCCGCCGGGGCGCTCACCTCCCGTGATGCCGACCGTACGCTCCCGCCCCGCCAGCTCGTGCAGCAGTGCCGCAGCTTCGTCGAGCGACGCGGGCGCGTGCATCAACGTGCTCCCGCGCGATCGCCGCAGATCCGCGGCGCCGGGAAGACCTTGGTTGGATTGAAGCTTTGCGTGGCGTCGAAGGCGCAGCGCACGTAGTGCATCGTTTCGAGGTCGTCGTCGCCGAACATCTCGCCCATGTACGCGGCTTTGTCCGCGCCGACACCGTGTTCGCCGGTGATCGACCCGCCGTACTTCACGCAGATGTGCAAGATTTCGGAAGCGACCTCTTCCGCCCGTTCCGACTCGTCGCCCGCACGTCCATCGTAAAGGACGAGCGGGTGCAGATTGCCGTCGCCCGCGTGAAAGACGTTGGCGATGCGAAAGCCCGAGCGTGCCGAAAGATCCGCGATCTCGCGCAACACGCGCGCGATGTCCGAACGCGGGATGACGCCGTCTTGGACGTAGTAGTTCGGGCTGATGCGCCCCATGGCCGCAAACGCGCCCTTGCGTCCCTTCCACATGAGCTGACGCTCGTTCTCGTCGCGCGGGCTGCGAATCTCGACGGCACCGATCGCTTGTAGAATCGCGATCGCCGCTTCCGCCGTTTCATCGACCTCGGCGGCGATGCCGTCCACGTCCATCAGCAGTGCCGCACCGACGTCGAGCGGCCAATCGACGTGCGTCGCCGCGACGATCGCCTCGATCGCAAGCGCATCCATCATCTCGATCGCCGCCGGGACGATGCCCGCTGCGATGATGCGTGAGACCGCTTCGCCGGCTTCGTCCGTCGAAGGAAACGTTGCAAAGACGGTTCGCGTCGCCTGCGGCTTGCGCAGGAAGCGCACGACCACCTCGGTCACGATGCCGAGCAATCCCTCACTCCCGATGACGGCACTCGTGAGATCGTAGCCGAGCGGATCGGCGACCGGACTGCCGATCTCCACCACCTCGCCCGTGGCGAGTACGATGGTGAGGGCGACGACGTGATTGATCGTAAATCCGTATTTCAAGCAGTGCGCGCCGCCCGAATTCTCGGCGACGTTGCCGCCGATCGAACAGACGCTCTGCGAACTGGGATCGGGCGCGTAGTAATAGCCGAGCGGCGCAAGGTGCTTGCTGATGTCGAGGTTGATGACGCCGGGCTGCACGCGCATGCGCTGGTTCTCGACGTCGACGTCGAGAATTGCGCGCATCCTCGAGGTGCCGATGACGACCGCACCGTCGATCGGCAGCGCACCGCCGGAGAGTCCGGTTCCCGAACCGCGAGGCACGATCGGCATGCCGCGCTCGCGCGCGCGGACGATGCAGCGTGCAACCTCGTCGGTCGTTGCCGGCAGCACGACCACCGCGGGCCGCACGCGCGTTCCCGTAAGGCCGTCGCACTCGTAGACGCGCAACCCGGCCGGGTCGGTGATGCAGTTCTCGGTACCGACGATATCCGCGAACACTTGGGGGGGCTCCTCGTGGCTACCCTAGGCTACGGCGCGAACGCAGTTTCGCCCCGCTGCCTTTGCTTCGTAGAGCGCTTGGTCGGCACGATCGACCAGCTCCTCGAGGGAGACCGGTCGCGGCGGCGCCTGCACCACGCCGGTGCTCACGGTGTACTGGATCGTGGCCGAGCGCGCCTTGACCGGCGTCAGATTCGCGATCGAGCGGATGCGTTCGGCGATGATCGCCGCTTCGTTGATGCCGGTTCCGGGGAGCAAGACGCAAAATTCTTCGCCGCCATACCGGCCGACGAGGTCGAACGAGCGCAGACTCGCGTGTAAGATCGCGCCGAAGCTCTGCAGGACCAAGTCCCCGACGGGATGGCCGTACGTGTCGTTGACATCCTTGAAGTGGTCGAGATCCAGCATCAGTACGGAGGTCCGCAAGTGCTGGCGCTCGGCGCGGACCAGCTCGCGACGCGCCGACTCGACGAAACGCCGCCGCGTCAAGAGCCCGGTCAGTCCGTCGAAGTACGCCGTCTGCATCAGCTCGTTGTCGGTACGTTCCTTCGTCATCAAAATGAAGCTGAGCGACGTGCCGAAGAGGCCGACGTAATTGACGGCCAAGATCATCGACTGCACCATCGCACGATCGGTTAGCCCGCCCGCTGCGTCGGCGAGGGCAACCGCCAGGAAAAACCCCGCCGCCAGCCAGCGCGACGTGCGCTCTTCCGGTACGCCGCCTACGGTGAGCGTAACCACCGATGCCACGAGCCAGCTCGCGACCAGGAACGCCGAAACCAGGATGCTGAGGCGGTCGTGCGGACCGACGAAGAAGGCCATGGCGTTGACCGCGATCGCGCCCGCGATCAGCGACGCCAGGAACGGCGCGCGCACCCGGCGACCGCAAAAGAGCGATAACGCCGCAAACTCGAGCGCGTAGCCGACGACGAGGAGCGCGAACCCCGCGAGCGTACCGAGCCAATCCGGGACGGCGTCGCGCAGTCCGTAGAGTACCCAGGCACCGAAGATCGCGAAATTTGCGGTGACCCAGAGCGTCATCAAGCGCATGTGGGCCGAGCGCAGGTTCACGATCCATAGCCCGATCGCCATGATCAGGCTACCCGTCGCAAACGTAAAAATCATCGTCCGCGTGTCAAGGTACATGCGAGAGGTCGCTAATTCGATCTTCTAGAAGGAGCGACCCTCGTCGACGGAAACTACGCCGCATGATAGCGAAGCGTCTTCTTTCGTCGTGCGTTCTTTTCGCCGCGCTTTCCGTATGCATGGGCCAAGCAGCTACGGCCGATACGGCCGCCGATCCCTACACGGCTTTTACGTCCTCGGCCTCCGGTCAACACGGTCTCTTCACCGTCTGGCGCAAGAACGGCCGCGTGTACATCGACATCAGCGAGAGCCAGCTCGACACCGACTATCTCGAGACGATCGTGCCCGGCAACGGCATGGGCGGCAATTTCATCGTTTGGGGCAACACCGATCATCTGCCCGCCATGCTCGTACGCTTCGAGCGGGCGGGCGACGGGATCGCGATCGTCTGGCCGAACACGTCGTTCGTCGCCCCTGACAGCGCTTCGGGAACGCTCGCCGTACGCAAAAACTTTCCGCAATCGGTCACCGGCATCGGCAAGATCGTCGCGCAAGGGGACGGCCACATCGTTTTCGACGCATCGCCGCTCTTCGACGACGCACTGGACATGGATCACATCATCAACGCGTCGCTCCACACGACGCCGCAGACGGCCTATCACCTCGATCCCTCGCGCACGTATTTCGGACAGACCAAGGCCTTTCCCGAGAATATCGTCGTCGACGTCGAACAGCTTTGGGCGACCAACGCTCCGCATCTCGCGCCCGACACGGCACCCGATGCTCGCAGCGTGCAGATGGAGATCGTATACAATTTCGCCCAGCTGCCGCACGACAACTACATGCCGCGCTTCGCCGACGATCGCGTCGGCATCTACAACGACGTCTACCTCGACTTCGCTCCGGCGAGCGACACGGCGCCGAATCGTTTTCTGCGGTACATCGTGCGTTGGAATTTCGCACCCGAAGATCCCGCCAAGCCGTCACGAGCGACGCACCCGATGGTCTTCGTCATGAGTAACACGATACCGGAACGATTCCGCAAACCGATCGCGGACGCCGTGTTGCGCTGGAACGTCGCGTTGGCGAAGGTCGGGATCCTCGACGCCATTTCGGTCGTTCCTCAGCCCAGCGACCCGAACTTCGATCCCGACGACATCCGCTACAACGTCTTGCGCTGGGTCACCGAGCAACGTCCCAGCTTCGGGGCGGATTCGCAGACGCTCTACAACCCGCTCACCGGCGAGGAGTTCCGAACCGGCATCCTCATCTCCGCCGATAGCGCCGTGAGCGCCGCCAATACCTGGCGCGAGACCGTCGATCCGGTTCGCTACGGCCGCAATACCGACCCGGTCCCCGAGCAGTTTCTCTACAATCGTTTTCAAGCCGAGATCATGCACGAAACGGGGCACAACCTCGGCATGCAGCATGATTTCATCGGGCACGCCGCCTACACCGCAAAGCAGCTCCAAGATCCGGCCTTTACCGCGAAGTACGGGATCGCGACCTCGGTGATGGAGTACGCACCGCTCAACATCTGGCCCAAGGGCGACGGCCAGGGAAATTACTACCAAACGGTGCTCGGTCCGTACGATTACTACGCAATGCGGTACGCGTATCAGTCCGTCCCCGGCGCGACCTCGCCGCAAGACGAGCTGCCCACACTCGAACGCTGGGCGTCCGGTTGGTCGAACCCGCTCTATCGTTATGCTTCCGACGAAGACGTTTCGTGGGCCAACGGACACGCCGCCGATCCGCGCGTCGAGCAAGGCGAGCTCACCAGCGATCAACTCGGCTGGACCGTCGTTCAACTCGATCTCGATCGCATGTTGATGGATCGCAATGCGACGCTCCTCCCGCACGCCGGCAAGGCGTACGAAGAGGCAACCGTCGCTTTCCGCGGTGCTTTCATGCGCTACGTGACGCTCGCGTCGAAGACCGCGCACTGGATCGGCGGGCAGTATCTCTCACGCGCGCACCGCGGCGATCCCGGAGCGCAACCGCCGATCGTGCCGGTGCCCCTTGCGATGCAGCAGCGCGCGTTCGACATCCTCAGCGCGTATCTCTTCTCCGACCAGCACTTGCGTTTCGCGCCCACCGTCTTGCAGCAGCTGGGTTATTCGGAATGGGCGGGATACGGCTACGTCGGTTGGGAGGATTACGGGAATCTCCCGGTCTGGGCATACCATCCGCCGCAGCGTCATGACTTTCCGCTCGTCGGCGAGATTGCGCAGGCGCAGCGCTCCGTCATCGACTATCTTTTCCAACCCACGGTTCTCGCAAGACTCGAACAGAATCCGCTCGAATCGCGCGGCCCCACGCTCTCGCTGCCGCAATTCTTTGCCTGGATGCAGCACGCGGTGTACGGCGAGCTCGGCGGGCGCAGCAACATCTCGCTGCTTCGCCGCGACTTGCAATCGATCTACGAGGACAAGCTGATTGCGCTGGCCACGGCCCCACAGCCGGACGCACCGCCCGACGCACAATCCCTCGCTCGGCTCGAACTTGCGCGAATTGCGGCGGCAGCGGCGGCGCGGTTGCGCGCAGGTTCGCTCGACGACGTAACCCGGGCGCATGTGGCGACGCTGCGCCAGAAGGCCGACGCGGTGCTGCGACCCGCGCCCTGATGCTCGATCCGCGCATCACGCTGCTGCAGTGGTTGACGGTCGCCGCCGGAAGGCAGTTTCGCCCCGAGGCGACCGTCGCTGCGGTACGCGCCGGGTACGCGGAGATGAACCGGCGGTTCGGCCTGCCGGTGGTTTCGGGCGTCGAGACGCGTGTCGTCGCATTTCCGATTCGCGACGACGTCGTGCTTACCGGGCACCTTCATCGGCCGAGCGACGCGACCGGGGCGCTTGCGGTGCTACTCTTCTTTCACGGCGGCGGATGGGTGATCGGCGACGTGCCGAGCTACGATCACTTCACGCGGTATCTCGCACGCGAGGGCCGTTTGGCGGTCTTTTCGGTGGAGTATCGTCTGGGCCCCGAGCACCGCTTTCCGATCGCCTTCGAGGACGGATTCGACGCGCTCGCGTTTCTGCAACGCGAAGGGACGCAACTTGGCCTCGATCCGCAACGCATCGCCGTCGGCGGCGACTCGGCCGGCGGCAGCATTGCGGCCACATTGAGCGCATTTGCGCCCTCGCACGGTCTGCGCCGTCCGGCGTTTCAATTGCTCATCTACCCGCCGCTCGATGCAAGCGAACGATTCCCCTCACGCCGGCAATTCCAGCGCGGCGTGCCGCTCACGGCACAGATGCGCACGTGGTTTGCGCGGAACTTCTTTCGCTCTCCCGCGGATGCGCAACATCCCTACCTTCGCCTGGTCGACGCCCCCGATCCGCAACTTCTTCCGCCGACCTATTTTCAGGCCGCGGGGTATGACGCGCTCGTCGACGAGGGGCGCTACTATGCCGATCGGGCGAGAGCTGCAGGCGTTCCCACCGTCTACGATCTGCGCCCGACGCTCGCTCATGGTTACGTGAACTTTCCGCGCATCGTGCCCGAAGCGCGCCGCGCGCTGCGTGATGCGGCTTACGCAGTGCGCGACGCGCTCGCGCTGTGATTACGGACCGCCCGAGCTCGTCGTTGTCGTCGTCGTTGTCGACGTCGTCACGGTCGTTCGCGTCGTAGAGGTCGTGGCCGGACGCATCGCGTCGAAGCGCGCCCAAGCGCCGCTCGACACGGGAACCGCGTAGGACGGCAGTACGTACACCGGCGCAGGCTGGTAGACGGGTGGCGGCTGGTAGACCGGTGCCGGTTGATAGGCGGGCGCTTGATAGACCGGCGCCTGATACGGCGGGGGTGCAACCGGCGCGTCGTCGGCCACATCCGTCGCCGCGTTGGAAGCACCGCCGTAGATCATCGCGATGACACCCGAGGTTTCCGGTGCGTCGGGAAACGCCGCTTTCATCTCGGCAAGCATCGCCATCGCGCGGTCGCTCGACGATGCACCACAGCGATGATAGTCGCGAAGCAGTCGTGCGTAGGCGCGTGGTAGCCATGGATCTTGTGGATATTGACGCCGCCAATCGCTGATCGACGCGGCGATGTCGTCGAGTTCGGCGGTGGCATTCTCGTCGATCAGCTCGCGATCCGTTTGACCGTCGAGACGGTCGAGACGATTGCGGATCTCGAGAATGCTCTGGTGATGTGGGCCGAAATATTCGTCGGCCGGGGCTGGGGAAAAGCTCTGAGCCGGCGCACTAATAGGAACGCCGGCAATGATCAACGCGGCCAAGAGGCCGATCATCGGTCGCATAGGAATGCCCTCAATTGTCAGAAGAGACGCCGTCTAAAAGACGGCGCCTCTATGCGCTATATGTTGTGCCTATGGTCTGCCTGGTCCATGTTGGCGGCCTCCTCCGCCGTAGGAACGTGTGTGAGAAGGCGCACTCCGAGCGTAGGATTGAGGGCGCGCGTACTGGCGCGGCGCGTACTGGCGCGGCGCGTACTGCCGCTGCGCGTACTGATACTGGCGTGGCGCAGCGTACTGGCGTGCTTGGTACCCTTGATACTGGCGTTGATAATAGCCGCCCTGGTATTGGCGCGGTTGATAACTTTGATACTGACGCTGCGCATAGCCCTGATACTGGCGCTGCATAGAATTTTCATACTGCGGCCGAGCGTACGACGGGGCGTATGACGCACGCGCGAACCTTGCTTGCGCGCCCCCGAAGTGCTGCCACGCGGAGACCGAGCGGCTCATCGCGGCCGGACGGTTTGCTTCAAGGCGTTGCACCGGCAACGATCCACCGTAGAAGTGCGCCGCCGAAAGCTGTGCGACCGAGAGCGGATGCGCGCGATACTCGACGCCGCGCTCCCACGCGCTCCGTGGCTCGGCAACGAAGCCACGCGCGTAGTTCCGATAGTTGCTGTAGCCGACGTCGAACGAGAGCGACGCTCCGGGTCCCCACCACGGATGGCCGAACTCGCCCGGCGCAAGCGGCACCCATCCGACGCTGCCGAAGCCTAGTCCGAGGCCGAATCCGCCGCCGAAGCCGAAGAACGCAACCAAAGCCGGCGACCAGACCGGACGCACGTAGCGCGGCCCCGGCGTCCACGCCCAGCCAACCGCCGGCGCGTAGAACCAACGGCCGTAATGATACGGCGCCCAACCCCACGGTTCGGCCGAGACCCACGTGGGTCCGTAATAGTTGAGCGTGACCCACGACCCGTCGCTGTAGGGACTCCAATCCGGGGATTCGTCATTCGGGACCCAGGCGTCGCCGTAACCCGGGATATCGACCCATTGGCCGTTATCGCTGAGATCGGCGCTGCCGGTCATGTCGCCGGGAAGGTACTGCGACTGCGCGTCGTTCGCCGCCACCATCGCTTGATCGCGCTGATCGCCCCAACTTTCGAGGTCGGTCGTTGCTACCTCGTCGACGTACTGGTATTCGGGGTTGCTCGCTTGTCCGGTAGCAACAAGCGTCCGGCCCGGGCCGACTTGCTGCGTCCCTTGCGGCGTCACCACCGCAATGCTCCCGCTACGAGCCGTAACTTCCGTGTTTCCGTCCTGCTTGACCGTCACGAGATAAGCGCCCGCCTCCGAGGGCTCGACGTCGACCGACGGCGTCTGAATCGTCACGTTATCCTCGCCGGAGGCGAAAACGCGCAGTTCGATCGAGCCTTGCGCGACTTGCGCGATCTGTGCCGAGGGGTCGAGTTGCGTGAAGCGCACTTGCGCGTTCGCGCCGGCGCGCAGAATCGTATCGTTGCCGAATTGAATCTCGGCGCGACCGTCATCGCCGGTCGTAAGATAGTCGCCGGCTACGATCGGCGCGTTCGGGACAGCCGCCGCTTGGTCGCTTGCCTGTCCGTGCGACAAGGTGACTTGCCCTTCGGCGGCCGAGAGCCGCGCAACGCCCGGCGGCGTCGAGTCGTCGAGGTCCTGGGCCCGCGCGGGAAGCGCAGCGCCAATACACGATGCCGCAAAGCCGGCGGCGAGGAGAAGGGCGAACGGCGCCCGAGCGAACGGCGTGTGCATCTCGTGCACTCCTTACAACGAGCCTAGCTTCCGAATCTTGCATCAGGTCAACGTTGCAACCTGCGCAAAAATCCCGGCAAGGGCTAGGTCTAATCTGTTCCTTATCTTTGAGAACGGCTTGAACTATTTCGTCTCGATGCGCTCGGCGCCGTCCCATGCAACGCTGCCGCCTTTGAGTACGGCATACGAACAGCTATCGCGGTAGTGCACGGCGACCGTGTCGTCGCCGTTGAGCTGGGTGACCCGCGTGAAGGTCTTCTGCGCGCTCAAGAACAGCCCCTCACGATACTCGTTGATGGCGTTCGCGAAGAGATCGGCGCTGTCGAGCTTGTGTTGCCGCAGCTCGGGCGGGTCGTTATCGAAGCACTCGTAGATCTCGACGTTGCGCGTCTTCCCCTTGGCCTTTACCGCGCCCAAATGACGGAGTAGGAACCCGTGCCCCGGCGGAAGCTTGTCGACGACGGGCTTGCCGAGCAAGAGCGAAACCTTGAAGATCTTCGTCAGCCCTTCGATGCGCGCGGCGACGTTGACCGCATCGGCGATAACCGTCGTCTGCATGCGTTCGTCTTCGCCGATCGTCCCGAGTATCAACTCACCGCAATGCAACCCGATGCCGATCCGGACGGGCTCGTAGCCTGCCTTGCTCCGGCCTTCGTTGTACTTTACCAGCTCCCGCTGCAGCTCGACCCCGGCGCGCAACGCGTCGCTCGTCTCGCGCGGGAAGAGCGCCATGATTGCGTCGCCGATATACTTGTCGATGAAACCGTGATTGGCGCGCACGATCGGGGTTGCGCGCTTGAGGTACGAGTTCAGAAACGCGAAGTTTTCCTGCGGCGACATCGTCTCCGAAAGGCGCGTGAAATCCCGGATATCCGAAAAAAACACCGTCATGCGGCTCTGGACATGATCGCCCAGGCGGACGTCCGCGATCGTCTTACGGCCCAGGTGTTCGAGAAACTCGCGCGGCACGAACTTATTCGCCGCGTTCGTGTAAATCTCACCGAGCGCGGAATCGTCGACCTTTGCCGCGCGCAGGCGAATCGTAAACTCCCGCAAGTGCTTGCGCTGCAAGCAGAGTTCCACGCGACGGGTGAGCACCAGCGCATTGGCGGGATCGAAGGGCGTGGTGATGTAGTCTTCCGCCCCACGCTGCAGACAGGCCTGGATGCGGTCGTTTGCGCTCGGCGGCGCGGTAACGATCACCGGAACGCGACTCGTCCTTCCGTTCGACGGTTGAGCGGAGCGGAGCACGTTGAACACGTCGTTGCTCGGTGCAATGAGATCGAGCAGCACCAAGTCGACGCCGCGAGACGCGATCGCCTCCAGCGCTTCGGCAACGTCGCAAATGCGGACGTCGGTGTGGCCCGCTCCGCGAAGGAGGGCCTCCAACGTCTGATTTTCAGCAGCGCTGCCGCCCACACGAAGAATCCGTGCAGACTGCACCCGTCTAACCTCCGGGGTGTAGCTTCACCTTCACCGAAGAAGGTTTCCCTCGTCTCTTCGGCCTTTGGCCAAGGTACTGAAGGCTTGCTTACAGGAGCTTTACAATTCTGCGGGACCGCCCGGGCGCCGATCGCGCGCTAGCCCCTCTCATGGCCCTGCTGGTGGCTATGGTTCTTGTGGGGCTCCCTCTCGCCGCCTGGTTCGATCTGCGCGACCTCACCAATGCCGGCATCACGCGCCAAGCCACGAACCTCTCCACCGTCATCACGGGAATCCGTGACTTTTACTCGAGCAACATCGTCGACCGCGTCCTCGCGGCAAACGGCCATGCGTACGTCACTGCGCACTATCTCGAACACCCCGGCGGCATTCCGATCCCGTCGAAGTTCTCGCTCGAACTCGCCAACGTCGTTGCAAACAATCAAGCGACGTTTCAATACC
This sequence comes from Candidatus Acidiferrales bacterium, assembly GCA_035504755.1. Taxonomy (GTDB): domain Bacteria; phylum Vulcanimicrobiota; class Vulcanimicrobiia; order Vulcanimicrobiales; family Vulcanimicrobiaceae; genus Aquilonibacter. Next base: position 31,976 of record DATJRM010000061.1, read on the forward strand.
GCTTCATCTCGCATTACCCGTTTCAGGGCACCGCGCCGCACCCGTTCAATGCGTTCGAGAACAGCGCGCTCGCCTCGCTCGAGCAGAGCCCTCATCGCGGGCCGCTGTCGAACGTGACGTGGAACGGCATGACCTCGCAAGTGCGTTTCGTCACGCCCATCATCATGGAAGCCGGCTGCGTAGCGTGCCACAATGCCAGCCCCGACAGCCCGAAGCGCGACTGGCGGCCCGGAGAAGTCGGCGGCATTCAAGAGATGATCGTCACCGAGCCCGTCGCGTACAACATCGGCGGCTTTCGCTACCTCCTGATTTACTTCGTCTTTCTAGCAATTCTCGGATTCGGAGCGATCGCGCTGCAACGGCGGCAATCGCGCAAGATTCGCGAGGCCAATACCTTTCTCTCTTCGATATCGTCGCAGATATCCAAATACATCTCCCCGCAAATTTACGAGAGTATCTTCAGTGGACGCACCGACGTCGGCCTGAAGACCGCGCGCAAAAAGCTTACGATCTTCTTCTCGGACATCAAAGACTTTACGTCGACGAGCGAGCAGCTCCAGCCCGAGCAGCTCACGATCCTTCTCAACGAATACTTCACCGAGATGTCCGCGATCGCGCTGGGCTACGGCGGGACGATCGATAAGTTCGTCGGTGACGCCATTCTCGTGTTCTTCGGTGACCCGGAGAGCCGCGGCGAGTCCGAGGATGCGCTGGCATGCGTCTTCATGGCGCTGGCGATGCAGGCGCGCTTAGTCGAGCTCAACGCGCGCTGGCGCTCGGTCGGCATCGAGAATCCATTCCGCGTGCGGATGGGCATCAACACGGGCTATTGCAACGTAGGAAACTTCGGCTCGACCGAACGCATGGATTACACGATCATCGGCGCCGAAGCCAACTTGGCCGCGCGGCTGCAGACGATCGCCGAGCCCGGCACGATCGTCGTAAGCTACGAAACCTTCGCGCTCGTACGATCCGCCGTCCATGCGCACGCACTGGCGCCGATTCGGGTCAAGGGCATCTCGCGCGAAGTCGTGCCGTATCTCGTCGACGGATACATCGACGGGCCCGAGCAGCGCACGGTGTTCAGCGACCATGCCGGCGGCGTCGAGTTCTACCTCGACGTCGATGCGGTCGAAGACCCGCAAGCCGTTCGATCGCTGCTCGAAGAAGCACTGCGCGCGCTCGATGAACGCCGCCCACTTTAACTACAGTCCGGCGGTCGCGGAGGCGCTCGATCGCGGGCTCCCGATCGTCGCGCTCGAGACGACGATTCTCACCCACGGGATGCCGTATCCGCAGAATCTCGAAACCGCTCGCGCGGTCGAGGCCGACGTTCGTGCCGGCGGTGCGGTTCCCGCGACCATCGCCGTCCTTTCCGGATCCGTACATGTCGGGCTCGACGACGGCCGCCTCGAAGAACTCGCCACCGCGCACGACGTCCTCAAGCTCAGCCGCGCGGATCTTCCTTATGCGCTCGCGCGCCGGCGCAGCGGGGCGACGACCGTTGCGGCGACGATGATCTGCGCTCATCGCGCGGGCATCGCCGTGTTTGCTACCGGCGGTATCGGCGGCGTGCATCGCGGCGCGGAGAACAGTTTCGACGTCTCCGCCGATCTCACCGAGCTTTCCCGTACGCCGGTGATCGTCGTGTGCGCCGGCGCCAAGGCTCTTCTCGATCTGCCCAAAACCCTCGAAGTGCTCGAGACGCTCGGCGTTGGGGTCGGCACCTATCAGAGCGACGAGTTCCCGGCATTTTGGAGCCGCGTCAGCGGCTTACGCACGCCGCTGCGTTTCGACGACGTCGAGGACGTCGTCGAAGCCTTTGCCGCCGCGCGCGCGCTCGGCTTTGAAAACGGATTGCTCGTCGCAAACCCGGTTCCGTCCGAGGCGGAGATTCCGAACGACGTCATGACGGGCGTCATCGCGCGCGCGGTAAAGGAGAGCGCGCGTCACGGTATCAGCGGCAAGGCCGTGACGCCGTGGCTGCTCGAGCGCATCCGTCACCTAACCGGCGGCCACAGTCTGGGGGCCAACATCGCCCTCGTGCGCAACAACGCGCGATTGGCCGCGGCGATCGCAACCGCGCTCACTCAGAACCGCCGCTTCCGTTGAGAAGGTAGCTTGGAGGCTGCGGCGCGTCGTTGAGGTGCTGCGCGTACTGATGCGGGTCGAAGTACCAGGCGGGCAACGACGCGGGGAAGACCAGATCCTTGTATGTGTAGTCGACGGTCTGTCCGTCGCCGTCGTAACTGCCGTAGACCACGCCGTGAATGTGCGTGATGACCGGGATCCCTTCGTACATCGCGAATTCGATGGTAAAGAGCACCGGATAGGGATCGTGGCCCGGAACGAAGAGCTTATCGGTCGCAACGAGTTTTCTCATCTCGAGCGTCTTGGCGTCGACCCAAAGCTCGCGCAGACGATTGCGTTCGGGATCGCGCCGTGGAACCAGCGTCAGATGAAGCTCGTCGCCTTCGCGCTGCACGGAGGTGACGCGATAGTCGAACTCGCCCCTGGCTTTGACGGTCACGATCACCGGCGGAAGCGATGCCTCGGGCGTCGGGATGAAACTCGGCGGATACGTGTGCAACGGCGCCGGCTCGAAGACGTCCGCGGTCGGCGGCCCCGGATCGGTCGCCGCGTTGAAGATCGGACGGTCGAAGATCAGCGGACCGACATCGCCCAACGTACTGATCCGCCGGCGCAGCGCCGCATGATCGCTGGAGCGATACCACACGTGGTCGGTATAGCTGTTGACATAGTCGGGATAGCCGTAGCTCGTCTGCTGCTTGCGGATGATGGTGTACGTTTCGTAGGGCGGCGGCGGGCGATGCGAACGAAAGACGTCGCGGATCTTGGCCAAGAGATCGTCGGGTGAGGGCAACGGCGCCGGCGCCGCGGCCGCATTGCCGCCCAGGACCGCGGCAGCGCACGCAAAGGCCGCCAGCACGAGCCAAAAGGGTCTGCCTGACCGGTTCATCCGCCGCATCGTACCGTGTGCCGTCTTGAACCTTTCTGAGAAGTCATCTCCCGGCCGCGCCGAAGCGTTCACTGCATATGAATCGTTTGCGCGCATTAGCGCTCACCCTGTTAACGGTCGTCGTCACAGGTCCCGTTCCCGCCTCGGCCGCAACCCAGCACGTCGTTTTGGCCGGCGGCTGCTTTTGGGGCATGCAAGCAGTTTTCGAGTCGCTGCGCGGCGTGACGCGCGTCGTAGCGGGCTTCTCGGGCGGCGCCGCCGGCACGGCACACTACGACATGGTCTCCACGGGTACGACCGGACATGCGGAATCGGTCGACGTGACATACGATCCGTCGAGGATCACGTTCGAACAACTCCTCGCGGTCTACTTCTTGGTCGCGCACGATCCCACCGAACTCGATCGCCAGGGTCCCGATGAAGGTACGCAATACCGCTCGGAGATCTTCTATACCACCGCCGAGCAACGTGCGCAGGCCCAGGCGTACATCGCATCACTGCAAAAGCGAAAGGTGTACGACGCGCCGATTGTGACGCAGCTTGCAGCGCTCTCCGGATTTTACCCGGCAGAGAGCTACCACCAGGACTTCTTGGTGCACAATCCGGACAACCCGTACATCGTCTACAACGACCTGCCGAAGCTGCGCGCCCTTCGCAAGCAATTCCCGCAGTTGGTAAATGAATCAGCCGCCCCGATGCAGGTGATTGCGAAAACTTAGACCCCGTCGCGGCGTCTAACGCGGGGCGAGTCGAATGGCGCCGTCGAGGCGGATCGTCTCGCCGTTGAGCATCTGATTCTCGAAGATGTGACGCGCCAGCGCAGCGTATTCACGTGGTTGCCCGAGTCGCGACGGAAACGGCGTCTGCTTCCCGAGCGACTCGCGCGCCGCTTCCGGCAACCCCGCAAGCATCGGTGTATCGAAGAGTCCCGGCGCAATGCTGCACACGCGGATCTGCGACTGCGCAAATTCGCGCGCGAGCGGGAGCGTGAGCCCGACGACGCCGCCTTTCGATGCGGCGTACGCGGCCTGACCGATCTGCCCGTCGAATGCCGCAACCGAGGCGGTGCACACGATGACGCCTCGATCCTCGCCCGGTTCGGCGGCTTGCTTCATCATCTGCGCCGCAACGAGCCGAACGACGTTGAACGTGCCGATCAAGTTGACCGAGATCACGCGCGAAAAATGGTCGAGCGGCTGCGGCCCCTCTTTCCCGACGGCGCGCTCTGCGGTGGCAACGCCCGCGCAATTGATCGCGCCGTGAAGGGCGCCGAATTGCGCAACGGCGACGGAGATCGCGCTCTGCACGTGTGCCTCGTTGGTCACGTCGGTCTTCGCGAAGACGACGCCGCGGCCGAGTTCGTTCGCAAGTTCCTTGCCGTGTTCGCCGATATCGCAGATGACCACGTTGGCGCCGGCACCGGCGAATTCGCGAACGCACGCGGCGCCCAAGCCCGAACTGCCCCCGGTAACGAGGATCGTCTTCCCGGCAATGTTCAACGTCGGATGCTCCTTTAGTGAGGCGTGTAGCTAACGGATCGCTGCAAGCGGCAGATCGTGGTGCTGCGCGAGCTCCTCCCACTCCTGCGCGCTGTGCTTCACGAACGCTGCGCGCAGGCTCGCGGCATCAAGCCGTTCGAGGCCCAGCATTGCACGCAGGCGCTCGACGAAGTGCGGTTCGAGCGCGGCGACCGCGATCCACCCCTCACGTGCCCGATAGATATTGTACGCCGGCAGTCCGCCGCCGAGCGACCCGTCTTCGTTCGTCAATCCATGCGCGTACGGCTTGCCGAAATCGAGCACCGCGTCGGTAATTGCAACCGTGGCCGCAGCGGCTTCACCCGTACGTTCGCGCTGCACGAGCAACGCCAGCCCCGTGCTCACCGCGCGTTCGGCAGCCGCCATGTCGCCGACGAGGACGCGAGGCATCGCCGGGGGCACAATCGTGCCCGCGCGAGCTTGGTATGTCAGGTCATGTCCCGCGCGATCCTCATGCGGAGGACCTTCGCCGGTCAGCGCCACGCAACACAACCGTGGAAACCGGCCGTGCACCGATTCCCAATCGAGTTCCGCCTTTGCAAGCGAGCGCGGCCGCATCGCGGTGAGCAGCAGGTCGGCGTCGCGCAGACGCTGCGCCGTCAGTGCTCGGGCTTCGGACGCGGAGAAGTCGAACTGCACGACCTCCATGCCCGCGACGATCTCCGCGTACCACGCCGGCGCCGCACGCGCGAGCGGATCGCCGCGCAACGGCTCGATCTTGACGACGTTTGCACCAAGATCGCGCAGACGTGCCGCGGCAACCGGGCCCGGAATGTTCGTCGTTATCGCAACGACGCGAACGCCTTCCAGCAATTACGCCGTGCGCGATGTGCGTGCGAGATAGAACGTGACGGGCGCCGCGTAGAAGACGATGTGCGCGAGCAGACCTTGCGCGAAGCCCGGCCACCACGGCGCGCCCACCTTGAGCGTGATGAGCAGATTCATCACCGCATCGACGACGATTCCCCACGCGATGGCGCCGACGATCCAATTCTTCAGCTGGCCGAGTGCACCGAACGCGTAGAGATAGAGGATCGCCCACACGATCGAGATCACGAAGTGGACGACGAGGCCGATGATCCAGGGGGTGCCCTGCCCTACCGCTGTCGCAGCGACGAACGTCCAGATGCCGATCGGCGATGCGTGCATGACGAGGCTGAGAAACGCGTCGACGACGATGCCGCCGATGACCCCCGCGACGATCGCTTGGCCCAGGAGCGAGGTCGTGGAACGAGCTTGAACCGCCATAAAATCCTCCGACAGTTACTAATAATAAGTAAGTATATTATTCCGAGTTGCCGCCTAGGTCAAGAGGCTCCGGCTTCGAACCACCCTGCCTTGTGTCGAAACGCCGTTCCCGGCGCCCCGGCGGCGCCTGGCTCTCGCTCGTCCTGCTCTTCATCATCGCCTGCGCCGCCGGTTGGTACCTGCTCCGTCCGGTCTCGCATCGCCCCTCACCGGCCCCCTCGGCGGCCCTCGCGCAAGCCACGCCGGCATCGCTGCCGACGCCTTCTCCGGCGCTGAGCAGCACGCCGAGCGCGACGCCCACGGCGAGCGCAACGCCGACGATGAATCCGACCGGACCCAAGCTCGCGCTGATCATCGATGATTGCGGGCAATGGGTCGACATCGAGCAAGGGTACATCGCCCTACCGATTCCAATCACGCTTTCGGTCTTGCCGTACGTCCACGCGTCGGCACTGATATCTCGCGAAGCACATGAGGCAGGGAAGGGCGTCATGTTGCATCTTCCGATGGAGCCGCTCTCCGAAATCTATCCCGGGCCCGGCGAAGTCAAAACGTCGATGAGCGACGCACAAGTCGCGGCACAAGTACGCGATGATCTCGCGCAGATACCGTTCGTCGAGGGCGTGAACAATCACGAGGGCAGCAAAGCGAGCGCGGATCCGCGCGTCATGCGCGACGTGATGCAAGTTCTCGTGCAGCACGGCAACTTGTTCTTCATCGATTCACGAACGAACGCGGCATCGGTCGGCGAGCAGGAAGCACACGACGCGGGGATCCCAACCGCGTCACGCGACGTCTTTCTCGATAATCGTGCGGACGTTTCTTACACCGAGGGACAGCTGCGCGAAGCAGCGGCGCTCGCCGTACGCACCGGCAGCGCCATTGCCATCGGCCATCCGCGCGCGACGACGCTCGCAGCCGTGCGCGCGATGATCCCGCAACTGGAGGCGCAGGGGATTACGTTCGTGCTCGCGGGTAGCCTGACGAAGTAGCCGGCTATTCTTGCGGAAGGCCGAGCCAGCGTTCGGCCCAACGGCCGAGCGCGTCGAGCGACTCTTTCAGTTCCGCGCCCGCGCAGGTGAGTTCGTAGATCACCTTGACCGGCGAGCCGGGCTCCACGCGCCGCGAAATGAGCTCTTCATGCTCCAACTCGCGCAGCCGTTCGGTCAGCAAGCGATCGGAGATGCCCGGAATCGCCGCGAGTAGTTCGTTGAAGCGGCGTGGACCGCCGAGGAGAACGCGGATGATCGCTCCCGTCCAGCGGCGGCCGATCAACTCGACGGCGCGGTGGAAACGTGGGCAGAGTGCGCTGGATGCGCTGGATGCGCCCTGCGCGGAGTGCTGGTCGGCTGCTGCGTATGTTGACATGCTCGGGATTTCCGTGGTACCGTCGGTAAGCTTACCATAAGTAGGTTGCTAAGGCAATATAGGTGGAGGTCCGCATGGACGGTGTTCTTCTCTTCGTTCGCCTCGTGGTGGGCCTTGCCATCGCGGCCCACGGCGTTCAGAAACTCTTCGGGTGGTTCGGGGGCTACGGGCTGGCCGGGACGGCCGGATTCTTCGAGCAGCTGGGCTTTCGACCCGGCCGGGTCTTCGCGTTCTTTGCCGGTCTGGCTGAAACAGGTGGGGGCCTGCTCACCGCACTCGGGCTCTTCGGCGCGCTCGGTCCGGCAACGATCGTCATGGTGATGCTCGTGGCCATCTTCAGCGTGCACGTCAAGAAGGGGTTTTTCATCACCAACGGCGGTTGGGAGCTCAACGCGATCTACATCGCCGCGGCGGTCGAGATCGCGTACGCGGGGAGCGGAGCCTATTCGCTCGATCGTGCATTCGGTTTGGCCGTTCTGAGCTCGGCGCCGGCAGCGTCGCTCGCGATCGTCGCCGCAATCGTGCTCGCGGCGCTCAACCTCCTGGCGCGGCGCTCGCCTGCGGCGACGGCATAGGCGTCGGAGTCGCCGGAATCGTCGTACTCGTCGAGCTGGCGCGCAGAATCGCGTCGGCGTTCCCGTAGTCGAGGTAATCGGGAATGAGCGAGCGCGGATCGTACCACACCGTCTCGACGATCTTTCCGAACGTGATCGTCACCGATGAGTCGTCCGCTGCGGCGCGCTCGGGCCGCGGCCGCGGCGGTATGGTGCTGATCGTCGCCACCATCGACGCAACGCCGGTCGAGACGATCAACGTGCACTCGGACGCACCGGTTGCTCGAATCACTGCGGGAAGCATGACGCTAAACGTCAGCACGTTGTCTTGAACGAGGTAGCAGGCCGGATCGTCGAGGCCCAGACTGGCGGTTGTGGTGCCGATTTGATAATCCGCCGAGAGTGCCGTAAGCGCGATCGTGAGGACGTCGGGATCTCCCCTTTTCGAGCCCGTCCATAAAACGGGATGCAAATCCGCGTCGAATTCCTGGTCGGTCCACGCCGTGGGGCTCGGCGTGCCGAATCGTTCAGCGGTATCGACGCCGTCCGCCTGCGGCGCCACGATGACCGTCGTCGTGAAGTGGGCTCCCGCATCCGTCGAAATCTCGTACGTATAGCTTCCACCGGCCGGAAATATGACGGAGGCCGCAACGAGCATCATCCAGGGGAACATCGAAGGAGGTGTTATGACTGTTAAGACCGTTGCCTTCTACGGAGCCGGAATGCTCGGCTCGGGATTCGTCAAATCGCTGCGCCGCCAAGACTACGCGGTGCATGTTTGGAACCGCTCGTTTGACAAAGCCAAGGCCCTCGAAACGGTTGGTGCGATTGCCTTCGATGCCGCCGCCGACGCTGCAAAAGGCGCCGATATCGTGCACATATGCGTTGCCGACGACGCCGCCGTCGACGCCGTGCTCGATGCCGCCCTTCCCGGCATCGCTGCGAGCGCGCCGATCGTCGATCACACGACCGTGAGCGTTGCCGGCGTTGCACCGCGCGCGCAGCGTCTACGAGCGACCGGACACGAGTTCTTGCACGCGCCGGTTTTCATGGGACCGCCGCAAGCCGAGAGCGCGCAAGGCGTCATGCTGGCGTCCGGCGAGCGTCGCCTCTTTGACATGGTGCAAGAGCACTTGGCGACGATGACCGGAAAGGTGAAATATCTCGGGGAACGCGTCGACGTCGCCGCCGCGTACAAATTGATGGGCAACGCGATGATTCTCGCCGTCGTCGGAGGTCTTCGCGACGTGCTCGCAATTGCGCGAGCGCAGGGGCTCTCACGTACGCAAGCGTACGAACTCTTCTCTTTTTACAGCGTGGAAGGGCAGATCACCGGTCGCGGCAAGCGGATGGTGGAGGCTGATTACACCCCGTTCTGGACGCTTGCAATGGCCGGCAAGGACGCGCGTTTGATGCAGGATGCCGCCGGCGGCGCCGCGCTGATCGTCATCGATGCCGTGGAGGCGGCGATCCGCGACGGCATTGCGAGCAAATTGGGAGACCTCGATCTTGCGGTGTTGGCGCGATGACCGGTAGCGGCGTGCGGCGCGGTAACGGCGTGCCCGTCCACACCGGTCGCGGCGTGACGGCGGGGGGCGGCGTGAAGACCGCTTGTGGCGGTGCCGAGGGGAGCGACGCATTGAACGGGGTCGGCGTTGCGATCGGAACGTAACCGATGCGAACGTCCAACCGCCGCGATCCGTACGAAACCTGCGCACCGAGCGCTCGCAGCACGCGTGCTGCCGGCACGTACACGTCGTCGAGCGCTCCAGGCTGACGGGGATCGAGCCGGAGGCGCGCTTGGTGGCCGCCGCGCGAAATGACGAGCGTATCGCCCTCGTACCAGAGCCGGAACGCCACCCGCGTGATGAACGGCCGCAGCGGTGCATACACGTGACCGGCCCGCAGGTACGCGGCGTGGTACGCTAGCACCGGGCGGCCGTCGATAGCAACGGTCACAGCGGCTGCCGGTGGGAATAACATCACGGCGTAGCGATATACCGCATCCGATGGGACGACTCATCTCCTGCTTGCGATCGGCAAGCCTGCGCTTCTCACGGGACGGCTGCGCCTTCCTCGCGCAAGCGGTTGCGTTCAACGCAATCTTCTCGTTGTTCCCGCTCATCGTCCTGATCCTCGGCGCCGCGTCGCTGATCTTTCCGTTCGGCCAGGATCGCTTTCTGAATTTCCTGGGAACGTTCAGCCCCACGCTGCACGACTTTGTCGCCGCCAACATCAATTCGTACATTTATGGCCGCGGTATCAGCAGCATCGTCGCGCTGGTGGTCCTCATCTGGTCGGGCAAGAATCTCTTCATGGGCCTCGCATTTGCGCTCGATCGCGCGCTCGGCGTTCCGCGCGCGAGGCCGTTCATTCACAATCTGGCGCTCTCGATCGTCATGATGCCCGTCATGGCCATGATCTTGATCGTCGCGATGGCATTGCCGATCGTCTTGTCGATCGCAATGTTCATCGCGCAAGTGCCCGACCGGCAGAATCTCACCCATATCGGGGCGTACGCCATCTCGTTGCTGCTCATCTTCGCGGTAACGATGGTGCTCTATCGCTTTCTCCCGAACCGGCGAATTTCGTGGTCCTTCTCTTTGCCGGGCGCGGTACTCGTGGCGCTGCTCTGGCCGATCGTGCAGTATGCGTTCACGCAATACACGCTGCACATCAACTTCACGCAGATTTACGGCGCGCTCTCGGTGCCGCTCGCGCTGCTGTTGTGGTTTTACGTCATCGGTTCGGTGTTCTTCTTCGGGGCCGAGTTCAACGCCGCGTGGCACACCGATGAACTGACCGACGCGGTCAAACGCGTCGACGCGGCATGAACCTCGTCTTCATTCACGGCGCAGGCTGCACGGGCACGGTCTTCGCCGAGCAGACGCGTGCCTTTCCGGGTTCGATTGCGCTGACGCTTCCGGGTCACACGACGCCGGGCGAGCCCGCAAGCATCGAAGCATTCGCGGACGCGGTCGCTCATGAACTCGAGGCACGCGCGCTCGACGGGGTCATCGTGTGCGGGCATTCGATGGGCGGAGCGATCGCGCTCGAGATCGCGTTGCGCCGTGATGCGCGGGTGCGCGCGGTGGTCATGCTCTCCTCGGGAGCAAAACTCCGCGTGGCTCCGGCCGTCCTCGAGTCGCTAGGCGGCGACTTTCCATCCGCGGCGCGCGAGATCTCGCGGCACTTTTTCGCCGATCCTACGCCCGAGCGTCTCGAAGCCGCGACACAGATGATGCTCGACGTCGGCCAAGCCCAGACGCTACGCGACTTCCGCGCCTGCGATGCCTTCGATCGCATCGGACGCCTCGAGGAGGTCTCCCTTCCACTCCTCGCCCTGACGGGCGAGCGCGACGTCATGACGCCGCCGAAGTTCGCGGTCGCGCTCGCGGACCGGATACCGGGGGCATCGGCGCGAATAGTCGCCGGAGCGGGGCACCTCGTAATGGTGGAACGCCCTGACGATGTGAACGACGCGCTGGTGGCGTTCGTTAACCAGATAGCATCGACGATCTAGCAAAAGGAAGTGCCGTTGCGCCGACTCCTCGCTGTTTTTGTGCTGTTTACGAGCCTGTCGCTTGTCGCGGCCGGGCCGAAGAGCCCAACGCCCGCTCCGACGCCCACGCCTGCTCCGGTGCCGGCGTTGCCCGCGGTGCCGCAACCGGTGGTGCTCGTCTATCCCTTCGACGAACCGCCGGACCTGGATCCGCGTTACGGCGGCGCCGTCGCGAATATCTACGCTCAAGTGCTCAGCCAGACCGGCGGGGTGAAAGTGCTGGCGATCCCGACCGGAATCAAGCGTGAGGACTATCAAAAATTCGCGCACGTCGAGCACGCCGATTACTACATCAGCGGTTACATCGAGCCGATCGGGCAGAGCGCTGCTATCGTGACGCAGGTCGTCGACGTCACCAGCTCGATCAGCGTCTACTCAGCGACCACGCAGATCAGCGACGTTCCCGACATCGCCTCACAAGCGCTCAATGCGCGCACGGTCATTCTCGAAGCGGCCGGCGTCGCGCGCCCGGAGATCGCCGATAACGGCGCGACACCGACGCCGCAAGCCAGCGGAACGACGTCGGGCGCATCCGTACCGATCACGAACGTCTTGGGCGATCTCTTCAAAGGCAAGGGCAAATCCAAGGGCAAGGCCACGCCGTCGCCCTCGCCCACGCCGGCGAAACCTCCGCGCGGCGTCATCATCGCGCACCTCGGCGGCAACGCGCCGGCCGGCACCCTCAACGCCGCTACCGGCGATCTCTACCGTGCGATGAACGCCTATTACACGACGACGATGACCAACGTCGCAACCATCGATCCGAGCAAGAGCGCCGACGCGATCTGCGGGCAGCGACGCGACAATACCATCGTATCGGGGAAGCTCGACGTCAAGCACGTCGGCGGCTTCCACGCGCACGACAGCTACACGTTTACGCTGAACGTCTACGCTTGCTTCGGCGTCGTGCTCTATACGAACACGCAAACGAACGATGACTTCGTCAAGGCGATCCACGACGCGGTCGAAGCGTACAACACCGATCACCCGGAAAACGACGCTTAGCGTTTCAGTCTAGTAAGTCTTGGGGGAGGTCGTTTACGACGATCTCCTTCTTCGTTGTGTCGATGCTGCGAATGAAGGCGCGTACCATCGGTAACAGCCGGCCGTTCACCACCAGCATGTCGCTGGCCGGATAGTGCTCGACGCGCTCGACGCTTCCGTACCGTGAACCATCGTGCGCGATCACCGAACAGCCGACCAGATCGACATCGAGATATTCATCCGCTCCCACGTCGAGTGCTTCACGCGGCGCGTAGAACGTCGCACCGACGAAACGCTGCGCGCTGGTCGCGTCCGGGCTGCCCTCGAGCGCGATCAGCAGACGTCCCTTGTGCTCGCGCACGCTCGCTATGGTCACGGTGTCATCGGTTCCGTTCGTCGCGCACTGCAACCGTGCCCCGGGCACAAAAACGGCGCGACCCGCCGAAGTCGGGTCGCACTTGAGCTCGCCGCGCACGCCGAAAAGGCCGGCTATCCGGCCGATCGGCAACTCATTCTTGCGCGTCGGGCGTGCCGTCGTCGAATGCGGCGGCTTCCTCGGCATCGAGAATATCGACCGAAACCCGCCCCTCCGCGGTTGCGCGCACGATCGTGCGCAGCGCCTGCGCGACACGTCCGTTTCGCCCGATCACCTTGCCGAGATCTTCGGGATCGACCACGAGCTCGATGACCGGCTTGCCCTCTTCGTCGGTGAAGAGCTCGACCGTCGCTTCATCCGGATGCGCGACGAGTCTCTTTGCCAGCATGTCCAAAAGCGAGGTTGCGCGACGCAGCGACGCCCACGGATCATCGGGCTGACGGTCGCGGCGCGGCTGTCGCTCGTAACGGCCGCCGCCTTTACGCCGTGGCGCGCGCTCGACGCGGGCGGGCCTGCTCTCCTCCGGCTCGACGTCGTCGATCACCGTCTCGCCCGAAGCGATCTTGCGCCCGGGGAGCGTAGAACGGCGTTCGGCCTCGGCTGCCTCGTCGCCGAAGAGACCGAACTCGTCATCGAAAGCGGACATTACTCTTTGCCTTTGCGCGGAGCGCGTTTCGTGGCCGGAATCGGCCCACGCTCCATGATACCCTTCTCGGCGAAGAGCCGGCGCACGGTTTCCGTCGGCTGTGCACCTTTAGCGAGCCACTCCTTGGCCTTGTCGGCATTCACCTCGAGCGTCTTCGGCTCGGTGCGAGGATTGTAGTGCCCTAGGATCTCGATGAACCGCCCGTCGCGCGGAGAGCGCGCATCGGCGACTACGAAACGATAGGTCGGTTGTTTCTTCGCGCCCATCCGGCGCAGTCTGATCTTCACCATGGTGTTAATCTACGGTTCTTTCTAGCATTGGGCTTGAGCTGTTTCATCATCTTTTGTGCGCCTTCGAAGTTCTTGATCAGGCGATTGACGTCGCTGACCGCCGTCCCCGAGCCCGCGGCGATGCGCTTGCGCCGCGAGCCGTTGAGAATCGCCGGACTGCGCCGCTCGGCGCGCGTCATCGAGCAGATAATCGCTTCGACGCGGCTGAGGTCTTTCTCGGGAATATCGAAGTCTTTGGGCAACGCGCGAGAGAGGCCGGGAATCATCTTCATGACCTCGCTCATCGAGCCGAGCTTCTTCATCTGGCGCATCTGATCCAAAAAATCATCGAGTGTGAAGCTGCTTTTGCGCAGCTTCTCTTCCAGCGCCTTTGCTTGGGTCTCCGTGTAGATACTTTGCGTCTTCTCGATCAGCGTAAGCACGTCGCCCATACCGAGAATCCGCGACGCCAAGCGATCGGGATGGAATGCCTCGAGCGCGGAGAGTTTCTCGCCGACACCCACGAATTTGATCGGTGCGCTCGTCTCGCTGAAGATCGAAAGCGCCGCGCCGCCGCGTGTATCGCCATCCATCTTGGTAAGAATCACGCCGGTGATGCCGAGGCGATCGTTGAAGCCCTTCGCGACGTTGGTGGCTTCTTGTCCCGTCATCGCGTCCGCGACGAAGAGAATTTCCTTCGGGCCGACCGCGGTTTTGATGCGTTCGAGTTCCTGCATCAGCGCGTCGTCGATCTGCAATCGGCCGGCGGTATCGATGATCACCGTCGAGAGTCCCAACCGGCGCGCCTCGTTGACGCCGTCGCGCGCGATCTTGACCGGGTCTCCCGTTCCCTCGTCGTAGACCGGCACGTCGATCTGCTTGCCGAGCGTTTGCAGTTGCGCTACCGCGGCAGGGCGATAGACGTCGGCGGCGACCATCAACGAGCGCCGGCCTTGCTCTTTCAAACGCAAGGCGAGCTTGCCGGCTTGCGTCGTTTTACCGGACCCTTGCAAGCCGACGAGCATGATGACCGACGGCGGCGCATCGCTAAAGGTTAGGCGCGCTTGTGCTCCACCAAGCAACTCGACCAGCTCGTCGTGCACGATCTTGACGATCGTTTGCGCGGGCGTGAGCGACTCGAGAACGTTTTGCCCGATCGCCTTTTCTTTGACGCGCGCAACGAACTGCTTCGCCGCGGCAAGCGAAACGTCGGCCTCGAGCAACGCGATGCGCACCTCACGCATCGCGTCGTTGACGTCGCTCTCGCTGAGCTTACCGCGCCCGGTCAAGCGCGAGAAGATCGCGCCGAGCCGATCGCTTAGCTGGTCAAACATTTAAGAGGCGCTCCGCCCCCCAAACCATGGGGTGCATTATGCCTGCTGCCAAGCATTTCACTCCCCTGGGGCACCCCAAAAAAACACATCGTCGTACTCTACGTTCCCGCCGTCGCCTGATCGATACGAGCAACGGCATCGCCCACCGTCTTGATCTTTTCGGCTTCCTCGTCGGGAATGTCGATGTTGAACTCGGTCTCGAACGCCATCACGAGCTCGACCTGATCGAGCGAGTCGGCGCCAAGGTCATCGGTGATCGAGGCTTCAGGCGTGACTTCCGATTCATCGACGCCCAGCTGCTCGACGATGATCTTCTTGACTTTGTCGAACGTAGACATTACGGCTCCTTTTAGAAGGCAGTGTATCCCCTTTGCCGGGGTGATTTACATAACCATGCCACCGTCGACCACGAGGGTCTGACCGGTGACGTAGGCGGCAGCATCCGAGCACAGGAAGGCGACGACGCCGGCGACGTCCTGCGGCGTTCCGGCACGGCCCAGGGCCGTCGCTTTGGTCAGCGCGTCTCGGGCCGCGCCGGGCATCTTCTCCGTCATGGCGGTTTCGATCAAGCCCGGCGCAACGGCGTTGACTCTTATGTTCCTCGAACCCAACTCCTTTGCAACCGACTTCCCAAGCGCAAGCAGGCCGGCTTTCGTGGCCGCATAGGCGGCCTGTCCGGCGTTCCCGGTGAGCCCGACGATGCTCGACACGAGCACGATTGCGCCCGCCCGCTGCTTCATCATCGGCTTGGCCACCGCGCTGCAGAGGTAAAACGCGGATTTCAGATTGACGGCAAGCAGTTGATCGATCGTTTCCGGTTTCAGCCGCATGATGAGCGCATCGATCGACTGTCCGGCGTTTGCGATTGCAAAGTCGAGCCGGCCGAAGCGCTCCACCGCCGCATTGACCGCGCCCTCGACCGCCGCTTGATCGGCGACGTCGGCGATGAGCACCTCGGCCGTTGCTCCGGGTCGCACCGCGGCGCATTCGCCGGCACTCTCGTCCAGAGCGGCGCGATCGCGCCCGACCAAAACCACGTCGCAGCCCCCGCGGCACATCTCGACCGCGATCGCGCGTCCGATGCCGCGGCTCGCGCCGGTCACGAGCGCGACCTTGCCGTTGAACTCAGACATATTTCTCGTCACCCTGCGGCGCGACGCCGAGCGAGCCAATGCGAGTCGATATCGAGCCTCGAAGGCTTTGCACGCTTGCAAAATCGCTCACGACCGCGACGTCGGGAGCATTGGGCAGACGCTTCATCAGCGGGCCGAGCACGGGGCTCGCTCCGCATTCGACGACCAAGTCGAGCCCGTATTGCACGAGCCGCTCGGCCGTCTCATGCCAGCGCACCTCATGCGTCACCGAAAGCACGAGGTTCTTCTTGATCGTGGCGACGTCACGATACGGTTGCGCGTCGACGTTGGAGATAACGTCGAAGCGCGGGAGTTCGAACGTCGCCCCTTCGACGATCGGCGCAAACGTCGCCACGGCCGGTTCCATCAAGGCCGAATGCCACGCGCCCGATACATTGAGAGGTACGACGCGTTTCGCGCCGGCCGCGAGCAACTCGTCTCCGGCAAGCTGCACGGCGCGTACGTCGCCGCTGATGACGATCTGCGAGGGCGAATTGAAGTTCGCGAGCTGTACGCGCGCGCCGGTTCGCTCGCGCACCTCATCGACGACGCGGCGAATCGCTGACGCGTCCATCCCGAGGACGGCCGTCATGCCGCCGGGTGCAACGTCCGCAGCGTCCTGCATCGCGATGCCGCGCGCGTTGACGATGCGCAGCGCGTCCTCGAAAAGGAGCGATCCGGCGGCGTACAGGCTACAGAACTCACCGAACGAGTGGCCGGCGCTGACGACCAGCGACTCCGGCGGAAGTTCGAGCGCCGCAAAAATTGCCACGTTCGTCGCGAAGATCGCCGGCTGACTGTACTGCGTTTCGCGCAAACGATCTTCGGGGCCGTGACGCTGCAGCGCGAGCAAGTCGTAGCCGAGCACCGTCTGCGCCATGTCGAACAGGTCGCTCGCCGCGGTCGAATGTTTTGCCACGTCGACGCCCATGCCCAGCGTCTGGGACCCCTGACCCGGAAACACGACGCCTATCCGCATCTCAGCTCGCCATCCCGACCTTGTCGACGGACCACTTCCACACCACGGCACCCCACGAGAGGCCCGCACCGAATCCGACGAAGACGATGATGTCGCCGTCCGCGATCTTGCCGTCGCGCACGGCCTCCGAGAGTGCGATCGGAATCGAGGCGGCGGAGGTGTTGCCATACTCCTGGATATTGACGATGCAGCGTTCGGGTGGAATCTCGAGGTATTTCATCGCCGCGTCGATGATGCGCTTGTTGGCCTGATGCGGGATCAGCACGTCGACGTCGCTCTTCGCCAGGTTGGCTTTCTCGAGCGCTTTGTCGGTCGCGTCGATCATTTTCGTGACCGCGAACTTGAAGACTTCGCGCCCCTCCATGTGGATGCGGTCGGCTTTGCGATCGAGCGCCGCGTGGGTGAGCGGCGTCCGTGAGCCGCCCGCTTCAACGCGCAACAACTCCGGCTTGCTGCCGTCGCTGCCGAGCTCCGAGGCGAGAAACGAGTCTTCGTGGCTAGCCTGCAGCACGACGGCGCCCGCGCCGTCGCCGAAGAGCACGGCCGTACCGCGATCTTCGCGGTCGATCAGTTTGGAGAGCGTCTCCGCGCCGATCAGCATGATGCGGTTGTAAACCCCCGAACGAATCAGCGACGACGCCACGGTCAGGCCGTAAATGAATCCGCTGCACGCGATCTCCATGTCGAAGGCGGCCTTGTCTTGCGCCCCGAGCTTTGCGGCGACGATGCTGGCGGTCGCGGGAAAGAGAAAATCCGGATAGACGGTGCAGACGATGTAGGCATCGATCTCTTCCGCTTCGAGCCCGGCGCTTGCCAGAGCCCTGCGTGCCGCCGCCAATGCCAAGTCACTGGTCGCTTCGTGATCCGAAGTCCAGTGACGCCGCTTCATGCCGGTGCGCGTCGTGATCCACTCGTCGGACGTGTCGAGCCACCGCTCGAGATCGCGATTGTCGACGACGCGTTCGGGTGCGTAATGCCCGACGCCCGCAATCCTTACTCCAGCCAAGAGGTGATTACTTAATCGTGATCGTGAGCGGCGTGCTCGTCGCGAACCTCGACCACCTGGCGCCCGTCATACGTGCCACAATGCTCGCACGCAAAGTGCGGGCGCTTGGGCTGATGACATTGCGGGCACTCCACCGCGGTCACCGCGTTCAGCTTCCAGTTGGCCGCGCGCCGGCTGCGCGTCTTACTGCGCGGCGTTTTCCATTTTAAATTTGCCACAGTTGTAGTTTCTCTCGTCTCCGCTAGTATTGAATGCCCACGCAATTCTCGCTGCAGCGCAGCCCCATGGGCATCTCGCTGAGTACGAGTTGTTGCGCCAGATCGGCGACGTCCAACCGGCTCCCGGTGAGGACGTTGCTCTCGCCGAACGGGTCGTCACCGCGACCGGCGCTCGGATCGAGCCGCTCGTCGACGTCGGCGTGCACCGGCACGTCGACCTCTTCCAAGCACGAATCGCACGCACCCCGGGCCCGCGCGTCGACCGTGCCTTCTATATGAAGCAACCGGTCGACGTAGCGTAATTCCAGATGCACTTCGGCCGGCGTGGGAAACGAGATCCCCTCGAACTCCTCGATCGGGACCTCATCGTCAACCAGCATAAACTGCCGGCCGCCGGCGATGAGCCCACTGATATCGACCCTGTGCGAACGACCCATGTGTCTGCGACCTGTCGCAGGATGGGGGCCCACCGTGCGGCGAGCCCCCAAACGACTAGGCGATTGTAGAACCCTCCTGGGGTCTTGTCAAACACCGGTGCCCGCGGGATGGAGAGGCACGATGAACCCTCTGGGCTCCCTCAGCGGCCACCTTGCCGGCGAAGGCGTGAACTACGCCTCGCAGATCGTCGGCGCGGCCGAGGAGCACGGCCTCGACCCGACCCTGCTCGCGGCCGTCGCGGCTCAGGAGACCGGTGGCCCAGGGGCCAACGGCGGCCACAACGAGGTGGGCGACGGCGGCCACGGTCACGGACTCTTCCAGATCGACGACCGTTCGCACCCCTTCGCGAGGACGGCAGCGGCGATGGATCCGGCTCGAAATGCCGACTACGCCGCCGGCATGCTCTCGGGGTTGTTGCAGCGCTATAACGGAAACGTCCGCGAGGCGCTCTCCGCGTACAACGCAGGCGATCCGCACGCAAGCGGCACCAGCACGACCTGGGCCGATGGGCAGACGCTCGACTACGCCGACTCCGTCTTGCGCCACTATCGGCAGCTCGGTGGGGACGGCGGCGAACAACCCGATCCGCTCGCCGAGGCGGCGCGCTCGCTTGCGCCGCAGCAGCCGGCGCTCCAGTTGCACGCGCCGCACGCACATCACCATCACCGCCGCTGGCGCGGCGCGGACGGGCTCGACGCGACCGGTCACGGCTCGCATCAAGCCATGTCCTACGACACTTACATCAACGGAGGCACGGACCAATGAGCATCAATCTCATCGGCGCAATCACCGGCGGCGTCGAAGGGCTGGTGAGCGGACTCTTCGGCGGAGGATCGTCGAGCGCGTCGGCATCCACGCAGAGTTTCGATCCCGAGTCGCTCGAAAGCGCGCTCAGTCAGCAGTCGAACGCGTTTACCAACATCAATACGCTGTCGTCCCTCGCGCAGTCGGCACCCCAGAGCGACAACCTGCTCGCGAGTCTGATCGACGGCGACGGCGACGGGAACTAGGAAGGACACCGCGATGAGTTTCCTACTACCGATGGCCGAGGCCGCGGCACCGTCGATCCTCGGCGGTCTCGCCGGCGGACTGGCCTCGAGCCTGACGGGCAACGGACTGTCCGGCATGGGCGAAGGTGCGATGAGTGGTTCGAATGCGAGCCTCTCGACCATGCTGAGCGCAAACGACTCCTTCAACACCGGCCTGATGGGCCAAGAGATGGCCGCGCAAGATCAGCTCGACCTGCAAGCCACACTTTTCGATGAAGCGATGGATCAACAGTCGGAGAACATGCGCGAGATCAACTCGCTCCGCGACGCGCAGATGGCGCAGCGCAAAGCCGACGACGGCATCACCAAGAAATTCATCGAGAGCATCGGCGAATGATCGGCGCTCTCCTCATCGCGGCGCGCGGGGTTCGCGCGCCGCAACCCAAACCTGCCGCCGACCCGGCAACGGGCGCGGCATCCGCAGCGCCCGGCGACGCGACAGCGCAAGAACACGCGCTCGCCCTTGCCAAGTCGGCGTTCGACTACGAGACCGAACTCGAAGCCGAGGCCGAGCGCGAGCGCGAGGCGCTCGAAGCGCTGCTGCTGGCGCAGCTCAAAGACGAGGACGAAGTCATGAAAAAATGGATCGCGATGATCGGCTAGACACGTACGCGGCTCGCCGCCCGCAGGGGCCCCCGCCCCTTGCATGGCATGATATACTCTCGATTTGTCCGGGCCGTTAGCTCAGCTGGTTAGAGCGCATGCTTGATAAGCATGAGGTCCCTGGTTCGATCCCAGGACGGCCCACCAAGTCGAAAAACCCTGCCGGACCAACGAAATGCAAGCGTCATGAATGTCGACGTTATTCTGAAGCGGTTCGATGCACCGGATGAAGTGCGCGAATTTGAAAAGGGTCGATTCGAGCTCGTGCACCTTGGGGGCATGACGATCGGGCGCGCGGCCTATCAGCCCGGGTGGATATGGTCGAAGCACGTCGGCGCTGCGCTCGGCAGGAAGAGCTGCGACGTCGAACACGTCGGTCTGGTCCTCGCCGGGCGAGCGACGGTTGAAATGGATGACGGACGCGTCATCGAGATGAAGGCGGGCGATATCTTTTATATCCCACCCGGCCACGATAGCCGCGTGATCGGCGACGAGCCCTATGTTTCGCTGCACCTCCAGGGTGCGACTACGTACGCGGACCCAACGCGACACTGAGGTCTGACTCCTCATTTATTTGGTGGGGGAAGCGTCGGCGAAAAGGGTGCCCGGCGGCGGCGCCGCCGTGAACTGATAATTCCCGAAATCGTACTCACCGTGAAGGTTGCTGCTCTGATCGTAGACGTGTAGCACGTAGGTCCACGTCGCGCGTCGCAACACGGTGTAGCCTCCGGTCTCCTGCATATCCAGCGTGTAATCGGTGAGGACGTGCCCCACCATGTCGGTCGTGTCGTAGAAGTCCAAATACCCCGAGACGACCAGTCGCGCGATCGCCAACGTTTTCGGATCGATCCATAACGCCTTGAGTGCTTGCTTGTCCGCCGGCGCGTCGGGGAGCACGACGTGCTCGAACGCGACACCGTCGATGATCTGGCTGTCGTGATTCACGCAGCGCGCCAGCGGCCGATTGTGGACGTCAGCGATCAGCGGGAGCGTCGCGTCGGGAACGAGCGTTTGCAGCCAGCTTTCGCGAGACTCGCCGTAGGGCCCGAGCACCGGCGGTCCGGGATCCAGAATCGTGCTCAGATAGGGGCGCGCCCAGCGGTCGTCGTCCACCGACGCAAGCCCGTCGTCGCGATACGTGATGTCCGCATCCGCTCGTTCCAAGGGCAGCTCGTCCGCGAAGATGCTGAGCGTCTCCGAATAGCTGATGTAGGCAGCGTGCGGAAGCGCGGCCTCGTGCCGGATAGCGCTGAAGACCAATTGCCAGCACGCGTCGTCGGCACGCGCGGCGGCGCCAAAAACAAAGACGAACGCGGCGGTCGCAATGCAGAGTAGGGAACGAGTCATGCTCGAACGCCTCCTCACCCTCCATCCTCTCTCGCCGCCCCGCGTTTCGCAAGGGGAGGGGCCGAGCCCGGCGGGACGAATCAGGATGCGCCCGCACGGGGACGTAGCTCAGCTGGTAGAGCGCCTGCTTTGCAAGCAGGAAGTCAGGGGTTCGAGTCCCCTCGTCTCCAGACTACTCCCCATCACGAGATACCATGACTTCGAAGCTCGGCGCTGCATTGATCTGCGCCCTCATCATCAGCCCCGCTACCGCTCGCGCCGACGACGTGCCCTCCGCCGTCGTCAAGACGATCACCGCCGACCATCAGCTCATATGCACGGCAGCGGCAAATCCGGATGACGACAACCTCAAGGTTGCCGCGGCGTTCCTTGCGCCGGACTACGTGGACGTCGACGTCAACGGCACGAAGCACAAGCGTGACGAAGTCGTTGCGCTCGGCGCGCAGATGAAGCTCTTCCACGCGTCCGATTGCGAGCCGCTGATCGACTCGCAGACGCTCAACCCCGACGGCACCGTCACCGTCGTCAACGAGTTGCATTTGCTCGGCACCGTCGGCTCTCCGGGCGACACGCATGAAGTCGAGATCACCATCAAGGAACAGGAGCTGTGGTCGCAACTCAACGGCACCTGGCTCGAGACCGCAAGCCAGGAATTGAAAGACGTCGTCAAGATGGACGGTAAAGTCATCCAAAGCGAAGGCCACTAGGGCGTTAAAGGTACCTATCCAGGCCCCGGCGTAACATGGGGTCGCGCATTCGGCCGGTGCGGCCGGCGGCTGCAAAACTCGGGGGCATAGCTCAGCTGGTAGAGCATCACGCTGGCAGCGTGAGGGTCAGGAGTTCGAGTCTCCTTGCCTCCAAAAAAGAATCGCCCGTTGTTACGGGCGATTTTCT
>DATJRM010000062.1:0-17547 GCA_035504755.1 Candidatus Acidiferrales bacterium
GAACCCGGCACCACGATCGACCTTCCCGTCCTCAAGCAAGCCCCCGCGATCGACGGTGCCGTCGATGCTTCATGGGCGGGTGCGGCAAGAGTCGGGCTCGATACGGATTTCACCTATAAGCGGCCCGCCGCTGAACCGACCACGGTCTACGTTGCGCAGGAGAACGGCTATCTCGACGTCGGGTTCGTTGCGACCCAACGCGAGGCGCTGACCGAGATTCAGGAGACGAATGGATCGAGCGTCGAGAGCGACGACTACGTTGCCGTCGCCTTGAGCCCGCAGGGAACCCACGGATTTTCCTACGTCTTCTATGCGAACCCGCGCGGCGCGCGATATCAAACCTCGACCGAGAATACCGCGTACTCACCGCAGTGGGCGGCGGCCGGCGTAAAAACGACGGCCGGCTACACCGTTACGATGCGTATTCCCCTCAGCGTGATCCGCAGCGGCGGCTCGAAGAATTGGACGGTCCAGTTCATCCGCTACGTCGTGGCAACGAACGGGTTGGACGTATGGACCTATTCGCCGCGCGCGTCGCAAGCCACGGATCCGACGTTCTTCGGCGTGCTCGCGCACGTCGGCACGAAGAAGAGCGGACCTAGCCGCCCGCCGGCCCGCATCCAGCCCTACGCGCTCGGCGAACTCGCGCCGCGCGCGGTCGGCGGCGACACCTCGCGCATCGGCCTCGACGCCTCGATCCCGATCACCCCGACCGCGTCCTTCGTCACCTCGCTGCATCCCGACTATTCGAACGTCGAGGTCGATCAGCAGACGATCGCGCCGACCGCCTTTCCCCGCCAGTACAGCGAGGTGCGCCCCTTCTTCACGCAAGCGGCGTCATTCTTCGACAATTGGTTCAGCTGCAACAATTGCCCGACGCCGCTCTACACGCCGGCGATTCCGGTCTTCTCGCAGGGCTATGCCCTCGAGGGTACCCAGGGCGCGTTCACGTTCGCGGGGTTCGATGCGATCGGCGATAATCGAAGCGACGACGCGCAGACCGCGAACTACTCGTACAGCAGCCAAGGGCATCTCTTGCAATTGGACGTGCAGCGCGTCGACGTCGACGCGCCCGGCTTGGTCGACGATACGACGACGTTCGACAGCGGCTATCTCAACCAGTCGTCGCACCTGGGCGGCTATTTCAACATCGGTACGGACCGCGGAACGCTCGTTACCGATCCGCAAGAAGCCAACTACTTCGAGGGCGGCCCGCTCTATGTGGCCCCGACGACCATCGCAGGTTTCAACTATCAGCGTGTCGGCGCACAGTTCGATCCGGTCGACGGCTATACGCAGCAGACTAATATCGCCGGCTACGAGGTATTCGCCAAACACATTTACAATTTCTCGTCGACGTCGTTTTTGCACGACATTTTTGCGATCGGTTTCTACACGAAATACGACGACGATCAGCGGCAGCTCGCGCAAGCGATTTCCTCGGCGCAGGTCAACGTCGATTTTCGCGATCTGCTAACCGTGCATCTCTACTCCAACAGCCAGGGCTTGCTCGCGTCGAACGGTGAGTTTTTGCCCTTCGACGCCAACGGCATTACCCTCGGCTATCGCATGGGGTACAACAACATCAACGGAAGCAGCTCGACGACCAGCACGCCCACGTACATCTCGTACAGCGCCGGGCCCTACTACCACGGCGACCTCGATGCGTGGACGTACCTCACCACCATCCCGTTTCGCCGTCATCTGACGCTCGCGCTGGAAACCGACGAAGACCGCTACGACACAAGCTATCCGGGCGAGGCCGGCACGACGCAATGGTTAGAGCGCGTGAGCCTCGATTGGCAGCTCAACCGCTACGCCCAATTCGACGTCGGCGTGCGCCGCATCGTGGGCCCCAACCTGCCGAACTCGTTCCAGACACTTGCCCTCGAGTCACCGGAGGGCTGTGTCGCGAATCCCTACTATCCCGGCTGCATGGTGAACGCCGGGAACCTTTCGCTGGCGTTTCACTTCCTCGCCGCGCGCAACGAGTTCTACGTCGTCTACGGCAACCCGAACAATCTTGCGACGTTTCCCGCCCTCTACGTGAAATGGATTCGATACATCGGAGCCGAGAAAGGGACGTAGACTTTTTACGGCCCTTGGATCGAGGCGATCTGCGTGTAGCTCAGGGCGCGGATGTATTCGGGCAGGGCGATGAAGTGCACCGAACTCAGCGCCGCCGCGGCGTTTCCGGAGCACGGCTCGATCGACCAGAACAAGAACGTCCGCAGCGCATCGGCGAGCTCCGCGCTTGCCTGATGCTTCGAGACGATCGCGTATTCGTAGTTGATCAGCGGATATGAATACTGTCCGGGCGCAAAGACGAGGCTGAGGCGTTCGTCGGCCGGCGTTCGTGGCCCGAGCGCCGCGGCGGCCGAATAGATCGTCTGCACCGTCGGCAAGACGAAGAAGCCGTCTTCGTTTTTCAGCATCGCCGTGCCGAGATGGGCTTGCGCGATCGCCTGCTGATAGCTAATGCCGATGTAGGCGATCGAGTACGGCGTCACGCGGGCCGTATGGAGCATTCCTTCGTTGCCCTTGGCGGTTTGCTCGCCGGAGACGTTCGGCCAGTCGACCGTTTCGCCGAAGTTGGGGCCGTTCTCCCATCGCGGCGTCGAGAACGAAAGGAATTGCGTGAAGATGAACGTGTCGCCCGAACCGTCGCTGCGGCGTATGGGAACGATCTCGTGATGGGGCAGCTTCACGCCGGGATTGAGCGCGGCGATCTCCGGCGCATCCCACAGGTGAACCGTTCCGGAGTAGATCGCGGCAATCGTGGGTCCGTCGAGCTTCACATGGACGCTGTTGAGGCCGGGAAGGTTGTAGTCGATCTCCTGTGCCGAGATCGCGAGCGGAATGTTGAGGATGCCGTGGTGACCGTTGAGCTGCGCGTCGGACATGAACGCATCGGATACGCCGATCTGCGCGTGCCCGGCGACGGCTTGCGCGATCCCTTCGCCCGATCCGGTGCTGCTGGTCTCGATCCGTATCCACGGATTCGTTTTGTTGAAGCTCGGGAGCCAGATCGTGAACAACGGATAAAAGAGGCTCGAACCGGTCTCCACCAGCGTGACGCCGGTTCGCGCGGGCGCCGTCGAGACCGCGCAGAGGCCCGAGACGATCAAGCCGAGCGCCAAGCACGCTATGCTGCGGTAGCTCATGCGGGCATCACCTCTTGCGGCAAGTTCCCCATCTCTTCGTCCGGATCGGCGGCAATCTGATCCAAGCTGCGTCCGGTCGTTTCGATACGATATTGCCACGTGACCCAAGCTCCCACGAGCGAGGTCACCACCAGGCCGTAGAGTAGCATGCGCGTTCCGATGCCGGCGAGCAAGATCGGAAAGAGAAACGCCGTCGCGACCGCGCCGATCTTGGCGAACGCCGCGGCGAAGCCCGCGCCCATGCCGCGGATCTGCGTCGGGAAGACTTCGCCCGCGAGCAGATAGGTTTGCGCGTTCGGTCCGAGGTTAGTCATGAAATCGAAGAGCATGAAGCCCAGGAAGATCAAGAAGACCTGCGATGCACCGCTCGCAAACGTCGAAAGCGACGCCACGAACAAGCCGGCCGCGCAACCGATGAATCCGAAGACTTGCAGCTTGATCCGCCCCACTTTGTCGGAGAGTAACACCGCGAACAGGATACCGACGATCAGGAGCGAGGTGATCAGCGCGGAGCCCTTTGCGGCCAGGACATCGTTGGCGATCAAATCGCTCGTGCTGCGAATGTGATCGGCACTGTGGCCGAGCGCCGTGGCGAGAATCGTCGGGGTGAAGATGCCGATGCCGTAGGTGCCAAGGTCTTGAATGAACCACGGTACCGAGGCCAAGATCGTGGCCCGGCGATTACGCCGGTTGAAGAGCGCGCCGAATGTCGGCCGCCCCGCCGCGTTATGTTTGCTCAGAGCGAGTTGCATCTCTTTGGGATATTGCGGTCTGCGCAGCAGCAGCTTCTTCGCCGCCTCCTCGGCCCGCGCGTGATCGCCGCGTGCCGAGAGCCAGTTTGGGCTTTCGGTAATGAAGAACCGTCCGACGGTGACGACGATTGCGGGAACGAGGGCCGTACCGTACATCCATCGCCAAGCGTCGAGATTCGGTGCGAAGCTGAGCACGAGATATCCGACGCCCGTGCCGGCGAGCGCGCCGACGGCTTGGAACGTGAACGCGCCGAGGACGAGCCGCCCGCGACCCGAACTCGGCGTGCTTTCGGAAATGATCATGTGCGCCGTGGGATAGTCGCACCCAAGCGCGAGGCCCAGACCGAATAAGCACGACACCAGCAGTACGAACGTGTTGCACGCCGTCAGCGCGGCCAGGAAGCCGCAGAAGATGATCATCTCGGCCAGGAACATGCGCTTGCGTCCGAAGTAGTCGGAAAGCCCGCCTAACGCCACCGCGCCGACGAGAATGCCGAAGAGGCTCGCGGCGCTGACGATGCCGTTCTGCGCGTGACTGATCCCAAATTCCGTCGATATGAGCGGAAGGGCCACGCCGGTCATGAAGACGACGAACCCTTCGAAGAACTTCCCCGCGGCGGCCAGCATCCAGATGAACCACTGCATCGAAGTCATCGGCGCCGACGGAAGATGCGTCCCGTCGGACCAGGTCGGCAGCTCGTCGATATACTCCTGGACGGTTCTTGCCTGCACTGCGCACCTCCGAAGCGAATGATGAGAGCTGCGAATGCATACCTGGCGGCATGATTCACAATTGTTCATTGTACGGATGGCCTTTTAACAAAAGGTTATGGCGGGGAAGAAGACCCGGGGTCACGTCACTTTTTGGCCGGCCCCCGCGTCTATGCGGTGTGATGACGGAAGTGAGGAAATCATGACCCAGTTTGTCCTGACGGCGCACGTGTTCTTTGCGACCCTCGGGTTCGGGATGGCGATTGCCTTCGAACTGCTGCTCGTGGCCGTCGCCAGAAGCCAGCACGTCGACGCGATCCGCACGGCGTACTCGGTGGCTGCGCGGTACCGGCCGCTGATCGGCCTCTCGCTCTTGCTCGCGATTCTTCTCGGCTTCTATCTCGCCATGGCGGGCGGCTATTCGCTCACCGCGCCCTGGCTGCTCGTGTCGTACGCGATGATCGTCGTGGGCGGCCTCACGTTCGGAGCCTTCATCCAGCGCCGGACGCGGCGGATTCTCTCGCTCGTCGCGGATTCGGACGCAGCGATGAGCGAGGAACTGCGCAGCGTGACCGCGAGTGTGACACCACTGGCCGCGGTGGTCTTGCTGATCGTGATGTTCGTCATCCTCGGCGCCATGATTCGCTGAGAGGTGATCGGCAGGCGAGCGGGTAGCTAACGAGCATGAACAAGCGAGACGAAAGACGCCAAGAGGAGCTGCTGGCCACGTTTCCCGCGGAAGAGCTTCACGGGGCCCTTCCGGCTTCGCACCGTGCCCACGCGGCGATCGATCAGCTACAGACCGAGCTACGGCGGCCGGCCCCAAAACGGGCGGCGCTCGAGCAGCACGTGAACGCGCTGCGCTCGGTCCGTGAGCTTGAAGCCGTCATTGCAAACTGGTGGGATAGTCCGAAAACGCAGCAGATCGTCTTCGACCTCACGCAGATCGGGCTCTGACCTCGCAGCGCACCGGAAGCGCGACGGTAACGTGGCTTCCCTTTGCGGGAAGACGTTCGACGTGTACACGGCGCGCGATCTGAGAGATGAGGTAGAGCCCGCGTCCGCCTTCCGACCAGAGGTTTGACGGCAAGGTCGGGTGATATTCGAACCCCGGGCCGCCATCGATGGCATGCAGCATCATCGAGTCACCACGCTGCTCGAGCGAGATGGTCAAGGGGCCGGGAGCGTGACGCACGGCGTTCGCGATCACCTCTCCGAAGATCAAGCCGCACGCCGAGAGCTCTTCACTGTTCACCAGGCACATCGCCGTGAGATTCTCGAAGAACTGTTCGCGCAACGTGAACGCGGAGCGTGCATCGGCAATATCTACTTGCCAGCACGCGCTCGGCGACCGGAACGCCACCGTCAGGATCGCGATATCGTCGCGAAGATGTTTGCTCAGGACGGTTCGCGCGATGAACTCCGCGGGGTTCGGCACGTGCAGCGTCGCCCGCGTTGCAATCGTCGCCGCGAGAAGCCTCTCGCCGGCGACGACGTCGTGCGTCATCTCGATCGCACCGTCGGTATAAAGAACCAGGATGCTGCCGGCCGGACAGGATTCTGCGTGCACGTCAAACTTCGTAGCATAGGATATTCCCAGCGGCGCAGAGGGGCGGCGGAACATACGCACGGTTCCGTCGACGAGGCGTAGCAGCGGTGGTGTTTGCCCGGCGGAAGCGTAACGCACCTCGCGGGTCGAAGGTGTGATGATCCCGATGAAGACGCTTGCGAAACGCTCTGCGCCCTCGCTGAGCAACGCGCGGTTGCACACGTCGAGGATCTTTGCCGGGTCGCGCGCGGTCAAAGCCGCGATGCGGACGGCTTGGCGCAGGAGCACCATCACACGCGCTGCCTCGACGCCCCGTCCCGTCACGTCCCCAATCGTTACGACGATCTCGCCCTCTTCATTCTCGAACGCGTCGTACCAGTCGCCACCGATATCCGCTTCCGTCGATCCGGGAGAATAGTGTGCGGAAATCTCGGCGTTGCGAAGTTGCGGAAACCTCGTCGGAAGAAATGCTCGCTGCAAGGTCTCCGCGACGTATTGTTCGCGACGGAACTGCTTGGCGTTTGCTACCGCCAAGCCCGCACGGCGACCGAGCTCGATCGCAAAGGGCAGATCGTTGTCCGTAAATTCAAACCGTTCACCGGTGCGAACGAAGGTGAGCGCGCCGAAGATCTCACCCTGTGCAACGACCGGCACCACGATCTTGGAGCGATAGCCGAATCGACGCATGTACTGCTCGTGCTGCCGTGATGCGGCATGCTGGACGAGCGTGGCCTCGTCCATGTGCGGTATGAAAAACGGTTCGCCGGTCCGGCTGACTTGCACGACCGGATGCACGCCGAACTCCTCGACGTAGAGGAGTTCCGAAACCCCCGCGCTCGCCAGCGCCCTCTCCATGCTCCTGTCGCGGTGAGCAAAAGCGGTCACGAAGAGGCGATCGGAGCGCTCGTCGATCAAGTCGAATAGGCAGATGTCACAAAAGCGCTCCACAGCCAGACGGGCGACGTTGTCCAGCGTCTCCGTCAGGTCGAGCGAGCGGTGAAAGATCTCCCCCGCGCTTACAAGCAGCGCGTATCGCTCTCGGTCGCCGTCCTCCACGGTGGTATTCATTCGAAGGTCGCTCATAATTTACAGCGACGAACGGACTCTCTCGCGATCTTGCTCCGTTTTGGGACGCACGGCGATCATGATTCCATCATCGCTCAGGTCATCGGCTTTGATGCCGAGCTCGAGCAAACCGCCGACGATGCCGCCCATCACCGCGCCGCCGCCGAGTCCGATTGCCGCCGCGGCCAGTGGCCCGACGATGATCGGCGCAGCGGCGCCTCCCGTTGCAACGAGCGCGGCCGACGCGATGATCGCGCCCAAGACACCGCCGGTGGCGGCGCCCACCGCCGATCCCGAGCCGCCCATCTTCGCAGCGCCTGTCTGCACGGTGTCCGCCATGCTCTCTTGTACCGCGCGCGGGCCGAGAATCACGCTAATCTCTTTGCGCTCGTACCCAAGGGCAAGCAGTCGCTCCAGCGCTTGATTCGCTTGCGAATAGTCGTCGTATCGCTTCGACTCGTACTTCCAGCTCATTGTTAGCGCTCCGATACATCGTCTATACCCGTCTGCGCGCGCAAGATAAAAGCAAGCCGTCGGCCGGCGGAGATTTTTTTCCGCGCGCGGTCGCTTTAGTGAACGTCGTCGACTTGGTAGGGCGCAACGGAGGTTCCCTCGTTGCCCCAGGCCGTGCGTATATACGTAACGACCGCGGCGATTTCATCGGTCGTCAACTGACCGCCGAAGGCCGGCATCCCATGGCGGCCGTGCTTTACGATGACGATCACCGGCGTCGGGTTGCCCACCACGGCGTCATTGCCCGAGAGCTGCGGCACCCCGTCGGCACCTTGACCCTGGTCACCGTGGCAAGCCATGCATTTTTGCGCGTAGACGGCCGAGCCGTCGGCGAACGGATTGGGCGACGGCGTGGCGGCAATCTCCGGCGATGCGGCCTGGAGTGCCAGTAATGCGGTCAGCAGCAGCGTTGCAAGATACATCCGAGCACTGCAATGATACCGGCAAAACCACCGCACTGTCACGAGTGTTCAGATGAAGGTGGCGGCGCAAATCGGCTTGTTCGATTCGGACGCTCGGGTCATCGTCGACGATCCGAGCGGCCGCATCGTCTATTATCCGTCCGCTTTAGAGGCCGGTCAGGCAGCCGGCCTCTTTGCGTCTTTGCTGGAAACGGTGCCGTGGCGCAGCGAGCGCCGGATGATGTACGACCGCGAAGTCGACGTTCCGCGCTTGGTGGCGTCGCTGCCGATCGACGGCGAGCTCCCGCCGGCGGTTGCGGCAGTGGTGCCGTTGATCGAGCGTCTGAGCGACGCGAGGTTCACGAGCATCGGGTTCAATCTCTATCGCGACGGACGCGACAGCGTCGCGCCGCACAACGATCGACTCCCCGAGCTGGTCGCAGGCGTTCCGATCGCACTGCTCTCGCTTGGCGCCACGCGCCGCATGACGATTCGCAGTAAGGCGCAGCCGCGCCGTGTCCTCGACCTCGACCTCGATTCCGGAAGTCTACTCGTGATGTCGTACGAGACGCAGTACCACTACGATCACGGCATCCCCAAGACCGACGCCCAGGTCGGTCCGCGCATCAGCGCTGCGTTCCGGATGCGCTCGAAGGCGACGCAACGAGAAATGAAAGCGTGACGAAACGTAGAACGCGTGAGCTCATTAGACGGGGGTGCCTCCAATGCCCGGTCAACCTTCGCTCAGCTTCGAAAAAGACGTTCGCCCGATGTTTACCGAGGTCGACATCGATCACATGAAACATGCCGGAATGGATCTGTCGAACTACGAGGACGTCAAGCGGCACGCCGGCGCGATCTACGCGGTGGTCAGTGCAGGTACGATGCCGCCGCCGGGTACGGGCGAACGGTGGTCCGTGCAGATGTGCGACCGGTTCAAACAATGGCAGGCGCAGGGCTGTCCGCCATGAGCGAACGCAGCGCCCGGACCGAGGCGCTGCCGGTGGGGATCGTCTTCATCCTGCCGAAAACTTGACTGATGGCCTTGAACGCGGTGACGATCTCGGTTGCCTGGGCAATCGATCAATATCGGCAGGTCCTGCGCACGCTCAACTCGCGCACGGGACTTGGCGGTCCCGTGCGCGTTCCAAAAGATCCGCCCGACGTCGAGCGCTACTTTCGCGCGATCGGCGTGGGGCGCAACATCGACGTCTACGCCTAAAGACGTCCGGCGTTTTACGCGTAATCCGCGGTGCTCGTCGCGTCGGTGCCGCGAGCTCCGGCGAACGCGTTGAAGACCGGCGTTGCGACGGCGGTAACCACGAGATTGAGCAGCAGCGCGTAGAACGGACCGTATCCGACGAGCGGTGTTGCTCCACCGAGATGAAGCGGGAAAGCGGCAGTGTAGTTCGTTTGCACGGCCATGTACGTGCCGGTTCCGACGCCCGCGATCCAACCGAGCAGCAGCGCTTTGGGATTGAACCAGTTCGTGTAGAGGCCGATGACGAACGCCGGAAACGTCTGTAAGATCCAGGCGCCGCCGAGGAACTGGAAGCCGATCGCGTACTGCGGTTTGATGAAGACGACGAAAAGAAGCGCCACGATGCAAATCGCGAGCGTGACCATCTTCGCGATGCTGGTCTGTCCCGGGTGCCGGGTGGCCGAGAATTCCTGGAAGATGTTGCTGGCGAAGAGATTCGCGCCGCCGATGGCCATGATCGCCGCCGGCACGAGCGCACCGATGATGATGGCGGCATAACCCACGCCCGCGAACCAGTCGGGAAAGATCTTCGCGAAGAGCATCGGCACCACGAATTGCGCGTTGGACGCTTTGATGCCGGCAGCGAGCCCCGCATAGCCCAAGAGTGCCAGGAACCCCAGCAAGAGCGAATAGATCGGCAGCAACGCCATGTTGCGTTCGACGACGTGACGGCTCTTCGCCGAGAGGATCGACGTAATCGAGTGCGGGTAGATGAAGAGCGCGAGCGCCGAACCGAACGCGAGCGTGCCGTACACGAAATACGCCCCGTGCGGCAGCAACAGCGTGGCAGGTTTCGGTTTAGCGGCCAGGGCGCTTTGCGCGGCGCTGAAGATGCCCGACCAGCCGCCGAGCATATGCGTGACGGCGACGATCGCGCAGATGATCGTAATGTAGATGAGGGTGTCTTTGATGAGCGCGATCAGCGCCGGCGCGCGCAAGCCGCTCGTATACGTATAGGCGGCGAGAAAGAGGAACGCGATCGCAAGCGCGATCTTGCCGTCGCCGACGGCGAAGAAGCCGCCGAGCTGCTGGAAGACGACCTGCATACCGACGAGCTGAAGCGCAATGTACGGCAGGATGGCGACCACGCCGGTGATCGCGACCACGATCTCGAGCCAGCGGTCGCCGAACCGATCGCGGACGAAATCTGCCGCGGTAATGTAGCCGCGATTGCGCGACACGCTCCAGAAGCGTGAGAGCACGAGGATGCCGAACGGATAGGCAACGATCGTGTACGGCAGCGCGAAGAACGCGATCGGCCCCGCGCCGTACGCAAGCGCCGGCACGGCGATGAACGTGTAGGCGGTGTAGAGATCGCCGCCGATCAGAAACCACGAGATGATCGTACCGAAGTTGCGGCCGCCCAGCGCCCACTCGTGCATGTGATCGAGCGCACCCGTACGCCGCCAGTTCGCCGCGAAGAATCCGAGAACGGTCACGGCGAGTACGAGGAGGATGACGATGATCGCGCTAGCGCTCATGCGAGGCTCCTCTGTTCACGAGGGCGATGTAAATAGCAAGCACGATGCCCGAGCCGATCGTCCAGACGAGCTGATACCAGTAGAAGAACGGCATCCCGAAGAGATGCGGCTCGAGCTGGTTGTACAACCCGGGAAATAACGTTGCGACAAATGGAACGAGTAACAGGATGTTCCACCAAGAGTTCTGTCTCATGCCGCGTCTTTGCGCGCAGACCGGCGCGCCTCCCTCGAAGGTAGGCCGAACGCTTGCTTGGTACGGTTGGCGTTAAGCGGGCTTTCAAGCATCGGACGTACGCTCGACGGCGATGGCGTCGCAGATGGGGGAAGAGGAGAATCTTCTCGGGATACGTTGTTGGACCGAAGGCCGCCTCGAGGAGGCCATTGCGGCGTTCCGTGCGGCTCTTCGTGCCGACCCCTCGCATCGCGCGGCGGCGCGGAATCTCGGCAACGCGCTTCGCGAGGACGGACGGCTCGACGAAGCGATCGAGTGGTTCGAGCGCGCAATCGCGATCGATCCGAAGGATGGAACGGCCCATCGCTATCTGGTCGAGACCCGGACCTTCGTCGACGAACCCCATCGCGCCCGTATGGAGACCCTGGCGCAAGACTCGCGCCTGGACGCCGAGCAGCGCATCGACCTGCACTTTGCGCTTGCAACCGCCCTGACCCGGAGCGGGCGATACGGTCGCGCATTCCACTACCTTCGCGAGGCGAACGCGCTCAAGCGAGCGGGGCTCGTCTACGACGAGTCGCGCGAGCGTCTGTTGATGCGTTCGCTTCGTGCGATGTTTAGCAGCGGTGTCGTGCGAAGGATGCGCGGCTGCGGCGACCCGAGCCCTCGCCCCGTCTTCATCGTCGGGATGCCGCGGTCGGGCACGTCGCTTGTCGAGCAAATTCTGGCCGCCCACCCGGACGTGCATGCCGCCGGCGAGCTCGAGGCCTTCGCGCGTTGCTTCAATGACCTCTCGCCGATCGCCGCTGACCCCAACGACGAAGGAGCATTCGCGTACGAGCTTGCCGCGGCGTTGCGCGACCTCGGGGGGCGCTATCTTACCTGTGCCGGCGGCGGCGCGGCACTTCGAGTGACCGACAAGATGCCCTCGAACTTCCGCTTTGCCGTGGCGATCCATCTCGCTCTGCCCAATGCGAAGATCGTGCACGTGCGGCGCAGCGCGCTCGACACGTGCTTTTCGTGCTATGAAACACATTTCGCCGATGGTCACGAATATGCGTACGATCTTCGGGAGCTCGGACGGTATTATCGACTCTACGACGAGCATATGGCTCACGCGCGCGCGCTGCTCCCGGGCAACGTGATGCTCGACATCGATTACGAGCAGATCGTCGGTGATTTCGAGGCCAGCGTTCGCCGCATCGTCGACCATTGCGGACTGGATTGGCACGCGGCTTGTCTCGAGCCGTGGCGCGTTCGCCGCCCGGTACGTACGGCGAGCGTCGTGCAGGTTCGGCGGAAGATCTATGCCACGTCGGTCGGACGTTGGAAGCTTTACGAAAGAGAACTTCAGCCGCTGATCGAAGCGCTGCGCACTGCGCATGCTTGAAAGTACCGCCGAGACGCTGGCCCGCGAAGTCGAGCGCTTGTATCGTCTAGGGCGACGCGAGGACGCATTCGTGCTTGCGCTCGAGGCGGCGCAACGTTTTCCCGGCAGTTCGCTGGCGCTTACGAATCTCGGCTATTTCTACGTACTGCGCGGCGAGCCGGCGCTGGCACGAACGGCGTACGAATCGGCGCTGCGCACGAATCCGGGCAATAGCGAAGCCCGCCGTGGACTCGCGGTGGCGAAAACGCAATGCGGTATCGCGGCGCAAGGCGATTCGATCGCCGTCGTGCCCTACCGCGGAGCGGGCCGGCCGGTCCGCGTGCTGGTGCCGATTACGCTGGGCAGCGGGAACGTCGTGACGGAGCGGCTCTTCGACGAGCGCGTCTTCGAGGTCACCAAACTCGCGGTCGAACTCCATCCGGTCGATGCGCCGTTGCCGGAGCACGACGTCGTTTTCAATGCCGTCGGTGAAGCCGACAGTTCCGCCGCGGCGCTGGAGACCGCGCGTCTGCTCCTCGCCCGCACGCATAGGCCGGTTCTCAACGATCCGCTGCGCGTACGCGAAACCGGCCGGTTACAGCAGGCGCAGCGTCTGCGAGAACTCGACCACGTCGTCGTCCCGCGCATTCGCTCCGTGACGCGCGCTCAGGCGCGCGCGCTCGAACCGCCCGTGCTGCTTCGCGCGCCGGGATATCACGCCGGCGAGCATTTTTTACGCCTGGAAGACGCCGGGGAGGTTGCCGCCGCGCTCGAAGCGCTGCCCGGCGAAGAGCTCTTCGCGATCGAGTTTCTCGATACGCGCGACGCGACGGGCGCGTTTGCAAAGTATCGCGTCATGACGATCGACGGCCGCCTGTATCCACTGCATCTGGCGATCTCGGGCAACTGGAAGGTTCACTACTTCAGTGCCGAGATGGCATCGCGGCCGGCGTACCGCACGCTCGAGGAACGATTCCTGCGCGATCCGCGCGCGACGCTGGGCGAGGGGACGTGGGCCACGCTCGAGCGTGTGGCTCACGAAGTGGGGCTCCACTATGCGGGAATCGATTTCG
The DNA here is from genome assembly GCA_035504755.1 of Candidatus Acidiferrales bacterium. GTDB lineage: Bacteria > Vulcanimicrobiota > Vulcanimicrobiia > Vulcanimicrobiales > Vulcanimicrobiaceae > Aquilonibacter. Next base: position 13,512 of record DATJRM010000062.1, read on the forward strand.
CCCTCGACGCCGAGGGCAGGGTGGTGATTTTCGAAACCAACGCGACGATGGCCGTGCGCTATCCGCAAGACGAACCGATGTGGACCTATCGCCGGTATGCCGTGGATGCGGTGCTGGATGCGATGCGCGAGATGCTGGTGCGCTACTCGTCGATCTGAACGCCGCCGCCTTGGTCGTCGAAGACGAAACGCGTATCGTACGCCTTGACGTCGTGCGTGACGGCGTCGCGGACTCGCGAATGTATCAAGAGCCGATGCAGTGCTCTGTTGCCGCGTTTGATGACGCCGCCGTAAGAATATTGTACGAGCGGAGTCTTCTCGTCGATGGGCGCAAGCCGGCCTTTCTGGACGAGCATCGCAAGCAACGTGTCCTGCAGCTTTTTCGGGATCAGCCGCGCAACGTCGTCGGCCTTGAGGCGGACCAGTTCCAGATCCTTTTGCGCCTTGTTTTCGACGGTCACGGCGTCGTTGTTGGAGAAGCGGATCACCGCGTCCCAATCATCGGCGCTGATACCCGTGAAGGTCAGGCCGTAGCGCCAAGCGGGTTTGCCCTGTGCCTGGCCCGGCTGTTGCCAAACGCGCTTCGCCCGAATCGCGACGTTACGTCCCTCGAGCTGCACGCGAAAGTTCGCCTCTTCCGGTAACGCGGCCGGCGAGACGACGCCGAGACCGCTGCCCGAGATGTCCAAACAGGCGCAGTTCGTCCATTGCGACCCAACCGCAACCCACGCCGGAAAGGGTCCGGCGCGGCGCGGGTATTTTCGCCGGTTCTGCGGTGCGCCGGTGAAAAACGTGATCAGGTCGTTGAGCATCTCTTCCTATCTACTTTCGGCGCGGGCGGGGCCCCCCTTCAGTCCCGCAGAAGAACTCTCGCCCATGGCCGACTCCACCCTCCGGCCAGACCTGTCGCTGGTACTCGAGCGTATCACCGACGGGTTCTTCGCTCTCGACGCGCAGTGGCGCATTGCCTACATCAACGCCCAGGCGCGCAAGCTCTTGCATGCCCCCGTGGACCCCATCGGCACCTTCTGGCTGGACGTTTTCCCAAACGCGCGTGGGCGCCTCTTTGAGCGCGAGTACCATCGCGCGATGCGCGATCAGCGTCCGGTGCAGTTCGTCGAATACTCTGTGACGGCGCAACTCTGGCTCGAGGTCAAAGCCTACCCGTCGGCAGACGGTCTTTCGGTCTATTTCCGCGACGTCACGCCGCGCATCGAGGCGCAGCGCGAGGTCGAACGGACCCGACGCCGCCAGCAAGCGCTGATCGATTTCGGACGCAGCGCGCTGGCGGGCACGACCTACGACCGAATGCTCGCCGACGCGATCGAACTGCTGCGCGAAATCCTCGAAGCAAGCGTGGTCGACGTCTATCACTACGATCGTTTGGCCGGTACGTTCTCGATCGTCTGCAGCGCCGGCTGGGACGAGGGCGTCGCCCTCGACCCGGCGCGGCCGCCGCTCGACCACGTTGCCGCGGCCGTGCGCACCGGCGAACCGTTCGTCTCCTCGGATCTGCGGATCGATCCGCGTGCTCGAGCGCTTGCGCAACTCGAGCGCAGCGGCGTTCTTTCGTGCGTGGCGACGGTGATCGGCACGACGCAGGCGCCGCACGGGGCAATCGTCGTCTACCACGCGCAGACGCGCACCTTTTCCGTCGGTGACGTTCGATTCGCACAAGCGCTATCGCAGTCGATCGCCGAGTTTTCGTCGGCGATGGAGTCGAATCGGCTGATGACGCAAGTGCTCGAGAGCATGGCCGACGCTTTCGTTGCCGTCGACGCCGATCTGTGCATCACGTACGTGAATCAGCGAATGGCCGAATACTGGGCGCAAACGCAGAGCGAGATGATCGGTTTGCCCCTCTCGACGTTCACCGGAACGCTTCCTCACGGCGCTTACGTCCTCAAACAGTACAAAGAGGCCTTGCGCGACCGCCGCCCACTGACGTTCGAAACCGAGCATCTCGGTCGCTGGCACGAGACGCGACTCTACCCCTTCGGCGCAGGCGTCGCGGGTTACGTGCGCGACATCACGGCGCGTAAGACCGAACAGGATCGCGTGTTGGGACTCAACGTCGAACTCGAACGTCGCGTTGAAGAACGCACCAAGCAGCTCGAAGCCGCCAACAAAGAGCTCGAGTCGTTCTCGTATTCCGTTTCACACGACTTGCGGGCGCCGCTGCGCGCCATCGACGGCTTCTCGCAGGCGCTCCTCGAGGACTACGGCGACGGCTTCGACGACCGTGCGCGTAGTTATCTGGACCGCGTCAGGCGGGCGGCACAACGCATGGCCGATCTCATCGATGCCTTATTGAAACTCGCCAAGGTCGCGCGAACGCCGATCGGGTTCTCGAACGTCGACATCAGCGCGACGGCCTCCGCCGCCGTGGCCGAGCTGCGCGACGGCGAACCGGATCGGACGGTCGAGGTCCGGATTGAGCCCGGACTCACCGCCTCCGGCGAGCCGCACCTGTTGCATATTGTGTTAGCCAACCTGCTAGGCAACGCATGGAAATTTACACGGCACACGCCGCATCCGCAGGTCCGCGTCGGCAAAAACGGCGAAGGCGAGTTCTACGTTGCCGACAACGGAGCAGGCTTCGACGCGGCCTATGCGCACAAGCTCTTCGGAGCATTTGCGCGGCTTCACTCCGGCGACGAGTACGAGGGAACGGGAATCGGCCTTGCTACCGTGGCGCGAATCATCCATCGTCACGGCGGTAGTCTTCGCGCGGAGGGTGCCATCGAGAATGGCGCGACGTTTTATTTCACGCTGCCGGAGGTTGAAACGTAGGATCGCTAGCCCATGAGCAAACCCTATATTCTGTTGGTCGAGGACAACGCCGACGACATCGAGCTGACCCAGCGCGCGTTTGCGAAGAATCACATCGCAAACGAGGTCGTCGTAATGCGCGACGGCGCGGCCGCCGCGGAGTTTCTCTTCGACGAGAACCGGGTTCGGGCACGCTCGATGCCGGCGCTGATCCTGCTCGATCTGAGCCTCCCCAAAGTCTCGGGGCTCGAGCTGTTGCAGAAAATCCGCGCGAACGCCGCGACGAAACTGCTTCCGACGGTGATCCTCACCTCGAGCAAACAGGAGGAAGATCTCGTCGAGGGCTACCGCTTGGGCGTCAACAGCTACGTTCGCAAACCCGTGGACTTCAACGAGTTCGTCGAAGCCGTGCGCCAGGTCGGCCTCTACTGGCTCGTGCTCAACGAACCCCCTCCCCCGGCGGGAGGAGGGGGCATGTAGTGAAGCTGCGGGTCCTGTGCGTCGACGATTCGTCCGATGATGCCGAGCTCAACGTGATCGCGCTCGAGCGGCACGGCTTCACGGTCGAAAGCCTGCGCGTCGACGAGTTGGACGCGGCGATCGAGGCGCTCGCCGGCCATAGCTGGGACCTGATCTTGTGCGATTATTCGATGCCGCGCTTCAGCGCGCCGGCGATGCTCGAACTCCTGCGCGGCAACGGGGCCGACGTCCCGTGCCTAGTCGTTTCGGGGGCGATCGGCGAGGAAGCCGCGGTCGAAACGATCCGCCTCGGCGCCTACGACTACATCTTCAAGAACAACCTCAAACGTTTGGGGCCCGCAGCGGAGCGCGCGTTGCGCGACGCCGAGCTTCGCCGCGCTCGCGCCTTGATGGAAGTACAGTTGCGCGAACGCGAAACGCGCCTGCGCTTGCTCTTCGAGCAACTGCCTGCGCTCGTGATCTCGTGCGACACGAGCCTGACGGTCACGAGCGTCGAGGGTGCGCAGCTCTCGCAGGTACCCGACGATCCGGAGGCGCTGATCGGACAGCACGTCGCCGGTTCGGCGCTATTGGCCGACGAGTCGCGCTTCCCGATCCGGCACGCGCACTTGCAAGCGTTGCAGGGTGGTTCGGCAGAGTACGAGATGATCTGGGGCGGCAAGACGTTTCGGGGGCGATCGGCGAGGAAGCCGCGGTCGAAACGATCCGGCTCGGTGCCTACGACTATATCTTCAAGAATAACCTCAAACGTTTGGGGCCCGCAGCGGAGCGCGCGTTGCGCGACG
>DATJRM010000063.1:0-7755 GCA_035504755.1 Candidatus Acidiferrales bacterium
GATCGAGCGCAGAAACGCGGTGATCTCGCCGGCGACTTCCACGCCGGTAAAACCGCCGCCGACAACGACGAAGCGCAGCAGCCGGTCACGCTCCACCAGATCCTTCGTCTCCGTCGCGACCTCGATCGCGCCGACGAGCGCCAAGATCAGCTCGTCGTAGCCGATCGTCGTCACGACCTGGGTGATCGGATGCCTAGCGCTCATCGTTCGCGCCGTTTCGTCCAGCGCGACGACGTCGCCCAGTTCAACCTGTGCGCCGGCGAGTAGCGCGCGAAGGGGCTGCGTGACGGCGCGCATCTCGATCGACCCCGTCGCCGCTTCCGGCAGCAGCGGCGTGAACGTCATGAAGTTGTTCCTGTCGACGACGATCACGTCCAGATCGCGGACGCGTTTGCGCAGACGCAGCAGTTCGCTAGCCGCGCTAAGCCCGGCAAAGCCCGCACCGAGAACCACGACCTTCGGCATCAGCTGCTCCTCCGCAGCGCAACGATCGTTGCAACCGCCACGCCCGCCGCGACGACCCCGAGTGCGATCGCGCCCGTCAGGCGATAGCGCGCCGCCGCGACGGCCGGGTCGGGCATCGTGTGTGTCTCCGGAAACGCTCCCAGCGCGCGCGCACCGGTGCCGCGCCGCTCGAGCGCCAGTTTGTAGAGCTCGACCGGGTGTAACGCCAGGCGATCGGTGCTCTGGGCGATCTGCTCGCGGCAGCTAAAACCGTCGGCAACCACGATCGTCCGCGGATGCGCGCCGCGAACTTCGGGAAGCAGTTTGCGATCGGCGATCTGCATCGAGACGTCGTAATGCCCCTCTTCAAAGCCAAAGGCGCCGGCCATCCCACAACAACCGTCGTCGAGCACGCGATACTCGAGTCCGGTGCGGTCGAGCAGCTTCGTTTCGGCTTCGCTCTTCAGCACGGACTTGTGATGGCAGTGCTGATGCACGATCGCAAGGCCCTCGAGCGAGCCGGGGTTGTAATCCGGCGCGTACTTCGCGATGAAATCGGCGAAGAGATAGGTCTGCTTCGCAAGACGATCCGCGTCTTCGTCGTTACCGAGCAGATCGGTCATCTCGTCGCGAAAGACGCTGACACAGCTCGGCTCGAGGCCCACGACCGGAACGCCGGCGCGAATATCATCGCGCAGCTCCTGCAGAATTCCTCGCAGCATCGCCTTCGCGAGTCCGAGCATCCCGTAATCGTAGAGCGGGCGCCCGCAGCAGAGCCGGCGCTCGGGAATCGTCACCTCGAAACCGGCGTCCTCCAGGACTTCGACCGCGGCTTGCGCCGTCTGCGGATGGAAGTGTTCGTTCCAGGTGTCGGGCCAGAGAATGACGCGTTGGCTTCCGGCGTTACGTCGCGCCCGCGCACGAAACCATGCCCGGAACTTCTGTTCGGCGAAAGGCGGAATGCGCCGGCGCCGGTCCATTCCGGCAATCCATTTCGCGATGCCGTTGAGTACCGGCGCCTGCGCGAGCGCATTGGCGACGGCCGGCAGTGCCGACGCGATGCGCGCCCAAAACATCATCAGCCCGAACGCGTAGGCCGAGCGTGGGCGAATCGAACCTTGGTAGTAGTGCGAGAGAAACTCGGCTTTGTACGTCGCCATGTCGACGTTGACCGGACATTCGGTCTTGCAGCCCTTGCACGCCAGGCAAAGGTCGAGGGCGTCCTTGACCGCGCTGTTCTTCCAGCCGCCGTGGAGCGGCCGCCCCTGCAGCATCTCGAAGAGCAGCCGCGACCGCCCGCGCGTCGAGTGCATCTCCTCGCGCGTGGCCATATAGCTCGGGCACATCGTGCCCGAGTCATGCTTGCGGCAGTTGCCTGCCCCCACGCAGCGATTCGCGGCATACGCGAAGCTGCCCCGATCCTCTTTCAGATGAAAGTACGTCGGCGGATCCGGCGGTTCGTAGTTGGTGCCCCAGCGAAGGTCCGCATCGATCGCATTCGGATGCACGACCTTGCCCGGATTCATTTTGTTCTCCGGATCCCAGGCGGTTTTGAACTCCCAGAACGCCTCGCAGAGCTCGTCGCCATACATGATCGGCAGCAGCTGCGCGCGCGATTGCCCATCGCCGTGCTCGCCCGAAAGCGAACCACCGTGTTTGACGCACAGATGCGCGGCTTCGTGGACAAACGCCACGTACCGGTCGATGCCCTCGCGGGTGAAGAGATCGAAATTGAGCCGGCAGTGCACGCAGCCCTGACCAAAATGCCCGTAGAGCGATGCCTTGTAGCCGTAGCGCTCCATGAGTTGCTGGAATTCGCGCATGTACCGGCCGAGCTGCTCGGGACGCACCGCGCAATCTTCCCAACCGGGATAGGTGTCCGCTTCGCCCGGAATCTTCGCGGTGATTCCGAGGCCTGCTTCGCGCACGTCCCAGATCGCCTGCATCTTCGCGGCGTCGCTGACGACCTCGGTCGCGATCGAGCGATCCTTCACGCCGATTGCCTCGATCAGCCCGTGCGCCTGTGCCTTCGCGCCGTCCTCGGTATCGTCGCCGAATTGGACGATGAGCCAGGCCTTGGCCTTCGGAAAGTCCTGGCGAGCCGCCGTCGACTTGTGCTTGAGCTCGAGGTGATGAAACATCGTTTCGTCAAAGCCCTCGACCGCGATCGGCTTGCGTTCGTTACAGAACGGCACCCAGTCCGCGGCGCTCGCGATGTCGGGAAAGCCGAGGATCGCCAAGACGCGGTGCGGCGGGCTGTGGATCAGCCGGCACGTCGCCTCGAGAACGGTCACGCACGTACCTTCCGTACCGACGAGTGCGCGCGCGACGTTGAAGCCGTTCTCCGGCAGCAGTTCGTTCAACGGAAATCCCGAGACCCGGCGCGGGATGTCCGGAAAGCGCTTGCGGATCAGGTCGGCGTACTTGTCGCGAATCTCCCGTAGCTTTGCGTAGATCTCGCCTTTGCGGCCACCTTCCGCGATGATCCGTTCGAGCTCGTCCTCAGTCGTGGGGCCAACGCGCATGCGCAGGCCGTCGTAGGTGAGGATCTCCAGCTCCTCGACGTTCTCTTCGGTCTTGCCCGCCATCTGCGCGTGTACGCCGCACGAGTTGTTCCCGATCATACCGCCGAGCGTATTGTGATTGTGCGTCGCCGGATCGGGTCCGAAGGTCAGCGTACGCTTTTCCGCGAGCTGCCGCAAATCGTCGAGGACGCACCCCGGCTCGACCCGCGCGACCTTTGCGTCGTAGTCGATCTCGACGATGTGGTTCATGTACTTGCTGAAATCGATCACGATGGCGGCGTTGGTGGTCTCGCCCGCCAGACTCGTACCGCCGCCGCGGTTGACGATCGGCAGCCGGTGGCGGCGCGCAATCTCGATTGCGCGTTCCACGTCTTGCGCATCTTTGGGAACGACGACGCCGTAGGGGATCTGCCGGTAGTTCGAAGCGTCGGTCGAGTACAGCGCGCGAGCGCCATCGTCGAAGCGCACCTCGCCGGCAACGGCGGCCCGCAATTCGGCAGCGACGGTCGCGGTGGAGGCGGCGGGCTTCTCGAGTACCTTGATCATGTTCGTCCTATTCTGCGTAGCGTTCGGCATCGGCGCGGCGAAGCTCCAACCCAATACCCGGACGGCTGAGATCAGGCTCGAGCATGCCGTCGATCGGGTCGCTCGTGCCATCAAAGAACATGCGCTCGATGCGCGCGTGATCGTAGAAATACTCGCTGTGACGGAGCGTCTTGCACGCGAGCGCGACGTGGAGATGCAGGTGCGGCGCGCAGTGCGTCGAGAGCGGCATCATCGCTCCCTGGCAGAGGCCGTCGACGGCAAGGAGACCGCTGAACCCGCCGCAGCGTGTGGCATCGGCCTGCAAGCAGTCCACGGTTTGCGCCTGGAGCATGCGCCAGAAGTGGTAGAGTCCGTAGCCGTACTCCCCGGCGCTTACCTGCATGCCCGCGGGCGCGCGCTCGCGAATCTGGCGCAGCCCCTCGAAGTCCTGGTGATACACCGGCTCTTCGAACCAACGTACGTCGAAGCGAGCAAACTCCCGCGCAAAGCGCAGCGCCTCTTTGCGCGCATACGCCCCGTTTGCGTCGACGAACAACTCGGCGTCACCGATCGCGCCGCGCGCACGTGCGACGCGCTCGACGTCGGCGCTCGGATCGCTGCCGACCTTCATCTTGACGCGCGGAATGCCGGCATCCACCCACCCGGCGAGCTGCTCGCACAATTTGTCGATCGTGTACGACGTGAATCCGCCGCTGCCGTACACGGGCACGGCCTCCCGTGCGGCGCCCAAGAGGGTGCAGACGGGAACGTCGAGGAGCTTGCCCTTGAGATCCCACAGCGCAATGTCGACGGCGGAGATCGCCATCGAGGCGATTCCATCACGCCCCATGTTGCGGATTGCCGCCTGCATCTCGGCGAACCGGCGTCCGATCTCGAGCGCGTCGGCGCCCTCGAGACGCTCTCGCAATTCGTCGTGGATGACGCTCGCGGCCGCGCGGTCGGCGTACGTGTAGCCGATGCCGGTGCGGCCACCCGCGTGAATCTCAACCAAGACAACCGTGGTTGCTTTCCACGTCAGCGTACCATCGCTCTCGAATGGGTCTGCGGTTGGCACGCGATACGTCCGAACGTCAAGCGCGTCGACGGGACAACCGCGGCGCGTGATCGTCGCGCTCATATGAACTATCTACCCGACGATGTCGAGTGCAAACGAACGCGAAGCAGACGGCCGAGTGGTCGTTACGCTGAAACCTCCGATCTTACCGGCTGTGGAATGAACCCGCGCTGTTGCCGCTCGAGAGCTTTGGCCACACCGTTGCGCCAGCCGTCCGCAATCGACTGCGATAGCGGATCCGGGAAGATCTCTTCTTCTTCGCCCTCCACACCGTCCAATATGCCGATCGCCGCAGCTTGCGTCGTGGCTTTGGGGATGTCGAATCCGCGATTCATATCGGTATCGACGGGCCCTAGCAATACGGCATGAACGCGTACGCCGTCACCGGCAAGCATCGCGCGGAGGGATTGCGTCATGCTGAGCATCGCTGCCTTCGAGATGGAGTATCCGGAGACGATCGGAAGCGGCGCAAGCGCGACAACCGAAACGTTGTTGACGATCGCGCCCCTCGATCGCTTGAGCGCGGGCAGGAACGCGCGCGTAAGGTTGAGCGGGCCGAAGAGGTTCACCGCCAAGTGCGCGTCGACGGTGTCGTTCTGGAGGAGGTCGTCGTAGATGGCGACGCCGGCGTTGTTGACGAGGACGTCCAGGTCGCCCACTTCGCTTGCCGCGCGCCGAATGTCGTCCACGCTCGTGACGTCGAGCGTGAGCGGTGAAACCCGTGGATCGCCGTGGGCAAAAGCGGCGCGCGTTCCGGCGTACACCCGCTTCGCGCCGCGGCGCAGCGCTTCATCGACGAGCGCTCGCCCGATTCCACGATTGGCGCCGGTGATCAGAATGGTCTTTCCCGTGAGTTGCATGATGCTCGGTCTCCTTGGTCCTAGCAGAAGGCGTTCGAACTAGAGACCTCGGGGGCCGGAAAAAATCATCGGTGCGCGTCACCGATGATTTCTCAGCCCTCGCCGGGTCATTGCGGTATGGAAACTTTAGATCGGAAAAATGTCGTCATCGTGGGCGCCGGCGAGGGGCTGGGCCGCGAGATGATCGAAACCGCGCGCCGCGCCGGCGCGCAGACCCTGGCGATCGCGCGCCGGCCTGCCCCTCTCGCGGCGCTTGCGGCAGCGAATCCCGGCGTGCTGACGCTCGCCGCAGATGCTGCTGACGAGTCGACTCCGGCCCGCGCCTTCGAGCTGCTCAAGCCCGATTTGCTGGTTCTTTGCGGCGGAGCGATCCCGGAGATGGCATCGCTGCACGACCTGACGTGGGAGTCGTTCTCGCGCAACTGGGAGAACGACGTGCGCGCGTCGTTCAATTTCACCAAGGCCGCACTGACCGCGCCGCTTGCGCGCGGCTCGACCGTTGTCCTCATCTCCAGCGGAGCCGGGCTCGTGGGTTCGCTGCGCACCGGCGGCTACGCGGGCGCGAAGCGCATGCAGATGTTCATGGCCGACTACGCGCAAGAAGAGTCGGATCGCTTGGATCTGGGCGTTCGCTTCTTCAGTTTGGTTCCACGGGCCATCATGCCCGAGACAGCGCTAGGGAAGACCGCCGTCGAAGGGTATGCAAAATACCGCGGCATTAGCGAGGCGCAGTTCATGGCACGTTTCGAGCATCCGCAGACCGCTGCCGGCGTGGCCGCCGCGCTTATCACGCTCGCGACCGAGGAGCCGCGTCGCGAAGGCACCGTCTTCACCGTCGACGGACGAGGCATCGCCCAAGTCACATGACCGCGACGGCTTTCGAAGAGGTGGAACGCTACCGGGCCGAGCTGAAGGCGCACTGCTATCGCATGCTCGGCTCGGCGTTCGAAGCCGAAGACGCGGTGCAAGAAGCGATGGTGCGCGCATGGCGCGCAGCCGATCGTTTCGAAGGCCGCACGACGCTGCGCGGTTGGCTCTACCGCATCGCGACCAACGTGTGTCTTTCGATGCTCGCGCGTGACAAACACAAGCGCTTGACGCCGTATCTTTCGTCGTCGCCGGCGAGCGACTATCCGCACGGGCCCGCGCGCGACGTCTCCTGGCTCGAGCCATACCCGCAAGCATTTCTCGACGATATTCCCGACAGCGCCCCGGCCCCGCACGCGCGTTACGAACAAAAGGAAGCCACGGAGCTGGCCTTCGTTGCGGCGATCGCCTACCTTCCGCCGCGCCAGCGCGCGGCGCTGATCCTCCATGAGGTGCTCGGATGGTCCGCGCAGGAAACCGCGCGTGCGCTGGAGACCTCGGTTGCGTCGATCAACAGCGCGCTGCAGCGCGCGCGGGAGACGCTGCGCAAGAAACTCCCTGTCGAAGCGTCGTCGTTACGCGCGCGTGACACGACCGAAGAACAGCACGAACTGCTCGGACGCTACGTTGCCGCCTGGGAGTCGCAAGACATGCGCGCGCTCACCAAGCTCTTGCGCGAAGACGCCATCCTCAGCATGCCGCCGGTACCGGAGTGGTATCAAGGCCCGGATCAAATTGCGGAGATCTTCGGCTGGGGCATCCGTCAGATGGAGTTCGCCGCCTGGCGCGCCGTGCCGGCAGCGGCGAATTACCAACCCGCGATCGTGTTGTACGGCAAGGACACGGCGTCGGACGACTGGCATCCGCACGCGGTCCACGTGCTCGACGTCCGCGACGGCCGCATCGCGATCGTCAACAATTTCATGGATCCAGCCGTGTGCGCTCTGTTCGTGCCGTAAAACGACGAGAGCCCGCCGGCATTACTGCCGCGGGCTCATCGCGCTGATTAATCTGGCGTCGACCTACTTTCGAGGGACCCTGCGGTCCGACTATCATCGGCGCTGGCGGGCTTAACTGCCGTGTTCGGGATGGGAACGGGTGGGACCCCGCCGCTATGAACGCCAGAAACTGGATCCCCATCCGCGATGGCGAGCCGGAGCTCCAGCCGATCGCGGGTGGGAAAGCTGTACAGAGAAGAACTTCCAGGTGTCACATGAAGGCGTAAGCGTAGTTAAAATATCCGAGCGATTAGTACCGGTCAGCTCCACACCTTGCGGTGCTTCTACCCCCGGCCTATCAACGTGGTGGTCTACCACGACTCTTCACCCTTACGGGATTGAAGTCTCATCTTAGGGTCAGTTTCGTGCTTATATGCTTTCAGCACTTATCTGATCCGAACATAGCTACCCGGCTATGCCCCTGGCGGGACAACCGGTTCACCAGCGGTTCGTTCGACTCG
>DATJRM010000064.1:0-12424 GCA_035504755.1 Candidatus Acidiferrales bacterium
AGACGTGACGCAGCCCGAGCTCGCCAAGGCGAATATCGTGCGCACACGCTGCTTCATTACCAACGAAGCGGGCACGTCGCAAAGCACGAGCGACTACGTCGTGGACGAAGACGGTCACGGCACCGACGTGACCGGCATCGCGGTTGCGAACCCGCTCAACGACTACGGCTTCGTGGGCGACGCGGGTAATGTCTCGTTGATGCTCTACCGCGTCTTCCCAACGCCCGATGACAACTGCTACACGAACGACGAAGCGGCGCAGAACGATCCGCAGTGTAGCGCCGCCGACACCGACATCGCGAGTGCGATCGACGACGCCGTCGCGAACGGCGCCAACGTGATCAGCATGAGCCTGGGCGGCACGGAGCAAGGCGAGAACACCGGTTGCCCGACCGCAGGCACGGACTTCGATCCGACCGAGGGTACGGCGGTCGAGAACGCGATCGCAAACGGCGTCATCGTCGTTGCGGCGGCGGGGAATGGTGGCGTCGAGGGCATCGATGCTCCCGCCTGCGACTCAGGCGTCATCGCGGTCGGTGCGACCGGCTATTACGACGGCGTAGCGAACGGCTCGAACTACACCGGTACCAACAGCGGCGTCAACGGCGATTCGGAATACGTCGCGAGCTATTCGCAATACGGCTCGCCGAACACGCCGGACAGCACGACCTCGTGGGGTATGGTCGCACCCGGCGGCGATCCGTCGAGCACCGACGTCTCGGGCACTACCATCGATTACCTCCACTGGATCGAAAACATCTGGACCACCACGCCGTATGACAGCAACTACGAAGGCAACTGCGCTGCCAGCACGGAGTACGCCGAGGACGGCAATTGCCGCACGCTCATCGCCGGCACGTCGATGGCGACGCCGCACGTCGCCGGCGCGGCGGCGTTGATACTGTCGGTGAATTCGAGCTACGACACGGCCAGGAAGATGTACCAACTGCTCTGCAGCACAGCCGACAATATCGGCGATCCGCGCCAAGGCTGCGGCCGGCTCGACGTCTACCACGCCATGGCCGTTGCGCTCGGCGACCCTAGCCCGCCGTAGCGGCGTCGGGTATTGCGAGCGTCAGGAGCGCGACGAGCGTCGCGACTGCGGCGACGATTGCCGCTGCGAGCAGCGCCGGCTGGTACGAGCCGAAGCGCAGCGCGAGTTGCGTCGCGACGATCGGTCCCGCGATCTGTCCGATGCTATAGAGCGCCGTCAAACGGCCGACCGCCGAGCTCGTCTGACGCGGAAAGATGTCGCGCCCTAGGCCGGCGGCAAAAAGCGTGATCGCGATGAACGTGCCGCCGAGTGCGATACCGGCAACGATGACCGCGAGCGCGCTACGTGAAAAGACCGGCGCCGCGATGCCTGCGGCTTGAATGGCGAGTGCAAGCGCGAGCGCGCGTGCCTTTCCGAGGCGCGTGCCCACGGGAATCCAGCCGAAGGTCGCAGATGCGGCGGCAAGACCGACGAAGACCCACGTAAGCGCGGCGTACCGCGAAAGCTCGGGGATCCTCGCGATGATTGCGACCAGAAACGTGGCTGGAATGATATAGACGAACGCCTCGGCGACGTACACGGCACACAGCCATGCGAAGGTCCTGCGGTGATGCGGCAGCGGTGCCTGGACGTCGGCTTGCGCAACCTCGCTGCTTGGCGCGCGCTCCGAGAACCACCAGATCGTTGCAAGCAGTGCCAGGGCGCTGGTTACCGCGACGCCGACCCACGCCGCATTCGATCCCCACCTGGCAAAGAACGGTACCGCGATCCCCGAGAACGCGATCCCCAGTCCGACGCCGGAGAAGAAGAGCGGCGGCCACGATGGCTGCGCTTGCGCTGCGGCGCGTTCGAGCATGATGCTCGAAGCGAAGACGAGCACAAAACCGCTGCACACGCCGGTGATGAATCGCAAGAAGAGCCACGTCGATTCGGGGCCGGCCATCAATCCGGTCGTGACGACGACACCCGCGAGACTCCAGCGCACAATCGCTAGGCGCATGCCGTGGGTAATCGGATGCATCGCAAGCGAGGCGCCGGCGAGATAGCCGATGAGATTCGATGTCGCAAGCGCGCCCGCCATCGAGACGCTCAGCCCCGCGTCCTGTTCCATCATCGGGATGAGCGGCGTGTATGCGAAGCGTCCCACGCCCATCGCCACGGCGAGCATGACGATCCCGGCGACGACGAAGCGATTCACGAGCTAGATCGGCGGCCCCGTCACGGCGTGGCGTTGCGTTGCGAGTTTGCGTATGCCGTTGACGACGAGGCGATCGAAGTGCTCGGTCGTCCCGTGCGCCGCGAGTGCCGCTTGATCCGCGTACTCTTCGTAGAGCGCGAAGTCGCCCGGGTTCTCGCGGCTGCGGGCGATCTCGAACGCGACGACGCCCGGCTCTCTGCGCGAGGCCTCGCGCAGTTCGCGCAAGATCGCCTCGGCGCGGTCGGCGTCTTCGGTGGCAAAGCTATAGTGGACGGACTGCACGATCATGACGGCCTCCCTAGGGAGCCAGCGTAGGCGAGCAAGGCTGAAGGAAACAACGACCTCCGTCGCCGGTATCTCGGAACATGAAGCTACGCCGTTTGCTCTCTGTCATTTCGGCCGCCGGGCTGCTTCTTGCGGCGCCCGCCGTTTCGCAGGCCAATGCCGACCCGCGGGTCGCGAGTCTCGTCAAAGCCTCCGGAGCCGCGCTCCACATTGCGGCAATGCACACGGGCGAGATCGTTGACGCCCGAGGTAACGTCGTTGCCGTCGGGCTTTCGGGCACCGGCGAGGGTTGGAATGAGATGGGCGGGGCGCGCGAAGCGTCGATCTTCTCCACCCCGCCGCTGGGCGGCGGCGGCGGTTGGGACGGCAACGAAAGCTGGAATCTCGATCAAACCGGACTGGTGATCGTCGACGGCGGCGTCATGGGCCGTTCGAGTGCGATCAATCAAGCCTATTTCGGGAACTACGATCTCTGGATGCCCGGCTGCGGCGGCGCGACCGTTGCCTGGGGCGGCACGAAGAGCGAGGGTGGCAAGACCTACGACGTACTCACCGTCACCCCGCCGAAATCGAGCGTGCCCTTCGACGTGTGGTTCGATTCGACCACGCATCTGCCGCTCAAAATGGTGCAGACGTTCGGCCCGGTGGTCACGACGATGACGATGGCGGATTTTCGGCCCGTGCATGGTCTCATGATTCCCTACGAAGTCGACACGGCGAGCAGCGAAGGCAACACCACCACGTTTACCGCGACGAGCGTCGAGATCGATCCGGCCGGCGGCGCCGCGCATTTGGCGGAGCCCCACTCGGTGCCGCATGATTTTTCGATCGCAAACGGCGCGACGGAGACGACGGTGCCGATCGAGATCTCCGAGAATCACGTCTACCTCGACGTGATGCTCAACGGCAAGGGGCCGTATCACTTCATCTTCGATACCGGAGGTGCCAACATCGTCGACACGGAGGTCGCAAAAGAGATCGGCGCGACCGGCGGCGGCTCGGCGCAAATCGGCGGCGTCGGCAACGCGACCGAGTCCTCGAGCTTTGCGACGGTGAAAACGCTGCAAGTCGGGAGCGCAATCGTCACCAACCAGGTCTTTACCGTGCTTCCCGTGCACAAGGGGTTCGGCGTCACGGCCGGCATGCCGGTGGACGGATTGATCGGCTATGAGGTGCTCTCGCGCTTCGTCACGACCTTCGACTACGCGAACAAACGGGTGACCCTCCAAATGCCGGGCACGTATACGGCGCCGGCAAACGCAACCGTGGTGCCGATCGCGCAGTATGGAACGCAGCCGCAGTTTCCGTGTACGATCGACGACGTTGCGGCGACGTGCACGCTCGATACGGGCGCGCGCGAATCGATCACGCTCTTCACGCCGTTCCTGAGCGCGCATCCGGCGGTCGTGCCGGCAACGCTGACGGCGCCCGGCGTGAACGGCTTCGGCGTCGGCGGTCCGGCGATCGGCAAGCTTGGGCGCCTGCACACGCTCTCGATCGGTGCTCTGACGCTCCACGACCTCGTCGGCGACTACACGCAGCAGAGCGAGGGCGCCCTGGCGATGCCGTTCATCGGCGCGAACGTCGGCGGTGCCGTCTGGAAACGTTTCACGATGACGCTCGATTACCGCAACCTCACGATGGCGCTCACGCCGAATGCCGGCTTCACCGCGCGCGACTATTGGGATCGCAGCGGCGTCTTTCTGATCAACAACGGCGCAATTACGATCATCAACGTTCGTGCGGGAACACCCGCTGCGAAAGTGGGTCTGGCGAAGGGCGACGTGATCACCTCGGTCGACGGCTCGTCCGCACTGTCACTGGAAGGCGTGCGTCAAATCTTCTTGGGCACGCCCGGCACCGTCGTCCACCTCGTCGTCAAGAGCAAAGACGGCACGACGAAGAACGTCGACCTCACGCTCGAAGATTACGTGTGAAACCGCTCCGGCTACGTCGGGACCGAGTAGCCTAGCGCGGCCATGACGCGCTGCGTCTCGAGGCCGTCTTGGAAGGTCGCGAGAGTTGCGGACGTGCCGGTGTCGATCAGTTTGGCGAACTCGTCGTAGAGTTCGGCCATGTACGGAACGTTGGGGTGCACGCTCGCAAGGTTGGCGTATTTCGACGGCTTGACTTGCAGTTCGTTGGTCTCGTCGGCGTCCACGCTGTAGAGTGTGTTCGCAGCGACGTGCGGGCCGCTCGCGACCGCGGTGCGATCCTCGCCGTGCACGGCAATCATGAACGAGTTGACCTTGAGCGTCGTGTCGACGGTGATGCGTGAGACCAACCCGTCGCCGTAATCGAGCAACGCGAAGTCGCCGTCGTCGACGGTGCTGGTGAACTCGCCCTGTGGGTCGCGGCGCGTGCGATTGGCGGTGCGCAGCAGGCCGAGCGTTCGATTCGGCGGACGTCCGACGAACCAATTCGAGCAGTCGATGAGATGCGAGAGGAGCGCACCGCACGCGCCGCCGCCTTTCTCGCGTTGAAACCACCAGCCGCGAGAGCGTTCCAGCTCGTCGCGGTGCAACCACGAGTTGAAGAGCGTCATCTCGATGTTGCGCAGCGGCGAGAGGTGCTTGTTGTCGATGAGCTCCTTGATCGCGATGCGCTCGGGCACGAAGCGGAACTCGTGCGCGATCGCGCATGCCGTACCGGCGTCGCGCGAGGCGGCGACCATCTCTTCGGCCTCCTCGACGTTGAGCGCAAAGGGCTTCTCGCACATCACGTGCAGCCCGGCGTCGAGCGCGGCGAGCGTGTCGTCGCGGTGCGCGAACGGCGGCGACGCAACCGCGATCGCGTCGAGCTCGCAGCCCTCGATCATCGCTTGCGCGCTGGGAAACGCGTGCGCAATCTTGCGCTCGGCGGCAATGGCCGCTGCGCTCGACGGCGACGCGAGCGCGACCACCTCGAAGCGCGGAATCGCGAGCAGCGCCGGAAGGTGCGCCTTGACGCCGAAGCCGGCGCCGCTGATGCCGATACGATACGTTTTCACAATACCTCGCGAAGCAGTTCGAGTGCGCGATGGAGTTGCACGGGTGTGATCACCAGCGGCGGGGTGATCGAGAGCACGTCGCCGTGCGCTCCCGCCTGCACCACGATGACCCCGCGCGTAAGCGCGGTCTTGACGACGCGCTCGGTGTCGGCGCCGCTGCGGAGTTGCACGCCCCACATCGCGCCGCGTCCGCGCACCGCTTGTACCAGCGGATGGTCGAGCCAGGACTGCAAGCGTTTGGCGATGAGTTTGCCGAGCTCGCGCGCTTGGTTCGGCAGCGCGAGCCGTTCGAGCTCGCCGATCGTCGCCAGGGCCGCGGCGCAGCCCATCGGATTGCCGAGATAGGTCGACGTGTGCAGGGCCTCGCCGGTCGAGCGCGGCCAGGCGTCCATGACCGCGGCGCGCGCAAACGTCGCGCTGACCGGAAAGCCGCCGCCCATCGCCTTCCCGATGCAGATGACGTCGGGAATCGTGTGATCGTATTCGCAGGCGAACCAGTTGCCCGTGCGCCCGAACCCGGTGTAAATCTCATCGAAGATCAGCAAGATGCCGCGCTCGCTGCAGTACGCGCGCAGACCGGCCAAATACCCGTCGGGCGGCACGATGCAGCCGCCGCGACCCTGAATCGGTTCGATCACCACCGCCGCGATATCGTCGTGCGCGTCGAGCGTGGCGCGCAACCGCGCGAGTGCGGTCTTCGCGTCGGTCTGCTGCGCGTCGGGGTACGGCAAGCGAAGCGCGACGTCGGGCACGAGCGCGGCGAAGGGCTCGACGAATTTGCGAATGCCGCCGACCTCGAGCGCGCCGAGCGACAGCCCGTGATAGGCGCCGTCGTAGCAAACGAAGCGCTGTTTGCCGGTCGAAAGCACGGCGGTCTTCAGCGCCGCTTCGATCGCTTCGGAGCCGGTGGTGGCAAGAAAGGCCTTGTTCAAGCCGGCGGGCAGCACGCGCGAGAGCCGCATCAGGAGCTTCGTTCGAACCGCCGTCGGATGCACGTCGCCCATGCCGTGCATCAGCGTTTGCGCCTGGTCGGCGATTGCGGCAGCGACGGCCGGATTGCTATGTCCCACGTTGGCAACACCGAAGGCGGCGGTCAAATCGATGTAGCGATTGCCGTCGACGTCTTCGACCACCGCCCCGCTCGCCGATTTCCAGAAGACCGGAAAGTCGTCACCGACGTAGGTCACGTTGCGCGACTCATGCGCTTGTAGCGGTGCGATGAGCGTGCGCGTCTTCGCTCCGGGAATCTCGCCGCGAACGCGCTCGAGGTCGTCGTTCACCGCTCGTCCGTGATCCAGGTGATGAAGTCGGTGATGCGCGCGCGGCCGCCGTGATTGCCGCCCAGCGGCGGACTCTGCAGCTCGCCGAAGCGCGCGATGCGGTGCGCGCCGATCTCGATCGCGAACGCGCGCAGGCCGTCGCGCTTGCCGGCCAGCGCCACCGCTTCCACCGGAACCTCGTGCCGCGCGAGATAGGCGATCGCATCGCCCGGATTGTCGATCGCGTGCACGGCGAGCGCGCGCGGCAGAAAAGCGGGCGGCTCGCTTACCGGCGGATCGAGCACCGCGAGATACGAGCCCTTCGCGTCGGAGAAGACGCTGCCGCTTCCGGCTGCCGAGCGAAACGCCGCGAGATTACGCGCGGTCGCAATGCGGGCGCTCGCCCGCGCGTCGCGCACGCCCGGCGGAAACTCGACCGCCGCGCGCTCCGCTTCTTGCGCGACGAGCCGCGTGAACTCCGCCGGATCGATCGCACCGCCGCGTTCGACGAAGAGCGCATGCAGCGAGAGGCAGCCCTCGGTTTCGTAGAGGACCAGATCGCGCGCGGCGCCTCTGGCGAGCGCGATCGCGTGCGCAACGTCGCGAAGCTCCTCGCGCGCGACGTAGCCGATGCTTGCGCGCGAACCGAAGCCGATGAACCGTGAGCTCCCGGCCGTCGCCGCCGCGATGCGTGAAAGCGTCGCGTCGTTCCCGAACGCGACCACCACGTCGAAGCTGCCGACGTTGACGGCGTCGCTCTCGCCTTCCCACGCCTGCGCGCGTGCCGCTTCGGCGAACTCCGCGCGTTCTTGCGCGAGCGACGAGAAGAAGGCGCGTACGAGCCCGTCTTCGCGGTCTTTGACCAGCACTTCGCATTTGGCGCAGAGCGCGAACACCGCGGGGACGATGGCGACACCGATCGTGGTGCGGCTCGAGATCACGCAGACGCTGCCCGCCGGCAGCGCGCGCGCGCGCGGACGGCCCGGACGCAGCGCAAACTCGTCGAGCACTTCGAGCGATCCCAGCTCTCCGACGATCGTGGCTTCCAGCGCGTCGGCCGTCAGCGATTCAAAGAGTTGGTCGAGCGCGTACTCCACCACCGGCACGGTGTAGCCGGTGCGCTCGACGACACGGTTGAGCAAGCGTACCCGCGGCGGAAAATCGGCGTCGGCCCATCGAGCTGCGGCATCGGCGACCGCGCGCACGATCGCTCGTGCCGGCACGGCGCGCAGCGCATTCATTGCACGACGAGTTCCTCGGCGCTGAGCGAACACCCGCGTAAGGCTGCGCCGGACTCGCGTCCGACGAGCACCAAGCCCTCCTCGAACTGGACGCCCAGGTCTTCGGTTTGGACGGCGACGCACGACGAACGGTTGGCGAGGTCGACGTGCACGAGCGCACCGACCACGCCGCGTGGCACGGATGTGCCGTCGACGTCGACGACCCGTGCGCGCAGCCACGGCGGCGCCAATTTGAAACGCGTGAGCGCGATCGCGTGGTCGTGCCCGCGCAGCATGACGTCGTCGTAGTACTGCGACGTCAGCTCGGTCATGCCGTACTCGGCGACAATCGCGCAATTGATCATGCCGAAGCGCTCCGCGGTACGGGCGTAGAGGTCGTCGCGCGCGACGACGCGCGAGCGTCCTTTGAAACCGCCGGTCTCCATGATGCGCGACCCGGTGGGCAGCGCAAAGTAGCGGTGCCGTTCGTGAAGCGCGTCGAGCACGTGCACGAGCGAAAACGCCGTCGCTGCAATGCAGACCGGCCGGTCGTGCTCGATCGCGGACTCGAGATCGCCGATGAAGGCGTCGATGTTGATCCGGTCCTCTTCCACGTACCATGCCGAAGCGCCGTCGCCGCGCTTCTCGCTCACGCGACCCATCATGTACCCGAGCGACGAGTGCGGGTTGAGGATGGGGTTGGGCACGAGGTTCAGATAGCGCAGCTGCAGATGATCGGGCAACATGAAGCAATCGAACGCGGCCAGCAACGCGGCATCGTAGAGCCCTGCGCTTTCCATATAATGGGTGCCGGTCTGGCCCGCGGTCGTGCCGCTGGTCGTAAACGTGAGCTCGGCTTGGGCCGGAGGGAATGTGGTGAGCGCGGCTTCTTTGAACGCCGCGCTCGGGACCGGGGGAATCGCTTCCCAGGAATCGGGCGGACGTTCCAGCGTTACGCCGGCTGCCGCGCAGTACTTCGCGTACGGCTCGTTATAGCGTACTTGATGGGCGAAGATCCGCAGCGCGAGATCGTTGAACTCGTCGTCGGAGATGCCGGCGTCGCGGTCGTGCCAGCGCTCGATGAGCGCAGCAATCTCGGCGTCGAGGTCATGGGCTTCGCTGGTGTAACTCACGCGGTGCTCTCGCTTTTGCGGCTGGTGATGATCCCAGAGTTCAATCCGGTCATCGAGAGCCCACCGTTGAACCGCGCGCTCTCGACTTTGATGCAGCGATCGACGACCACGTCGAGCCCCGCCCCGTCGGCCAGCGCGATCGCCTCGTCGTTGATCACGCCGTATTGGAACCATATCGCCTTCGCGCCGACGGCGATGGCTTCTTGCACGACCGGCACCACTTCGCTCGGGCGGCGGAAGACGTCGACGATGTCGGGCGCGCCGCGCTCATGCGCGTAGGCGGTCAGCGACGGGTACGCGGCGACGCCGTCGATCTGGGCGATCGTCGGGTTGATCGGGGCCAGATCGAAGCGATGCAGCGTGCGCAGATAGGAGAAGACGGTGTAGCTGGGCCGCAGTGGGTTGTTCGACGCGCCGACCACGGCAATGCTCTTGGCGCGTTCGAGCAGCGCGCGGCGCTGCGCCGGGGTCGTCAGGATCATCGGGCGGTCTCCGCTAGCGCGCCACGTTGGGATGCGGCAAGCGCGTTGCTCAAGTCCCACGTCAAATCGTCGACGTCCTCGAGGCCGACCGAGAGCCGGATCGCTTCCGGCGCGACGCCGGCTTTGCGCATCTCGTCATCGCTCAACTGCGAGTGCGTCGTCGACGCGGGATGGATGACGAGCGACTTCGCGTCGCCGACGTTGGCGAGATGACTCCACAGCTCGAGCGCGTCGATGAAGCGCCGTCCCGCCTCACGGCCGCCACGAATGCCGAAGGTGAAGATCGACCCCATTTGCGGTGCGCGAACCCACTCGACTTCGGGGCGCGACTCGAGGAACGCGACGATCGCTTTCGCGTTGCGCACGTGCGCCTCCATGCGCAGCGGCAGCGTCTCCAGTCCCAGCAGCAAGATCCACGCGTCCATCGGCGACATCTGTGCGCCGACGTCGCGCAAGACTTCGGCGCGCGCGCGCATCAGGAACGCGTACTCGCCGAACGTCTCGGTGAAGACTTTCTGATGATAACCGGGACTCGGCTGCGAGAGCAGCGGGAACCTTCCACTTCCGTAATCGAACCGGCCGCCGTCGATCATCACCCCGCCCATCGTCGTGCCGTGGCCGCTGATGAACTTCGTCGCCGAGTGGACCACGATATCGGCGCCGTGCTCGATCGGTCGGCAGAGATAGGGCGACGCGAACGTGTTGTCGACGACGAGCGGAATGCCGTGCTTGTGCGCCAGCGCGGCGAGCGCGCTCAAATCGGCGATCGCGCCCGACGGGTTGCCGATCGTCTCGGCAAAGAGCAGCTTCGTTTTCGGCGTCATTGCCGCTTCGAGGGCGGCAAGGTCGTCGACGGGCGCAAAGCTCGTCTCGATGCCCATGCGCTTGAGCGTGACCGTGAACTGCGTGACCGTGCCGCCGTAGATATTTTGGGAGCTCACGAGATGATCGCCGGCTTGTGCCAGCGCGAGGACGGTGCAAAGCTGGGCCGCGAGGCCGCTCGAGAAGGCGATGGCGCCCAGCCCGCCTTCGAGCGAGGCCATCCGCTCTTCGAACGCCGCGACCGTCGGATTGCTGATGCGGCTGTAGATATGCCCGTAGCTGCGCAGCTGGAAGAGCTCGGCGGCCTGCTCGGTGGTTCCGAACACGTAGGCCGCGGTTTGGAAGATGGGCATCGAGCGCGAGCCGGTGCCGGGGTCGGGCGGCGTTCCGGCGTGGATGGCGCGCGTCGCAAAGCCGAAATCGTGGTCTTGCATGGCCGAAACAGGTTCGTCGAGTGCTAGGCGAGATCATGGGTGCGAATAGTTCCTAAGTCACGCAGGTAACGGTGCCTCCCGGACTAAGTACCCGCCAAGTCGCTTATAGGAGTTTCTATGAGAGCGCGCTCGGCGTTTTTCTTTGCCATCGCTGCCTCGGCGATGCTGGTTGCATGCAGCGGCGTCACGCGATTCAATGCACCACTTTCCGAAAGCCAGAGCGTCACCACGTCGGTGACGACGTCGGGCGGAAGCTTGAGCTTCGGGGCGATCGGTTCGGACGGAACCGCGAGCATCTCGTCGGCTACCGTGTCGTTGCCGGCACTCACGGCGGCGGGATCGGTGACCGGTGTGCTCTCCGCCGGCGTGCCGTCGGGCGAGCCCGTGCCGAGCGGCGTTCACCGCCTGGCGATCGGCGTGACCAACACGCCGGTGGTCTACTTTACGCTGTCGTTCGCACAGAACGAGACGCTCAACGACTCGCCGGAGTTCAGCCTGACGCTTCCGTCGGCGCCCTCGGGCAACTATTATCTCGCGGTCTACGCCGGCTCGGCCGGCGGCTGGCTGCTGCTCTCCGCACCGGGTACGATCTCCGGCGACACGATCACCTTCGCTTCGACCGTGGTAACGCCGCCGTTTGCGATGAGCGCGAACACGGCGTACACGTTCGCGGTCGTCAGTACGGCGTCGACCACGGCGAGCGCTTCGGAAACCTACAGCGGCACGAAGTCGATCACCTGGACCTACAGTCTCGCAATCGGCTGCTCGTGTACGGCTCCGCCCGCAACGGCGCCGCCGCCCGCCGCGATTTCCTACACGGTGGCCTCGACCGTCAGCGTCGGTTCGTCGCCGGATCCGGTAGCAAGCGTGAGCGCTCTCGACGTGCATACGTCGGAAAGCGATACGGCGAGCCTCGAGGCCACGACGCTGAATACCGATTCGTGGATCGGCAGCGGTGCCGCGGGCTCGAGCACCAATAGCGTGCTGCTCTATGCGCAGACGCAGTCGGAACCGTCGTCGGCGACGCAGCCGGTGATCACGACCGCGTACGCATCGCCGCAAGTGCTCGATGAAATCCCCGAGACGAACCAAGCGAGTTGGACGAACTCGCCGCAGTCGACGGTGAGCTACTCGTATGCCACCGGTGACAGCGGCACGCGCACCGTCGCTGCGAACGGAACCTACACCGACAGCGAGAGCATTCTCGACGGCGGCGCCGGCGGGACGGCGACGACGACCGAGAACAGCGACGGTTCCGGTTCGATCGTATGGCCCACGCCGATTCCGGGGCTGGCGAGTCCCTCGCCGTTACCCGGTTACGCGGGCGCCTACCTGTTGAGCGTCACGATGGCGGCGCCGGCGAGCAATAACATCGTGATCGTTTTCAATTACACGCCGTTCGCGCAAACGTGCTGCGGGTTTTCGGCAACGTCGACGTACGATGAACCGCTCTGGTATTCGATCGCGCCGTTGAGCTTCTACAGTGAGACGGACACGGTGAAGACCGGCGCGACGCTGCCCTCGGGCTGCTCGTCGAACGGCTACGGCTCGACGGTAAACGAGATCACGCGCACGATCGATCAGCTGGATACCGTCGTGGGCTTTGAA
>DATJRM010000065.1:0-11764 GCA_035504755.1 Candidatus Acidiferrales bacterium
TCCGGTTCGTGTGAGATAGGTGCCGAAGAGAATCACCGGTCCGGAGTTTCCGGTATCGACGCCGAACAGCCCGCGATTGCCGTCGGCAGACGCACGGGTCAGGGGCAAATCCTCCTGGAAGCGCAGGGCGACTCGCGTGCCCCCCGCGGAGTGGGTGTAGTGCGCGAACGGCGTAAGCGTTACGGTGCGATGGGCATAATCGAGCCGGATCGCAAAGCGTTCGAAGAACTCGAGCCCGAGGATCCCCGCAAGCGGCGCGCGCAGGCCGCGCTCGTAGAACGAATAGCCGTACGGAATAACGAGGAACGTTTGATCGCGCAACTCGGCGTTGCCGATCCGCACGCTGCGAACGGGCGCGTACTGCAGACCGACCGTGCCGGCGCCTGAACCGCCGCTCACGCCCGCGCCCGCCGGGTGCAGACCGAGTCTCTTTGCCGCTTGTACCGTCAGGATCGCGTGGCCGCCGGTGTCGAGGATGAACGGCATAGGCACGTGCCCGTCGATCGAGGCCATCACGACCGTCTGTCCGGCTTCGAGGACCATCGGCACGACGCTCGCTGCGGAACCGTTGCGCATGATGGCAGGATTGCGCAAAGCCGGCCGCGCGAAATCGCGCGCGCGCGCTGCCGGCAGCAGATCGTAGCGACGCACGGAGACGACGCCGGCATTGGCCGGCTCGAACGACGAACCGCGGCTGATGGAAAACGGTAACACCACGTCAGCGACGGTGCGATAGTCGGCAAAACGCACGAAGCGTTCGTCGGTCGGATAGCGCTCGGTGTACCCGTCGAGCAGATGCGTCGTGGCATCGATCGAGAGCGCGGCGGGAATGCCCCCGCGCGGCTGCACGCGGATGACGATCGCCGCGCGGCCGTCGACGGTCCGCGTTCCCAAGCAGGTGAACGTTGCGCCGGCCGGCGAGCGCCAGTACCCGTGGCGCGTGAGGTACGCGTCGGTGACGGCGGCTTCGCGTGCGAACGGCGCGTCGAGCGAATGCACACCGCCGGAGATATCCTGCGACCACAGGTTCGTGCCGTCGAAGACGTACGCGCTCCGTCCCGCGGCAGGCAACGCCGTGTATTCGGCATAGCGCCCGCTTCGGAGATCGTCGTCGAGCTGCGCGGTTCCTTGGAGGCCCGAAGAGCGCAGCGATCCCGCGGCGGAGAGTTGCGCGATCCTATCCCAGTACGCGCCGCCCGTCGCCGCACGCATCTGTGCGAAGACGAGCCGCGCGTCACAAGCAGGCGCGAGTGCGATCATCTCCGGTATCCTAGGGTGCGCATACGAAAATCCTCGGTCTCGAAGACGACCATGCGGGCTCTCTTCGGCAGCGGCCGGAGGAGCCCGCTCGTCCCGGGACTTTATACCCGTATCAAAAGGCCCATTTTGCGACCTGCCTAGCAAAAAAAATTGATAATAACTTGACAATCGTCCGGGTTCTCTCAATGGACTTCTTGATAGGGAAACACGTATGCGCGCAGCAAGATAACAACAATCTTCGCGCCGCACCGGCATAGGCGGCGCGAAGCCGGGGTGTGCCATGGGTGTCTTCCGGAGTTCGCTCGCGCGTTCCATCATCGGTCTCAGCGTCGTTCCGCTTGCGGTGTTGCTGCTCTTCATTGCGGTCGTTGCGTGGCTGCAACACCAGACGGAAACTGCCGTGTATTGGACCCAGCACTCGGACGACGTGCTGGCGATTGGCCGAAAGCTGGAAGTCGACCTCACGAACGCGGGTGGCATCGGGCGGCGCTACATCTTGATCGGCACGCCGAGTCTGTACCAGCAGTACTTCGCGGCGGTTGCATCGATCCCCAAGGACACCCAGGCGCTGATCAAGGCCGTAAGCGACAATCCGGCGCAACGCGCCCGTGCCGAACGCGTGGCTCGAGACGCGCTCGCGGAAGTCGCCGCGGCGAACGCCGTGATGCGCTCGATGCACGCCGGCAATCACGCTGCGATTCTCGCCGCCGAAGAGCGCGCCCAGTTTCGCCACCCGCAAGCGGCCGCCGGCGACGAGCAGCTCAGTCGCGATTTGGCGGCGCTGCAAGAGGCCGAAGGAAGACTGCACGCAACGCGGCTGGCGGCGCTGGCCCGCATGTGGCGCAGCTGGGAGCAGGTGCTGATCGGCTGCGGTCTCTTCGTGACCGCGCTGACGATACTGCTGGCGTTCACCTTAGGGCGGCGGATCATCAATCGTCTGCGAAGTCTGGTGCGCCAAGCGCGCGCGTTCGCGCACCGCGGGGCAATCGCCGAGCCGCTTGCGGGCGACGACGAGATTGCGACGGTCTCGCGCGCGCTTGCCGAAATGGCGAAGCACGTCAGGGATCGTAACGCGCTTCTCGCGCGCTATCATTTGCTCGCCGAGTATGCAAGCGACGCCATGATCTTCCAGCGCCGCAGCGATCACCGGATCATCGACGCGAACGCGGCGGCGGTGCGGATGTTCGGCTACTCGCGCGAGCAGTTGCAGACGATGACCGACCGGGAGCTTCGGGTCGCCGGTTTGGAAGACGCTCCCTACGCGCAATTTCCGCCCGACGGTGACTTCGACGTCACGTACGAAGCGGAAGACCGCCACAGGGACGGAAGGACGTTTCCGGTCGAGGTCTCGATGCAGAGCGCGACCGTCGACGGCGAGCAGATCGTGCTCAAGGTGATTCGCGACCTGAGCGAGCGGCGCGCGGCCGAACGGGCGATCAAAGATGCGCTCGATCAGGCCGTCGAGGCGTCGCGCCTGAAGAGCGAGTTCGTGGCGACGATGAGTCACGAGATTCGCACGCCGATGAACGGCGTGATCGGCGCGACCGAGCTGCTGATGGACACGCCGCTCGATCCGCATCAGCGCGAATACGCGATGACCGCGCGCGAGTCGGCGCACTCGCTGCTCGGCGTCATCAACAACATCCTCGACTTTTCGAAGATCGAGGCCGGAAAGCTCGAGCTCGACGTCATCGACTTCGACGTGGTAGCGCACGTGGAAGGCGTCGGCGGTATGCTCAGTATACAGGCGCACGCAAAAGGCATCTCGCTGATGACCTACGTCGATCCGGCGATTCCGGCACGCGTGGTGGGCGATCCCACACACTTGCGCCAAGTGCTCGTCAACCTCGTCGGCAACGCCATCAAATTCACCGAGCGCGGCGGCGTCGCGCTCATGGTCGAGCGCCAATCGCGTACGGGCGACCAGATTCGTCTGAGCTTCACCGTTCGCGACACCGGTATCGGCATCGATCCCGCGGTGCTGCCGCGGCTTTTCTCCGCGTTCACGCAAGCCGACGGTTCGACGACGCGCAAGTACGGCGGAACCGGCCTCGGTCTGGCGATCACCAAACGCCTGGTGGAGATGATGGGCGGGGAGATCGCGGTCGAGAGCTATGCCGGAGCCGGATCGACGTTCTCGTTCGAACTCGACTTTCGCTTGGTCGAGAGCGACGAGCAACCGTCGGCGCGCGAGAGCCTTCGCGGGCGTCGCGCGCTGGTGGTCGAGGACGACGATATTGCGCGTGACATCCTCATGCGCTACATGGCATCGTGGGGTCTCATGGTAGCGGCGGCGGCGAATGCGGAAGAAGCGCTGGAGCTTCTTCGCAAGGCCGTGAGGCGCGGCGAACCGTTCGATCTGGCGATCCTCGATCTGCGCTTGCCTGACGTGAGCGGGCTGGACTTGGGGAGAACGGTTCTCGCCGATGCGGAATTGCAGCCGACGAAACTCGTGCTCGTGACGGCGTTCGACACGTTCGATATCGGCAAGGACGCGATCGCATCGGGCTTTTCGGCCTACCTCACCAAACCGATTCGCCAATCGTATCTCTACGACGCGATCGTTCAGTCGCACTTCGGCGGCGAACCTTCGCAGGCGAGCGAGCCCGCAATCGTGCTGCACGCGCCCCAGATTCCAACGCGTGCCGCGAACATTCTGCTGGTCGAAGACAACGAGGTCAATCAGCGCATCACGCTGCGTCAGTTGGAGAAGTTGGGCTACCAGGCGCAGATTGCGTCGAACGGCAGCGAGGCCTACGAACTGACCGGCCGCGAGCACTTCGATCTGGTGTTCATGGATTGTCAGATGCCGGTGATGGACGGCTTCGAGGCGACACGAGCGATTCGCAAGCGCGAAGCGCGTACGGGAACCCACCTGCCGATCATCGCCATGACCGCGAACGCGCTTTCGTCCGATCGCGACGCGTGTTTTGCGGCAGGGATGGACGATTACGTCAGCAAGCCGGCGGCCACGCACGATTTGCGCTCGGCGCTCGAGCGCTGGCTGCGCCTGCGCTCGGGTACGCCGGTGATCGACATGGAACGGCTGATGCTGCTCTTCGACGGGAATCGCGCCGAGATCGCGGCCTTTCTCGCCGATCTCGTACCGAGCGCAGAACGGCTTTGTTCGCGCATTCGCGCCGAGAGCGACGACGCGACGCTGCGCAACCTGGCCCACGAGCTCAAGGGCGCCGCCGGCAACGCCGGAGCGACCGAACTCGCCGCAACCGCGCGCGAACTGGAAGATCTGCTCAAAAACGGTAGGGCCGGCGACCGCGACGCGATCGATGCAGCACTTGCGCGAATCGCCGAGGCGCAGAAACGCCTCGCCGCCGCTGCGCGGATGGAAATGCCAACCTGATGCACGTCCTTACCGTCGACGATTCGGATATCAATCTCGCCGTCTACCGCAGCATCCTTTCCAGAATCGACAACGTCGAAGTCACCGGATTCACCTCGCCCAACGAAGCGCTGGCATGGGCCGACGACCACCCGGTCGATATCGCCGTCGTGGACTATCACATGCCCGAACTCGACGGCGTCGGCTTCCTCACGCAGTTTCGTCAAAAGCCGGCGGCTGAACATGCTCTGGCGGTGATGGTTACCGGCGACGGGGAACCCGAGATTCGCCGGGCCGCGCTGGTAGCGGGCGCAAACGATTTTCTCACCAAACCGATCGATCAGTTCGAGTTCACCGCGCGCATGCGCAATATGCTCGAAGTCGCGTCGAGCCGTCGCGCGCTCGCCGACCGCGCGACGTGGCTGCGCAGCGAGGTCGAGCGGGCTACGGCGACGATCGTGGAGCGCGAGATCGAGACGATCGCCCGGCTGACGCGTACGGCGGAGTTTCGCGACGACGTCACCGGCATGCACGTCGTGCGCGTGGGGCACATGTGCGCGGCGCTCGGACGCGCGGTCGGGCTGGGTGAAGAAGATTGCCGGCAGCTCCTGCTGGCCGCGCCGATGCACGACATCGGGAAAGTATCCACCCCCGACGCCATTCTGCTCAAACCCGGAAAACTGGATGCCGGCGAGATGGAGATCATGAAGCATCACACGACGGCCGGATACGAGATCCTCAAGAACAGCCGCTCGCCCATGCTGCAGCTCGCCGCGGAGATCGCGCTGACGCACCACGAACGCTTCGACGGGACGGGCTATCCGAGCGGCCTGCGCGGATCGGAGATTCCACTGAGCGGACGGATGTGCAGTATCGTGGACGTCTTCGACGCGCTGACCTCGGTCCGCCCGTACAAGGAGGCATGGCCGATCGAGGATGCTCGCGAAAACATCCGCGCCAACGCCGGCACGCAGTTCGACCCCGAGCTGGTGGCGACGTTCGAGCGAAACTTTGCCGACATGCTGGCGATCAAACAGCGCTTTGTTGATCAGAAGCTCAGCACGCCGGACTATGCGGAGTGGTGGCGGCTGTAACCTACATCCTTGCGCTCGATCAAGGGACGACGAGCTCGCGTGCGATCATCTTCGACCAAGACGGCGCGATCCGCGGAGCGGATCAGCGTGAATTTCCGCAGCACTTTCCGCAGCCCGGCTGGGTAGAGCACGATCCGGCCGAGATCTGGCGTTCGCAGGTCGAGACGGCGCAATGCGCGTTGCGCAATGCGGGCATCGCGGCCGGCGACCTGGCCGCCGTTGGCATCACGAACCAACGCGAAACGACGACGATCTGGGATCGCACGACCGGCCGTCCGGTACACCGCTCGATCGTGTGGCAGGACCGGCGTACGGCCCCGCTCTGCGAGAAGCTCAAAGGCGATGGACACGAACCGAAGATTACCGAGAAGACCGGGTTGCTGCTCGATCCGTACTTTTCCGCCACGAAGGTTGCATGGCTGCTCGAGAACGTCGAGGGCGTGCGCGCGCGCGCGGAACGCGGCGAGCTTGCCTTCGGTACCATGGATTCGTGGCTGATCTACAATCTAACGGGCGGCACGGTGCATGCGACCGATTACACCAACGCGTCGCGTACGTTGCTCTTCAACTTGCGCACGCTCGACTGGGATGACGAGCTGCTGAACGTCTTCGGCGTCCCTCGCTCGTTGCTGCCGGACGCGCGGCCCTGCGTTGCGGACTTCGGAACGGTCGCGCCAAGCGTCTTCGGCGCGAGCGTGCCGATCGCCGGCGTCGCCGGCGATCAACAAGCGGCGCTGATCGGACAGGCCGGCTTCGCGAAAGGTCTCGCGAAGAACACGTACGGCACGGGATCGTTCCTGATGCTCAACACCGGCGACGAGATCGTGCGCAGCAAGAGCGGCTTGCTGACGACCGTCGGTTTCTCGGCGGAAAAGGGCCGAGCGTCCTACGCGCTTGAGGGCTCGGTCTTCGTAACGGGCTCGGCGGTGCAGTGGCTGCGTGACGGTCTGGGAATCATCGCCGCGCCGGCAGAAGCAGAACAACTCGCGCGGCGCGTTTCCGATACGGGCGGCGTCTATTTCGTGCCTGCGTTCGCGGGACTCGGCGCGCCGTACTGGGATCCGTACGCGCGCGGCACGATCGCCGGACTGACGCGCGGCACCACGAAGGAGCACCTCGCGCGCGCGACCCTCGAGTCGATCGCGTATCAGAGCTACGACGTGGTGAAGGCGATGGAGAACGATTCGGGCATGCGCCTGAGCGAACTGCGTGTGGACGGCGGCGCCGCTACCAATGACTTCCTGATGCAGTTCCAAGCCGACGTGCTCGGGGTCGACGTCGTGCGCCCGCGCGTGACCGAGACGACGGCGCTCGGCGCGGCGTACTGCGCGGGTCTGCGGCCGCCGTGGCATGAAGAACGGCGCTTTTCGCCGTCGATCGACGCGCGCAAGCGCGAGGAGTTGCTTGCGGGATGGCGGCACGCGGTAAAGCAGGCGCGTGCGTAACGTTGCCGCGCTCGACGATGAATTCGACGTGCT
This sequence comes from Candidatus Acidiferrales bacterium, assembly GCA_035504755.1. Taxonomy (GTDB): domain Bacteria; phylum Vulcanimicrobiota; class Vulcanimicrobiia; order Vulcanimicrobiales; family Vulcanimicrobiaceae; genus Aquilonibacter. The sequence goes on from DATJRM010000065.1 coordinate 7,173, forward strand.
CATCGTCGGCGGAGGCGCGAGCGGACTCGGTGCGGCGGTCGACGCCGTTTCGCGCGGCTATAAGACGGCGCTCGTGGAAGCGGTGGACTTCGCCAAAGCGACGTCGAGTCGATCGACGAAGCTCATTCACGGCGGCGTGCGCTATCTCGCCGAGGGAGAGATCGGACTCGTGCGTGAGGCGCTGCGCGAGCGAGGCGCGTTACGCCGGAACGCGCCGCATCTGGTGAGCGATCGCGGCTTCATCTGCCCGGCGTACAAGTGGTACGAAGTGCCGTATTATTTCGTGGGGTTGAGCGCGTACGACGTTCTTGCGGGGAACGCGACGTTCGGGCGCAGCCGGTATTTGAGCGCGCGGCAGACGCTCGAGCGCGCTCCGGCGATGCGCCGCGACGGGCTCCGCGGCGCGGTTCGCTATCATGACGGACAGTTCGACGACGCACGCCTGGCCGTGGCACTCGCGCGCACGGCGATCGAGAGGGGCGCCGTCATCGTCAATTACGCTCGAGCGGTGGCGTTCGAGCGCCGCGGAGCGCGCATCACCGGCGTACGCGTCGCCGATCAAGAGCATGGCGGCGAGCTCAGCGTTCGCGCAAAGGTGGTGGTGAACGCGACCGGCATCTACAGCGACGTGATGCGGCAGATGGACGACCCCGCGGCACGTCCGATCCTTTCGATGAGCCGCGGATCGCACGTCGTCGTTGCACGCGATCGGTTCCCGGGTGACGATGCGATGATCGTTCCGCGAACCGACGACGGGCGCGTGATCTTCGTGATTCCGTGGCACGGGCACGCGATCATCGGTACGACCGATATCGCCGAACCGGGTCCGTCGCTCGATCCGGTACCGACGGCCGTGGAGATCGACTACCTGCTCGAACACGCGTCGCGCTATTTGGAGGAACCGGTTCGGCGCTCGCACGTCACGGCGGCGTTTTGCGGGGTGCGTCCGCTCGTCAACAGCGCGCCGGCCACGACGGCGAAACTGTCTCGCGAACATCTCATCGAAACCTCCGCATCGGGGTTGGTCAGCGTTGCCGGCGGCAAGTGGACGACCTATCGCAAGATGGCCGAGGATACGATCGACGTCGCACGCGAGGTCGCCGGATTACCGGCCGCACCGTCGCGCACGGCGGATCTGCCGTTGCACGGCAGTGACGGGAGCGACCGGCGCGAGCTGCAGGCATTGATCCGCGAGGAGCCGGTGCTTGCGCAGCCGATCCATCCGGCCTTGCCGTACTCACAGGCCGAGATCGTCTACGCAGCCCGCAAAGAACTGGCGCGCACGGTCGACGACGCGCTCTCGCGGCGCACGCGCGCGTTTTTCGTGGACGTCGCCGCGAGCGTCGCCGCCGCGCCGTTGGCCGGTGCGTTGCTCGCGCGTGAACTCGGACGTTCGCAGGAATGGTCGCAGCAGAGCGCGGCCGCGTACGTGGCGATCGCCAAGCCGGTACTGGCGCTGCTCTAAGGGAGCGGTGAAGCGAGCGTCCGGTTCTAATTACGCCAACTTTGCATACCGATAAACAAAGAGTACATGATCGTGCCCTTGGTTGCCGCCCTGATTTTAGGGCAGCAGACGATGTTGTCGGAAGTGAACAGCGAGCGCCATTCAGCCGGCGTCCCGGCGCTCGTGCGCGACGACTGTTTGACGAGCGTTGCGATGGCGCGCGCGAACGACATGCTGGCGCGGCATTATTTTTCGCACGTGACGCCGGACGGCCGTTTACCGTGGGACGCGATGCGTGCGGACGGCTGTCCGTTCCACTACGCAGCCGAGAACATCGCGGAGGCGCCTGACCCGCTGTACGCGATCACGGAACTCTGGCAGAGCCCCGAACACCGCCGCAACACACTCGATGCGCACTATCGCAAGATCGGCATCGGCACGGCGGTACTCGGTGACGGCATCGAAATCTTCGTCGAAGATTTTACCGACTGACGCCGCTCAGCGGATGCGAGCCGTCGGCCCCGGACAGATCGTGTGAATCGGAATCGGCGTCGGCACGGGCGCGACGGCCGCCGGCGAGGTGGAGCCGCCGCCGTGACCGACTAGCGAGCCGATGATCGGAAGCAGGAGCAGTCCGAGCCACGCCAGATGCGCTGAAGCCGCAGCCGGCGCCGCAACGATCATCGGAGGTGCGAAGGCGACCGGCGCGCTGGTTGCAATCGCTGCCGGGGGAACCGGGAACGCCGGCGGCGGCAACGGCGACACTGCGACGACCGGTGCGGGGACGACGTACACGGCCGCGACCGGGTAATGCGTCGCGGTGCGAAGATAGGAGACGTTGCCGCACTTGTTCGGCACGAAGACTTCAACCGTACCGTTGGGCTTGGGAACGTCGACTTCCCAGCCGTATTCGTTGGCCGGTATGGTTACGTTGCGAAGCACGAACGGCCGGCCGCCGGACTGGCCCGCCATGCCGTCGAGGTGCCGGGGAATGACGACATAGCGGGCTTCGCCGAGGGCAATCGCATGGCGCACGTAGAGAAAGTCGCCGCGCGTCAGGCCGAGGTCTTCGGTCGCTTGCGCGATCAGCGCACTATGCGCATCGAACTCGTTTTGCAACTGCGCCGTCGACGCGATCTGGCCAAGCAACGAGCCTTCCGTCAGCTGGGTCGACGAAAGGCGCACTTGCGCGAGCGCCTGAACCGGCAGCGCGATTGCTAGGATCAATGCGAAAATTCCGCGCATCGATGCTATCGTTCCCGCGATAGAATGCCGAACGCACCGTGCAAGCGTCCTCCGGCGCTTGGGTCTTTAGGCCCTTCGACGAGCTCAGGGTGACAGAGGTCGCCCTTCGACAAGCTCAGGGTGACAGAGGTGAGCTCAGGGTGACAGGGACGACGTAGAGAATCACAACTGGCATGTCTGAACTATCACCATCGGGATCGCTTGCTAGCTCAAAAGTGGATTAACGTATGAAATACGACGGTGCCTGGTTCGCCCTTTGTGTCCTCTGCTTCGCGCTATTTTTCGTTTCGTCCATACTTTTTTTCATGTCAAGCGCGAGGCTGTTGCGGGGCGTCTCCGGGGGACGCGTCACGCTCGCGCGCGTCTCGTTTATTCTCATTGCGGCGATCAGTGCAAGCACGCTTGGGATGACGCTCTTCCATGTGGTGCCTGTGCGCTCACTCGGCACATTCTTGGACGCCTCCCTGGGGCTTATTGGAGTTCTCTTCGTTATAGCAGTCCTTGCTAACCGAGAGTCGCTGCGGCGGCTCGTGCGCTCAGAGTCGGAAAGCTCCGCGCAAACGCAAGTTCCGCGGTGACGACCCTTCGACAACCCTTCGACAAGCTCAGGACGATGGCTCAGGGTGACAGGGGTCGCCCTTCGACAGGCTCAGGGTGACAGGGACAACCCTTCGACAGGCTCAGGGTGACAGAGGCGCCCTTCGACAGGCTCAGGGTGACAGGGGCGACGGCACAAACGGGAGGTTTGGATCGGCGGAGAGCGTGAGGGGATCCGCTTGCGCGATCGCGCGCTGATGGTAGGCGGCGGCTGCGATCATCGCCGCGTTGTCGGTGCAGTACTTCGGCGGCGGGATGAACGCCGGGAGACCCTTCGCCACGCTCCAGGCTTTCACGCGTGCTTGTAGTTCGGAGTTTGCCGCGACGCCGCCGGAGACGACGAGTGCGCGATACTCGCCGGTTGCAAACGCAGCATCGACACGCGCCATGAGGACGTCGATCACCGCGGCTTGGAACGACGCGGCGACGTCGGCCGGTCTTGCGTGACGGCCTTCGTTTGACTCGAGGAAGTATTTGACCGACGTCTTCAGACCGGAGAACGAGAGATCGAGCGTGCCGGGGTCGGGACGGTGGCGCGGGAACGCGTGCGCTTTGGGATTGCCTTCACGCGCGAGCGCGTCCAGTTGCGGGCCGCCGGGATACGGCAGATCGAGGAGCCGTGCCGTCTTGTCGTACGCTTCGCCGGCGGCGTCGTCGCGCGTTCGGCCGATCACTCGCATCCCGACGGCGGAGCGCACGTCGACCAGTTGCGAGTGTCCGCCCGAGACGAGAAGCGCCAGGAACGGATACGGCGGTTCTTCGTTGCGATCGAGAAACGCGGCGAAGATGTGCCCGTGCAGATGATTGACCGCGTAGAGCGGCTTGCGCAGCGCGAACGCGAGCGCTTTCGCGGCGGCGACGCCGACGACGAGGCTGCCGATCAACCCGGGACCGCGCGTCACCGCGATCGCGTCGACGTCGTGCAAGCGCATCTGCGCGCGTCCGAGTGCGTCGTCGACGGCGGCGGAGAGCAGCGCGACGTGTTGCCGGCTCGCGATTTCGGGAACGATCCCGCCGTACTTCGCGTGGAACGCATCCTGATTGGTCGAGACGCTAGCGAGCACATCGCGGCCGTCGCGCACGAGCGCGGTCGCCGTGTCATCACACGAGGTCTCGATACCGAGGACAAGCATTGCGTTTACTCTTCGGCAGCAGGCCGGCAACAATCTCTATGGTACGATGGGGTCGATGAGTGCCCAGCCTCTGGATATACGCCTGTCAGCCCTCGAAGCGAGTGTCGAACATCTCAATGGCGCCTACGAGCAGATCGATAAGCGCCTCGGCGACCTGCGATCCGATATGAATG
>DATJRM010000066.1:0-19702 GCA_035504755.1 Candidatus Acidiferrales bacterium
AACGTGAAGTTTCAGAAACACGACTATCACGAAGAGCTTTGGATGGACGACCAAGACAAGGTGACGCGCTGGACCTTCCACATGGCTGATGCCTCTTAGCTTCGCCGACGTCGTCGATGCGGCCGATCGGATTCTCGGCGTCGCTCACCACACCCCCACGATGACGTCGCACACGTTCAACGAGCGAACCGGTGCTCAACTCTTCTTCAAATGCGAGAATCTGCAGCGGATGGGCGCGTTCAAATTTCGCGGCGCCTATAACCGTCTCGCGCAGCTCTCCGACGACGAGAAGCGCCGCGGCGTGGTGGCCTATTCGAGCGGCAACCACGCCCAGGGTGTGGCGCTCGCTGCGCAACTGCTCGGCGTTCCCGCCATGATCGTGATGCCGCGCGACGCGCCGGAGAGCAAACTCGCGGCGACGCGCGGCTACGGCGCCGAGATCGTGCTCTACGAGCGTTCGGAAGAGAACCGAGCCGTGATCGCGCAGGGAATCGCGAGCGAGCGCGGTGCGACGATCGTGCCGCCCTACGACGATACGCGGATTGCCGCCGGTGCGGGCACCGCCGCGCTCGAGCTGCTGCACGACGCCGGACCGCTGGACGCCATCGTCACGCCGTGCGGCGGCGGCGGTCTGCTGTCGGGGTGCGCGATCGCGGCGCACGGAATCGACGCCGATATCGAACTCTACGGCGTCGAGCCGCAGGCCGGGAACGACGTGCAGCAGTCCTTCCGGGGCGGGGAGCGCGTAACGATCGCCGTGCCGCAGACGATCGCCGACGGTTTGCAGACGCAGTCACCGGGCGAGGTGACGTTTCCGATCATCCGCGAGCACGTCCGCGACGTGGTCACGGTCAGCGACGAAGAGATCGTCGATGCGATGCGCCTTTTCTTCGAGCGGATGAAACTCGTCGTCGAACCCAGCGGGGCTGCGGCATTTGCAGCGGTCCTCAACGAACGAATGCCGATCCGCGGCAAACGGATCGGCATCGTGGTCAGCGGTGGTAACGTCGATCGCGATCGCTTTGCCTCGTTGATCGCCTAAGACCTACTCCCCCGTGGCGATGTTTCCGCACGAGACGTACGTTCCGAGCTCGTCTGCGCTCTTGTGCACGTTGATCGCGTAGGTGCCTTTCAACAGATCTGCGAGCGCGACGCCCTTGACGGTCGAGACGCTCGTGCCGTTGACCGTGTTGTTCAACGGATACTCGGGGGCCTTATTGATATGTCCGCAGTTTCCGATGTGGATATGCGTCGGTTGCGGAACGTCCTTGGGTGTGCCGTCGAGCTTGACCTCGATGCGCGTGCCGTCGGAAACTTGCGTGAGGACCGCGGTGCCGTTTTCACCGCTGTCGCTCTGAGCCACCATCTTTACGGTGACGGTGGTCGGCGCTTGGGCGATCGCTTGTAACGCGAGCGCGCCGGTAAGCGCGGCTCCAAGGAGTGCGGCGAGAAACAATTTCATAGGGAACGTCTCCTTCCGGGTATGACTTGAAGACCTAACGACGGCAGAGGGGGTTGCGGTTTGCTCCGGCGCCTAGTGCCTCCAGCGCCTGCGATCGTAAGCTGCAGTAGGCGTTGATCGTGCCACCCGGCACCGGTGCGTCGGCGCCGTCGATCATCTCGATGAGGAAACTCAGACCGCCGTTGAGCCGTGACAAGCTCGCGGCGTCCTTGGCGCGCTTGCGCGCCAGCGCGCGAGAGCGGGCGTCGTACGTGCGATCCAGCAGCGTTGCAACGTCGTGGGCCATCGCATACTGTTGCTCGAGCGCGGCCTGCGAGATCGTAATGCGCGGGTCCATCACGACGGTGAGCGGTTGCGAGCGCGTCACGCCGTCGACCGTGAGGCGAACGGTGTAACGGCCCGGGACGATGAGGGCCCCCTGCGGCACGCGGGGTGTGTCCTCGTAGACGGCCGAGATCGGAAGATCGACCGCGACCGACTCCGGTGCCGGTTCGCGGAGGTCCCACACGAAGCGGTGCATCCCCGCATCCGTTGCCGGACGCACGAAGGGCTTTTCCCAGTACGCCGGCTTGTCGAACTCGACCGGCTTGGGCGCCGGATCGTCGCTCGAATAGCGGCGCACGAGCGCGCCGTGCGCATCGTAGATCGCGATCGCGACGTGCGCGGCGTCCTTGGGCAGCAGATAGTAGAAGATCGCCCCGTCGGGGGGATTGGTGCCGTGCGGCACTTCCGGCGGCAACGGCGTATCGGTGTTCGTGTCGCGGCGAACGCGATAGGTCACGACCGGCGCGAAGAAGTGCGGTCCGCTCCACGCATGTGCGCGTGCGAGTTCGCGGAGCGGCTCGATATCGTCGAGGATCCAGAAGCCGCGTCCATGAGTCGCCACGACGAGGTCGTTGTCGTGGACGTCGAGGTCGCGCATCGACGTGTGCGGCAGATTGAGCTGCAGCGACTGCCAGCGCGCCCCGTCGTCGAACGACACGTAGACGTTGCCCTCGGTTCCGGCGTAGAGCAGGCCCGGAATCTGCGGGTCGGCGCGGACGGCGTTGACCGGTTCGTCGTTCGGCAGCCCGCTCGTAATCTTCGTCCAATGCTTGCCGCCGTCGTGCGTGCGATAGACCCACGGGCGCAGGTCGTCGAGGCGGAAGCGGTTCACGGCGACGTAGGCGGTCTCGTCGTCGAAGCGCGACGCGTCGATGATCGAGATTTTGCTCCACGGCGTCAAACCGGGCGGGGTCACGTTGGTCCAATTCTTGCCGCCGTCGCGCGTGATCCAGACGAGCCCGTCGTCGGTGCCGGCCCAGATCGTGCCCGCGTGCGTGTACGACGGCGCGAGCGCGTAAACGACGCCTCGATGCGCGCCCTTTTGCGGATCGGTGGCTTCGAACGCCGTGATCACGTTCGGAATCGCGGGATGCTTGCGCGTAAGATCGGGGCTGATCGTGCGCCAGTGCATGCCGCCGTCGCGTGTCGCCCAGACTTGATTTGCGCCGAAGTACATCAGCGATCGATCGAAGTGATCGAAGGCGATGGGTTCGGTGCGGACGACGCGGTAATTTTTTCCGTGGCGCAGCGGATTGGGCGAGACTTCTTGTGCCTGCGTCGTCCGCTCGTCGTAGCGCTCGACCTTGCCGCCGTAGGTCACCCCGGGATGGAGCGGGTCGGGCACGACGTACCCGTACTCTTCGGCACCGGCGGTGTGCCAGTCGCGCTCGGTGATCTCGCCCCAATTTCCGCGGCTGGAAACGCATGCCGACCCCGACTCTTGCTGACCGCCGCAGACCCAGTACGGAAAACGATTGTCGGTGTTGACGTGGTAGAGTTGCGCGGTCGGTTGGTTGTACCACGAGCTCCAGGTGAGGCCGTGATCCACCGAGATGGTCGCGCCCTGATCGCTGGTCAGCGCGATGATGTTCGGGTCGTTCGGATTGATCCAGACGTTTTGGTAGTCGTCGCCGCCCGGTGCGCCTTTGATCGCGGTGAAATGCTTTCCACCGTCGGTCGAGCGGTAGGTGGACGTGTTCGTGACGTAGACGGTTTGCGGATCCTTCGGATCGACTGCAATCGCGACCAGATCGTCGCCGCGTTCGCCGATCGTCGTTTGATCGTCGTTCATCGCGGTGAAGTGTTCGCCGCCGTCGTCGCTGCGAAAGACGGTGCCGCCCACGTCGTTGTAGCCGTCGACGTAGGCGTAGACGATCTGCGAGTTAGACGGTGCGATCGCGATCTCGGCACGTCCCATTGCGGCGGGAAGTCCGCCGCCTAAACGCGTCCAGTGATCGCCGCCGTCGGTCGATTTGAAGATGCCGCTTCCGGGACGCTCGAACGACGAGCCGATCTCCCATGGCGCTTGCCGCGCGGCCCACAGCGAGGCATAGACGACCTGGGGATTCGATGGATCGATGCGCACGTTGTATGCGCCGGTGTTCTCGTCGCGGTAGAGCACGCGTGTGAAGGTCTTGCCGCCGTCGGTGGAGCGGTAGACACCGCGTTGCGCGTTCGGTCCGTACGGATGGCCCAGCACGGCAACGAAGAGGCGGTTGGGGTCGGTCGGGTCCACCGCTATCTGCGGAATCTGCTCGCCGTCGCGCAGGCCGAGATGCGTCCACGTCTCGCCGGCATCGGTCGATTTGTAGATGCCGTCGCCGACGGAAAGATCGGGACGCTGCAAGCCCTCGCCGCTGCCCGCGTAGATCACGTTCGGATCGCTTGCGGCAACCGCCAGGGACCCGATCGAGCCGGTCGGTTCGTTGTCGAAGATCGGGGTCCAGGTTCGTCCCGCGTTGTCGGTGCGCCAGATGCCGCCGTTCACCGCAGCGATGTAGAAGCGGTTCGGCATGCTTGGCACACCGGCGAGAGCTTTGGTGCGCCCTCCACGCATCGGGCCGATGTAACGCCACTGGAGCGCAGAGTATTGCGATTGCGTGATGACCGCGGCGAGAACGGGTGCGAGAATCAACGGCGATGCCTCCGCCGGCGCGGGTTCGGTTTGAACGCCGGGCCGATCTTCATGGTGCCTCGGTGCGAAAGCGTCTCGTCGACGTCTTCACAGCCGATCGGAGTAAAATCTGCGCAGTCGTGCGGGCGCGCCGGATAGATGCCGCAGTAATAGCGCCCGCTCTTGCTGCCCATCAAGAACACGCAATTGTCGGCGAGATCGTCGCTCACCTTGCGCAGCCAGCCCACGGTGTAGCCGTCGGCGGACGGCCGTTTGACGACGTATTCGTCCATGACTTGCGCGTACGTCAGGCCGAGATGATCGGCGATGCGCTGGACGTCGGCGCGGCTGACGAACGGTTCGTAGCCGGCGCAGCACTCCGCGCAGCCCGGTGGACAGGTGACGTTTTCCGGCAAGTCCTTGAGATGTTTGCGCGCGAGTTCGATCACTTTGCCGATCGCGCGGACGAACTCGGGATCGTCGTTGTATTTATACACCCATTCGCGCCGCGTGATCTCGTTCGCGTTGTAATAACGCGTGGTGCCCTCGTTGTAGGTGATCGTGATGTGCTCTTCGGTGATCTCGATCTCGTTCACGTGCTCCATCGGGCGCGTGTCGAGCAGTTCGGGGTGCGTGGGCTGCCCGGTTCGTTTGGTGAAGTCGCGCAGGCCGATGAGGTCGATGGTTTCCATAATTCAACCCGGATTCGATACACGTTGCGGGTGCAGCCTGGTGGCGCGGATAACATTACCGGCCCGGACCGGGCTTTGATGCGGGGGGATGATTCTTGCGTACAGCGATCGGCGTCGACCTCGGCGGTTCACACGTGACGGCCGCCGTCATCAGCGAAGACGGTACCATTCATCGTCAGCACGAGGTTGATCTCGAAGACCTCTCGTTCAAGGCGGTGAGCGAGGTGCTGATCGGCACGGTCGGGCAAGCGCTGAAGGACCCCGATGCCAAAGAGGTCGTGGGTATCGGCGTCGGCTCGCCCGGCAATATCGAGCCTCGCTCGGGCGCCGTCGTCTACAGCCCGAACTTCAAGTGGACGAACGCGCCGCTGGGGGAGACGCTGCGCGCGCACTTCGATATGCCCGTCTTCGTCGGCAACGACGCCCGCTGCGCGACGCTGGGCGAATATATGTACGGCATGGGACGGGGCACGCGCAACTTCGTCTTGCTGACGCTGGGAACGGGAATCGGCGGCGGCATCGTGGCGGACGGTGAATTGATTCTCGGCAACCGCTTCGGTGCGGGCGAGATCGGCCACCATCAGATCCGGCCCGTGGACGGCTTCGTCTGCAGTTGCGGGAAGATCGGCTGCTTCGAGGCGCAAGCGTCGGGCACGGGCCTGATTCGGCACGCCTTCGCCGTGGCGGCGTCATTCCCGCGCAGCGCGCTGCTGGACATGGATCGTGACAAGCTCGGCTCGAAGAAGATTCGCAAAGCCGCGCAAAACGGCGACCTGCACGGGCTTGCAGCGTGGAGGAACTTCACGTCCGACCTCGCGATCGGGCTCGCCAACGTGATCGCCTTCGTCAATCCCGAGGTCATCGCGCTCGGCGGCGGCGTCTCGAGCGCAGCCGATTTCATGCTCGACGCGGTGCGCGGGCGAGTGGACGAGCTGACCACGATGGTCCCGCGCGGGACGACACGCATCGTGGTCGCGCAACTCGGCAATGACGCAGGTCAAGTCGGCGCCGCGACGATGGCGTTTCGCGGCGGCCTGACGACGCTGGGCGCGTGAAGGCGATCGTCACCGCGCACGTTTCTTCCGGGCCCGTTCATGGCGATCTATTACGCGTCGAAAGCGTACGTGGCACGGGCGTCACCGTCACTGCCTTCGGCCGATGCGGCATCGGTAGCAAGAGCCGGATATCGAGGAATGATGGATAAAATTTGCGCCGCCGCGCGCGGCGCGAACGATCGCGAGGGCTGAATTAGCACGAAGTTTGCGTGCCAAGCACCGCTGATATCTTCGGATTTTACCGTGAATATCTGGCAGATCGCCGAATAAAAAATGGTGCTTGCCCGCTAGGGACGCCAAATACTGTTTGCTGCAATACCATTTTTGCAATAGTCTATTGCTCCCATCGAATCTTTACAGTATTTTCAGGTGCAGCGCGTCTGGCACAGCACCGCGCGCGTTCCTACTCACTTGTCTACTGCTAGGAGGCTTATGCACATTCCGCACCGGGTGCTGGCGGGATCGCTGGTATTCGCTTTATTCTTGACCGCATGCGGCGGCGGCGGAAGCTTACCGGGAGCCAGAACATCGACGATGGGCTCCACGCAAAGCACGACCGGCGCCACCGGCACCACCGTACAAGCGATGACACCAATGATCTCCGTCCCGAAGACCACTGGGTCACTTGCATTCACCGATCTCGGCCGGCGTACCGCCAGCCTTCCGGTGAGCGTTACACTCGTGCTGCGTTACAATAATCAAGCGCAGCTCGACCAATTCGTTACCGCGCAGAGCGGACCGCACGGCGGGCATCAATTCCTGACGCCGGCCGAGTTCAACAGTCTCTACGCACCGACGGCGCAGCAAGAGCAAGCCGTCGTCAGCGCACTGCAAAATGCAGGCTTTACCGTCACTCACCGTTATTCGAACCGCACGATCGTCGACGCCTCGGCGCCGAGCTCGGTCGTCGAGAAATTCTTCTCGACCGAGATGCACACCGTGCAGCAAGGGAAATACGGGCAGCGCTTTACGAACGTAACGGCGGGCACAGTGCCCTCCTCTATCGCGTCGTACGTGAAAACCGCCTCGCTCAGCAACGTCGTCATCGCCGAAACGAAGGTCGATCAAGACGGCGGCGTTATTCACAATCCGCAGAACCTGGGTGTTCCGGAGAACAAACCGCAACAGCAGGGCAATCCGAACGAGGCGCCCGCGAGCATGCGGATCGCCGCGAGCGGCTGCTCGGGCCAGCTATTGCTCAACCCCGGCTTCGAGTCCGGTGACGTCGATTGGAGCGATCCGAACGGCGACATCACCGACGATGCGTCGCTGGCGTATCAAGGTGACTGGTTTGCGTGGCTCGACGGCTACACGGGTCACGTGACCGATCCGGGCGTTTCGCAGACCGTCTCGATTCCGTCGGGTTGCACCGCAACGTTGAGTTACTACCTGTACGTCGCCACCAATGACGGAAGCAAGGCGAAAGACTATTTCTACGTGACCGTCAACGGCAATACGGTACAAACGTTCAGCAACGCGAACACCACAGATGGCGAGTACGTTCAGGAGAGCGTGAACGTTTCGTCGTACGCCGGCGGCAATGCGACGGTGAAGTTCTACGCGGTCCAGAGCGGATCGCGCGTGACCGACTTCTTCGTCGACTCGACGGCGCTCAACCTCAGCGGCGGCACGAGCACGCCGACGCCGTCACCGACGGCATCACCGACGGCAAAGCCGACGGCGTCACCAACGGCATCACCGACGGCGTCACCGACGGCGTCACCGACGGCATCACCGACGGCATCTCCCACGACCTCACCGACGAGTTCGCCGACCACCGCTCCGTCGACGGGTTGCAATGACGCGGCCGCCGACAGCGGTCCGCTCACGAACTCGGACGGCACGCTCGCCACGGGTCTCGCCAAACCGTTCGACTTCCCGGTTCAGCACGGGTGCAACGGGGCGGGTTACACCGCCGCGATCGTCATCGACGATCCGGTCGACACCAGCTACGTTTCGACCTATCTCTCTGCGGCAGGCGTGACGCAGACCGGCACGATCACCAACGAAGCCGTCGACGGCGGCGGCAGCGGTGACGATCCGGAGACCGACCTCGACGTGCAAACGATCTCGGGTCTCGCGCCGGGTGCCAACATCATCGTGTACGACGAGGGCACGCTCTCCGATCAGAACATCGAAGACGCCTACAATCAGGTGCTCAGCGATGGGAAGGCCAGTGCCGTGAACTCCTCGTTCGGCGGATGCGAATCGAGCGATACCTCGTTCGAATCGGCCACCAACTCCATCGCCGAGCAAGGTGCGGCGGAAGGCGTCGAGTTCTCGGCGTCGGCCGGTGACACCGGATCCGACGAATGCGGCGACGACAACGAAAAGGGCGTCAGCGCACCGGCGGGCGACCCGTACTTCACCTCGATCGGCGGCGTCAACTTCACCGAAAACAGCAGCACCGGCGCGCTCGAAACGGTGACCGCCGGCGATGCGTCGTGCAGCGGCGGCGTTGACGACACGTGCTACGGCGGCGGCGGCGTCTCCACGGTCGTCGCGCTGCCAAGCTGGCAGAGCGGCATCGCGGGCGTCATCACCTCGGGCCGTAACCAACCGGATATCTCGTTACCCTTCGATTACGTCGCCGTGTATACGGACGGGTCGTGGGGCGAGTATCTCGGTACCTCGTGGTCCTCGCCTGCATCGGTGGCGCTATTCATCGAAGCCGACGAACTCCACGCGGCCAAACTCGGTTGGTTGAACCAGACGTTGTACAGCCTGTTCTCATCGACCGGCTACAACGACTACTACACACCGTGTACCTCCGGCGACAACATCGCGTACTCGTGCAGCGCGACCGAGTACAACCAAGCCGCGGGTATCGGTGCACCGAAAGGCTGGGCCTTAGCGAACGCGTTGTAAGGGATCCGTCCCTCGACTACGCAAAGGGCCCGGCGTTCCGCCGGGCCCTTCGCTACGCTCGGGATGACAGGGAGGGGCGCTACAAACTGGCGACGGCCGCGAGCCCGCGCTGCGCCATGTCGTCTTGGGCCGGAATCGTGCCTTCGTTGCTGATCTGCGCGATAAGCGCGGCGATCCGGCGCGAGCTGTGTTTGGGCGCGACGAGTTCTTGATTGCGGCGGATCTCTTCGAGCCGGTGCGGCGTGCGGATCATCGTCCGGACGGCGCGCACGACTTCGGCGGCGCCGTGAATCGCGACGGCACCGAGGCCGTTGTGGCGCACGAACTCGACGTTGCCGCGTTCCTGTCCGGGCACGTAGTCATAGACGACGACCGGAAGCTGCGCGGCGTTCGCCTCGGCCAGTGAGCCGGGTCCGGCTTTGGTGACCAGCAGATCGACGGCGCGGAAATATTCGGGGATCTTATTGGTAAAGCCAAGCACGGTCATCGGCGTCGGCAGACTCGATGCAAGCTCTTCGAGTCTCTCGCGCAGGGGCTCGTTTCGTCCGCAGACGACCAGCAGATGGATCGGTAGCCGCGCTTTGGCGAGCGTCAACGTCGTCGGCAGAAGCTTCCCGCCGCCTTCGCCGCCGGCCATCAGCATGACGACGAGCCGGTCTTGCGGCAGTGCCAGGTGCGAGCGCAGCTCTTCCTTCGTGCCGACCACGTCGTCGAATTGCGGGTGAATCGGCTGGCCGAGCAGGCGCAGCCGGCTCGGCGAGATGCCCCGCGAGAGCGCGCGTTCGTAGACTTCACGCGCCGGCACGACGACGGCATCCGCGTCGGGCATCAGCCACGATTCGTGGACCTTGCCGAGGTCGGTGATCACGGTCACGATCGGCACGCGTTGCATGCCTGCGTCGGCGCGCGCGCGCAGCGCGGCATGGTTGAGCAGCGGATGGACCGAGACGATCACGTCGGGTTGATAGCTCAGGAAGAGATCGCGCAGCCGCTCGCGATAGAGCGGCTCGCAGAAGCGCACCAGCGCGCGATAGCGGCGCCGCCCGTTGGTGGCATAGTAAAGCGCCCCGTACACCGGGGGCGCGTAACGTAGTGCCATGCTGTAACCCAGGCCAAGCTGGGTGAGCGGGAAGGAGCAATGGGCGGCAACGTCTTCGACCCGATGCTCGAATGCAAACGGCTCTTCGATCTCGTCGAGGGCCGCGGTAATCGCGTTTGCCGCGCTTCGGTGGCCGCCGCCCGTATCCGAGATCAGAAAGAGGGCCCGTTTGGTCATTCAGTCTCCGCTAGCGTCTAAGCGCGCACCGGGGCCCGTTTCGAACGCCGGACCGCGGCGTTGCGCGTGCGGCGGGACGTTGGGGCAAGCTTGGCAAGCAAAAACCGAGCCGGTGCGTCATAGAAGCGAAAGATATCGCCAAACTCGATATCGGGGTTTCGGTGGTGGCCGTCGTGGTCCTCGGGCAGCACGATCCCGAGCGGCCGGGCAATCGCCCGGGCCCAGGCCGGGGTCTTCCATCCAAGCTCGGTCGTATGGCGCCACCACACGTGGAGTTGCCCGAGGATCAACCCGAGCACGGCGCCGATCCAGGAGAGCTGCCAAACGAATGCCGCCACGACGAGGTAGGGAACGGCTCCGAGGAAGCCGTCGAGCAGCACTTCGCCGTTGACCGAGATGACGGCGTGGTCCCAATACGACTTGCGCCGGTCGTGATGGGTGCGCAGGTGCAACGTGAACCAGAGGTGTTGCGGGACGTGGTAGAGGAAGGTCGATGCGAAATCGCCTACCACGAGTACGATCAGCATTGCAATTGCAAGTGCCATGTGTGCGCTTCCTTCGTTCGAAGACGGTCGTCCTACTAGCCGTCGCATCCATGTTGTGCGGATGCAACGCTTCTACCTTTGAACGTACTACGCGCGCGTCCCAAATGGCAATTCCCAATTTGAAATACGCCATTAACACGGCGTTAAGCTGGCCCGCGCCGTCGCATGTCGACTCGCTTATGGGTGCCCGATTGATCGAAGACGGCGGGCCGCTGCGCTCGCCGCAGCTTGCGATCGCGCGCGCGATCATGCGGACAAATCCACGGATCACCGCGATTGGCTCGCTGGCGCTTGCTTTCGCGACCGTTCGGGCTGCGCGAGCGAACGCGCTGCCGCCAGAGTTTCTCGCCGCGACGATTCTGCAAGAGAGCGCCTACGATCCGCAGGCGATCTCGGCGGCCGGCGCAATCGGCATCGCGCAATTCGAGATCGGAACCGCCGATCGAAACGGCGTCGATCCGCTCGACCCGTACGACGCGATTGTGGGTGCGGCGCGTCTGCTGGCTTCATATGTCGGCGCCTATCGCGGCGTCTACGGGAATCCGTATGCCCTCGCACTCGCGGCCTACAATGCGGGTCCGGGAGCCGTGCAGTACTATCGCGGCGTGCCGCCCTATCGCGAGACGCGCGACTACATCCAACTCATCTACGAGCGTTGGGGGCGGATCGCCGGTTACGAGCGTGGAAGGCAGCACGCATGAGCTATCGCCGGCTTGCCGCTTACCTCGTGGCGCTCGCGCTCGCCGGGTGCGGAAGTGCAACCGACGAGCTTACGTTCAAAGTCCCCGCAGGGTACGTGAGCAGCCTCTCGGTGGGGCCGTTCGTGCAGATATGGAAAGGGCCGCGCCCCCACACGGCGTTGATGCTCATGGCGCTGCCGACGAAGGCGAGCCTCAAGGATATTCAGAGCAATGCCGACGTCAAAGACGCGCAAATCGTAAGCCAGAGCAACATTCGAATCTGTGGCGATCAGCCCGCGCGTTACGTCTCGCTCGTGGGCGAGCATACCGGCGTGGATACGGGATCGAGCGATCGCGTAAAAGAGCAAGTCGATATGGTCGCGACCTACGTGAACAGCAAGACGTATATGGGGATCTACGCGCGCCCCGTGGGGAGTCCGGTTGACGCCGCCGCAGAGAGCGCCATCCACGACCTCTGTCCCAAAACGTAACTCCACGCGCTTCTCGGCTGGAACCAACTTTTGCGAAGGTGGGTATAGGGGTGGTACCAAGCCACCCCCGGAGGGCCGCATGCAACAACGGGTGACGATCCCGCGGGATCGCCTGGAGATCGTCGAACTCGCCGCGGCGGCGGCCGGGTCGCGCTTCGCGCAGGACGTGCGCGACGGGTTGACGGCGACGCCGAAGACGCTCTCGTCGAAATATTTCTACGACGACGTGGGATCGGCGCTCTTCGAGGCGATTACCCGCCTGCCCGAATACTATCTGACCGCGTCCGAAACCGAGATTTTGCGTGAATGGGGCTGGGAGATCGTGCGTATGCTCGACGAGCCGGTCGAGTTTCTCGAGCTCGGCAGCGGAAGCGCGAACAAGACGCGGCTGCTCATCAGCGAAGCCTTGCGCGTTCAACCGTCGCTGCGCTTCAACCCGATCGACATCTCGAAGGACGCGTTAGGGGCGTCGTCGAGGGCGTTGGTCGAGCGCTACCCGGGCCTGCGCGTGCGGGCGTTCGCCGGCGATTATTTCACCGTCCTCTCGTCGGGCGCGCTCTCGTTCGAGCAGCGGGTGCTGGCGATGCTGATGGGCTCCAACCTCGGCAACTACGAACCGCTCGCCGCGCGCAAGCTCGTCGCCTTGATCGCGGGCGCGCTTCGCCCCGGTGACGGTCTCTTACTCGGTCTCGACCGGAAAAAGGACGCGACTACCCTCGAGCTCGCGTACGACGATCCGACCGGCGTGACGGCGGCGTTCAATCGCAATCTGTTAGCGCGGATCAATCGCGAACTGGGCGGAAACTTCGATCCCCGTTCGTTCGAGCACGTTGCGATTTACGACGAACGCCGCGGCTGCATCGATTCGTACTTGGAGACGCCGTTTGCTCAGCCCGTGCGAATAGAAAAGCTCGATCTCGACGTGCGGTTTACGTCGGGCGAGCGCGTCCACACCGAGTCGTCCTATAAATTCGATGAGGCGGACGTCGCGGAGCTTGCGGCGGCGACCGGGTTCGAGGTGCGCAAGGTGTGGACCGATCGCGCCTCGCGCTTCGACGTCTACCTCTTAGTTCGCACGCACGGTACGCTCGGCTAGGCGCAGTACGACGTCGATTGCAATGGCGAGGGAGCACACGGCGATGCTACCCGCGATGATTTCGTCGGCGTGGTGCAGCGTGAAGCCCATGAAGATCAGCGAACCCAATCCGCCGGCGCCGACGTAACCGCCGAGCGTCGCAAGCGCGACCATCGCGACGGCGGCGATTCGCACGCCGCCGAGCATGATCGGCATCGCCAGCGGCACTTCGATACGAGCGATCTGCTGCAACGGTGACATGCCCATGCCTCGTGCGGCGTCGCGTTGCGCCGGATCGACGGTACGAATCGCCGTGATGACGTTGCGTACGAGCACGAACTGCGCGTACGCAACCAGCGCTACGAAGATTGGCGCCGGTCCGAGCCCCAACGCTTCGACGAGCAGCGCCAGCAGCGCAAGGCTGGGGATGGTGTAGATCGCGCCGAGCAGGGCGAGCACGGCGCGCGACGCCCGCTCGCGGCGGGCGAGGAGCAGCCCCAGCGGTAAGGCAATCGCCAGCGCGCACGCGAGCGCCGCGGCAACCAGCGCGAGGTGCGCACCGGTCAGCGCGGCGATCCGAAGCGGATGGGCAAGCAGATAGCTCATTCGTCGCTGAACAGCTCGCGGGAGAAGTCGCTCTGCGGTGATTCGATCCGGCCGCTGCGCATCACGACGATTCGATCGGCGAGACGCTGCGCCTCGCGACTGTCGTGCGTGACGAAGAGCGTGGTGGTCTGCGTCGCTCGAACGATGTCGTGCAGCTCGCGTTGCAGCGTTCGACGCACGATCGAATCGAGCGCGCCGAACGGTTCGTCCATGAGCAGCGCTCGCGGTTCGGCGGCCAGCGCGCGCGCAACGCCGACGCGCTGCGCTTCGCCGCCGGAGAGCTCGCTCGGCCGGCGCCGCCGGTAGCGTGCCGGATCCAGCCGCACGAGTTCGAGCATCTCGTCGACCCGCGCGTCGATGCGGGGGCGATCCCAATGCAGAAGCGACGGGACGACGCCGACGTTTTCCGCGACGCTCATGTGCGTGAAGAGCCCGACGGCTTGAATTGCGTACCCGATGCTGCGGCGCATAGCTACCGGATCCAGCGTTGCGGTATCGACGCCGTCGAGCTCGATGCGGCCGTGTTCGAGCGGAACGAGCCGATTGACCGTGCGCAGGAGTGTGCTCTTGCCGCATCCCGACGGCCCCACCAGCACGACGAACTCGCCGGGATGTACGTCGAGGCTGATGCCGTCGATCGCCGCTTCCCCGGCGTTGGGATAGCGCGCGCGCACGTCGGTCAAACGAATCGACGCTCCGCTCATGCCGTGCCCTTCAAAAACGCGGCCGCAACGTCCGCCGGATCGCTGCCTGCCTCGACCTGGGCGTTCATCCTTCGCGCGGCGTCGTCGGTGATCTTCGGCGAGACCGCGTTGAGGACGGGCGCGATGCGCGGTTCGCGCCGCAACGTTTGCGCTCGAACGAGCGGCGCAACGTTGTAGATGGGCCAGGCATGTTTGTCGTCGGCGAGCACGACGAGATGCTTCGTGGCGATGGTGCCGTCGGTGGTAAACGCGGTCGCGATATCCGCATCCCCGCTTAGCAACGCGTCATACTTGAGCGCGATGTCGTAGATGCGAATCGAGGCGAAGTGAAATCCGCCGTAAATCCGCTGGAGCGCGGGAAGGCCGTCGGGCCGCGTGGTGAACTCCGGGATCGTCGCAAGCCGCAAGCGCGAGGCAATCGGCGCCAGGTCCGATAGCGTTCGTAAATGGTAGCGCTCGGCGATAGCGAGGGTCGTCGCAAGCGCTTGCGAGTTGTTCATGGGCGAGCGATCGAGCCAAACGATGCCGTAGTCGCGCGCGAATGCGTTGCGAACGTAGGCGTACGATGCCGAACCGTTACGAATCGGTGCGTGGTGCAACACCGCCAGCAGCGCCGTGCCGGTGTACTCGGGATAGACGTCGATCTGTCCACGAGACATCGCGGCCATCGTGATCTGCGTCGAGCCGAGGTTCAAGCGCCGGACGATCTTCAGTCCGGCGCGTTCGAGGGCTTGCGCGTAGATCTCGGCGATCACGATCGACTCGGTGAAGTTCTTCGACCCTACGGCAACGGCGCCGCTCGGCGCGCAGGACGGCAGCGTGACGAGGGACGCGATTGCGGCAATCGCGCGTCTGCGCGTGCAGATCATCGGCGGATCTCGACGGCAAGCGCCATCGCTGCAACGATCGCCGATGCAATGACGAGCAACGTGCCGTCGCCGGTCTGCAAACCGCGCACGATGTCGTCGCCCAGTCCGCCGGCCCCGACGAACGTTGCCAGTGTTGCGCTGCCGATGACCTCGACGCCGGCGGTACGCATCCCGGCAACGGCGACCGGCAGGGCAAACGGAACGGTCACGCGCCGGAAGCGTTGCGTGGGCGACATGCCCAGGCCCAGGGCCGCATCCAGCTGCGCCGGCGGCGTGGACCGCACGGCGAGGTCAACATTAATGATGATTGGGGGAAGCGCAAGAAGCGTTAACGCTGCGATCGCGGGCGGCGCGCCGACGCCGAGGAGCGGAACCAGCAACGCGAGCACGGCGATGCTCGGAAGCGTGCGTCCGAGCGCTGCGGCCGCAAGAATTGGCGAGCGGGCCCAGGCGCGCAGCGCCGCTAGCAGCCCGAACGGTGCGCCGATGAGGCAGGCCAGCGTCAGCGCTCCGAGCGCAAGGAGCGCGTGGCGCACCGCGTCGGTGAGAAGAGTTCCCCACATACCGCTAGATTTTATCCCCGCGCCGGAGAATTCCAGCCCATGCTTTCTCAAGAGGATGCCGCGCTCGAACGGCTCTCCGTGCCGCTCGACGATCCGTCGTTGTACTTCAGCCGCGAGCTGTCGTGGCTCGAATTCAACGACCGCGTGCTCGAGGAGGCTCTGGATGGGGCCAATCCGCTCTTCGAGCGGTTGAAGTTCATCGCGATCTACGGCACCAACCTCGACGAGTTTTTCATGATTCGAGTCGCGGCGATCAAGCAGCAGATCGACGCGCAAGTCGTCCGCCGGTCGGACGACGGACGCATGCCGGCCGAACATCTGGCGGCGATCTCGGCGCGACTGCGCACCTCGCTCGTCACGCAGACGCGCTTACTCAACGAGGACCTGCTGCCTGCGCTCGCTCGTGAGGGGATCAAGGTGATGCGCATCGCGGATTTGCCCGAGGATCGGCAGGCGGCGCTGGAGCGCACGTTCGACGACCGGCTTTTCCCAGTGCTCACGCCGCTGGCAGTCGACTCGGGTCATCCGTTTCCGTACATCTCGAATCTTTCGCTCTCGCTTGCCGTCGAACTCGAAGAACCGACGGCCGAGGGCGTGGAGCTGCACTTCGCGCGTGTGAAGATTCCCCCGACGCTGCCGCGCTTCGTGCCGCTCGATGGCGCCCCTGACGGCGAGCGGCACTTCATCTTGATCGAAGATCTCATCGCGCACCATCTCGACACGCTCTTCCCCGGCATGACGGTGCGTGAGGCGTATCTCTTCCGCGTCACGCGCGACGCCGATCTCGATCTGCAAGAAGACGAGGCCGACGACTTATTGCGCGCGATCGAGTCGGAACTGCAACGTCGCCGCTTCGGTGAACCGGTACGCTTGGAGATCGAGCGCGGGATGCCGGAGTACATGCGCGATTTCCTGTTGCGCTCGCTCGAGCTTTCGGAAGTCGACTGCTACGCCGTCGATGGGGTCATGGCGCTCTCCGACTTTTGGCAGCTCGTCAATCTTCCCGACTACGAAGCGCTGCGCGATGTGCCGTTCCTTCCGGCCATTCCGCGGACGTTCGTCGGCAAGACCGACATGTTCGCGTTGATGCGCGAGAACGATCTGCTGCTCCATCATCCATACGAGTCGTTCGATCCGGTCGTGCAGTTTTTGCACCAAGCAGCGGAGGACGAACACGTGCTCGCGATCAAGGCGACCCTCTATCGCACCTCCGGCAAGAATTCGCCGATCGTGCGCGCGCTGCTCGAAGCGGCCGAGAACGAAAAGCAAGTCGCGGTCGTCATCGAGCTCAAGGCACGCTTCGACGAAGAGAACAACATCGAATGGGCGCGGCGCCTAGAACGCGCGGGCGCGCACGTCGTCTACGGATTCCCGGGGCAGAAGGTTCACGCCAAGACGCTGATGGTCATCCGCCAAGAGGAGGACGGCATCCGGCGCTACATGCACTTCGGGACCGGCAATTATAATGAAAAGACGGCCCGCCTCTACACCGACCTGAGCCTCTTAACCTGCCGCCGGGAGCTGGGTACCGACGTGACTCAGCTCTTCAACGCCTTGACCGGTTTCTCGAACATCACCGACTACGAAGACTTGCTGGTCGCGCCGATAACCCTGCGCCGGGAGATGCTGGCCCTCATCGATCGCGAGACGGAGCACGCTCGCGCAGGTAGGCCGGCAGGCATCCGCGCAAAGCTCAACGCGATTACCGACGCGGACATCGTACGGGCGCTCTATCGCGCTTCGCAGGCCGGTGTGCCGATCGACCTGCTGGTGCGGGGCATGTGCATCTTGCGACCCGGTGTCCCCGGCGTGAGCGAGACGATCCGCGTGCGGAGCATCGTCGGCCGGTTCCTCGAGCACTCGCGCGTCTACGTTTTCGAGAACGGCGGAGATCGCGAGGTTTATATGTCGAGCGCCGATTGGATGGGCCGCAACCTCGACCGGCGCGTCGAGCTTGGCGTCCCGGTCATGGATCCGGTGATCGCCGAGACGCTCACGAGCCAGATACTCTCGGTACTGCTCGCCGACAACGTCAAGAGCCGTGGGCTCGAACCCGACGGCTCGTACGTGCGCGCGCAAATTCCCGCCGGAGAAATGCCAATCCATGCACAGCGCATCTTCCTCGCGCAAGCACAGTCGGCGTAAAATAACGGCATAAGTTTCCCTTAACAATTCATTTCTAGACTTGTGAAAGGGTGCTGCGGCGCAACGCCGCAGCTATACTTGCTTTATTTTCCCGTTCTGGAGGACGAGTTGAGGATCTTTACTCGCATCCTGGCCGCTGTGACGATGGCTGCTCTTGTCGTTGGACCCGTAGGCGCGGCAACGATTCCGAGCGGACCGGCATCCGTGGCGCAGGCGACAAGCACGACGACCGGTGGTCTCACGGGCACCGTCACGGATGACACGGGTGCGACGGTTGCGGGCGCTACCATTACGGTTCGTGGCGTCACGACCCAAACGACGACCTCGGACGCCAAAGGCGCGTTCCAATTCAGCGACCTTCCGGCGGGTCTCTATTCGATCGTCGCTCAAAGGGCCGGCTATCAGACGGCACAGCAGTCGGACTTCGCCGTCTTCGCGGGGGAAGTCGAGAGGGTGGCGATTACGCTT
Source organism: Candidatus Acidiferrales bacterium (assembly GCA_035504755.1). GTDB lineage: Bacteria > Vulcanimicrobiota > Vulcanimicrobiia > Vulcanimicrobiales > Vulcanimicrobiaceae > Aquilonibacter. Next base: position 18,438 of record DATJRM010000066.1, read on the forward strand.
CCGCGCGCGAGCTTCAGCTCGCTGCGCACGATCGCGACCGTCCGTTCGACGACGCATGCAACGTTCAACACGTCGACGGCCTCGGTGACCACGATCTCGTCGCAAGACTTCGTCAATCAAAGCGCGACGCAGGTGATGTCCGCGTTGAACGAGCTTCCCGGCGTGCAGGCCTCGTATTCGGCCGACAGCACCAATCCGGTTTCGCCTGCGGGCGCCAGTTTCCCGAACATCCGTAACGCGCTCTCCTACGAGACGGCGACGCTGATCGACGGCCATCCCGTCTCGGTCGGCCGCTACGGCGACTACGAGCTGAACTTCATCAATCCGTTCATGCTGCAGAGCGTCGAGGTCATCAAGGGTCCGGGCGCGGACGCACTGCAAACCAACTATGCGATCGGCGGCACGGTAAACTTCCGCACGCTCGATCCGACGGCGACCGCCACGCCCATGTATACGTTCGGCTATGACAACTTCGGTGGAACGTTTTTCAACTTCGGACTCAGCAACACGGTCGGAAGGCTCGGGTTCGTCTTTGACATCGCCGGAGACAACGATCCTTCGCCGATAAACAACCCGGTATACATCGGCAATTTGAACAACGGCGTTGCGTACGTCAACGGCACGAACGACGTGCTCGGCTACAACAACAGTCAGACGCCTATCCCCGGCACCGACGGCGCAGCGTATAACGAATACAATTTGCGGGCCTGCTGTTTCACGGTCACCGGGAATTACGATAACCTTTCGGAATTACTCAAGCTGCGCTACAAGTTCTCGTCGGCGACCACGGCGACGGTGAGTTATTTGGGCAGTCAGACCCAGGCCGACGAGAACGGCGTGACGTCGCAGCAGACACCGTCGATCTTTGTGCCGGGTGCGGGATACGCCGGCACGGTTCCACTCGGCGCGACGTTTCTCTCCAATAACGTCTACCCCGCGCCGGACACCGAGCTCAACAACGAGCCGATCCTGCAAGCAGAAGTCTCAACCACGCTCGACAACGACACGATCCTGGCGCGTTATTATCATGCCTCGATCTATCGCCTCATCTCGCAGGGCGGAAACAATCCGAACCAGCCTACCTGGGGCGTCGACACGTTGAGCGGAACGAACAGCGGCGGTCAAACCTATAACGACGTCACGGTCCCCGTAGCATGGTACGAGTACTACCGCGAGGACGAAATCGACAAGTTGGGCGGCACCGACTTCGAGTATACCCATCCATATGGCGATAAAGGCAGCACCGCGACGTTCTCGTGGAGCAG
>DATJRM010000067.1:0-41854 GCA_035504755.1 Candidatus Acidiferrales bacterium
CGCCCAGCTCGGCGCCTCGATCGTACGGCTCGGCATCGATCAAAGCAACGATGACACCGCCGCGACCGAACTCACCGCGTCGCAATCGAACATCACCGATCTGGACGTTGGAAGCGCGACCACCGAGTTCACCGCGCAGCAAGTCGAGATCGAAGTCACGACCTCGATGCTGCAGCAGGTGAACTCCTTGCCCGACGAAGTGCTGAAACTCTTTGCGCAGCAAAACCCGTCCTAGGGCTATGGAATACACGAAGGTCACCGGTACCGGCGTCGAGATCAGCCGTGTCGCGATCGGCACGTGGGCGATCGGCGGATGGATGTGGGGCGGCACCGACGACGACCAAGCGATCGCCGCCATTCATCGCGCGCTCGATCTCGGGATCACGCTGATCGATACGGCGCCGGTCTACGGGTTCGGCCACTCGGAGACCGTCGTCGGCCGCGCGCTCACCGGTGGATGGCGCGAACGTGCCGTGATCGCGACGAAGGCCGGCCTGGAGTGGAGCAATGACGGCGTCAGGCGCAACAGTTCGCGTGCACGTCTTCTCAAAGAGATCGACGACTCATTGCACCGCTTGCAGACCGACCACGTCGACATCTATCAAATCCATTGGCCGGATCCACGCACGCCGTTCGCCGAGACCGGCGCGGTGCTCCGTGAACTCTACGACGCGGGAAAGATTCGCGCGATCGGCGTCTCGAATTTCTCTCCCGCGCAGATGGACGAACTCGCCAAGACCGCGCCCCTTCACACCGATCAGCCGCCGTATAATCTCTTCGAGCGTGAGATCGAGCGCGACGTGCTTCCCTACACGCGAGCTCACGGCATCGCGGCGCTCACCTACGGTGCGCTCTGCCGCGGACTGTTGAGCGGCACGATGTCCAAGACGCGCGCCTTCGCCGGTGACGACCTCCGTAACACCGATCCGAAGTTTCGCGAGCCGCGCTACTCGGAGTACCTCGGCGCGGTGGATCGGCTCGATCGCTTCGCGCACGAACGCTACGGCAAACGCGTCATTCATCTCGCGGTGCGGTGGCTACTCGATCGGCCCGGAGTGAGTGCCGCGCTGTGGGGCGTGCGCCGCGCCGATCAGCTCGACCCGCTGCCGGAGGTCTTCGACTTTTCGCTCGACGCATCTGCGCTCGCCGAAATCGATCGGATCGTCCATGACGAGGTGCGTGACCCAGTGGGGCCGGAGTTCATGGCTCCTCCCGCCTAGGAAGTCTCCCGGCTGGGCCCGTATCAGGGCGGGTCATGATTTCGTCCAACGACCTCCGCAACGGCGTCACCATCTTGGTCGACGGCCAGCTGTGGACCGTGATCGAGTTCCTCCACGTCAAGCCGGGCAAAGGATCGGCCTTCGTGCGGACGCGGCTCAAGAACGTCAAGACCGGCACCACCCTCGAGCGCACGTTCCGCGCAGGTGAGAAGCTCGAACGGGCCACGGTCGACAACCGCCAGATGCAGCTCCTCTACAACGACGCCGAAGGCTACCATTTCATGGATCAGGAGTCGTTCGAGAACATCACGATCCAGCGGGAAGTGATCGGCGATCCGGCGGATTTCCTCAAAGACGGGATGGTCGTCGACGTGCAGCTCCACGAAGGTGCGCCGATCGGCGTCGACCTTCCGCCGCACGTCGAACTGCGAGTCGTGGAGACCGATCCCGGCTTCAAGGGCGACACGGCGACCAACACCGGCAAACCGGCCAAGCTCGAAACCGGCGCGGTGGTGAACGTGCCGCTCTTCGTGAATCCGGACGACGTGATTCGTATCGACACGCGCGACAGGCGATATATCGGACGCGTCAATACCTAGCATTCTAAGGAGGCACCATGTCCGCTCGCATCAAGACCCTGCTCATCACGCTGCTGCTGAGCGCGGCGGCGAGCGCGATCGGCATCGCCCTCCTTGTCATCAAAAAAGACGAGATCCCGCTCTTCCACCGCGTCACCGATCTGCAATCGCATTACGCCTTTTTGAATATGGCGCCCCAGCTCGGCCTCGGGACGCCCTGGTACGACCAAAACGATAACAAGAACGCCAAGATCGTGGTGATTCCGATCGACGAAGTCACGTTCGGTAGCAACGATCCCGATCTTCACCAATATCCGCTGCCGCGCCACGTCTACGGCGTGTTGCTCAAGAAACTCGCCGCGGCCGGAGCGAAAGCCGTCGCGATCGATATCGACTTCATCGAGCCGTCCGCCGATCCGACGCAGGATCAGCAATTTGCTGCCGGGTTGCGCGCGATGCCGACGATCCTAGCCTTTCCGATCAATACCACCTCGACCGGCCAAATCGGCATCGAACTCCCGTCGCCGACGCTGCTTCCGTACGCCAAGGGCATCGGCTACTCGTCGGTCGACTTCCCCGGCAACGTGCTGGTCGGACAACGGATGGAGATCAAGACGGGATCGTCCGGTGAATACAGCAACCGCGCGTTTCTCGCGCTGGCGGCCGCAGGCGTCGAAGCGGTCACGGGCGACAAAATTGATCTCTCGAAGCTTCCGACGGATGACGCCGGGCGATTCATCCTCGTGGTGCCGAAGATCTCGGTACGACAAGTCACGACCGATCACGGCCAGCAGGTCGAGGAGCACACGGCGGACTTTCTCGCCAATCAGCTGTCCTTCTCCGACGCGTATCAGGAGTCGATTCCCGATCTGCGCCAAGCCGTCAACGGCGCGCTGGTCTACGTCGGCGACACCGCTCAGGCGCAGGGCGACTTTGCCCACACGGCGCGCAGCGCGGAGTTCCCCGGACTCTTCGCCAATGCACGACTAGCCGACCAGTTGATGCGCCACATCTACATGACCGAAGCGCCGTTCTGGCTCGAGATCGGGCTCATCGTCGTACTGCCGTTACTCATCTCAATTTCGTTCAGCTTGGTGCGCACGTCGTTTGCAATCCTGCTCGCGCTCGTGTTGACGGTTGCGTACACCTACGTCGATGCGGCTCTTTTCGTGAAATCACTCTACTGGCTCGACGTCGTACACGTCACGATCGCGATGGTGCTGGCGACGCTCTTCGTCGGCCTGTATCGCGTTCTCTACGAGGCGGCACAGCGCCGCATGGTAACCAATCTCTTCGGCATGCACGTAAGCCCCGCGATCGTCCACGACATTCTTTCCCACGAGGACCCGCGCAACGCGCTCGCGCTCAAGGGCAAGAAGGTCAAGGCGACGATCTTCTACAGCGACATCCGCGGATTTACCGCGATGTCGGAGACGATGACACCCGAAGACATCTACGCACAGCTCAACGAGTATTTCGAAGAGATGTGCGCGATCATCTTCCAGTACGGCGGATACGTCGACAAGTTCATCGGCGACTGCGTCATGGCGGTCTTCTCGGCCCCCTATCAAACGCCCGACGACGCGGAGAACGCCGTGCGCGCGGCGGTGGCGCAGCAAAAAAAGATCCTCGAGCTGGCGCAAAAATGGAAGGCGATGGGGAAGCGCGAGTTCACCGTCGGTATGGGGATCAACACCGGCGACGTCGTGATGGGCAACCTCGGCGCGAGCTCGCGCATGAACTATACGGTCATCGGTGACAACGTCAACCTCGCGGCGCGGCTCTACAACGTCGCCAAGGCCGGCGAGATCATCATCAGCGATTACACCTATCAAGAGGTGAAGGAGATCGTCGTTGCCGACGAGCGCGAACCGGTCCTGGTCAAGGGGAAGAAAGACCCCATCCGTATCTACAACATCCTCGACGTCAAAGGTACCGCGCCTGCGACCATTGCCACGGTAACCACGCAGCCCGCTCCGGCATAATCGAGAGGCATGCGCCTCGCACTCGAACTCTTCGGTGCCGCGTTCCTCGCGAGCGTCTTCGGCTCGATGGTGGGCTTAGGGGGCGGTTTCGTCTTCATCCCGATCCTGCGGCTGGTCTTCGGTTTCGGTCCCGCCGAAGCCGCAGGCACGTCGCTGGTTCTGGTAACCGCGAACAGCGGTGCCGGCGCATTCACCTACCTCTTACAGAAGCGCGTTAACGTCAAGCTGGGTCTGCTCTTTGCGACGGGCGGTCTGCCGGGCAGCATCTTGGGCGCAATCATGGTGAAGCACATCTCGCCGCAAGCCTATGACTGGGCGTTCAGCGCCTTTCTGGTCGCCGTCGCCGGCGACATGATTATCAACGCGCGCAAGCGCGTTGCCGCTCGCTCCGAAGAGACCTATGGCACGCGCAGGCCGATGTCGTATCGCATCGCCGTCGCCATCGGCTTCCTGGTCGGCGTGGTCTCGAGTTTATTCGGAATCGGCGGCGGCGTCATCGTCGTCCCCTCGCTGCTGTATCTCTCAAATCTTCCGGCGCACGCCATCGCCGCGACGTCGCACTTCGTGTTGATCCTCACCTCGCCGACGGGGCTGGTCGTGCACGCATTTCAGCACGATATCGATGGCAGCGACGTGCTTCCGCTGGTGGCAGGCGGATTGTGCGGCGGACCGATCGGCGCGCATCTTTCTCTCCGGCTGCGCTCGCCGCAACTGCTCATCCTCGTCGGCATCGCGCTGATCTGCGTCGCGGGATCGCTGGGCTTGCGCCACGTCATCCACTAGCCGCTCCAAAGCGGAGGGCGCCGGTCGCGCCACGGCTGCGAGCGTTCGAGCTGGCCCGCGAGTTGGAAGAGCGTCGCTTCGTCGTCGAAGCGTGCCGCAAAATGGACGCCGAGCGGCAAGCCGTCCTGCGTCCAGTGCAGCGGCACCGACATCGCGGGCGCTCCCGTGAGGTTGAAGATCGGGGTGTAGGGAAGCCAGTCGAACATACGAGCAGCGATGTCGCGCGCGGCCTTGCGGATCAGGGCCGGCGTACGCAGGCGATCGAGCACCGCGATCTGCATCTTCTCCGCGCGCGTCAGCGCGAGCTCGCCGAGTTTGATCGCGGGAGCCGCGAGCGTCGGCGTGAGGATCACGTCATAGCTTTCCATGAATGCATCGAACGCGGCGCGCAGCGCGCGTTGCGTCGCGACGGCCGTCGTAAGCTCGTCGAGCGCCAGCACCCGCGCGATCGCGAGCATCGCCGCCGCAACCGGTTCGAGATCGCCGCCGCGCAGCTTGCGGTGGGGCGTTGGATTGCCGGCGCCCAGATGCCAGCCGGTTTGGCTCGCGAAGAAGAGCAGCAGCGCGTAGGCAATCGCGGGATAGTCAACGCCGCGCGGTTCGTCGTCGACGACCGTGTGCCCGAGCGCGCGGCAGAGCTCCGCCGTACGGTCGAGCGCCTCGCGCGCCGCGCTCGAGATCCCGTGACCGAGCATCGTTCCGCGCGCGACCGCGACGCGCAGCGGTCGCGGATCGCGGCTTACCTCGTCGAGAAACCGCGGACCGCGGTCGCTCCGCACCGCATCCAGCATCGCCGCGCTGTCACGAACCGAACGCGAGAGCGCGTGATCGGCGTTGGCGTTTCCGACGATTCCGCCGGTTGTCGGCGCGCGGCCGCGACTGGGTTTGAGACCGAAGAGCCCGACGCAACTTGCCGGAATGCGAATCGAGCCGCCCATGTCGTTGCCATGCGCGATCGGAACGACGCCGGCAGCGACGAGCGCGGCGCTGCCGCCGCTCGAGCCGCCCGGCGTGCGCGTAAGATCCCATGGGTTGCGCGTCGCACCGAAGAGCGCACTCTCGGTGTACGGCAGCAGTCCAAACTCGGGCGTCGTCGACTTGGCGAAGACGATCGCACCGGCGCGCTTCACGCGCACGAAAAACTCGTGATCGGCATCCGGGACGTAGGACGTGAAGTAACGGCTTCCCATCGTAAACGGAAGCCCGGCAAGCGGTGGACCCAGATCCTTCACGACGAACGGCACGCCGGCAAACGGACCGTCGCCCGGTGCAAGCGCTTCGCGGCGTGCGGCATCGTAACGGCGGGCCGCAAGCGCATTGATCTGTGGGTTCACGCGCTCCGCGCGCAGGATCGCTTCCTCGAGGATCTCGAGCGCCGTCACCTCGCGCGACCGGACCGCGCGCGCGAGGTCGAGCGCATCGCCGCGGTCGTAGAGGGCCGTAAGACTCATACCCGCTAAGGTCCGCCGAGCGAGCGGCCGATGCCTTTAACGTCGTTTGCCCTCCGCACGTCTTTGAAGGAGTGAGACATGCCGGACCACGTTCGTTCCGCGATGGAGTCGCTGGAGGCTCCGACCATGGTCAAGGTGGGCGGCGCCTCGCCCGTCATGGCGATCGTCGAGCACCTGAGCAGCGGCGAATGCCGGATGCGTTCGATCAATGCGTTCGAGGTCGGCGAGCGCATCCAATTTACCGTTGCGCTGCACGGCTCGCAGCCGATCGCGTGTTACGGCGTCGTCGCTTCGCGCACGCGGAACGTCCCCCGCTACAATTACGTCATCTCGCTCGAAACGATGCCCGATGAAGCGTCGGCGATCGCGCGCGCCATCGACAAGGCACGCGCGCACACCGCCAAACCTCTGCCCGATCCGCATACGGGAAACGGCTTGACGCGCGCCAGCGTACGCATCCCCGTCGACTTCGAAATCGGCTACACGCACGCCGGGTCAACGCGTCGCTTCGCACGCGCCACGAACATCTCCGTCGGCGGCGTGCTCATGAACGGTACCGACGACCTGGGCGTCGGCGCATCGATCGAGTTGGAGATTCCGCTCGGTGGGGACCGGGTAAAACTCCATGGGCGCGTGGTCGCGCACCAGCCGATGACCCCTCACTACAACGTCGCGTTCCACGACGTGCCCCCGGACGTGCGCGACCGCATCGCGCGCTTCGTTGAAGCCCACGCTGCAGCCCACGCTTCGTAAAAGACCTGCAAGCGGCCTAAGGCGCGGGGGAAAAGTGACCGAAGTCATGGGCATGGATGATTTGCAACCAGCGGCGTTATCGTCGCTGGAAGTTCCCACAATGGTCAGCGGCGGCGATGCACCCGTCATGGCCATCATCGAGCACCTGAGCGCGGCGGAATGCCGCATGCGCTCCGTGCACGCATTTGCGATCGGTACGCAGATCGACTTCGATGTGGCGGTCCATGGAGCTCCGACGGTATCCCTGCGGGGCACCATCGTCTCCCGCAAGCAGAACGGCGCTCGCTTCGCGTACGTCACGACGATTCAGAGCGGCGACGTGCACGTCGAGGCGATCGCGAAGGCCAATGACGCGGCCCGTGCGCGAGCGCGCACGGAAGAGGTCCAGACGGGCACCGGTTTGACGCGCGTCAACCAGCGCGTTGCCGTCGACTTCGTCCTCCACTACAGCCGGCATGGGTCCGAAACGCGCACCGCGCGTGCGACGAACATTTCGACCGGCGGCGTCCACATGAATACACCCGACGAGATTCCCGTCGGTGCCGCGATCGAGATGGAACTGCCGCTCGAAAATCGCCGCCTAAGCCTTCGCGGCCGCGTCGTCGCGCACCAGGCTCTGAGCCCGAATTACAACGTCGCGTTCTTCGAGATAACGAACGAAGCGCGCGAAAATCTCGCGCGCTTCATCGCGCAACAGGCCGCGTAGACGCTCCCGACCTTCAGCCGCGCATCCTTATTTCGGGTAGGTCATTTCCTTCGGAACGACATACTTGTCGAAGTCTTCGGCGCTGACGCCGAGTGCGAGTGCCGCCTCTTTGAGCGTCGTACCCTCGTGGTGCGCTTTCTTCGCGATCTCGGCGGCTTTGTCGTAGCCGATCTTCGGCGAAAGCGCCGTCACCGTCATCAGCGACTCTTTCAAGTACTTCGCGATGACGGGCTCATTGGCTCGTAATCCCTCGACCGCGTGCTCCCGGAACATCGTACACGTATCTCGCAGCAGGTTCGCGCTATGCAGGAAGTTCGCGATCATCACCGGGTTGAAGACGTTGAGCTCGAAGTTGCCCTGCGATGCGCCGAAACTGATGGCGACGTCGTTGCCGAAGACCTGCGCAACTACCATCGTCATCGCTTCGGATTGCGTGGGGTTCACCTTGCCCGGCATGATCGAACTACCCGGCTCGTTCTCCGGAAGAATCAGCTCGCCGATGCCCGCGCGCGGACCCGAAGCGAGCCAGCGAACGTCATTGGCGATCTTCATCAGCGCCGCGCCGAGCGTCTTGAGCGCGCCCGATGCAAAGACGAAGTCGTCGTGCGACGCAAGCGCGGTAAACTTGTTCGGATGCGACCGGAACGGGAGGCCCGTGAGCTCGGCGAGCTTGCGCGCCATGCGCTCCGCGAATTGCACCGGCGCGTTGAGACCCGTACCGACCGCCGTCCCGCCGATCGCGAGATCGTAAAGATGATTGAGCGACTCGTTGATCGCGACGATCGCACGGTCGAGCTGCGTCACGTAGCCTGAAAACTCTTGTCCCAGGGTGAGCGGCGTCGCGTCCTGCAGGTGCGTGCGCCCGACCTTGACGATCTCCTTCCACTGCTCGGCCTTCGCCTCGAGCGCGTCGCGCAGCTTGGTCACCGCCGGAAGCATCTCGACGACCGCCTCGGCGGCAGCCATGTGCATCGCGGTGGGAAACGTGTCGTTCGACGATTGCGACATGTTGACGTCGTCGTTGGGATGGACCGGTTTCTTCGATCCCATCTCACCGCCCGAGATCTCGATCGCACGATTCGAGATCACCTCGTTGACGTTCATGTTCGTCTGCGTGCCGGAACCCGTCTGCCAAATACGCAGCGGGAAATGGTCGTCCAGCTTGCCGGCGATCACTTCGTCGGCCGCTTGCACGATCAGGTTCTTCTTCTCGTCGCTCAGCTTGCCGAGATCGTGATTCACGAGCGCCGCTGCTTTCTTGAGCTGGGCCATCGCGACGATGACCTGCTTTGGCATGCGGTCTTTGGGCCACGAGCCTTCACCGATGTCGAAATGAATGAGCGAACGCGCTGATTGCGCGCCGTAGTACTTGTCGGCGGGGACCTCGATCTTGCCCATCGAGTCCGACTCGACGCGCGTCTTGACCGCCCCGTTGGTTGTCTTGTTCACAGTCGTCATGGCCTACCTATTTTCGCTGTTTTGCAATCGTTCCGGCCTGGACTTAGGTCGCCGGGAGGCTTCCCTTTTGCGCGGCCCGCGCCCCTTCCAGCGTCGTTCCGACGGCTTCCATGGCGGTGATCTCGTAGATCGTCAGCGGAAACCGCGGATTGAAGCGGCGTTTGTCGCAGCGTGGGCAGCTGGCGGGCTTGCCCGGGCGTTTGCGGCGCAGCACTTCGAACGCGCAGTGCTCGCAGCGCAAGATGTAGCGTTTGCTCGATTCGTTGAGCGGGCGCACGTTGCCCAGGTCGTGATAGATCGACGTCAATCCGCACTGGCGCAGCTTCTTTTTGAAGCGGGCGCCGTGACCCGTGTCGCGATACCGCGCGTAGCACCACGCATGGACCATCTCGTGCAGCAGCGTTTCTTCGAGCGCCTCGGGATACGTACGGAAATGCTTGGGCGAGAGTTCGATCAGCAGCGATGGCCCGTAGGTGATGCGGCCGGCCGAGTTCGAGAAGCGTTCGTTGTAACGAATCCGGCAGTCCGGGATCTCGCCGTTGAAAAATTGGTAGTTCAGGCGGGCGAAGAGCAGCTGCAGATCGGCTTCACTCGGAATCACGAATGACTTCCTTCGGCGGTCGTCCAACCGACTCTTTGGTGGACACCCGGAACCGCGATTACTTCGCGAACGAGCGCACCTTTCTCGCTTATCTGCGAACCGCGCTCTCTTTCGTCGCGTTCGGCTTCGTCGTCGCGCGGTTCTCGCTCTTTGCGCGCGAGTTCTCGATCGTCGCGCACGAGCACGTGCCCAGCACCAACCTTTCCACGGTCTTCGGCGTCGTGATGGTCGGGGCGGGTGTCGTCGTCGCGCTCTACGGCACGCTTCGGTACGCGCGGGCGCACGCCGCGATCGTAGCCGACCGGCCGGCACCGATGCCTCCGCGCGCGGCCGTCGTTCTCGGCGCGGTTATGGCCCTTATCGGCCTTGCGGTCGCTGCCGTATTGCTTGCCTATAGATGATCCGATGCGCCCCGCGTCCAAAAGCGGTGAACGTGGCTGAACCGAGCGAACGCGGGCTGCCGCCGCGCATCTACCTTCCCATCGTCATCGTCGTCGCGGCCCTCTTCCTTGGCGTCATGGCGTATTTGATCGTCGTGGGGTTCGGCGTCACCGGGTCGGTTTTCGGCAAGACCGGCAACGCGGCGTCGGTCTCCGCGGGCTCCCAGACGAGCGTCCAGGGCGGTGGACCGCCGCCTGCGGTGATGGAGCAGCTCGCGACCTTGCGCGCGCGCATCGCGGAACATCCGAACGACGACGTGGCGATCACGCAGCTGGCGGACGAGTACCTCGCCGCCGGCAAGTATGCGCAGGCGATTCCACTCTACAAGCGCGCTCTTGCCGTGAACCCCAAGAACGTCGCCGCCCAAACGGGCTTGGCGGAAGCGCAAGAGAGCCTTCGCGAGTCGCAGCAATGAAGATCTACATCAGTGCCGACATGGAAGGCACCGCAGGCGTTTGCTCGTGGGCGCAAGTCGATCCGTCGAACACCCACGAGTATCCCGTCTATCGCCGTTACATGACCAAAGAGGTGAACGCCGCTATCGACGGCGCGCGTGCGCACGGCGCGCATGAGATCGTCGTCAACGACTCGCATTGGGACATGCGTAATTTACTCTGGGACGAGCTGCCCGCCGACGTTCGCGTGATCTCCGGCGTACGCAAACCGCTCTCGATGGCGGAGGGCGCGCAACGGCGATTCGACGCCGCATTCTTCACCGGTTATCACGGCAAAGCCGGCGAGCCGGCGGCGACGCTCTCGCACACCTATAGCGACGCCACCTTTTACAACGTGCGGGTGAACGGTACCGCGTGTACCGAAGCTCTGCTCAACGCGGCGATGCTAGGTCTCTACGGAACCCCGGTCGTCCTCGTAACCGGCGATCGCACGACGGTCGACAACGTGAAGGCCGCGCTGCCGTGGATCACTGCCGTGCCGGTCAAGGACGCGATCGGGTACTACAGCGCAAACTCGCTCACACCCACGGCCGCTTGCGAAGCGATTCGCACCGGCGCGCGCGAGGCGCTGCGCGCGTTGCCGCACGCGAAGCCGTTCACCTTTTCACCGCCGATCGAGCTCGAGATCGAAACCTTGAAGACCGAACAGGCCGATTTCATGGAACTGCTTCCGCGCTTCGAGCGGATCGGCGGGCGGACGGTCCGCTATCGTCACGACGACTATCACGCGATCTTCCGGGCGTTTATCGCCGCCATGCGCATCGGCGGCGCGGCGAACCTTCCAACGTGAACCTCTATCTCTCAACCGATATGGAGGGCGTTGCCGGTGTCAGCGGCTGGGAACAAGTCGACGCGCGCACGCCCCATCCCGAATACGCGATCTACCGCCGGTACTACACCCTAGAAGTCGCCGCGGCAATCGAAGGTGCTCGACGAGCCGGTGCGCGCGAGGTGCTCGTCAACGACTCGCACGGCCCGATGCGCAATCTGCTTTTCGACGAGCTGCCGAGCGACATTCGGGTGATCTTCGGCAATCGGAAGCCGTATTCGATGGTGCAGGACGCGGGCGGCGGCTTCGGCGGCGCATTCTTCATCGGCTATCACGGCGGGATCGGCGATCAAAACGCGGTCCTTTGCCACACCTACACGCCGGCCGTGATCTATGAACTTCGCCTCAACGGTGTACGCTGCAGCGAAGCCACGATCAACGCGGCAATGCTCGGCGCGCACGGCGTTCCGCTGCTCATGATAACCGGCGATCGCACGACCGTCGAAGGCGTGCAGGCGCAGATGCCCTGGGTGCACGGCGTCATCGTCAAAGAGTCGATCGGCAACTTCAGCGCGGATTCGCTCTCTCCCACAGCGGCGCAGCGAGCGATCGCGGACGGCGCCGCGCATGCGATTGCGCACGCCGCCGACGCGAAACCGTTTCGCCTCGACTCGCCGATCGAGATGCGCGTGACGCTTACCCGAACCGAGCAGGCGGACTACGTCGCGATGATCCCAGGGTTCGAACGAACCGGTCCCCGCGACGTGCAATTCACCGATGCGGACATGCAGACGGTCTTCAAAGCCTTTGTGGCGACCTTTCGCCTCGGCATGCTCGCCTAGGGACGCTCCGATCCGATACTTCACGTGCGCATGAAATAAAGTTGCGCTATCATCGGGTCATGGTACGTCGCAGCACGAAGAGTCCCGAGCCGAATGTCGCCGAGGTCGGCGCGCTCATCGGCGACCCCGGGCGCGCCGCCATGCTCATGGCGCTCATCGACGGTCGCGAGCTCAGCGCTTCCGAGCTCGCTTTGCGCGCCGGCGTCACGCCCCAAGCAGCCAGCGCGCATCTGAAAAAGCTTACCGGCGCCGGAATGATCCTGGGCCGCACAGCCGGCCGCCACCGCTTCTTCCGTCTCGCGTCGAGCGAGATCGGTCACGCGCTCGAGAGTCTCGCGGCAATCGCATCGCCGGTACGCATCGTCGCGCTCGACCAGAGCACGAAATTCGAGCGCATGCGAGCGGCGCGTTCGTGCTACGACCATCTCGCCGGACGCCTGGGCGTCGCGGTTACCGACGCACTCGTCTCGCGCGAGGCGATCGCGCGACGCGGCTCGGCGTTCGTGCTCGCGCGATCTGCGCCACGCGTCTTCGGCGACCTTGCAATCGATCTCGACGAGGTGCATAGCCGGCGGCGCGAGTTCGCGCGAGCGTGCACGGATTGGACCGAGCGCCGGGCGCACCTTGCGGGAAGCCTCGGCGCGTCCCTACTGGAACTATTTCTGCGCAATCGCTGGATCGCGCGCACTCCCAACGATCGCTCGCTTCGCGTAACGCCCGAGGGCACGCGCGAACTCCGGCGGCGTCTCGACCTGACGTGGTGACGCTCACGCCGCTGACGGCGGCGACGGCCGAGGACCCGTACGGCTACTACGCTCGCCTAGCACGTGAAGCGCCCTTCGCGTACGACGAGGAGTTGCGATGCTGGCTTGCCTGCAGCGCGAGCACCGTCGACGCAATACTCGCAAACGACGTTTTTGCCGTACGGCCCGCGGGCGAACCCGTACCGGCGATCATGCGAGGCACGGCGATCGGTGAACTCTTTGCCGAGATGGCCCGTATGAGCGACGGGCCGGCGCACACCGCACGGCGTCGCGTCGTCGAGGAAATCCTCGGTACGGCGAACGTTGCGGCGATCGCGTCGGCGGTGCCGGCCCTCGATTCCGAACCGCTCGATGCATTGATGTTCGCATTTCCGTCGCGCGCGGTGGCGACGTTGCTCGGCATCGCCGCACCACACGTGGCCGGCATCGAGGACTATGCGCGCGCACTTGCGCGCGCTATCGGACCCGGCGCAACGGCGCACGACGTGCCGCGCGCCTCGGAAGCGGTTCGAATGCTTTCCAAGATCTTCGCCGAGCGCTTCCCCGACGCTGTCCGCCGCTTGAACGCGATCGGGTTGCTCTTCCAATCGTACGACGGTACGGCCGGGCTGATCGGCAACACGCTCTATCAGCTAGCCATCGCCGAACCCGAGATCAGGCGACGCATCGTCGAGCATGCCCAGACCCTCACGGGCTTCGTCGCGGAAGTCGCGCGTCTCGATCCACCCGTGCACAACACGCGACGCTTCGCTACGCGCGCTATCACCCTCGACGGCACGCCGGTGGGCGACGGCGATAGCATCCTCGTCCTTCTTGCCGCCGCCAATTACGACGCCGAAGCTGCGGGACGCACGTTCACGTTCGGGGAGGGACGACACGCGTGCGTCGCGGCACGCCTCGCCGTAACGATCGCAAGCGTCGCCGTGCACGCCTTGATCGAAGCCGGAACGGACGTGGCACGGATCACGCGAATCGGCTTCTACCCGGCATCAAACGTGCGGGTACCGCGCCTCGAGCTTTAGCTCTTACGGTGGTCGACGACGCGCACGGCCTTCCCCATCGAGCGTGGGATCGTGCCCGGTGCGGCGATCTCGACGCGCATCGTGACGCCGGCATAGCTTTTGATCGTCGCCATCAACGTCTGCGCGCAGTCGACGTGCTCGCTCTGCTGCACGCCGGGCTGCGTTTCGACGTGCACGGTGACTTCGTCCAGCGCACCGCTGCGCGCGAGGTGAATCTGATAGTGCGGTGCGAGCCGTTCGTCGCGCACGATCAGCTCTTCGATCTGCGACGGAAAGACGTTGACGCCGCGGACGATCAGCATGTCGTCGGAACGTCCGGTGATGCGTTGGAGACGGCGCATCGTGCGCGCCGTTCCGGGAAGGAGCCGCGTCAGATCGCGGGTCCGGTAACGAATCGCCGGCAACGCTTCCTTCGTCAGCGTCGTGAGTACGAGTTCGCCGAACGATCCCTCGGGAAGCACCTCGCCCGTCTGCGGATCGATGATCTCGGGATAAAAGTGGTCTTCCCACAGCGTCAGACCGTCCTTGGTCTCGAGACATTCGACGGCCACGCCGGGTCCCATGATCTCGGAGAGGCCGTAGATGTCGACGGCGTCGATATCGAGCGTCGACTCGATTTGGCGGCGCATCTCGTCGCTCCACGGTTCCGCGCCGAAGATTCCGGTCTCGAGACTGCACGCACGTGGATCGAGCCCTTGCCTTGCCATCTCTTCCGCGATCGCGAGCACGTAGCTCGGCGTTACCATGATGATGCGGGGTCGCAGATCGGTAATGAGCTGCACTTGTTTCTCGGTCTGACCGCCCGACATCGGAATCACCGTGCATCCCAGCCGTTCCGCGCCGTAGTGCGCGCCCAGGCCGCCGGTGAAAAGGCCGTATCCGTACGAGACGTGGACGATGTCACCCGGCCGTCCACCGGCCGCGCGAATCGAGCGTGCCATCAGGTTCGCCCACGTGTCGACGTCGTGCTGCGTGTAGCCGACCACCGTCGGCTTGCCGGTGGTGCCGCTCGACGCATGGAGCCGCACGACGGTTTCGCGCGGCACCGCGAAGAGCCCGAACGGATACTGCTCGCGGAAATGTTTCTTCTCCAAAAATGGGAATCGCGCAAGGTCGCCGAGTTCGCGTAGATCGCGCGGGTCGGCGCCGGCGCGATCGAACGCTGCGCGGTAGAACGGCACGTGCTCGTAAGCGCGGGTCAGCGACGTGCGCAGCCGTTCGAGCTGAAGCGCCGCGAGCTCGTCGCGGCTCGCGTGTTCGATCGGTTCGAGCTGCGCAGCCGTCACGCGCGCTCCATCGCAAGCGCGATGCCCTGACCCACGCCGATGCACATCGTGCAGAGCGCACGCCGTTGGCCGCGTTCGACCAGCTCGAGCGACGCCGTGAGCGCGAGCCTCGCGCCGCTCATGCCCAATGGATGTCCGAGCGCGATCGCGCCGCCGTTGGGATTGACGTGCGCGGCATCGTCGGTCAGCCCGAGCTCGCGCATCGTCGCCAGCGCCTGCGAAGCAAAAGCCTCGTTGAGCTCGATGACGTCGAAATCGCCGAGCGAAAGCCCGGTGCGCTCGAGGAGCTTGCGCGTCGCAAAGATCGGTCCGATGCCCATGATCCGCGGCGCGACGCCCGCCGTCGCTGCGCCGATCACCCGGGCGCGCGGCGTGAGCTTGAAGCGCTCGACCGCCGCTTCGGACGCGACGATCAGGGCGGCCGCCCCGTCGTTGACGCCGGACGAGTTGCCCGCGGTCACCGTGCCGTTCGCGCGGAAGGGCGTCGGAAGCGCGGCCAGCTTTTCGAGCGACGTATCGGCGCGCGGATGCTCGTCAACGTCCACCGTGCCGGTCGTTTTGCCGCTGCGCACCTCGACCGGCACGATCTCCTTCGCCAGACGCCCCGACTTCTGCGCCGCGACCGCGCGCTGTTGCGAACGCAGCGCAAACGCGTCCTGATCGGCGCGGCTGACGTTGAACTCCGCGGCGACGTTTTCCCCGGTCTCGGGCATGCTGTCGATGCCGTACCGCGCTTTCATCACGGGATTGACGAAGCGCCAGCCGATGGTCGTGTCGTAGACGGCGTTCTCGCGCGAAAATGCCGCTCGCGGCTTGGGCATCACGAACGGTGCGCGCGTCATCGATTCGACGCCGCCGGCGATCGCAAGCTCGATATCACCCGCGGCAATTGCGCGCGCGGCGCTCGCAACCGCGTCGAGCCCCGAACCGCAGAGGCGGTTGATCGTCGCGGCGGGGACGCGTTCCGGCACACCAGCAAGCAGCAGCGCCATCCGCGCTACGTTGCGATTGTCCTCGCCGGCTTGATTGGCGCAACCCAGATACACGTCGTCGATCGCAGCCGGATCGAGACCGGGATTACGGGCGAGCAGGGCGACGATCGGCGCCGCGGCGAGATCGTCGGTTCGCACGGACGCCAAGATGCCGCCGTAGCGGCCGATCGGCGTGCGGATGCCGTCGCAGATGAACGCGGCCTTACCCTTCACGACGACGCCTTCCCGTCGACGACGCTGCCGCGGACCGCGGCCGAATGCCCGCGAAAGATCGCGACGACGCGCCCATCACTACCCGTTACCACGACGTCGTAGATACCGAAACGTCCGTTCAAACTGTTCTCCTTGCACTCCGCGGTCAGACGTTCGCCCTCGCGCCCGGGTGAGATGTAGGTAATCGAGCAATGCTGTGCGACCGACACGACGTCGCGGGAGTTGCAAGCGAACGCAAACGCCGAATCCGCCAGCGCGAAGATCGCGCCGCCGTGGGCGATATGATGGCCGTTGACCATCTGCGGCAGCAGCGTCATCGACATCCGGCTATACCCGGGTGCGACCCCATCGATCGTCATGCCCGCCGTTTGCGAGGCGCGATCGCGCTCGTACATCGCTTGCGCACAGCGTTCGGCAAGCATCTGCGCTTCCTCGGTGGTCATCTCCCCTCGAAGTCCGGTTTGCGTTTCTCTCTGAAGGCGCCAACGCCCTCACGATAATCCGCGGTTGCACCGAGGATGCGCTGCAGATCGCGCTCGCGATCGAGGGCCGCGTCGAGCGAGCCGTAGGCGCCCGCCTCGAGCGCTGCCTTGATCGCACCCAGCGCGCGCGTCGGCGCCTGTGCGAGCGTCTTTGCGAGCGTGTCGCAGGCCTGATCGAGCCGGTTGTCGTCGACGACGTCCCAGATTGCGCCCCACGCATGTGCCTGTTCCGCGCTGATGCGCTCGCCGAGCATCGCGAGCGCAACCGCGCGCGCATGGCCGAAAAGGCGCGGCAGCATCCACGTACCGCCCGAATCCGGAAGCAAACCGACGCGCGAAAACGATTCGATGAACGAGGCCGAGCGCGCGGCGACGACGATGTCGGCGGCAAAGGCAAGGTTCGCGCCGGCGCCGGCTGCGACGCCGTTCACCCGCGCAATCACCGGCTTGGGAAGACTGCGAATGGCCCGAATCAGCGGATTGTAATACCGCTCGATCATCAAACCGAGATCGCTTCCGGGTGCGATAGCCGAATCGGCAAGGTTTTGACCGGCGCAAAACGCTTGTCCGCTGCCCGTCAAGACGACGACGCGCACGCTTTCCTCGCGCGCGGCCGCTTCGAATGCAGCCCGCGCCGCCGACGCCATCTCGCCATCGATCGCATTGAGTTTGTCGGGGCGGTCGAGCGTGACCCGCATGATCCCGCCTTCGCGCGCGACGAGCAGGTTCATACGAGCTGGGCCGCGATCGCGTCGACGTCGAGCGCGAGCTCGTCGCTCACGGGATGACTCTGACACATCAGCACGACGCCGCCGCGCACTTCGTAATCCTCGAGCGCGAAATGGACGTCCATATCGACCTCCCCGGCGACGAGTTGCGCGCGGCACGACGAGCAGATGCCGCCCTTGCACGAAAACGGAAGATCGATTCCGGCGCGCAGTCCGGCATCGAGCACCGACTCGCTCTCTTTGCGGATCTCGAAGCTGCGCGCGACGCCGTCGAGCACGACGCTTGCCCGCACCAGCTTCTCCGGTACGCTGTGCGAGCGCTCGCGCCGCTCGCGAGCAACACGCCCATCGGTGACGAAGCGTTCGAGCACGACGTGCCGGCGCGGAAAACGGCGTTCGCTCAGTGCCTCCAGGACCGACTCCATCATCGATTCGGGTCCGCAGAGGAACACGTAGTCCGTCGCTTTGAGATCGATCCATCCCCGGCACAGCTCGAGAAAGCGTTCGCGATCGATCCGGCCGTTGAATGCGTCGATCTCCTGCCGCTCGCGGCTCGTCACGAAGATCAGCGCCAGGCGATCGAGATACCGGTTCTTGAGGTGCTGCAACTCCTCACGGAACATCGTGGTCGAAGCCGAGCGATTGCCGTACACGAGCGTGAAGGTGCTGCGCGGTTCGACCTCGAGCGTGGTCTCGATCAGCGAAAGCACCGGCGTGATCCCGCTGCCGGCCGCCACGGCGAGGTAGCTACGCGACTGCGTGGGATCGAGCGGCACGAAGAATCGCCCTTGGGGCGCAGCCACTTCCAGCTCGTCGCCGGCCCGCAGCGCGCCGTGTGCCCAGCTCGAAAAGACGCCGTCGTCGACGCGTTTGATCGCCACGCGCAGGCGTCCCGATTGCGGGTTCGCGCAGATCGAATACGAACGTCGTTCTTCGGCCCCGCCGATGGGAGCGCGCAACGTGAGATATTGCCCTTGCGTGAATGCAAAGGTATCGCGCAGATGCGGCGGCACGGCGAACTCGACGACGACAGCGTCGCGCGTGTCCTTGCGCACGTGCCAAACCGGCAGGCGAAAAAATTCCATCAGTGCGGTTTCACGTAGTCGAACGGTTCGCGGCATGCGTTGCAGCGATAGAGCGCTTTACACGGGGTCGACCCGAAGTGCGAAAGCTCGGCCGTGTCGTTCGATCCGCAACGCGGACACGGTGTCATCACCACCGGCCCATCCGCGAGCGTCCGGCGCGGCGGCACGATGCCCGCTTCGGCGAGGCGCGCGCGGCCGCGCGGCGTCATCCAATCCGTCGTCCACGCGGGTGCAAGACGGCGCTCGATGCGTAGACGCGCGACGCCGTGATCGCGTAGCGTGCGCTCGACGTCGGCTTCGATCGCTGCCGTCGCCGGGCATCCCGAATACGTTGGCGTCAGCGCCACCACCAGCTCTCCGTCTTCTTCCATGCGTACGTCGCGGACGATGCCGAGATCGGTGATCGAGATCGCCGGCAGCTCGGGGTCGAGCACGTCGTCGAGCCACTGCCACGCTTGCGCTACCATGTGGCACCCGCATAGCTGCGCGGTAGCACCTGCATCTCGGCGAGCAGATACCCCAGCGCTTCCGTGTGGCGGCCTTGCTTGCCGCCACGCTGCATCCAGCCCTCGACCGGTCGCTCGAGCGTCGCGGTTTGCAAGGCGGATTCAACGCGCGCAAGCCATGGCTCGCGCAGCGTTGCCGGATCGAAACCGATACCGGCTTGCGTCATCTGCAGGTCCACGTCGTCACCGAGAAAGAGCTCGCCGGTAAAACGCCACAATGCATTCACCGCGTGTTGCGCGCGCTCGTGACTGAGCTCCGTACCGTCGCCCAGACGCAGTAACCAATCCTCGCTTCGGCGCAGGTGATACGCCGTCTCCTTAGCCGACTTGGCGGCGATAGCGGCGATGCGCTCGTCACGCGAATGCGTCAGTTCCTTCAACGCAAGCGCAGACCACGCGTCATAAAAATAGCCGCGCACGATCGTGTCGGCGAAGTTGCCGTTGGGCTGCTCGACGAGCAGCAGATTGTAAAACGCCCCCGAGTCGCGAGCAAAGGCGAACGCGTCGGCATCGCGGCCGTCACCTTCGATCTCGCCGGCATAATCGAGCCAGAGCTTGGCTTGACCGAAGAGATCGAGCGCGACGTTGGCGAGCGCAACGTCTTCTTCCATGACCGCTGCGTGCCCGACCCACGCGCAGGTCCGCTGCGCGAGGACCAGCGCCGAGTCCCCGAGGCGCAACACGTATTCGACGCGCAGGTCGCTCACAAGTTCTTGACGCCCTCCGGCACGTGATAGAACGTCGCGTGGCGGTACGCCTTGTCTTCCGACGGCGCGAAGAGTTCATCGCTCTGCGATGGGTCCGTCGCTACGATGTCGCTCGATTTCACGACCCAGATGCTTACGCCCTCATTACGCCGCGTGTAGAGATCGCGCGCGTTCTGCACCGCCATCTCGGCATCGGCGGCGTGCAGGCTACCGACGTGCTTGTGCGCCAGACCGTTCTCGCTGCGCACGAAGATCTCCCAAAGCGGCCAGCCCTTGCTCATGCGGCGCTCTCCGTCTTCGCATGTTTACGCGCGTAGGCATCGGCGGCTTCACGCACCCACGCGCCGTCTTCCCAAGCGTCGATGCGCGTTTGCAGCCGCTCGCGGTTACATGGGCCGTCGCCCTTGATCACGCGGTAGAACTCGTCCCAATCGATCGGGCCGATCTCGTAGTGTCCGGTCTCTTCGTTCCAGCGCAAGCCGGCGTCGGGAATCTTCAAGCCCAGCTGCTCGGCTTGCGGAACCGTTTGGTCGATGAACTTCTGACGCAGCTCGTCGTTGGTAAAGAGTTTGATCTTCCAACGCAGCGATTGCGCGTTATGGGGCGACTGCGAGTCCGGCGGACCGAACATCATGACGGACGGCCACCACCAACGGTCGAGCGCGTCTTGCGCCATCGCCTTTTGCTCCGGCGTACCGTGTGCGAGCTTCCACATCACGTCGAAGCCCTGGCGCTGGTGGAAGCTCTCTTCTTTGCAGATCCGCACCATCGCGCGCGCGTAGGGTCCGTACGAGCAGCGCGTAATCGGAATCTGATTGATGATCGCGGCGCCGTCGACCAGCCAGCCGATCGCGCCGACGTCGGCCCAGGTCAGGGTCGGATAATTGAAGATGCTCGAGTACTTGGCCTTACCGGTCAGCAGCGCATCGACCATCAGGTCGCGCGAAGTGCCGAGCGTCTCGGCCGCGCTGTAGAGATAGAGCCCGTGTCCCGCCTCGTCTTGCACCTTGGCGAGCAGAATCAGCTTGCGCAGCAACGAGGGCGCGCGCGTGATCCAGTTGCCTTCGGGGAGCATGCCGACGATCTCGGAGTGTGCGTGCTGCGAGATTTGGCGGACCAGCGTCTTGCGATACGCTTCCGGCATCCAGTCGGAGGGCTCCACCTTCACGCCGCGATCGAGCCGCTCGTTGAACGCCGCTTCGCGGTCGTCGCCTTGCCCTTCGACGATGCCGTCGGAGATCGAGGTGTACATTACGACACACCCGCAAGCGACGGTACGTGCGCCTTCGTCGCGTTCATCGTCAATAGATCGTAGGTCGCGGCGACCTCGTCGTGTTGATTGAAGACCGTTACCGACCAGCGTACTTCGCCGTATTCCGGCTTGCGCGGCCGCTTCTCTTTGACCGTCAGGCGCACGCGCACCGCGTCGCCGGGATAGACCGGCTTCAAGAAGCGCAGCGACTCCAAACCGTAATTGGCGAGCACGGGGCCGAGCTCCGGCCGCACGAAAAGTCCGGCCGCAAAGGACAGCACCAGATAGCCGTGCGCGACGCGTCCGTCGAAGAACGGGCTCGCCTTGGCGGCCGCTTCGTCCATGTGCGCGTAGAACGCGTCGCCGGTGAACGCGGCGAAGCGCTCGATATCGTCGAGCGTGATCTCGCGCGACGGCGTGTAAAACGTCTCACCGACCCGCAGCTCTTCGAAGGCGCGTTCGAACGGATGTGTCGTGGCCGTCGTCTCCGCCGCGCCCGCGTTCCAGACGCCGCTGACGGTCGCGATGCGTTCCGGCGTGCCTTGCACGGCGGTGCGCTGCATGTAGTGATAGACACCGCGCACGCCGCCCATCTCTTCGCCGCCGCCTGCTCGCCCCGGACCGCCGTGCACGAGCGGCGCGAGCGGCGAGCCGTGACCGGTCTGCTCCTTCGCGTCGTCGCGATCGACGACGAGCACGCGTCCATGGAACGGCGCGATGCCGAGCACGAGCGCGTCGGCGACGCCGCCGTCATACGAGAAGATCGACGCCACCAAACTGCCCTCGCCGCGATTGGCGATCTCGATCGCTTCGTCGAGGGTGTCGTAGGGCATGAGCGTCGTCACCGGACCGAAGGCCTCGACGCTATGGATCCGCTGCGCACGCAACGGGTGGTCGCAACGCAGGACCACCGGCAACATGAAGGCGCCGGCGCGCGAGCCGGCACCCGCCACGTTCGGCGTCGCCGAGGGATCGCCGTACACGATGGACGCCTCTTGCGCAAGCTCGCGCACGGCGGCGAGCACGTCGTCGCGCTGGCCGGTGCTCACGAGCGCACCCATCGTGACATTCTCAGCGCGGGGATCGCCGAGCACGGCACGATCGAGCCGGGCAGCCAGCGCACTCTGCACGCGATCGAGCAGCGCGCGCGGCACGATCGCACGGCGAATGCAGGTACAGCGCTGACCTGCTTTGGTGGTGATCTCGCGCGCGACTTCTTTGACGAAGAGGTCGAACTCGGGATCGTTCGGACCGACGTCGCTGCCGAGAATCGCGGCATTGAGCGAATCGCGTTCGGCGATGAAGCGCACGCTGTTCCGCGCGATCGCGGGAATCTGTTGCAGCTTCATCGCGGTGTGCGCGGAGCCGGTGAACGAGACGACGTCTTGACCGGTAAGCCGCTCGAGCAGATCGCCCAAACCGCCGGCGATGAACTGTACGCTGCCCTCGGGGAGAATTTCGGAGGCCACGATCTCTTCGAAGACCGCGGCGGCGACGTACGCGGATTGCGTGGCCGGTTTCACGATCGCGGGCACGCCCGCGATAATCGCCGGCGCGAGCTTCTCGAGCATGCCCCAGCAAGGAAAGTTGTACGCGTTGATGTGCACCGCCGCACCGCGCAGCGGCGTCATGATGTGCTGGCCGGCGAACGTCCCGCCCTTGGAGAGCGGCTCGAGCGCGCCGTCGAGCGCGACGTGCGCATCGGGGAGCTCGCGCCGCGCCTTCGACGCAAACGAGAAGAGCGTGATGATGCCGCCGTCGATATCGGTCCAGCTATCCTTGCGCGTGGCACCCGTCTGGAACGAGAGGTCGTAGAAGCGCTCCTTGCGCTCGTTCAAATACGCCGCGAGGCGTTTGATCAGGTCGGCGCGCTGGTGAAAGGTCAGCGCACGCAGCGCCGGGCCGCCGGCGCCGCGCGCGTAGTCGAGCACCCGCTGGAAATCGATGCCTTGACTTGAGACCAAGGCGACCGTGCCGCCATCAACGGCCGATCGGACCTCGGTGAACCCGCCCGGCGCCTCCGACCAAGCTCCTTCGACGTAGCTGCGCAGCTTCAACATAGCCTCCCGCAGGGCGCCTACCAAATGGTAGGCCAGGCCAATTCTACGACCCCGGCCGAAGGGCGTCAATCCCTTCGAAGACGATGGCCTCGATCGCTTCGGCGATCGACGCAGCCGAGGTCCGCCCGCCGGGCTTGTACCATTCGACCACCGAGTTCGACATCCCGAAGATCAAGCGGACCACCAAAGCGGGCTCGATGTCCGCGCGCAGATCGCCCGCGGCTTGCGCCTCCCGGACCAGCTCGGCGATCGCGGTGTCGAACGCGCGCCTGCGTTCCATTGCGTCGCGTTCGGTTCTCGAGTTGCCGCGCACGCGAAAAAGCACGCTGACCTCCGCGCGCATCGTCATCGTAATCTCCGCGACGCGTCGCACGATCGCGGCGAGCCGCTCACGCGCCGTACCGGTCTGACCCTTCGATTCGTCGAGCACGCCGAAGAGCGCCCCCAATGCGCGCGCAAGCCCGCGTGCCAGCAGTGCCTCCTTGCTCGGCACGTGATGGTAGATGCTCGCCTTGGTGATGCCCGCGGCACGCGCGACGTCGTCCATCGACGCGGCGTCGAATCCGCGCTCGGCAAAGATGCGAAACGCCACGTCGGTAACCGAATCGATGTCGTAGGGACGGCGCGCTTCCATAGACAACGTGTTCCGCCATGGCTTCCACTCGTCCCGCAGCCGCGCCGCCGCTCTCGAACGATCAGCTGGTGACGCTACTCGAGAACATGCTGCTTCAGCGCGCCGTCGACACCCGCGGATTCCAACTCAATCGCCAGGGGAAGATCGGGATCGCGATGGGCTCGGAAGGCCATGAAGCCGTCCAGGCCGGCGCCGGCATGGCGTTTGCGCGCGGCAAAGACGTGCTCTATCCCTACTACCGCAACACCGGCATCACGCTCGCGTGCGGCTTCGAGCTCGAGAACATCTTCCGCTCGCAGTTTGCGCGCGCCACCGATACGACCGGCGGCAAGTCGATCATCAACCACGTGGCCGACAAAAAGAAAGGCATTGCTTCGATTTCGTCGATTTTGGCCGCGCAGTGTCCGCACGCCGTCGGCGCCGCGTACGCGATCAAGTATCGCAATGAACGCGATCGCATGGTGCTCTGCCAGTTCGGTGAAGGTTCGACCAGCGAAGGCGAGTGGCACGAGTCGATGAACTTTGCCGCAATCGCAGCGCTTCCCATCGTCTTTCTCTGCGAGAATAATCAATGGGCGATTTCGACGCCGATCTCGAAGCAGATGGCCAATCCCAGCGTCGCCGCCCGCGCGCAAGGCTACGGTATGGACGGCGTCGTCGTCGATGGATTCGATCCGGTTGCAGTCTACGAAGCCGTCAAAAGCGCGCGGCAGAAGGCCGTCTCGGGCGGTGGCCCAACGCTGGTCGAAGCGATGTGCTATCGCTTCCTCTCACACACGACCGACGACGACGAGCGCACGTATCGGACGCGCGAAGAGGTTGCGGAGCAGCGCGTCAAGGATCCGGTCCCGCGCTTCGAGCGGCGTTTGATCGACGAAGGCGTGCTCGATCGCGAGCAGATCGAAGCGATGCGCTCGGCAATTGCGGTCCGGGTCAACGCGGTGACGGATGCCGTCGAAGCGGAACCGATGCCGGATCCCTCCACACTCTACGACGAAGTCTACGCGGGCTCGTGCGAGGTCTGGCTCTAGGTTCTCTGCATGATGCACGAAGAGCCACCGGTCGAGGGAGAATACCAAGCCCCCGCTGATACGCAAGCGCCGCAGCGGAACGCGGCGCGCAAGCGAATGGGCGGGCTCGGCACGATTGCGGCGGCGATCGGCGTCGCGCTGCTCAAGTTCAAGACGCTGATCGCGGTGCTGCTGAACCTGAAGTTCGTGCTGCTCGGCGCAAAGTTCTTTGCTTTGAGCTGGACCTTCTTGCTTTCGCTCTTCTTTTACGTTGCGTTCTTCGGCTGGCGTATCGGCGTGGTGATCATTCTCTTGCTCGCCGCTCACGAGCTCGGCCACTACTTCGCCTACCGCGCCTACCACTTGCCCGTGCGCGCTCCGGTTTTCGTTCCGTTCCTGGGCGCGTATACGGCCGGCGCGATCGCGCCGGATCTCGAGTCGGACGCGTACATCGCCCTTGCCGGACCGGTAACCGGCTTCGTTCTCGCGGGCACGTGCTACGCGCTCGGATCGGCTACCGGCGATCGCTTTTGGCTGGCGTGCGCGGATATCGGCGCGTTTCTGAACCTCTTCAACATGCTGCCGGTATTGCCGTTCGACGGCGGACGCGTCATCGGCGCGATCTGGCCGCCGCTGTGGATCGCCGGCGCGTTGCTTTTCGTCGCGGCAGCATTTTGGCTGCACGTCCCGATCGTCTTCGTGCTACTCATCGCACTGCTTGGGCTTCCCGCCATGATCGGCGCGCTGCGCGGCTCTCCCGATCCGCGCGCCGCGTCGATGACGAACGCGGCACGCGCGCGCGTCGGGCTCTGGTACCTCGCCACCGTGATCGGCCTGATCTATCTCGTAGGTCAATCCCACGGCTTGCTGACGAATTCGGCTGCGTCGTGAGCGAGAATCCGCCGGATTTTGCGATGCAGCGCGCGGTCGAGATCCTCGCGAACATCTACGAACGCCTCTACAAACCGCAGGAGACCGCTCCGCCGCCCTCCGACAAACCGATCCTGCTTTTCAGCGAGGGGCTGGTGCTCGACGTCAATACGACGACGCGCGCCGACGTCCAACGCGGCCTGGGCATGGCGTTCAGCTATCCGTCGCAGGGCTGGCACACGTACGGCGTCCGTGGGACGAACGACGCGCGGTTGCTGTTGAGCATCTTTTACTCCGGCGAGCAACTCGCATCGGCCGAGATCTACGTTCCGAAGGTCGAGCGCGCGCCGCGTTTGGAGCCGCAGGACGCGCACTTTCGCTTGGTGCCGGGCGAGATCGAGGTCGGTGCGCCGGCCACGTCGCTTCCCGGCCACTTCGGCCGCATGCAGGGGATGCCCACCGAGCTTGGTCCCTACGCGGAGATCTTCGAAGCACGCTTCCCCGGCGGCGCAGCCTACGCGATGGGCAACGACGGCCTGATCGAACGCCTTGCGATCTACACGCTGAAGCAGTGAAGCCTCAGATATCGACGTTCATGAAGTCGTCGAACGGGGCCACTGCGTTGGGATGGAAGTTCTTGAGGTCATTGTTGTAGACGTAGATGTCCTTCACACCGTAGAGCGTGATCTGCGGGAGGTCCTTGGCAAGCTGCGTGAAGAGGATGCGATCGTCGGCATTGCGCTGCGCCTGATCGTAGTGAGCGAAGAGCGCGTGCGTAGCGGCGTCGGCTTTTGGATTGCACCAGCGCAAATCGTTTTGGCCGTTCGGCGGCATGTCGTCGCATGCATACAGGTACGAGAAGTCGCCTAGCGGGTCGGCGACCCAGTTGAAGATCACCGCGTCCCACTTTCCGCTTTGTATGACTCCGCCGGCGGCCATCGGAGCGAACAGCATCGGCGCCGGATAGCGCTTCACGTCGATGGCCACGCCGATCTGCTTCCAGGTCGAGCGGAAGAATTCGATCTCGTGGTCGACGTTCGGCGCACCCGTGGAGCTGACAAACACGAGATTCAACTTGACGCCGTCCTTTTGGCGAATGCCGTCGGGCCCGCGCTTCCAACCGTCGGCGTCGAGGAGTTTGTTGGCTCGCGCGACGTCGAACGGCACGAGTTTGATGTTCGGATCGTAGTACGGAGCGGCGAGTGGAGCGACGCCTTCCTGGAGTATCTGGATGCCATGCTGAAACTTCGCGATCAGCGTCTTGCGGTCGAGCGCAAGTTCGAGCGCGTGGCGAACGACGGGATCGGAGACGGCGGGCCTGGTCACATTGAAGTCCATGTGCCCCCATTCATAGCCGGGATTTGCCATCACCGTAAAACCATCGAGATTCGTAAGGCGATCATAATAGGTACCGGGAACGTTCAGCCACATGTCGAGTTCGTGCGACTCGAGCGAGGTCAGAACCGTGTCGCGATTGGGAATGATCTCGAAATCGATCTCTTTGAGCTTCGGTTGCCCCCGGAAGTAGTAGGGATTCGGGACCATCACGACCTTCTGTCCGCGTATCCATTCTTTGTATTTGAACGGCCCTGCGCCGACCGGAAGCTCGTTGAACGGCACGTTGTTGACGTTGGGATACTTCGCAAGCAAGTGCTTGGGAAGGATGCACGGATTGGCGCCCGCGCTCGAAAAGAAGGTCGTCACGAACGGCGAGTACGGTTTGCTCAAGTGAAAAACGACCGTGTACTTGTCCGGTTCGTCCACCTTCGTGACGAGATCCCAACCGGTGCGGCTAACAACGTTGTTCGCGGGGTTCATGACGGCGTGATACGTCCACACCACGTCAT
Source organism: Candidatus Acidiferrales bacterium (assembly GCA_035504755.1). GTDB lineage: Bacteria > Vulcanimicrobiota > Vulcanimicrobiia > Vulcanimicrobiales > Vulcanimicrobiaceae > Aquilonibacter. The sequence continues at coordinate 27,501 of DATJRM010000067.1, forward strand.
CGGCGTTGAGCGGCGCGCCGTCGGACCAGCGCAATCCCCTGCGCAAATGGTAGGTGATCGTCAGGCCGTCCTTGCTGACACCGCCGTTTGCTTTCGTTGGAACCTCGGTCGCAAGCTCGGGATACGGAAGGTTGTGCGCGTTCCACTTCGTCAGCCAGGCTGCCGTGAGCGACGACATGTAGCCGACCGTGAGTTGCTGACTCAAGAGCGGGTTGAGTGTGTTGACGTCCTCTGCGTTTGCATAGCGAAACACATGCGGAATGGTCCATGCGTTCACGCGCCCCCCTATGCCGGTCTGCGCGGTCTTCGTACAGGCGGCAAGCATGACGAGCATCAGTGCGGCGGTGAGTCGTCTCATATCGAATACTCCCAAGGATTCCAGTACGGCGAGATGACCGGCGACGGATCGAAGCCTTTCAAATCAGTGTTGTAGACGTAGGGCAGCTTGCGAAAGCCGATGATGATCGTCGGCACGTCGAGGGCGAGCTGCTGTTGAAAGATGACGTAGTCGGCCTTGCGCCGTGCCTCGTCGGTGGTCTCGAGCGCGTCGGTGAGCGCCTTGGTCGCGGCCGCATTCACCCAAAAGAGCGAGTTTTGGCCGCGCGGAGCAAGATTATCGGCCGAGTAGAGCGGATCGAGATCGGGATCCGGCGCCCCGGTCCAGGCGTAGATCGCGGCATCGTAGTGGCCGCCGAGCAATACCGAGCCGGGGCCGTTCGCGAAGAATTCCGACGTCGGATAGTTCTTGACGTCGGCCTGCACGCCGACGTCGTGCCATTGACGCTGCACGACCGCCTGGATCGCCTTCGCAAGCGTCCCCTCAGTGGTCGTGCTGAGATTGAACTCCAAACGCCGGCCGTTCTTCTCGCGGATGCCGTCGGCGCCGGCTTTCCATCCGTCTGCGTCGAGCAGCGCGCGCGCCTTCGCCGGATCGTACGGGTATTGGGCGGTATCTTTGGTGTACGCCCACGAGAGCGTCGGGCTTTCGGGACTTTCGGAGAGCGTGTCGGCGCCGTGCATGATCTTCGCCACGATCTCCGGCCGGTTCGTGGCGTAGATCAGCGCATGGCGCACGTTCACATCGGCAAAGATCGGATTCTCTTCGTTGAAGTCGATGTGATCCCACGCATATGAATCGACCAGCGTCAGTTCCAAGCCGCTATTCGGTGCAGCGACGAGCGCCTGATAGCGCGGCAGATTGATCGCCGTTCCACGCGAGAGCAGATCGATCGCATGCGTTTGCAACTGCGTCTCGAGCGTATTCTCATCGGGTTCGGAGTAAATATCGACCTCGTTGAGCTTCGGTTTGCCGAGAAAGTAGCCCCCGTACGCGGCGAGACGTACGACGGTGCCGCGCTCCCATTGAATCACCCGGAAGGGGCCGCTGCCGATCGGCATCGCGTTGAACGGGGCGCTATTCTGCGTGCCTGCGGCGACGTAGGGCGCGAGAATGTGCTCGGGAAGAATCGGCGTGCTGCTGTTGACACCCCAAAGCTGCTCGAGAAAGGGTGCGTAGAGGCGCCTCATGTGAATCACCGCGACGTCCTCGCGGCTGCAGTCGATCGAACCGATATCACGATATCCGTCCGTGATCGACACGTTCGTCTTCGGATTCATCACGTACTGCCACGTAAACTTCAGGTCCTCGCAGGTGAGCGGCTTTCCGTCCTGCCACGTAATGTTCGGACGCAGCTTGTAGATCAGCGTCTTGCCGCCATCGCGAACGTCGCCGTTCTCTCGGGTTGGAACCTCGCGCAGGGCATCCGGTACCGGGTGACCTTTGCCGTCGTACCGCACGGCGTACGAAAAGACGAACATCGAGACGTCGAGTGAAAACGCGCTGTTGTCGAGCGCCGGGTTGAGGGACTTGACGTCGTACGGCTCGCCGATGCGCAAAACCCCAGCTCGCGTCCACGGGTGGCGCTGGCCGTTGCCGGTCGCGACACGCGTGCATGCGGTTGCAAACAGTACGAGCGCGACGCCCGCGCAGATGCGGCGCGTCAAGCGTCGTCCCGCATCGATTCGGCATCGATGCCTACGCTCGTGCAAAACTCTCGATAGGCTTGGGGCGTGATCTCCGAAGGTTTGATCTCGCTGCGACCACCCCAGAAGACGTTGGTGTACGAGAAGCCGATCCCAGCCTCGCGCAGATGCTCGTCGATCGCGGCCTTGTGCGCCAGCACGCGCTCCTTCTCCATGCCGTGCGCGACCGCCATGACGTTGACGTTGCGAAACTCCGGGCCGCCTTCGCGCCAGTACGCGTGGGTAATGACGAAATGCCGCCCGACTTCGCGCCCGGCGTCGACCTCGCGTCCGGGCGGTACCGCCCAGTGAAACAGCGCGTTGTAGCGGGTGACGCGTTCGTTGTTCGCCGTCGCTTTGACGTGTTCGAGGAAGGTCGAGAATCGCCCGATCACGCCGCGCCGGTTGAGCTCCCGAGCGACGTGCGCGAATTCTTCAGTGCTGACACCGGCCTCGCGGGCACGCGCAACCCAGAGGTCGCGCACGAGCTCTTCCGGTGCGAACTCTCGTTTGAGCGTTGTGAGCACGCGCCACTCCAGATCGGAGAGCTCGACGATTGCCGTATCGACCGGTGCGGCCAATTCGTCCGCGCGCGCACCCGGTTCGAGCCCTCGGCGCCGCACGTGACCCACGCCGAGCGCGAACAGCATCTTGGCGGGCATGAGCCGGAAATGCTCGGCTCCAACCGTGCGCGCCAGAAATTCAGCGTGTTTTTGCAATGAGTAGCCTTGCGGAACCTTCAGCGTCGTCCAGAGCCGATACGTGCTTCCCGGCGTAAGCGTATCGGTGGTGCGAATGACGACGTGTCCCGAGAACGGATCGTCGCGGAACATATAGTCGAATGCGGCATCGAGACGTTCGCTTGGGACTTGCCATGCGCACAGCGCACCGCGCGCGAGGTTTGTCGACATCAGCGTCTGGCGCACGCGCCGGATCGTCCCGGCACGCAGCATCGCGACGACACGCTCGATGACGAGGTCCGCGGCGATGCCGCTGCGCGCGGCGATCTCGCCGAAGGGATCGTCCTGGAACCCGGCAAGGCGGTCTTCGGAGACCGCCAGAATCGCCGCGTTCACCGGGTCGGAAATCGCGGCCGGAACGGTAGGATTGGAGGACATCGCCGCAGGCTTTGACCGCGCTGTTTCGCCGCCCTCTGCGAGCTGCACGATGCCGGCCGAACCGTCTACAGAGACAGGTCGGTTGCCCCCAGTGCGTACGTGTACTGTTGTTCGGCCAGTCGCTCCCCGTAGAGCGCCGCAACGTATGCCGACTGTGCCGTCGCCAAGTTCGCTTCCGCCGTCACGATCGCCGTGATCGTCGAAGCGCCCACGCGATATTGCGCCTGCGTTGCCTGCAGACTCACCGTTGCGCTCGTTACCTCGGCCTGCGCTTGGACGAGGTTGGCACGCGCCGAGATGAGGTTGGCCAGACCGCCGCGCACGTCGGACTGAACCGTCAAGCGGGACTGCGTCAGCGCCGCAACGTCTTCGTCGAGCGTTGCCGAGGCAACGGCGACGTTGTAGTTGGTGATGCCCTGATCGTAGATCGGGATACTCAAGGTCGCGCCGAGCGAATTATGACTTTGATAGTTCGTCTGATACCCGCCGACGGGAACCTGCGAGCGATCCACGCCGACGCTGCCGTCCGCCGTCAACGTCGGAAAGCGAGCCAGCTTGGCAAAACGAAGGTTCTCCTTACCCGACTCGACCGTGTGTTGCGCGGCGAGGTAGTCCGGGCGCAGGTTGAGCGCTTCGGCAAGCGCCTGCGGGTACGAGAGGATCTTGATCTGCGGCGGGGACGCTCCCAACGGTTTTGGCATGATCGCCACGTCGGCGTCGAGTCCCAGCGTCGTCGCGAACGTCGCCTCGGCTGCAATCGCCGCGCCCTGCGCCGTGATCAACGCTCCGCGGGCTTGCGCCGTCTCGAATTGCGCTGCGGCGAGATCCGAGCGAGCCGCGGCACCGGTACGAATCTCTGCCGAGACGTACCGTTCGTTGATCTCGAACTCACGAACGAGCTGGTTATCGGAGGCGACGGTCGCGTTGTCCTCGAGTAACGCGTAGTACGCGCTCGCGACGTTGAACGACAGCGTTTGTAACTGCCGCAAGAGGGTGTCGCGACCCGCAAAGTCTGCCTCTTTGGCGCTGCGGATGCCGGCGATGACTTCTCCGCCGTCGTAGATCAGCTCGCTGATCGAGATAGCGCCGCTTTGCGACGTCTGGTAGTACGGGACGGTCGGCCCGGTCGATGCCGACGGAACGGCACCGGTCGTGGTCAGCGCTCCGCTATAGTCGCGGGTGATCGAGGCATTTGCCGAGATCGCAGGCAGTAGCGCACCCTTCTCGGCTCCGTATTTTGCCGCGATCGCGAGATACGCTGCGCGCTCGGAGGCGAACGCCGGCGCCTGCACGACCGCGATGTCGATCGCCTGGGTCAGCGTCACCGTTAGCGGTACGCCGGGCTTCTGTTTCTGCGCCGCCACGTCAGGCGCCGGCGAACCGTAAGCCGGATACGGAATCGGCGTCCCCGAGGTCGTCGGCATCGGTGCCGGCGTGGGAACGGTAATGGGGAGTTGCTTGTTCGTCGTCGAGGGCTGCGCGTCGGCATAAAGCGGCACGCAAACGCCCAGCGCGAGGGCGGTCGTCAGCAGTCGCGCCATGAAACGGCGAGGAAGGGTCATTTCGAGGTGCTTCCCCCTTGAGCGCCCGGCGCATTCCCGCCGGGCGAGTTGATCGCCACGGTGCTTCCATCTCTGAGCGCATCCGGGCGAGTGGTAATGACTTTCGTTCCCGGCTGCACCTTCGACGAGATCACTTCCGAGAGCGTGTCGGTTTGGATACCGAGCTGCACGGGAACTTCTTGCGCTTTGTTGTCCGCACCGACGACATAGACGGCGTATCCATTTTCGGTCTGGGCGATCGCCGAACGCGGAACGACGATCGCATTCGCGTGCGCTTGCCGCAGCAACGTTGCCGTCACGAGCATGCCGCCGCGCAGAAAATCATCGAGGTTCGTCATTTGGACCCGCGCCAGATACGAGAGCGTGCCGCTCGTCGGAACGGCGTTCACGGTGTCGATGCGCGCATGGAACGTGCGTCCGGGCAGCGAGCTCGAGGTGAAGCTGACCGCAGATCCGGGCCGTACGTACGGCAGGTCCGTGTCCGGGACGTTGATATTGATCCATAGCTGGGCGACGCGCGAGATCGCAAGCACCGGCGACGACGGCGATGCGTACGCGCCCGGGTCGAGCAACCGTTGCGTGATCACGCCGTCATAGGGCGCGTAGAGCGTCGTCTGCGCCACCTGCGTACCTAGCGTGTGCGCGTTTGCTTGCGCAGCCTGCGCTGCGGCGATGGCAGCCTTCGTATTTTGTTCGCTCACGTCGTTGTTGCGCAAGCCGATGTACGCCGTTTGATAGGTCTGCTCGGCCTGCACGTACGCGGCGTGAGCGGCTTCGAGCTGCGCCTCTGAGACGTAGCCATCCTTATAAAGGGCGACGTCCTGATCGTAGACGAGCTTCGCGTTGCGCAAGGCGGCTTGCGAGGTTTGCAGCGTCGCCTCGTTCGTCTCGATTTGAACGGGAAGCCCGACCTGCGAGCCTTCGGCCGTCGCCGACTGCTGCTTGGCCTGGGCCTGCGCCTGGGCGTATTCTGCGCGCAACACCGAACTGTCGATTTGCGCGAGCGGCTGGCCGGCGCGGACCCGGTCGCCGACGTTGACGGCGATCGACGTGATCGTGCCGTTCTGCTGGAAGGCCAGGACGGATTGTTCCAGCGGCGCCACCTGCCCGTCGAGCGAGATGTACGTCGCGATGTCGCGCCGTACCGCGGGTGCGACGTCCACGTTGAGCGGGGGCATTTGCTGTTGCGGGGCGTGAGCGCACGCCGCAAGGGCGAGGGTCGCACCGAGTGCGTAGACCGCAGCTCGAAGGTACTGCATGATTCTCCCTATGTCTTCATCGAGCGAAACCGAGTTCTAACGCAGGATACGCGCGATCCGCCCGCTTTGATTCAGTATCCTGCCCGGAAAACCTGATAACTCCCCGAACGCCACAACGGGTTCCAGGACCATCCTCGGTTTGGGCGTATTCTCCCCCGGCATGAGCGCGAAACTGGAGATCGGGCGCGCGTACAGCCTTCAATCCCGGGTTGAGGAGTGGATGACCGCCGAAAAGGCGGGCAACAAGGGTGTAGACGTACTTTCGACCTCCGTGCTGGTACAATTGGTGGAAACCGCAGCGCTCGCGTGCATCGAGCCCGTGCTCGACCCCGAGCTGGTTTCTCTCGGGACACATATCGACCTGGAGCATCACAAACCGGTACCGGTCGGATTCATCGTCCGCACCGAGGTCGAGGTCGTCATGGTCGATGGCCCGCGGTTGAGTTTCGCGGTCGCAGTGTTCGACGAGCGGGAAGCCGTTGCCGAGGGTACGCATGAACGCTATCTGATCGAACGGTCGAAATTTCTCGCAAAGCTCGAAGAGAAGCTCGCATCGGGCTAGGGGTGAGAACCGGCCCGTCGGCCTGGGTATGTATGCAGGGGGGGGCAAACGGAAGGCCTCCCGAACCCATTAAGAAGGATTGTCCCGGGGTCAAGCCCTGTTTTTGCCTGTTCCCGGCACAACTCACGGTTTCATAACTCGATTTCTTAGGAGGAAACATTGAAGCGACTGAGCACCGGAGTCCTCGCCGCGCTGATCGCAGCGGGTTTTGGACTTAACGCGGTCGCAGCTCCGACCTCCGCGTCGCATGGAAACATTGGAACCAACGCGATCGCGCAAGATCAGGGCTCGACCATGGCTCCGCCGGCGAACTTCGGTTCCCCACCGTCGGGGCAGATCCCGATTCTTTACAACGATCACCACGTTTACGCAAAGCCCGACGTCAACAAGCAGGGTCGCGTGCTCGCCGCGCTCGTACGCGGCGGCACCGTGCTGATACCGCTTCGTTCGATGTTCGAGCAGATGGGCGCGACCGTTTCGTACGACGCGGCCAGCAAAACGGTGGACGTCAGCAAACCCGGCGCCGACGTGAAGGTCACGGTCGGTAAGCCGGAAGTCGTTATCAACGGCGAGTCGCGTCCGCTGGACGTGCCGCCGATCATTTGGCACGGTCACGTGCTCGTTCCGATCCGCGTGATCTCGGAAGGCATGGGCGCGTACGTCCAGTGGGTTCCCGATCGGCAGATCGTCGTCGTGCGCTACATCCCGCCGACGCCGCCGCCGACACCGACCCCGCCGCCTCCGCCGCCGCCTGCAACCGCACCGCCGACACCGACCCCGACTGCGGCTCCGGTTGAACGCAAGACGGAGTACTACATCGCGGGCGATTACCTCATCTCACAGAAGGTCTATGACGAGTTCAGCCCTGGCAACGTCGCGAGCGCGAACGCAGCCAACGGCGTCTCGTTCCAGATCCATGGTGCTGCGGAGTTCAACGTCTTCAACATCCCGTGGATGATCGACGGCGACTACGTGCAGCTCAATTACCCGCACGATTGCAGCGTGGATGCGACCGGCGCGTACGAGGCGAACTGCGACGTCACGACCATCGGTGGGCTCGGAGCGACAGCCGTGCCGGCGTTCAGCGTCAGCACGTACGATCTCGAAGCACACTTGGGTATCAAGGTACTCGACCCACGCGTCTACGTGGGCGTCGGTTACCTCTGGCGGAATTGGAACACGGGCTATCCGCGCATCTCGAACGTCGGATTCGGCCTCGAGAAGCTGCCCGACCTCGACCACCCGTTCTCGTGGTATGTCAGCGCCTGGTACTACGGCAACGTGAAGGGTAACTTCACCGATCCCACGGGTACGACGTATCAGCTGTCGTACAACATCCTCAAAGCGCAGGCCGGAGTAACCTACTCCTTCCCGGGAAGTCCGCTTTTCATCGAAGCCGGCTATCTCGGCGAACAGCTCAAGAACAAGATGAACGCTCCGACGGACGCGGCCAACACGGGCCCGTATGCCGGCATCGGTCTGAAGTTCTAGACTGCGGCAGGCCGCAAATGGAAGAGCCTCCGGGAAACCGGAGGCTCTCTCATTTCACGGGCTCGACGAAGGTTCGGCGGATGGCTCCATCGACGGCTCTATCGACGGTTGAACGCAGGGAGGCGTGATGAGATCGATCTTCGGCTGCCCCGGCGCCGGTGTCGGCGACGGTGCGGCGGACGGAACTTCCGGCGGTGCCGTGACGCCGCTGGGCAACGGGGTCGGGCACAACTGCGCGAGCGCGAAATAGTGTTCGGTGAAGCCGCGCGAGAGATCGGCACGTTCGAGTTTGCCGAAATAGGTGCCGCCGAAGCGTGACGTGAGGATGTGCATGTAGGTCCAAGCTTTTTGCTGCGCGTCCTGCGTGTAGATCTTCTTGTACATAGCAATCGCCAGGAAGTACGTGCGCGCCAGCTGCGGGTCGCGCGGATACTTGTGCGCCCACGCTTCGAGCGCCTCGTCGGCAAAACCCACTTTGGAAATAATGCCGGAATTGGTCGTATAATCGCCGGCACGAATCGCTTCATCGTGAAACGTGTTGTTGATGCCGAGATAGCTCAACTTCATGCGGCCGAAATACTCGTCGCCCGGAGCTGAGTGCGTGTAGTCTTCGCACTGCAGGCGCTCCCACTTGCTCGGTTTGCGCAAGCACGCGTCCTTTGAAGCTGCCTTTGTAGCTGCCGTGTGCTTCGAGATCGTCGCGGCCGGAGCGATTGCACCACATACCATGCCGAGCGCGAGAAACGCGGCGGCGATAAGGAGGGGAGTACGGTTTACCAAGGATCTCTCCTCAAAAAAAGAACGTTGCCGGAGTACGGCGCCCCGCGTAGAACTGCCTTCCGTGCCCCGAATGATTCGTCTTGCCGCATTGCAGCTGCGCGCGCACGATCGCGGTGACTACGAGCATCAGCGCGCGTCGATATTCGAACGCGTCGAACGCGCCGCGCGCGACCACGATCTCCTGGTGCTGCCCGAGGGGACGTTCCCTGCCTACGTCCTGGGCGGCGAGACCGTCGACCAAGGCTTGCTTGCTGAAGCCACCGCGCAACTGGCACTGCTCGCCCGTCGTTCCGGCTGCGCGATCGTGGCCGGTGCGGCGCTCCGCCGAGACGGCCGTCTGTTCAACAGCGCCGTGGTCATCGATCGCGACGGCGCGCCGGCGGGGTCTGCCGAGAAGATCTTTCTCTGGCACTTCGATCGCCGATGGTTTGCTCGCGGAGCAGCAATCGCGCCGGTGCAAACCTCGCTTGGACGGCTCGGCGTCTTGATCTGCGCCGACGGACGGATGCCCGGCATCGGGCGCGCGCTGGTCGACCGCGGTGCCGAAATGCTGGTGATGCCGACCGCTTGGGTAACGTCCGGGCGCGACGCGCATCAGCTCGAAAATCTGCAAGCCGATCTGCTCGGCCGGATGCGTGCCTTCGAAAACGGCGTGCCGTTCATCGCTGCCAACAAATGCGGCGTCGAACGTTCGATGGTCGCCTACTGCGGTAAGTCACAGATCGTGGATGCCGGCGGTAATGTCGTTGCGATCGCTTCGCAGACGGAGGAAGAGCTCATCAGCGCGCAGGTCGTCCTCGGCTCGCCGTCGCCGATGCGGGTAGCGGTGCCCGCGCCGGCGCCGCGTGCCACAGCTACGCTGCGCCCCATGCGCATCGCGCTCGTTGCGGGTCCGGTACCGCGGGACATCGACGAGCGTCTTCGCATCCTCGAAGCGGAGCTCGCCCTGGCGGCTTCGGGGGGCGACGGCTCTGCCGCACTCGACGGCGCCATTCCGGCAATTCGCACCGATGCCGGCAATGCGCTCGATCCGGGATTCTTGACGGCGTACCGTCGCGCCGGCTATCGTGTCGCGATTCTCGACGCGGCCCGTCACGCGCCGTGGCTCGAGAACGTCGCTCGCGCCCGCGCAGCGGAGTTGCGCATCTACGTCATCGTTTTTGCTGCCGAACCGCGTCGCGCCTATGCCGTCGATCCCGACGGCAACGTGGTCGCCGGTACGTTCGACGACTACGCAATCGCAAGCTTCGCGCTCGATCCGAATCGTACGGCGCAAACGCTCGTCGCCCCCGGAACCGACGTCGCCGAAGGCCTCGAGCTCGTCGAATCCCTCTCGCGGAGCGAAGCGATCACGTCGTGAGCGCTCATGGCGTGGGGCCGCGCGGAAGCCGGCGCGTGGCGTTCCTCACGGCCACCGTTGCCGTGCTCGCAGCTGTTGGCACCGTTGCCGCACATCACCGTTCGATTCAGGCGCTCAGCGTTCGTACCGACGGTCTGCTCCTCACCATCAAAGCGTCCGATCAATATCACTACTACGACACGAAGCTGATCAAAGCAACGCTCTATCAGGCACTCAAGATGCCCAAAGAGGCGAACGCGCAGCAGCAGGCGGCGCTCCGAACGTACGGCGACGCCATAAAGCTCGAGAACAAAGCAGACGCCGAAGTCGAGCACTCGGTCAGATTGCTGCAATCGTTCGAACTGTTGGAGGTCGCGACGACCCTCTTCGAAATCTCCATCGCCTTCGGCTCGCTCGCGGCCCTCACGGGTATGCGCTTCGCCCTCTGGTTCGCCGCCGGTTTGAGCCTCGTCGGTGTCGTGGCCGGCATCTACGGCTACGCAGTGGGCCATTGAAGCAGCGCGTCGTTCTCGTACTCCTCACGCTCGTTCTTGCAACCGCGCCGCGCGCGACGCCGGTGTATCGCGCCACCGGTTCGATCGAAGGAGCAGCGCTGGCCTATCTTCCCGGCAGTGAGATCCCAATCCACGTCGACGGCTTCAACATGCCCTATGGCCTCTTCAGCGGTGGTGGCGGCAGCATAACCGGCGGTCGCCTTCGCGTCGCCGGGACGAGTTCGCAGAGTACCGTCATCGCCGCCGGAACGTACGGGCTTGCGGTGCACACGTTCGAAGTTGCCCCGACTCCCGATCCGCACCGCGCCTTCATCGCGGTCGCGAGCTACGACGACGGCATCATCTTGCATGAGGCCTCGCCGCCGTTTCGAGCGCTTTCGGCACTGGGGATCGGCGGCGCGCCCGGCGACGTCGCAATCGGCACCGACGGTACGCTCGCCGCAATTGCAACCGACGGCGACAGCGCGACCGTGGCGACGCTCGACCCCTGGGGCGTACGTCGCTACAGCGGCGTTCCACTCGGCGACGAGCTCGCTTTCGACACCGGAACGGGTGCGCTCTTCGTTACGGATCGTGACGTTGCCGGTGCCGGTGCGCTTACGCGCATTGCCGCCGACGGGAGGATCGCGCAACGCGTTCTCGGCCTCACCGCCGAAGGGCTGGCCGTCGATCCCGGTCGCGAACGTGTCTACGTCGCCAACGTCAACGACGGCACGGTCTCTATCGTCGACGCCGTCAGCATGGTCGAGCTGCGCCGGTTTCATGCCGTCGATCGCGTATTTTCGCTCGCGCTTTCGCGGGACGGATCCCGGCTGTACGCCGTCTCCAATGAGAGCTTGAGCTCCCCGTTCGCAGCCGCAGGCAGCGTGGTTGCGTTCGACGTCGCGGGTTCGGGCAGTCCGCGCCTCGTGGCGCGCAGCGGACGTCTGCAATTTCCGATCGGCATCGCGCTGGACGAGGCGCACGATCGACTCTACGTCACCGACGAGGATACCGATTCGGTCGACGTGCTCGACGCGCGTACGTTGCGCGACGCACATGCGCCGCTACGCACCTGCACGACCCCGTGGCAACCCACGCTCGAACGCGGACTCCTGTACGTGCCGTGCGCTCGCAGTGACGAAATCGACGTCTTTCGCACCACGACGCTGGAGCGCGTTGCCGGCGCACCGTTCGCCACGGGCGGCTATCCGCTCGCCGTCGCCGTTTGGCATCCCCGAGCGTCATGATCGCGCTGCTTCTCGCGGTGCTCCCAGCGCAGCTCGATCCCGCACCTCCGTTTCCCCAAATTCAAAGTGATGCGCCGACCATACGTGCGATCGCGCCGGGGGTAGACTACGGCGAGTACGACATGATCACCAGCGCCGGCCCGATCGTCATCCACGCGCTTTCCATCGCTCCCAACGCTGCGAACATCCGCCTCAACACCGTGCTCGCGAACGACACGTTGACGTCGCAAGGTGAGACCGTCTCGTCGATGGCCCAGCGCACCGGAGCTATAGCCGGAATCAACGGCGACTACTTCGATATCGGTGACACCAATCGCCCGACGAACGTGGTCGTCCACGACGGTGTACTCGTGCGCTCGCCTCGTAAGCGCTTCGCGCTCGTCATCGAGCGAACCGGGTTACCGCAAATCATCGAAACGAGCTTCTTGGGTACGCTGCAACTGCCCGGTCGCGCGGTCGCGCTCGATGCCGTCAATGCCGCACGCGGGAATGGGGTGACGCTGCTCACGCCGGCCTACGGTTCCGTGCCGCCTTCGGACGAAACCACGCTGGTGGCGCTAACGCCGGTCGATGGAACGCCGCCGTTTGCGACCTATCGAGTAACGGCAATCCCCGACAACACGGTCGCGCAACCGCCGGGATACTACATCGCGATCGGCCTCGACGCGTACGACGGCGCCAGCCTTCCGAATGTGGGCGATACGATCGCCGCATCCGGCGACCTCTCACCGATCCCGCTTGCGGACGTTAGCGCGGCAATCGGCGGCGGACCACTGATTCTCCAGGACGGCGCATGGTACGACGACCCCGACGGTCCGAACGGCGGCGTCTACGCGCAGCGTATTCCGTGCAGCGGCGCGGCGCTCGCCGCGGATGGGACGCTCTTCCTGCTCGAGGTCGACGGCCGCGAGCCCGAGCTCTCCGTCGGGCTGACGCGGCCCGAGTTCTCGTCATTGATGCGCGCGTTCGGGGCGGTGCGCGGCATGGCGTTCGACGGTGGGGGATCGTCGGAGATCGCCGTGCGAATCCCGGGTGACGACGGCGCCGCCCTCGCCGACGTGCCTTCGGACGGTCACGAGCGCAAGGTCGCCGACGGCATCTTCGTCTACGACACGGCGCCGCCCGGCGCGCCGGCGCAGTTGGTTTCGCAGCCGCTTGCCGTTCGTGCGTTCGTCGGTGCAAGCGTTCCGCTGCGCGTGCGCACCGTTGACGGCGATGACCGGCCGGTCGCTGCGAGCGACCCGATCGACGTGCGGGTCGAGCCCGCCGATTTGGGGACGCTCGACGATGGGATATTCGCTGCCGAGCGCGCGGGCGATGGGACGATCGTCGCGCGCGCCGGAGCCCTGACGTTGCGCGTGCCGTTGTACGTCTATGCCGATCCCGCGCGCTTGCGCATCGTGCCGGCGAATCCCAGCATTGCACAGGGGGGCCGCCTGACGCTGCAAGCACGCGCATACGATGCGCAGGGATATGCCATCGCATTGCCGCCGCAGTTGCCATGGCGAGCGCAGGGCGCGTCGATCGACAGCGGCGGCGTGCTCACCGCCGGGACCGGCGATGCCGTCGTTTCGCTGCTGCTCGGCGATCATCTCGCCAATGCGCGCGTTGCCGTCGGATTCCACGACGTCGCGCTGATCGCGACACCGACGTTCATGAGCCTGCCGCGCGGCGGCGATGGAGACGTCGAAACGACACCGGATTGCCCCGCGTGTACGCAACTGCGCTATGCGCTTGGACCTGCCGAGCGCGCGGCGTATTTGATGACGAACGTGACGTTGCCCCAAGACACGGTCGGCATCGCGTTCGATCTGCTCGACGACGGCCAGGGCGCACTCCTCAAGCTGGCGCTTCGCAACGCCATCGACGAAGAGGTGCTCGTCCCGGCCGGCACGTTGGACCGTCCGGGCTGGCGCAGCGTCGAGGTGCGATTACCGCAAAGCCTACCACAGCCTGCACGCTTAGTAGCGATCTACGTCATCGCCCACACGGCACATGCCGCGATCCAGGGCAGCATCGAAGTGAAGAATCTTCACGCAGTCGTGGCAGGCCGGTAGGGACGCCGACCATAACAACGGAGCCAATGCGGCTCGAAGATCTTGCACGCCGCGCGTTTGATACGGCGAGCGTTCGCGGTGCCCATTATGCCGACATTCGCTTCGAAAACGTGCGTAACGAACGCATCGAGGTGCGAAACGGCGTGGTTGCGTCGTTGGCTGACGCGCGCAGTACGGGGTACGGCGTTCGCGCACTCGTCGACGGCGCGTGGGGGTTCGCCGCCAGCAGCGATCTGACGGACGCCGGGATCGACACCTGCACGGCGCGCGCCGTTGCGATCGCGCGCGCGAGCGCATCGATCGCGCGCAGCCGGTTCGGCGAAGCGCCGCACCGCGCCTACATCGACTCGTTCGAAACGCCGCTTGCGCGCGATCCGCAGCAGGTGCCGCTGGGCGAACGTGTTGCGCTCTTGCTCGAAG
>DATJRM010000068.1:0-6344 GCA_035504755.1 Candidatus Acidiferrales bacterium
GTGTTTGGTCAGGTCGTCATAAATGATCAGCACGTCTTTTCCGGCGTACATGAGCTCCTCGCCCATTGCGCAGCCGGCGAACGGCGCGATCCAGCGCAGCGCCGCCGCTTCCGACGGACCCACGGCGACGATCGTCGTGTAGTCCATCGCGCCGCGGTGTTCCAGCACTTGCGCAAGCGCCGCAACGGTCGAATTTTTTTGCCCGATCGCGACGTAGATGCAGTGGACGTTCTTCCCCTTCTGGTTGATGATCGCGTCGACCGCAAGCGCCGTTTTTCCGGTCGAGCGGTCGCCGATGATCAGCTCGCGCTGACCTCTGCCGATCGGGATGAGCGCATCGATCGCGCGGATACCGGTCGCAAGCGACTGCTTGACGGCTTGCCGCTGCACGACGGTCGGCGCCACGTTTTCGATCGTGCGGTATTTTTTCGTCTCGATCGGGCCCTTGCCGTCGAGCGGCTGCCCCAGCGGATTGACGACGCGCCCGAGCAGCGCTTCACCGACCGGCACCGAGGCGATGCGCCCGGTGCGCCGCGCCGTGTCGCCTTCTTGAATCGCTTCGTCGTCGCCCATGAGCACGACGCCGACGTTGTCCTCTTCGAGGTTGAGCGCGACGCCCTGCAGGCCGTTTTCGAACTCCACGAGCTCGGAGGCGCGCACGCCGCGCAACCCATACACGCGCGCCAGGTTTGCGCCGACCTCGATGACGGTGCCGACCTCGTCTTCCGCAACGCCGGTGCTAAAGCTCGCAATCTGCTGCTTGAGGATACCTGCGATTTCATCCGCGTTGATCATACGTAACTGGCGCTCCGATCTCGGCTCGTCGTGTGCATTTCATCTCCCGGCGCCGGCATGTCAGCTCCCGGCTCCCATCAGCGTTCTCGTTAGTTCTTCCAGGCGGCCGGCGACGGAACCGTCAATCGCGCGATCGCCCATTGCGATGCGCACGCCGCCGATCAGCGCCGGATCGACCTTGACGCGAGCCTCGAATTTCTTGCCGTACGTCTGTTCGAGGCGTTCGACGATCGCTCGGACCTCGGCGGGCCCGAGTTCGCGCGCCGTCGTGATCGTCAGCGGCTCGACGCCGCGCGCCGCCATCGCGATCTTGCGGTATTCGGTGACGAGGCCCCCCAGCAGCGATTCGCGGCGTTTGCGCACGAGCAGCAGCAGCGTGTGCAGCGCGATCTCACCGACGCGCCCATTGAATGCGTCGTGCAGCGCACGTTCCTTTTCGCTGCGCTGGACGACCGGCGAGACGAAGAAACCGCGAATCGTGGGATCGCCGTTGATCGTGCGCTCCAGCATCGCGAGGTCGTCCGCCACGCGTTCGACTTGCTTCGATTCCGCGGCCAGCGCGAAGACCGCGCTTGCGTAACGGTTCGCGAGCGTTTCGCTACCCACCGCGCACCTGCTCGAGAAACTCGCTCACCAGCCGCGCGTTGGCCGCGGCATCGACACGTTCGGTCGCGCTCGCGCGCGCGATGTCGAGCGCTTTGGAGGCCAGCGCCTCACGCAGGCGCTCGCGCGCGGCGAGGCGTGCGCGAGCGAGCTCACCTTCGGCGTTACGCAGCGTGCGTTCGCCGGCCTCTCGTGCTTCGGCAACGATCGCTTCCCGCTCGTGTTGCGCTCGTTCCCGGACGCGTTCGATCATCGCCGACGCGTCGAGCTTCGCACCGTCCATCGCGAGGCGCAGCGTCTCGACGGCTGCTCGCATCTCGTCGCGGTGGCGCTCGGCGGCGGCGATGCGCTCGTTGCTGGCCTTCGCCGCACCGCTGATCGAAGGCGTAAGCCACTTGTTCCACACCCACACGAGCAGCACGATGAAGAGCACGAAGCCGGCTATTTGACTCCAGAACGCGATGGCGTCGTAGTTCACGCGCGAACCTCCGGCAGAACGCGCCCGACGATCGCTGCCGCCAGGTCGGCGGCAAGCGCCTCTTGACGCGGACGAATCGCCTCCAGCTCCTGCGCCACCGTGCGACCGGCATCTTCGATGATCCTCTGCGCACGCTGCGCGTAATCGGCCGAAAGCCTCGCCGCCTCGTCGCCCGCCTCGTTGCGCGCAGCAGCGAGGATATGGTCGCCTTCGCGTCTCGCGTCGGCGCGAATCTGCTCGGCCTGCGCCCGTAGCTGCGTCGCTTCGGCCTGCGCACGATCGTAGTCGTGCGTGAGACTCTCGATGTATTCGCGCCGCTTGGCGATCGCGCGCTGCACGGGGCGCAAGAAGACCACATTCAAGATCGCGTAGAACACGACGAAATTGATGATCTGGACCCAGAACGTCCCGTTGACCGAGAGAAACATCGGCTCTTGCTGCGCTCGCTAGTGGCCCGCGAGCGCCTTGGCGACGATCGGCAGCGCCGTCGGAGCAAAGAGGATGAAGAGACCGAGGCCGAGCGCGATGAACGCGTTGCCTTCGACGAACCCGACACCGATGATCAGGAATTGCATGATATTGCCGCGCGCTTCCGGCTGACGCGCGATTGCCTCGACTGCGCGCGAACTGACGACACCGTCACCGATCGTCGTTCCGAGGGCAAAGCCGGCGGTGATGATCGCGAAGGCGAGCACGGAGATCGCTGCGATGATGACTTCAGGGCTCAACGTAATGTCCTTTCTTGGAGTCAGTGTTCGTCGGCGAGCGCAAGAGAGAGATACACGACGGAAAGCAAAGCAAAGACGAATGCTTGCAGCAAACCGATTAGGAAATTGAAGATCTCGATGAAGAACGGTCCGACCGCCGCCGTCAGCGAGAGATTGAAGAACCCGATCTTCACCTGAGCGGTGATGATCTGCACGACGACGAAGAGCAAAAGCTCTCCGATAAAGATGTTGAAAAACAAACGAAGCGCCAGCGTCAGCGGCCGAATGAACTCTTCGAGGAGATTGAGCGGCAGGATAGCCGGCATCGGCTTGACGAGATGCTTGTAAAAGCCCAACCCCTGGCGCCGTATACCGCTGAACTGGATCAGCACGAAGACGAGCACGGCCAGCGCGGCGGCGGTGCTGAGGTCCGCGGTGGGGGATCCGCCGAACGGCAGCGCGAGCGGCTCTTTAAACGGAAACGCTCCAAACTCGTTCAGCAGAAAAATGAAGATGACGAGTGCGACGAAGAACGGCACGAACGGCTCGGCCTGCTTGCCCATCGAACCGTACGCCAAGTCGGCAAAGTAGTTGATAACGCCTTCGACGAACGTTTGGCGGCGATTGACCATCGCCGACCGATACGATGCCCCGATCCACGCAAAGAGCGGCAGCGTGACCACCATCACGATCCACGTGGTGAGGATCGTGTCGACGTGCACCCGCCCGACGATGCCGGGGAAGAGCTGCCAAACCGCATGTTGGCCGATTTGCTCGTGCAAGGCTTCGTACTACTCTCTACTTTTCGTACCACGCACGACGCGAGCTGCGTAGAGCGCGATGGGTATCAAAAGACCGGCAATATACAGCAGGCAGCACCACCAGGGACCGGCCGCCGCAAATGCCACCGCGACTATAGCGAAGGCCCCCACTCGCGACAAACTACTTAAGACGAAGGACTTCGAGGACCCCGATTCCGCCAGCCGTTGCGCGGCTGCCGCCAAGAGCCGGAGGTTCAGATAGCCGCAGGACAGGCCTACGGCTATCGCAAGAAACGCAAAAACGGTCGCGCGAGCGAGACCTACGTACGTCATCTTCTCCTATTTTCCCGCCTGCAGGAGCGAGCGCCCGGCGACGAGCGCGCCGGCCATGACCCCGGCAAAAAACCCGCCGATCACCCAGAGCACGGAGCCGGTGCGGTGCGCCATGGCAAGACCGCCCGCGAAGCCCAAGAGCACGGCGGCCGCGAAGGTCGACCCTGCCGTTAGCGCGGCCTTCATCGACCGTTCTCCTCGCCTTCACAGGGAGCCGGTATGGTGATGGAATCATGTCGCAACTCTATCAACGCCGCTACCTCAACTGCCCGTATAACCGCGCGCGCGAGCTGCTCGCGGCCATGGTCGTTACCCCGGAGGATGCGAGCCGGGAGCAGCAACTCCGCTTGACGCTTCCCGTCCCCGGCGTTGCCGGTGCGGAGCTCGGGAAGGACGTGAGTGTCAGCTTCAGACCGACGGCCGACCCGATGGGCTTCGACGAGCCGTGGACGTTGCACTGGGAACCGCTGGGCGGCGGACTCTATCCCGACTTCGACGGCACCCTCGCGATCCGCGCCGACGAGTCGTATGCCACGTCGATGCTGGAGCTCAAGGGAACGTATCGTCCGCCGCTGGGCGCAGCCGGTGCGGTGTTCGACGCCGTCGTGGGATCGCGCATTGCCCATGCCACCGCGCGCGAGTTGTTGCGCACGATCGGCAAGACGATCGAAGGGCAATACCGCACCGGCGAAGCGGCTAAAGACACTGCGCAACCGCAAGGATAAACGATGCTCTCACGACCGATCGAGCTGCACGCAGCACTTCCGTTGGCTTCCACGGCCGCGCGTGAGTCGCTGTTGCGCGTCATGCGCGGCATCAGCAGCACATCATCAACCGATCGCCTCGCACTCGCCGTTTACCTGGGTGACTTACACGTGGCCGTCCAGGGCGAGATACGCGTCCCCGTCGAGGTCAGTGTGGACGATCGGCCCGTACGTTGGGAGTACGCCATCGCAATCCGTGCGGCATCCGACGAAGGATTCTTCCCCACGTTCGCGGGCACGTTGAGCATCACGCCAGTGGGAACGCAAAGCGAGCTTTGGTTGCAAGGATCGTATCAGGCGCCGTTCGGCATGATCGGCGCGTTACTCGACCGGACCGTGCTGCGCCATGCCGCACACCGTAGCTTACAGTCGTTTCTTCAACGCGTCGCCGACGACACCGTTGCCGGCGAGCGCGCGACCGAAGCGAAGCACGCGCAAGACGTTCGCGGCTTCCACGGCTAGGTGACCTACGGCTTACGCATTTTGTAGCCGACGCCGTAGACCGTCAGCACATAGGCCGGGTTCTGCACGTCGGGCTCGATTTTACGCCGCAGATTGTTGATGTGACGATCGAGCGTCCGCTCGAAGATCGAGCCATCGTCGCTCAACTTGTCGAGAAGCTGCGAACGCGTCAGCGCGACGCCCGCATTGCGAGCTAGCACTTCGAGTAACCGGAACTCCGAAGGTGTGAGGTGCGCAGGTGTGCTTCCGACCCGGACTTCATGGGCGTCGACGTCGATCTCGAGATCGCCGATGCGGATGACGTCGGTGTGCGCTGCACCACCCACGCCGCCGCGCGTGCGCCGCAGCACCGCTCGCACTCGTGCCACGACTTCGCGCGGTGAGAACGGCTTGGTGATGTAGTCGTCGGCGCCGATCTCGAGCCCAACGATCCGATCGACTTCATCGGCACGGCCGGTGACGAGAATCGCCGGTATCTCTCGTTCGCGCACCTGGCGCAGAATGTCGAGCCCGCTGCCGTCGGGCAGCGTCACGTCGAGCAGCAGCAGGTCGGGCCGGCTCTTTTCCAAGGCCGCGATCGCCTGCGCGTACGTGGCATGCACGACGGCCGAGAACCCGTCCGCCTGCAAATAGCCGACCAAGACGTCGCCGATTTGCGGCTCGTCTTCGACGATGAGTACCGTCCCCATGGTCCTGCGTCCATTGTCCAGGTCCTGTGAAGACACGTTCCTTACATCCGCCTGTTTCGTCGCTAGGGTGAGCGCATGAGAACCGAGCAAGACCAGGATACCCCACTCCCCGGTACATTAGGATTCGTTCTTTGGATCGGCGTTGCTTTTTTCATCGGCTGGTTTGGCCTGTTCGCATTGATGCTGGGGCGCTGGTAAGATGCACGTTCATCGCTACGAGCGCTGGTGGATGATCTTCGGGCTCACGATGCTCGTCGCGTTCCTGGTGACGATCTTCGTGGCCGCGCTTGCCGACAACGTCAATCCGCCGAGCGGCTCCCAAACGATCGACCCCACGAAGGTCGCGTCGACTCCGCCGTTCGACCACCCCGGGCTGCGGCGTCTGCCCGACGGCAGCTACGAGGCATACTACGTGGCCCAGGTTTTCCAGTTCACCCCTTCGACGTTGACGATTCCCGCCGGGAGCAAAGTCACGTTCTACGTCACGAGCCCAGACGTCGTTCATGGCTTTGAGATCGCCAAGACCGACGTCAATATGATGGCGGTTCCGGGCTGGGTGAACAACGCTACTCATACCTTCGATAAACCTGGAACCTATCTGCTGGTCTGCAACGAGTACTGCGGAATCGGTCATCAAAATATGTACGGAACGATCGAGGTCAAATGATGCAAGCGGCTATCTCAGCTTCGAAACCCGCCGAGAATCGCGTCGTGCTCGCGCACGTCTACGCCGCAACGGTCGCGGTATGCCT
>DATJRM010000069.1:0-21564 GCA_035504755.1 Candidatus Acidiferrales bacterium
GCCGAATCATACGCCGCCGGCCGTCGCTGCTGCTCCGTTGACCGGGGTTAGCGATCAAGACCGGATCGTGAGCGCGGTCAAACGCACCAAAGCGTCGGTCGTGGCGATCACCGAGACGCTGAACGGCCAGCAGGTGATTCCGCTCGATCCGTTCATCCAGCAATTCTTCGGGCAGCAAGGCCCGGGCATCGTTCAGCACTATAAGGGTGAAGCGTCGGGATCGGGCTTCGTCTACGACGACAAAGGCGACATCGTCACCAACGCGCACGTCGTGAATCCGCCTGCCGGTGCGAAATTCTCGGATCTCACGGTGGTCTTCCCCAACGGCGACCACGAACGGGCGCACGTGATCGGCATGGACCTCGGTGCAGACCTTGCGGTGATCCGCGTCGACGGCTACAAGAATCTTCCGCCGCCCCTCGTCCTGGGCAAATCCGACAAGCTCGAACAAGGACAGTGGGCGATCGCGATCGGCGAGCCCTACCAGTTGCAGCAAACGGTGACGCTCGGCGTCATCTCGGCCTTCAATCGCAACGAGCAAGTTCAAGCCGAAGGGAGCAACGGTGTCTACAGCTTCAAAGGGCTGTTGCAGACGTCGGCGCCGATCAACCCGGGTAACTCGGGCGGTCCGCTGATCGATATCGACGGCAACGTCATCGGCGTCAACCAGCTGACCGACGAAGGCGCGCAAGGCATCGGCTTCGCGATCCCCTCGGACATCGTCTCGTCGGTCATTCCCAATCTCCTGAAGAATCCGGGCGTCCACCAAGGCACCGGGGTCGGCTTTGCCGGATTCGCGCCGGTCGATCTCACGAAAGGCATCCGCAACCAAATCGGCTACACCGGCTCGGGTGGGATCGCCGTCCAGCAGGTCGTGCCGGGTACGCCGGCCGACAAGGCCGGACTCGAACCGGGCGACGTGATCTTGCGCGTCGACGGGAAGCCGGTGACGACGGCCGACGCTCTGCGTAAGTACATCGCCGCGAAGAAACCCGGCGACGTGATCCGCTTCGACGTCTGGTCGCAGGGCGTCGACAAGCTCGTCGCCATCACCCTCGAGGAGCGGCCAGCCGAGCAAGTAGGCATTCCGTCGCAAGGTCAAGGCCAAGGCCCCTAAACAGCCCGGCCCGGAGCAAGCGAGGAGGAGGCCAGCCCTGCAACCGGCCTCCTTCGTCTTGTGTTGGAAACAGCAGACCCGTTCGTCGTGTATGATGATCGGGAGCCGCAGGATGCGGCTGGAGGTTCGAAGCGCAGGGATGCGCGTCCGCGAAGCGGTCGAACCATCTACCATGACTGCGCAGGCCCATAAGCGGCAAGGCAGATCTTGACCCTCGTCGGCATCCCCGAATCCATGCACGCCACGCACTCACCTCGGTGCACGCGTGCCTCGGCTGAGGTTGCGAGGAGCGGTTGCAAGAGAAGCTGGTCCAGAGCTCACGCAGCGTCAACTATCGAGAGGTAAGACAATTTATGGCTAAAGTGGTCGGTATCGACCTCGGCACGACCAACTCGGTCATCGCCGTGATGGAGGGCACCACGCCCGTCGTCATTCCGAACTCTGAGGGGTCGCGTACGACCCCGTCGGTCGTCGCATTTACGAAGACCGGCGAACGCCTCGTTGGCCAGCTCGCGAAGCGTCAGGCGATCACCAATCCCGATCGCACGATCTCTTCGATCAAGCGCCATATGGGCGAAGGCGATTATCGCGTCAAGATCGACGGCAAAGATTACACGCCGCAAGAGATCAGCGCGATGATTCTTCAAAAGCTCGTCAACGACGCGAGCAACTATCTGGGCGAACGGGTGACCAAGGCGGTTATCACGGTGCCCGCATATTTCAACGACGCCCAGCGTCAAGCCACGAAAGATGCCGGCAAGATCGCCGGTCTCGACGTGCTGCGCATCATCAACGAGCCGACGGCCGCGGCACTCGCCTACGGCCTCGACAAGAAAGGCAACGAGACGATCCTCGTGTGGGACCTCGGCGGCGGTACGTTCGACGTATCGATCCTCGAAGTCGGCGACGGCGTCTTCGAAGTCAAATCGACCAACGGTGACACGCATCTGGGCGGCGACGACTACGACCACCGTGTCGTCGAGTGGCTCGTCGGCGAGTTTCGCAAAGATCAGGGCATCGACCTGAGCAAAGACAAACAGGCGATGCAACGTCTGACCGAAGCAGCCGAGAAAGCCAAGATCGAGCTTTCATCGGTCGTGCAGACGTCGATCAACCTGCCGTTCATCACGGCCGATCAAGAGGGTCCCAAGCACCTCGACTACACGCTCACGCGCGCCAAGTTCGAAGAGCTGACGGCGGACCTCACGGACCGGACGATCGCGCCGTTCAAGAACGCGATCGCCGATGCGAAGATCGACATCACGAAGATCGACGAAGTCGTTATGGTCGGCGGCGCGACACGCATGCCGGTCATTCAAGAGCTCGTCAAGAAGCTGACCGGCAAAGAGCCGAATCTCACCGTCAACCCCGACGAAGTCGTCGCGGTCGGTGCGGCGATTCAAGCCGGCGTGCTCGCCGGGGAAGTTCGCGACGTCGTGCTGCTCGACGTGACCCCGCTCTCGCTGGGCCTCGAGACGCTGGGCGGCGTGATGACGACGCTCATCGAGCGAAACACCACCATACCGACGAAGAAGTCGCAGATCTTCACGACGGCCGAAGACGGCCAAACGTCGGTCGACATCCACGTGCTGCAAGGCGAACGTCCGATGGCGGCCGATAACAAGACGCTGGGACGCTTCCGGCTGGAAGGCATTCCACCCGCTCCGCGCGGCGTGCCGCAAATCGAGGTGACGTTCAATATCGACGCCAACGGCATCGTGAACGTCGGCGCCAAAGATCTGGGCACCGGTAAGGAGCAACAGATCACGATCACCGCGTCGACCAATCTTTCCAAAGACGAAGTCGAGCGGATGGTCAAAGACGCCGAGCTGCAAGCTGCCGCCGACAAAGCCAAACGCGAAGAGGCGGAAGTGCGCAACAACGCTTCGAGCTTGATCTACTCGACCGAGAAGTCGCTCAAGGAAGTCGGCGAACGGCTCGATGCGGGTGCGCGCGGCGAAGTCGAATCGGCGCTCGAGGAGCTCAAGCGCATCAGCGAAAACGGCACGATCGCCGAGATCAAACCGGCAATCGAGAAGCTGCAGCAAGCCAGCTACAAGATGGCCGAGCTGCTCTACAAGGCCGCGTCGCCGAACGGCGAGGCCGCAGGTGCGGCCCAGGACGGAGCAGCGGCCGGCGCGGGC
The DNA here is from genome assembly GCA_035504755.1 of Candidatus Acidiferrales bacterium. Lineage (GTDB taxonomy): Bacteria > Vulcanimicrobiota > Vulcanimicrobiia > Vulcanimicrobiales > Vulcanimicrobiaceae > Aquilonibacter. The sequence goes on from DATJRM010000069.1 coordinate 3,262, forward strand.
GCGCAGACCAACGGTTCTGCGCAGTCCGATGACGTAATCGACGCCGAATTCAAGGAAGCAAAATAGCTCCTTGTCATCTCGAGCGTAGATGCGAAGCGCCGTAGTCGAGAGAAGCGCCTCATACGCTTCCCTCGACTGCGCTCCCCTTCGTTCGCTACGCTCGGGGTGATAAGTGCATTGAGATGATGAACGAGAATAATCTTTATACCGAGGCGGGTGAAGCGACGCTCGATGCTCCTGTAGCATCGAGTGGCGAGTTACGCGTACAGCTCGAAGCGGCCAACGCCAAAGCGGAGGACAACTACCAGAAGTTTCTCCTGGCGATGGCCGATTTCGAAAACTACAAGAAGCGCATGGAGCGCGACATCGCTTCGATCGTGACCTCGCACCGCCGTAAGCTCCTAGAGCGTTTTCTTCCCGTCATCGACAATTTGGAGCGCGCGCTCGCCTTCGACCAAGGTGGCGGCGATAAGCTGCGCGGCGGCATCGAACAGACGCTGCGCGGATTCGAGGCCGTCCTTGCGAGCGAAGGCGTAAAACCAATCGACGTGAAGGGCAAGCCGTTCGACCCGAAAGTCGCCGAGGCGATCGGCTCATTGCCGGCCCCGTACGGCATTCCGGACGACACGGTCCTCGAAGTCGCAGAAAAAGGCTATACGATCGGCGAGGAATTGCTTCGGCCGGCAAAGGTGCTCGTCGCCAAGCACGCCGGATGAACTACAAAGACTACTACGCGATCCTCGGCGTCCCAAAGGGCGCCGCGGAAAAAGACATCAAGTCCGCGTATCGCAAGCTCGCGCGCAAGTGGCATCCCGATGCCAACCCCGGCAATGCCAAGGCCGCCGAAGAGAAATTCAAAGAGATCTCCGAGGCCTACGAGGTCTTGGGTGATTCGGAGAAGCGCAAGAAGTACGATGCGCTCGGTTCGGATTGGCAGCGCGCAGCGCGTCAGGCCGAGCAGCAGCGCCAGTACCGTACGCGTTACGGCGAGGGCGACTTCGATTTCGGAAACGCAGGCGGCGCCGGCAGCGGCCCGAGCGGATTCTCCGATTTCTTCGACATGTTCTTCTCCGGCATCGGCCGCCGGCAGACCACGCATACGACCAGCTTCACGCAACGTGGGCAAGATCTCGAGACCACGATCGAGCTCACGCTGCGCGACGTCTACGATGGCGGGAAAAAAGCGATCGCGCTGCAAGTCGAAGATCTTTGCCCGCGTTGTCACGGGACCGGAATAGACAGCGGCCACCTTTGCCCGCAATGTGACGGCACCGGCCGTATCTTGGTGACGAAAAAATTCGAAGTTGCGATTCCCAAAGGCATCGGCGACAGCCAGCGCATTCGCCTTGCCGGTCAAGGCGGGGTCGGCGTCGGCGGCGGACCGAACGGCGATCTGTATCTCGTCGTCAAGTTGCTCGACGACTCGACGTACAAGCGCAAAGGCGACGACCTTTACGTCGACCTGCCGGTGAGCGTCTACGATCTCGTTCTGGGCGGCGAAGTCAAGGTGCCGACGTTGGCCGGACAGGTTGCGATGACGATTCCCGAAGGGACGCAAAACAATCGCCTATTGCGCCTCTCGGGCAAAGGCATGCCGAAAGTCAAGGGCAGTGGCGCCGGCGACCAGTACGTTCGTTTGATCGGTCAGCTCCCGCAGAGCCTCAGCGACAAAGAGAAGAAACTGTTCAAAGAGTTGGCGGGTTTGCGCAATGGGAAGAAAAGCAGTTAAGAGCAGTTGGCGGGCCCCACGCCGTAGGTGGCGCGGAGCCTCGGGCGGAGCGACTTTCTAATGTTCGCCGGTCATGGGCTGATGTGGTCCAACGTCTGGTCGCAAGACAAGCCGAAGATGAAACGGCCCGTCGACTGGCGACGGATCGGCGCGCTCTTCAAGCCGTACTGGAAAGAGCAGGCCGTCGTCCTGCTGTGCATCGTCATCAGCTCGGTGCTCGCGCTGGTTCCGATCTACGCGTCGGCAAATCTCATCGACAAGGCGATTCCGCAGCGTAACTTCCACCTGTTGCTCTTCTACGTGGGCATCTCCGTCGGAGCGGCGCTGATCGCGATGTCGCTGGGCGTCGTGCAGGGCTACTTGAACTCCGTCGTCGGCGAAGCGATCATGCGCGACATCCGGGTCGATCTCGTGGGACATCTCCACAAGATGCCGCTCGCGTTCTATACGGGAACGAGGACCGGCGAGATCATGAATCGCGTTTCGAGCGACGTTGACAACATCGACGGCGTCGTTACCGGAACGATCACCACGATCGTCACCAACGTCGTGATCATCATCTCGACGGTGATCGCGATGTTCGCTTGGAACTGGAAGCTCGCGCTCGTCTCACTGGTCGTCGCGCCGTTGATGATCGTGCAGCTCGGCCCCGTAGGGCGGCGCATGTTTGCGCTGCGGCGAGAGACGCGCGTTCAACGCGACAACATCGAGTCGATCACCCAAGAAACGCTCTCGATATCCGGCATAACGCTGATCAAGTCGTTTGCGCGCGAGAAGTTCGAGCGGTCGCGCTTCCGCGAGGCCGGTACCGACCTCATGCATCTCGAAGTCCGCATGGCGACCGTCGGGCGGTGGTTCCTCGGATCGATTCAAGCGATGTCGAATATCGGACCGGCGATCATCTGGCTCGTGGGCGGATGGTTTGCGCTCCAGGGACAGCTCGACACGGGCGTCATCGTCGCGTTCATCGGTTTCGTCGGTGGGCGTCTCTACGGCGCGGGCTCCGCGCTCACCGGCATCCAGGTGCAGATCGTGAGCGCACTCGCGGTCTTCGAGCGCATCTTCGATTATCTCGACATGAAAACCGAGGATTACGATCCACCGGGCGCAGTCGCGCTCACCGACATGGCCGGGAACGTGCGCTTCGAGCGGGTCACCTTCGGCTACGACCCCGACCGCGTCGTGCTGCACGACCTCTCGTTCGACGTCGCACCGGGCCAGATCGCCGCGTTCGTCGGTCCGTCGGGGGCCGGCAAATCGACGATCACGCAGTTGGTTCCGCGCTTTTACGATCCGCAAGCCGGCACCGTGCTGATCGACGAGCGCGACGTGCGTACCCTCACCCTCGAATCACTGCGCTCGGGAATCGGCATCGTGACGCAAGAGACGTACCTCTTCCACGATACGATCGCTTCGAATCTGCGCTACGCCAAACCCGAGGCTTCCGACGACGAGCTCGTCGCCGCAGCGCGCGCCGCGAATATTCACGACTTCATCACCACGCTGCCCAAGGGGTACGAGACCGTCGTCGGCGAGCGCGGGCACAAACTTTCCGGGGGCGAGCGCCAGCGATTGGCGATCGCGCGGGTGCTGCTCAAGAATCCGTGCATCCTGATTCTCGATGAGGCAACGTCGGCGCTCGACTCGCACAACGAGGCAGCGATCCAGGAGGCGCTCGACATCGTGATGCGCGGCCGCACGAGCCTGGTGATCGCGCATCGTCTCTCGACGATCGTCAATGCCGACGTCATCTTCGTCATCGAGGGCGGGCGCATCGTCGAGCACGGCTCTCACGCCGTCCTGCTCGCCCGTAACGGGCCTTACGCCCGCCTCTACCGGACACAGTTCCGCGATACCGCCATCGCAACGTAACGCTAGGCGCTCACGGTCGAGCGACGTACTCGGGCTCGATCGAACCCATCTTCCCCGACTGAAAGTCAGCGAATGCGGCCTCCAGCTCCTCGGGCTCATTCATGACGAAGGGGCCGTAGCGTACCATCGGTTCTTCGATCGGCTTACCGGTCAGCATCAGGAACTCGAGCAGTTCGTTGCCGGCGTTTTCTACCGGAATCACGTCGCCGCTGCGATCGAAGACGATCGCTGCCTTTGACCGGTGCGCACGCTCACCGCTAAAGCGCGCTTCACCCTTCATGAGATAGACGATCGCCGTGTGACCGTCTTGCACGTTGTGCTCGATGCGCGCACCCGGTTCGAGGTGATAGTGCGCGTACCCGATCGGTATGCGCGTCTGCGCCGCGCCGCCGACCCCTTGCGCCTCGCCCGCGATCACGCGCGCCCATGCGCGTCCGTCGTCGCTGCGCCAGAGGGGAATCTGCGTGGAGCGGACGTCTTGATATCGCGGCCGCACCCACTTGTCGGCTTTGGGCAGATTGATCCAGATCTGGAATCCGTGGATGCGGCCGCCCTCGCGCATCACCCGCTGCGAGGGCATCTCGGCGTGCACCACGCCGGCGCCGGCCGTCATCCACTGGACGTCGCCGGGGTGCAGCTCACCGCGATGCCCCGCCGAATCGGCGTGTTGAAACTCGCCCTCCAGCAGGTACGTCACCGTCTCGAAGCCGCGATGCGGGTGATCGGGGGCACCGATCGCCTCGCCCGCGGCATAGTCGACCGGCCCCATCTCGTCGATCAGCAGAAACGGATCGACCTGGACCACGCCGTGCACCGGAAACGGGCGGTGCACCAAAAAGCCGCCGCCCTCATGGAAATCCCGGGCCGGCAGCACGAGAGAGACCTTACGTGGTGTCATAGCACCCTTCATAACCCGTCCCCGGTTGCACCGGGGTTCGGTGGGCTACGCGACTCCGGCTGGGATCTTCATCTCCGCCGGCGCACGGGGTACGTGAAGTTTTGCCCCGGTTGCGGCTTGCACGTCGTCGACGGTCACGCCCGGTGCGACTTCGCGCAGCACGAGTCCGCGTTCTTCGATGTCGATCACCGCGAGATCCGTGATGATCTTGTGCACGACGCCCTTGCCGGTGAGCGGAAGATCGCATTCCTCGACGATCTTGTGCGCGTTGCCCTTGGCGATGTGCTCCATCATGACGACGACGCGTTTGGCCCCGTGCACCAGATCCATCGCGCCGCCCATGCCTTTGACCATCTTGCCCGGAATCATCCAATTCGCGAGATCGCCGTGCTGCGAGACTTGCATCGCGCCGAGCACTGCGAGATCGATGTGGCCGCCGCGAATCATCCCGAACGAGAACGCGGAATCGAAGAACGACGCGCCCGGAAGTACGGTTACCGTCTCCTTCCCCGCGTTGATCAGATCGGGGTCTTCCTCGCCTTCATAAGGATACGGCCCCATTCCCAAGATGCCGTTCTCGCTTTGCAGCGTGACGGTGACGCCGCGAGGAACGTAGTTGGGAATCAGCGTCGGCAAACCGATACCGAGGTTGACGTACTGCCCATCGCGCAGTTCGAGCGCGACGCGAGCGGCGAGCTGCGTTCTCGTTAGAGGCATGTTATCACCATCATCTCTTTCGCGTCGTGACGCGTTCGATGCGCTTGCCTTGCGCGCCGACCTTCACCACGCGCTGCACGAAGATCCCCGGCAGATGGACGTCCTGGGGATCGATCTCACCGGCATCGACCAATTCCTCGGTCTCGACGATGGTCACTTTGCCGGCCATCGCACACAGCGGGTTGAAGTTGCGCGTGGCCTCGTGAAAGATCACGTTGCCGGCGGTATCGGTCACCGAGGCGCGCACCAGCGCGAAATCGCAGACGATCCCGTGCTCGAGCACGTACGACCGGCCGTCGAACTCGCGCGTCTCCTTGGGCGGCGACGCGACGGCGACCGAGCCGTCGGCACCATACCGCCATGGAAGTCCGCCCTCGGCCACCAACGTGCCCACGCCTGCCGGCGTGTAGAAAGCGGGGATGCCGCAGCCGCCCGCTCGCAGTCGCTCGGCGAGCGTACCTTGGGGAACGAGCTCGACCTCGAGCTCGCCGCTGAGGTATTGGCGCTCGAACTCTTTGTTCTCGCCGACGTACGATCCGGTCGTACGGCGGATGCGCTTGTGATCGAGCAGCGTGCCCAGGCCCCATCCATCGACGCCGCAGTTGTTCGAGACGGTCACGAGATCTTTCGCGCCCTGCTCCAAGAGCGCCGCAATCAAATTGAACGGAATGCCGTTGAGCCCGAAGCCGCCGACCGCCAGCGAGGAACCGCTGCGGATATCCGCCACCGCCTGCGCGCAGCTCGGGAAGACTTTCTCCATGCCGGGCTATTGCGCCGAGGGACGGAACGCCTCCCTCCGGCGTGGAACCCCATGCCATGAGTATTGCACCTCCTCGCGTCGACTCCGACGAAGAGGCGATGATCATCGGTATGGTGCGCGAACTGGTTGCCGAAAAGGTCGCACCACGCGCCGCCGAGATCGATGAACGCGCCGAATTTCCCACCGACATCAAAGAGCTTTTCGCCCAGAACGACCTCATGGGCATCCCGATTCCCGCCGCATACGGTGGACTCGGCGGCTCGTTCGTAACCTACGTCAAGGTCGTCGAAGAGATCGCGAAAGCGTGTGCGTCGAGCTCGCTCATCGTTGCCGTGCAAGAACTCGGCATGTTGCCGATTCTCATCGGCGGCAGCGAAGAACAGAAGAAACGCTTCCTTCCCGACATCGCGTCGGGTAAGAAAATCGCCGCCTACGCGCTCACCGAGGCGTCGAGCGGTTCCGACGCCCTCGGTTCGATGCGCACGCGCGCCGAGCGCAAGGGCGATGCTTACGTTCTCAACGGACAGAAGATTTGGATCACCAACGGCAGCGTTGCCGACGTCGTTTGCGTCTTCGCCGTCACCGATCCGGCCGCAGGTTCGCGCGGCGTCTCGGCGTTCGTCGTCGAGAAAGGCACGAAGGGCTTCATCGTCGGCAAGAAAGAGCGCAAGATGGGGATCCGCGGCTCACCGACCGTGGAGCTGGTCTTCGACGATTGCGAAGTGCCCGCGCCCAATCGGCTCGGCGAAGAAGGCGAAGGCTTCAAGATCGCGATGAAGGTGCTCGATAAATCACGCCCCGGGATCGCCGCGCAGGCGTTGGGCATTGCAGCGGGCGCGCTCGAGTATGCGACAAATTACGCCAAAGAACGGATCGCCTTCGGCAAACCGATCGGTCAGCATCAGGGCGTCGGCTTCATGCTGGCCGATATGAAGACCGAAGTCGAAGCGGCGCGGCTGCTGCTCTACGAAGCCGCGCGTAAGTGCGATGAAGGAACGCCCGACGTCTCGCTGTGGGCCTCGATGGCCAAGCTCAAATGCGGCGACGTCGCGATGTCCGTGACCACGGACGCGGTACAGGTCCTGGGCGGCTTCGGCTATTCGGCGGAGTACCCGCTCGAGCGAATGATGCGCGACGCGAAAATCACCCAAATCTACGAGGGTACGCAGCAGATCCAGCGCCTGGTCATCTCGCGGAGCATGGTCGGCAAAGGGAAGTAAGCAGGCGCTCCGAACTTCCTGACCCATTCTTACGTTCTCAAGAGCGTAACGGAGCTACGACGCGGCGCTTCGCACGCGCCGTAAACGTTCCCGTATCTTGCTACGGAAGGAGGTGTATCCGTGAAAAAGACCCTCGCAATGTTCCTTGCCGCGGCGTTCCTGATGACCGTCCCGGCAATGGCCGCGTCACCGAAGCCGAAGGCATCGGCGAAAGCATCGACGAGCTCGTCGATGAAGGGCTCGATGAAGTCGATGAAATCGACGAAGTCGTCCATGAAGTCGACCAAACCGGCCACGAAGGCGGCCAAGAAGCCGGCCCCCAAGTCGACCAAGAAGCCATAGCCCTCGTTTTTATCCCATCCGATAGCGGCGCAGTCGTACGACTGCGTCGTTTTCTTTGGTAGGCTCAACGCATGGCCGACCCCATGAAGCCCGAGTTCACGGCCCAGAATCCAATCGTGGAAGCCGCGACGCGGCTGCGCGCGCGCCGCGAGATCGATCGCGTCATCGACGCAGGTGGCGAGGAACAAGCGCGCGCGCCGGAGGACGCGCAGGAGTCGCTCGCGCTCTTCCATCGCCGGCTTCTCGAGGGAGCACGACGACTGGACGCGATACTCGGCAAGGGTGCGATACGGATCGTACGCCTCGATAAACCGTTGCGCCTACGCGTGCGTTTCGCGGAGAAGCGTATCAGCCTCGATCTCGACGACGTGCACCAGCTGGTCCGCATCGCCGGCGAGGGACTCGACGGCGAGTATCAGTTCGACTCCGGCGCGGCCGTGCCGGCGCTGATCAACATTTCGAAGATCTCGACCGAAGCCGGTTACGGTGAAGCCGTCACCGCTTCTTCTTTGCTGAAGACGATCGCCGCGGACGCAGAACTACCCCGCCCGGCTCACCTCGACGGATCCGGCCCGCTGCAGTTGTAGCAGTGAGCCGTTCGGGGACCCCTATTGTTTTGAAGGCACTTCGCGCGCGCTGACGCTTGCGCTTCGCGCCCCCGCGCGTTCCGCGCGGGTCCCCCGTGCCCGGCTCACCTCGACGGATCCGGCCCGCTGCAGTTGTAGCAGTGAGCCGTTCGGGGACCCCTATCGTTTTGAAGGCACTTCGCGCGCGCTGACGCTTGCGCTTCGCGCCCCCGTGCCCGGCGCACCTCGACGGATCCGGCCCGCTGCAGTTGTAGCACGCTAACGCTAACGTTTGCGCTTCGCAGCCCCGCGCGCCGCTGCAATTGCGGCGCGCATCTTCGCGATGATCGGCGGCGTCGGGCAGATTCCGTTCACCGGACACTGAGCGCATAGCGGCGTGGGCGCCTTGCAGAGGGTGCGCCCGTGCAAGATCAACCAATGTGATGCAAAACGCCACTTCTCGCGCGGTACGAGCGCCGTGACGTCCTTCTCCACACCTTCGGGCGTCGTCGCGAGCGTAAGCCCGAGGCGATGCGAGACGCGGAATACGTGTGTGTCGACCGCAAGTGCCGCTTCGTGAAAGGCCGCCCCCATGACGACCGACGCCGTCTTGCGGCCGACACCGGCCAGCGCCTCGAGTTGTTCGCGCTCCCTCGGCACGATGCCGCCGTGCTGCTCGACCAGATCGCGCGAAGCGTTGACGATGTTCTTGGCTTTCATGCGAAAGAACCCGGTCGACTTGATAATCCGCTCGACGTCTGAAACCTTCGCGCCCGCGAGTGCGCGCGCGGTCGGATACTTTTTGAAGAGCTCGGGAGTCGTCATATTTACGCGCGCGTCCGTCGTTTGAGCCGAGAGAATCACGGCGATGAGCAACTGAAAAGGGTCTTCGTAGTGCAACGCGGTCTCCGCATGCGGGTACGTGCGCTCGAGAATTGCGAGCTCTCGTTGCGCGATATCGCGCGAGACCTTTTTGATCGGGAACGGAATCTTGGCCATTGCGCCGGAAGTGTTTTCCGCTGCGTCTGCGAACCCATGCCGCATGGCGTTTTCCAGTCCCTCGCAAGCCAACGCTACCGCCGTGGAACTGCGCGCGAAGGGGCTCTTGCCCGACGCGATCGCCACCCTTCGCGCGGGGATCGAACAGTTTCCCGCCGTGGTCGTGCTGCGGCAGAATCTTGCCCAAATGCTCTACGAATCCGGAGAACTCGCCGCTGCCATCGACGAACACCGCCGGGCGTTACGGATCGAGGAGAGCATTGCCTCACACATCGCGCTCTACGAGTTGCTGCAGATCGCCGGGAACCGGGACGAGGCCATCGCGCACCAGCGTCAGGCGCTGCTCGTACGGCGGCTGTTCTCGCACCTCGCGCCGCGCGAAATACGCAGCGTGCTCTGCTTATGCGCTCCCGGCGACTGGCAAACGAACATCCCGGTCGATTTTCTCTTCGATCTCGAGACGACGACGGTCCACAAACTCTATCTCCTCGACGATGAGAAAACCGCGCCGGCTCAGCTACCGCGTTACGACGTGATATGGAATATCATCGCCGAGTCGCCGGAAGCGCTGAGGTATCTCGCTCTCGCCGGCGACGTCATGCGTTCGCAGCAAAAGCCGGCGCTGAATGAACCCGCGCGCGTGATCGGAACGGCGCGGCCGCTGCTCGGCGCCACCTTGGCCAAGACGAGCGCGCGCGTCGCGCCGGTCGCGATCGTCGGCCGCGACGCGTTGGATAGTGGAGTGCTGCCATTCGCGTTTCCGTTGATTGCTCGACCGCTCGGGTCGCATGCCGGGCACGGGCTCGAGCGTCTGGACGGCGCGCCTCTCATACGTTCGTACACCGAGCGCAATCCAGCCGACCGTTACTTCATCAGTCCCTATATCGATTATTCGAGCAGCGACGGGTTCTTTCGCAAATACCGGTTCGTGTTTGTCGACGGCACGCCGTATCCCGTGCACCTTGCGGTCTCGCCGAACTGGATGATCCACTATTACAACGCGCCGATGGCGGAGCATCGGTGGATGCGCGACGAGGAGGCGGCGTTTCTCGAAGATCCGCGTAGCGCGTTCGATACGGCGCGTTTCGAAACGGTGGTGCAGATCGGGACGGCGGTGGGGCTCGAATACTTCGGCATCGACTGCGCAATCGATCCGCACGGGAACATACTGGTCTTCGAAGCCGACGCGGCAATGCTCGTGCACACGAGCGACCCGGCGGATCTCTATCCGTATAAGCAGCGCTTCGTCCCGCGAATCTATCGCGCGATCGAACGCATGATCGACCGCCGCAAAGCTGCCGCATCGTAACTGCCGATACCTAAAGGACCATGACCGCCCCTCGGACTTATGACGTCGCCGTCGTCGGCGGCGGTCTCTCCGCCACGGCACTTGCGTGTACGCTTGCAGAGCGAGCAAGCCCGTCGCTGCGCGCGGTCTTCTTCAATCGTACCGACCTCGGACCGGGCACCGGCTACGCACCGCAGTCGGCTAGCCTCTTGATGAACGGCCCGATTCGCGCGATGTCTGCCGTTCCAGGCGACGACCGTCATCTGGCGCGGTATCTCGTCGACGAGACCGACGATGCGCTGATCTGCCGCGCGCGATACGGTGCGTACCTGCGCGCTACGACGGCAGACGCGCTGGCGCGGCACCCGGGCATGACGCACGAGCGCGCAGAGATCGTCGATATCGAACGAACCGGCGACGGCTACCGGCTGAGCGACGAGCTGGGACGCCGTCACGACGCGCACAACGTCGTGTTGGCGCTTGGGAACCTTCCGCCCGACGATCGCTTCCTGCCGGAGAGCGTGCGGCGACACCCGGGATACGCCGGCGATCCGTGGACGGCCGACATCGCGCACTTCGACCCTACCGCGGAAGTCGTCGTCATCGGCAGCCGCCTCACCGCAATGGATACGATCGCACTGCTCGACGAGTGCGCGTTTCGTGGCCACGTCCACATCGTCTCGCGACATGGGCTCTTGCCGCTCGTCGAAGATACGAGCGTGCGCGGCGTCGATCCGGCTACGCTCGATCTCGATACGCGCACCCCGCACGTGCTGCTACGCTCGTTGCGGCGCGCGGCGCGGAGATTCGACGGCGACTGGCGCGCCATCGTCGAAGCGTTACGCCCGATTACACCGGCAATCTGGAGCGTATGGGACGCTCGCGAGCGCAAACGATTCCTGCGGCATCTGCAATCGATGTGGGCGATTCACCGTTATCGCGTGCCGCCGGCGACCCATGCTGCGTTCGCCCGCATGAACGCAGAGGGGCGCGTAACGATACACAGCGGTCAGGTACGTGCCGGGACCGCGAACGCCCGCGGCATCACGCTGCAGATTGCAGGCCCCGAGGGTATATTCGAACTCCACGCGTCGTACGTGGTCAACTGCACCGGACCCAACGCGGATCTGCGTACCGTCTTGCATCCCTTCGTGAGGAACGCGCTCGCGCGCGGCGTGATGCGTCCCGATCCGCTCGCGCTCGGCGTCGATGTTACCGGCGACTATCGCGTGCTGGACGCGGACGGCGCGGTGCAACACAATCTCTACGCGATCGGCCCGCTTCTGCGCGGTCTCTGGTACGAGACGACCGCCGTCCCCGAGATTCGCACGCACGCAACCGCAATCACCGCGCGGTTACTTGAGGTACCTCTCGATCCAGCCGGACCAGCGCCGGTAGACGTCGAGCTGGCGAACGGGATCTCCCGGAAAGTGTCCTGAGACCGGATAGGCCCAGAACTGCACGGTCGTTCCGCGGTCCTTGAGCGCGTGATAGAACTTGTACGACTGCGTGATCGGCACGCGTTGGTCGCCGACGTCGCTGAGAATGAGCGTTGGCGTCGTGACGTCCCAGGCTGCGCTGATCGGCGACTGCGCGATGTAGTTCGCGGTCTGATTCTTGACGTAGGGCGAGTAGCCACCCATTTGATAGCGATCGCCGACGCCGTTGTCCGCGAGCGCGTACTCATCGATCAAATCGTTGACCGCCGCACCTGACACCGCGGCTTTCCAGATGTGGTAGTGACCGATCATCCATGACGTCATATACCCGCCGTACGACCAGCCGGAGACCGCGATGCGCGAGCGATCGATCTTGTATGCCTGCTCCACGGCTGCGATTCCAGCCATCACGTCGCGCCCGGGACCCGCGCCCGAATCGTTGATGATTCCGTACCAATATTTGGCACCCAGATTGTCGCTGCCGCGATAATTCGGATTGAAGACGATGTAGCCGCGGGCAGCCAGCACTTGATCGAGCGCATTGAACGAGGTGACCGACGCGGAATTCGGGCCACCGTGGATCACGAGAACCAGCGGATACTCGTGGTCCGGATCCGTCATCCTGAGCTTGTCGAAGGACGGCGGCAGCGTGACGACGCCGTCTTCGCTATAGCCCTCGTTCTGCCACGAAATCGCGCGCACCGCGCCCAGATCGAGCGCGGCAATCGCATCGTTGTAGCCGGTCAGCCGCTGCGGAACGGCCGAGGCCGAGCTCATGTAATAGAGCTCGACCGGATGGCCGGGTTCGCTGCCGACAAATGCGATCGCTCCCGTCTTAGCGACCGACGCATCGAGCCAGAAAAACGCCGAGGGCTGCACGCCGTGCAGGTCGATGCGCGTCGCAACGCCGTCGAGCGGTTTGATCCAAAGCGCGGAATCGGTATCCTTGTGGCCCGAGATCAAAAGACTCTTTGAGTCCGGCATCCAGATGAAGCGCTGTACGTTGGTATCGATGACGGCCGATGTGACGTCGCTCCCGTCGCCGCCGCTTGCCGGCGCTACGTAGACCTCGTTAACGGCAGCTTCGTCGCCGTCGCGCGGATACCAATACGCGACGTGCGCGCCATCGGGCGAGAACTCGCCGAAACCTTCGTACTTGCCGTGCGAGGTCAGCGGTGTAATCGTTCCGCTCGCCACGTCGAGTTTGCAAACGATCGCACCGTCCGAGTCGGCATCGTAGGCATTGGGCATCTTGGTGAAGACGATCGTCTTGCCGTCGGGCGACCACGAGAGAGGCGGTCCGGGCGAGCTTGGCGGCTGCGCCGACGGCAGGCTCCACGTTCCATGGGTAAGGCGCTTGCTCGCCGCCGTTCCATCGGCGCCGAGCGAGAGCAGCCAAATATGGTTGCTGGTCGGCGCGGCCCGATCGTCGTAGGCTTGATCGCCGACGACGAACCAGTCGCGGTGCTCTTCGACATCCTTCTTGTTCGAGGGTTCGTCGGGAGCAACGTAGGCGATCGCGCCGCCGTCGGGCCGCCAGGCGAACTCCATCACGCCTTCCGGCGCCTTGGTCACCGCGATCGGATCGCCTCCCCGCATATCCATGATCCAAATCTGCTGGTGAGTATCGTCGCCGCTTCCGTAGTCGGCCAGAAACGCAAGCTTCGTTCCGTCCGGCGACCAGGCGGGCGACGACAGCGCGGTCCGCTCGAAGCTTAGGGGTCGTGTCGTCTTGGTTGCGAGGTCGTAGAGTTCGAGCGTCGCGTCGTTCTTATCGGTCTTCAAGTTTTCACGCGACACCACGAACGCAATCTGTTTGCCGTCGGGTGAGATCGCAACGTTCGAGACGCCCACGAGCTTCGGGATGTCGTCGAGCGCGAACGTCGTCGTGGCCGCCGTGGCATTCAGACCGAAAGAGCCGGCGAGCAGCAGCGAAGTAACGAGCCGCTTGATCATCATCATCTCCTTACTTCAGATACCGCTCGAGCCACGCGAGCCAGTGCTTTTGGACGTCTTCGGCACGCACGGGATCCGACGGGAAGTGGCCTGCGACCGGGTAGGCGATGAACTCCACCGTATCGCCATTGTCCTTGAGCGCGTGGTACAGCTTGAACGAATTCGTAATGGTGACGTTGTTGTCGCCGATATCGCCCATGATCAGAGTCGGCGTCGTCGCGGCCGGAGCGTACGCGATCGGTGATTGCTCGCGCCACTCCGAGGTGTTCGCCGGGTTCCACGGCTTGCCGCGGAAGAACGGCACGTCGGTATCGTAATAAAACGCGATGTCGTAATCGTCGAGCCAGTCGTCGAGTGATGCGCCGCTCACGGCGGCTTTCCACACGTGATAGTGACCGATGAGCCACGAGGTCATGTAACCACCGTACGACCAGCCGGAAACGCCGATGCGTGACGTATCGATCGGATACTCGCGCTCCACTGCCGCCAGTCCGGCCATCACGTCTTTGCCGGGACCATCACCGGCGTCGTCGGTGATCGCGTGTTGATATGCGTCGCCGAGGTTTGTACTGCCGCGATAGTTGGGCTCGAAAACGAAGAATCCATGGGACGCGAATATTTGCGCTTGCGCAGCCCAGCCCAGCGTCGATGCGCCCTGCGGCCCACCGTGAATCAAGAGCACGAGCGGAGCCTTTCCGCCGCGATAGTGGAGCGGATAGACCAACACGCCGTCCTCGGCAAAGTTTCCCTTGGTCGAATGCCAGTTGACCGCGACCTCGCGCGCCAAGCCGGTCTTGGCGACGAAGTCGTTTTCGTGGGTAAGCACGATCGCCTTCGCGCTCGGCGAGGTCAGCAGATACACTTCGTTCGGGTGCGTGGCCGAAGATGCGCTAAAGACGAAGGCGCCGTTTTTCGCGCTATTGCCTAACGCTGACGGCTGCGCGCTGCCCAAGTCGACGCGCACGATACGCCCGCGCAGCGGCCAATACCAGAGCGCGCCGCGCGCACCGTCCGGCGTTGCGACCCACAGCGCGTCGCTGTTGCCGCTCCACGACACGTCGTTGACGTTGCGGTCGAGCTGCGAGCGCAGATCGGCGACGCGTGCCCCGCCGCTGTCGGCCACATAGACATCGACACCTTGGGTGTAGTCGCCGCGCGTATTGCGGGAGTAGGCGATCGCGTCGCGATGCGGCGCAAATATCGGTCCGCTTTGCATCGCCTCTTGCGGAACGAGACGGCGCAGTTTGCCGGTCTGCGCATCCAGCAGCTCGATGTATGAGCCGAGCGAATCGCCGACGAACGGCGTCGCGAAGTGCTCGATCGCAATCGTCTTCGAGTCGGGCGCCCACGAAATGTCGCCGCCGCCGTCGGGCCCGACGACGGCCGTGCTCCAGACGCCGCTGGTCAATCGGCGCGCGTGCGATCCATCCGCATCACACACCCAGACGTGCACCGGCGGCGTCGCCGCGCGGTGCAAATAGTCATTGTCTTGGACCTGAAATGCGTCGAGATGCGTCTTGTCCGCGTTCGGATTGGGATCGTCATCCTGCATCGTATAAGCGAAGCGTCGTCCGTCCGGACTCCACGCGTAACTGGTGACACCGTTCTTCGCGTGAGTAATCTGCTGCGCATCCCCGCCATCCATACGCAGGATAAAGATCTGCTCTTGCGGATTCGTCTGGTCGTTGTCGAGCGCGGTGAACGCAATCGACTGACCATCCGGCGACCAATGCGGGGAGGAGACGCCTTTGCGGTCCCAGGTGAGCTGCCGCTCGCCATGACTGCGCACGTCGACGAGCACGAGTTGGCGATCGTTCCGGTCGTTCTTGAAATCGGCCTTGCCACGAACGAACACGACCCGCGCGCCGTCAGGGGAGATCTGCGGCTCGCCGACCGTCACCACGTGGCGCGCATCGGTAAAATCGAACGCGCGCGCCGGCAGCGCCATCGTGCACAGCGCAACGAGCATCAGAACGCCGAGAAATCGCATTACGCTCCCCTCAATCTCGCAGCGCGACCGTTTGACCGTCGCGAGCGACCAGACCGTCACGCTCGAGTATTGCCACGAGCCCGGTGACATCCTCCACCGATCGCTCCGGCATCACCGGTTGTAAATCGGCATGCAGATCGAGCAATGAGATACGCTGTCCGGGCGGCAGGGTACGCAGCCGTTCGATGATGCGTCCGCGGGCAAATCGCGTCGTACGCTCCCATGGAATCGCGTTTTGAGGTGACGGTATCTTGGCATGTTCGCGGCGCGCGGATTCGAGCACGGCCGGATCGATGGGCGCCGCCGCGCAATGCTCCCGCAGCGGACAAAGTAGGCATTTCGGTGCGCGCGCCGTGCAAATCGTCGCGCCCAAATCCATCATCGCCGAATTCCAGTCGTGCGATGCTCCAGCCGGAACGAACTCATGCGCGCGCGCGTCGAGTTCACGCGGCGCAGCTAATGGCGGATGTTCGATGCCGAAACCAACCCGATGCACGATGCGGCGAACGTTGGTATCGACCGGCGCGTCGTCGAGGTTGAAGCCAAACGCGCGAATCGCCGCGGCGGTGTAGGGGCCCACACCGGGAAGCTGGCGCAGCAAGTGCGTCTCTGATGGCATCATCCCCCCGAACCGCTCGACGACCACGCCGGCGGTTTCGTGCAAGCGGACGGCGCGCGAGTTATAACCCAGGCCCTGCCACTCGCGTAGAACGTCGCCTACCGTGGCGCTCGCGAGCACCGGAACGTTGGGGAAACGTGCCACGAAGGCATCGAACTTCGGCACCACGCGATCGACCTGTGTCTGCTGCAACATGAATTCACTGACGAGCGTGTAGTACGGATCGCGCACGCGCCGCCAGGGAAGCTCATAGCGGCCGTGGCGCCGATACCAATCGAGCAGCGCTTCTCTCATGCGCGCAGCGTCGCCATGGCCTGTCCGATGCGGCGAATCCCTTCGCCGATTTCCTTGCGCGTGACCGCGGTGAGCGCGAGGCGAAAGTGATGGTCGCCGCCGGAGTCGGCGAAAAACGCTTCGCCGAAGAGAAATGACGCACCCAGACGCTCGGCGACATCGAGGAGCGCGCGCGCGCGCATCTCGCGCGGCATCGTAGCCCATAAATAAAATCCGCCCGGCGCGCCCACTGCTCGCACGGCGTGCGGCCAATGCTCCGCAATTGCTTCGTCGGCGAGCTTGCGACGCAAGAACAACTCGTCGCGCAGTTGTGCGACGTGCGCATCGTAACCCCGCTCGAGATAATCGACGATGGCGGCTTGGACGTAGAGGCTGGTTGCCATGTCATACGCCTGTTTACGCAGCAACAACCGTTCGAGGATCATACGGGGCGCCGCGAGCCATCCGACTCGCAACGACGGGGCGATCGTCTTGGAAAAGGTCGAAAGATAGACCACGTGATCGGGTGCCAGCGCGACCAGCGGCGGCTGCCCATGGGTCGCGAGCGGTCCGTACGGATCGTCTTCGATGATCGGCACGCCCGCGCGCCGCGCGATGGTAGCGAGGCGCTCGCGGCGATCGGCATTCATCGTCGCGTTGGTCGGATTGTGCAACGACGGCATCGTGTAAATGAAGCGCGGGCGCCGGGTGCGCAGGATTGCCTCGACGTGATCGACCCGCATGCCCTCATCGTCGACCGGCACCGGAATCGCGCGCAGACCATTGATCTGAAAGATCTGCAGCGCGCCCGGATACGAGGGCGACTCGACGATGATCTCGTCCCCCGGCTCGGCGAGCGACTGCGCTACGATCATGATCCCCTGCGTCGAACCGGTGAGCACGATCACGTTCTTCGGGACGATCGCGGTTGCGCCGCGGGCGTTCATTCGCGCAGAGATCAGCGACCGCAGCGGCTCGTAACCTTCCGAGTCGCCGTACGAAAGTACGAAGCGCGGATCGCGTGCAACACGTTCGAAGGATTTCGCGAGCTCTCCGAGCGGCGACGGCTCGTCCGGCGCCACGCCCTGGACGAACGAAATCCGGCCCGCTTCTTGTTTGGCGGCAAGCTCGCCGAGAATGTTCGGGAACTCGCCTACGCGCCACGGCGGCAGCGTGATCCACCACGGCACGCCGGCGGCCCGCTCGGGTTGTCCGCCTCGTAACTGCGGAACGACGCGCGAGCCCGAGCCGACGCGCTGCTCGATCAGGCCATCACTTACTAACTCACGGTAGGCGTGGACGACCGTGCTTCGGTTGACGTCCAGCCGCTCGGCCATTGCGCGCTCCGGGGGCAGCCGGGTCGATTCGGGCAGCGTCCCGGCGAGGATGGCCTCGCGGAGGTGCTCGTAGATCTGCCGGTAGAGAGGCACGATCGAGTCGCGATCGAGATCGGGAAGGACCCCGGACCATCCAATGTTGGGCATTGACGGGGTCCATTTTCGATGAACCGGCAGCCATAGCTTGCCGACAACGAAGATAGGTGCTCGATTATCAGACGGTGGATACGCGCGTTCCGTTCGTTGGACGCGCTTACGAACTCCGTGCTCTTCTCGCTTTCTTGAAACGAGGAGGTGC
>DATJRM010000070.1:0-64220 GCA_035504755.1 Candidatus Acidiferrales bacterium
TCCGTGATGCGGACGCTCTCCGATCCAACCCGGCGGGCGATCTACGATCGGATCGTTCATAGCGGGGAAGCAACGGTTCGCACGCTCACCGACTTTGCCGGCGTCTCGCAGCCCGCCGTCTCGCAGCACCTCAAGGTGCTACACGACGCCCGGCTCATCGTCGGGCGAAGGGAGGGTCGCAACACGTTCTACCGGCCGGACCCGCGCGGACTGAAGCCGCTCGCAGCGTGGATGGAAGATCATCGGCGCTTCTGGGAAGAGCGCTTCGACCGCCTCGGTGACTACTTACGCGAACTTCAGCGAAACGAGGAACGATCGTGACAACGACGACACCGACGGAATTCTTCACCTTCAGCCTCCAGCGCACGTACGACGCACCGGCTGCCCGCGTTTTTCGCGCGCTCACAAACGTCGAAGAAAAAGGAAAATGGTTCAGCGGACCACCCGGACGGTTCACGGCGCTCGAACGGACCATCGACCTGCGCGTCGGCGGTAAGGAGCGTTTGAGAGGCGCTTGGAGCGACGGCTCCACGACCGATTTTCAGGCGACATACTGCGACGTCGTGCCTGACAGCCGCCTCGTCTACACCTACGACATGTACGTGAATGCGCGCCGGATCTCGGTATCGTTGGCAACCGTCGTACTGACCGCGGCCGGCGAACGCACGCAGCTCGATTTCACCGAACACGTCGTCTATCTCGGCGCCTACCCCACCGAGGAAGATCGCAAGCGCGGCAGCACCGGAATCGAAGATCGCAAGCTCGGCTCCGAGATGCTCTTCGATATGCTCGGAGCGTACCTGCGATGACGATCGTCGCCACGATTGCCCGCATCCTGCTCGGCCTCATCTTCACGGTGTTTGGGCTCAACGGGTTCCTGCACTTCATCCCGTCGCCGTCCTTCCCTCCGGGGTACTTGACGGACTTCTTCACCGCGATCGTGGGTTCGGGTTTTTACGTCATGATCTTCGGCGTGCAAGTGCTCTGCGGTATCGCGCTGCTCGTCAATCAATACGTGCCGCTTGCGATCGTCGTGCTCGGTGGCGTGCTCCTCAATATCCTCACGTTTCACGCAACCATGAATCCCCAGGGCTTTCCGCCCGCGATCATCGCGCTGATCCTCTGGCTTCTCACCGCTTGGCCGATTCGCGCGCAATTCGCGTGTATCTTTGCGCGAAAGGCATCCGCATGAGCACATTGACGATCCCATCGGATCGGGAATTTACGTTCGAATACACCTTCGACGCGCCGCGCGCGCTCGTGTGGGAAGTCATGTTCGACCCCAAGCACATTCCGAACTGGTGGGGCCCGGCGCGGCTACGCACCGTCGTCGATAAGATGGACTTTCGCCCGGGCGGCACGTATCGTTTTCTCCAGTACGAGCCCGACGGCACGTTGCACGCCTTCAACGGCGAGTATCTGGAAATCGTCAAACCCCAGCGGGTCGTGATGACATTCCGCTACGAACCGTGGCCGGATCGCGTGAGCCGGGCTACCCACACGCTGCTCGAACGGGACGGACGTACGACGCTCATCGCGCATCAGCTCTTTGAAACGCCACAAGAGCGCGACAACATGCTCGAAGGCGGCGCGAAAGCGGGGTACGACGAGTCGATGCAGCGGCTCGAGGCGTTGTTACGCCGAGCGGCGGAACTCGCCTAGACGGCCCTCGAGACGAGCGAACGCCTCGACGACGTCCGGATCGAACGCTTTGCCGCTTTCGCCGCGGATCTGCGAAATCGCGTGCGACTGCGTGAACTCGATGCGGTGTGGGCGCTCCGAGGTGAGCGCGACGTAGGTGTCGGCAACGGCCACGATGCGAGCCAGCAACGGAATCTCCGCACCCGCAAGTCCGTCGGGGTAGCCCGCGCCGTCGTAACGCTCGTGATGGAAGCGCGCAATCGCTTCGGCCTCGCGCAACAGCGGCCGGACCGCTCCGCCCAAAATCGCGGCGCCCGCGTCGACGTGGCTGTTCACGATCGAACGCCAGCGTAGAGGTAGCGCCGACGGCGTCGCCCGGACGCGCTCGGGGACCGAGAGCATCCCGATGTCGTAGACCAGCGCGGCCGAGCTGAGCGCTTCGATCTCGGCGCCGCTCACCTGCATCTGCTCGGCAATCGCCACCGCCACGTCGCGCACGGCTTCGGCCTGCTCGGCAAGGTCGCGACTGCACGCACGCATCGTGCGATGCAGGCGTTCGATGGTATCGCGTTCGTCGGTCGGCATCACGATCTCGCCGAACGTCGAGCGGCTGGTATGGGGCGCCGCTACCGTAAAGCGCCGAAGCTGCGCGGTGAAATCCTTGAGCGAGATCGGCTTTTCGATGAAGGTCGTCGCCCCTGCGCCCAGCGCACGCGGGCCAAGCGTGTGGTCGCTGTGGGCGGTGAGCATCAGAACCGGCGTGAAGGCGTGAGGCGGTAGCTCGCGCATCGCCTGCGTGAATGCGATGCCGTCCATCTCGGGCATGAAATAGTCGACGATGACCAACGCCGGGCGCAGCCGTTCCAGCTCCTTGAGCGCGGCGAACGGGTCGACGAACGCGATGGGCGTTTCTCCCAGAACGCGTTTGACGATCGCACTGTAGAGCTTGAGGGTCGCCTCGTCGTCGTCGACGATTACCACGCGGTACATAGCACTAGTCTGCACATTTCTCGCGAAAAGCAGATTATGCCCGCGTGAACCTTTAGCGCCGTCTATGTAAAGCGGATGTGAAGAGAAAATAGACGGGGATGCCGGTCAACAATACTGCTACCCCAAGGAAGGTATCCCTCGGCGACTTGAGGAGCACGTCGGCGACGACCGTCCACGAGACGACCAAAAAGAACAGCGTGCTCCACGGATGCAGTGGAATGCGAAACCACGGCTCCGGGGCGCCGGCCGCGCGATCGCGGCCGCGGAAGACGAAGATCGCGAGTGCAGCAAATCCGAAGAAGATGTAGTCGATGCTCGTGACCCAGTTGAGGATCAGCAGATACGTCCCCGATAGCGCGATCGCGATCGCGGCGGCGCCTTGCACGAGGATCGCGACGACCGGAACGTACGTGCGCGGGCTGATCCAGGCTAACTGTTTGAAAAACGAGCCGTCCGCCGCCATCTGGAAATAGACGCGCGGGGACGTGAGGATTTGATTGGAGATGAAGCCGAGCGTGGAGAGCGCGACGATTCCCGCCATCACTTTCGCACCGAACGGTCCGATTGCCGCTTGCACGATATCCGAGGCGGGCGTGTTCGTCGCGGCGAGGTTTTGTGGACCGAGGACGTGCAGGTAGACCGCCGTCATTCCCAGATAGAGCACGATCACCCCGAGTACGCCGGCGAGCATGCCGAGCGGCAGGGAGCGGTTCGACTCGCGCAGCTCGCCTGCCATGAAGCTCGACGTTTGCCACCCGCTGTAGCTGAACATGATCGGTATCATCGAGAGGCCCACCGCGACGAGCGGATTGAAATCGGGGGGCAACGCCGGCGGCGCTTGCGCGGCAGGCGCCAAATGAATCGCGAAGAGCCCGGCGCAAATCACTGCGAGGATGGTTACGATCTTGGCGACCATGAAGCCGTTCTGCATGCTCGTGCTTTCGCGCACGCCGAAACAGTTCACGATGGTGAAGATCGCGAGCACGGTGACTGCGACGATCGTTGCCTGGAGACCGCTGAGTGCGATGCCGGTGATCGCCGGCAGATAGAACGCGAAGGTGACGGCCGACGCCGCGCAGCCGCCGCTTTGCGAGACGAGCAGCAGCGTCCAGCCGTAGCAGAAGGCGACGAGCGGATGGTACGCGTCACGCAGGTACGCGTACACGCCTCCGTCGTGCGGACGCCGCGCCGCAAGCTCGGCAAAGACGCCGGCACCGATGATCGCGATGACGCCGCCAAGCGTCCAACTCAGCATGACCAGCGCCGGTGTATGCACGAGCCGCGCGACGACCGAGGGCGTCACGAAGATGCCCGACCCGATGATGCCGCCCATCACGATCAGTGCGGCGTCGCGCACGCCCAAGCGGCGCAGAAGCTGCGGAGCGCTATGCGGTTCGTGCAAAACGTCGCCAGAGGAAGTAGAACACTACGCCGGCGACGATGACGAGCGTGCCGTAGAGCGTGTCGAACGGTACGAGAATCGCCTCCGTCACGAAGATCGCAAGCAGCACGGCCATCAAGAGCACCGTGGAAACCGGATGGAACGGAACGCGGAACGCCGTCTTCACGCTATCGCCGTCGCGTTTGCGGAAGATGAAGACCGCGCCGGCGGCAAGGACGACGAAGATCCATTCCGGTGCGGTCACCCAGTTGACGATCTTGTCGAACGTACCGCTCCACGCGATCGCGGCGGCGATGAGACCTTCGATGATGATGGCGATCGTCGGTACGTGGGTCTTCGGATCGATCCAGGCAAGCTGTTTGAAGAACGTGCCGTCGGCGGCCATTTGAAAGTAGATGCGCGGCGTGACGAGCATCCGCGTGCTCATGAAGCCCAGTGTCGAGAGCGCAATCGCAATCGCGATCAAACGCGCACCGATCGGCCCCACCAGCGCCTGCATCACGTCGGAGGCGGGCACTTTGGTTGCGGCCAACCCGGCGGGTCCGAGCACGCGCAGGCAGCCGATGTTGACCAGCACGTAGATCGCGATGACGGCAAGCACGCCGAGGATCAAGCCGCGCGGGATCGTGCGCTCGGGCGCTAGCGTCTCGCCGGTCACGTAGGTTGCGCCTTGAAAGCCGTTGTAGGCGAAGAGCACGGGCAGCATGGCGAGACCGAATGCGCCGAGCGCCGTGCCCGTACTGTCGAATCCCGGCAGCGTCGCGCTCGCGCCGGCCGCGGGGTGCGCGAAAAGGCCGGCCGCGATCAAGCCGGCGATCGCGACAACTTTGAGGATCACGAGCGAGTTCTGCCACGTGCCGCCCTGCCGGACACCCAGAGCGTTGATGCCGGCGAGCACGGCAAGCGTGACGACCGCGACGATGCGCGTATCGAACGTCGCGCCCGTCATCGGCGTGAGATAGCCGGAGAAGAGGACGGCGGCGGCGGCGGTGCCGCCGGTGTCGGCGATCAGCAACAAGGTCCAACCGAAGACGAAGGCGACTGCCGGGTGGTACGCATCGCGCAGATACGCATAGATACCGCCGCTGAGAGGACGGCGTTCTGCGAGTTCGGCAAAGACGAACGCGCCGATCAGCGCGACCGCTCCGCCGGCTACCCAGCAACCGATGGCGAGCGCCGGCGAGTGCGCGCGGTTCGCGACGACCGCCGGGTTACGGAAGATGCCCGACCCGATGATGCTGCCAATGGTGATCAGCGTCAGGTCGAACACGTTCAGCCGACGTTGCAGCAACGACATGCAACGCAGAATACTACGGGGAGCCTAGCTTGCCTGCGCGCTCCGCTGCTGTGCTTCGTGCGCCACGCGCGAGATCTCGTTCAAGTTGGCGCGCACGGCGTTGACCACGGCGGGATCGTACAGCGTGCCCGAGCCGCGTTCGACGACTTCGATCGCTTGCGCAAGCGTGAGCGCGGGCCGGTCGCCGCGCGCGCGCAACAAGGCGCTCATCGTGTCCGAAACGGCGACGACGCGCCCCATGATTGGGATCGACGAACCGCGTAATTTGCGCGGGTAGCCGGAGCCGTCGTACCGTTCGTGGTGCGTCTGCGCGATGACGGTTGCGGCGCGCATGATCGGATCGTTGCGTCCGGCCAAGAGCCGGGTACCGCCGTCGGCGTGCCGTTCGATCTCCACGCGATCGGCTTGGGTCGCGGCGCTGCGGCTCTCCAAGATGCGCTGCGGAATCTGCGCTTTGCCGATGTCGTAGACGCGCGAGGCATACTCGAGAAGAGCTAGTTCTTCATCGGTCATCTTGAGTTCGCGCGCAAGCGCCATCGCTATCTGCGAGGAGAGATTGTGGTGCTCGACGATGGTCGGATCGTGCAGCGCAGCGACGTCGAGCATGACGTCGATGATCGCAGCGGGGTCGTTGCCGTTCGATGCAGCGGCGGGTGCGCTCGATCGCGAGCCGGCCTCCTTGAGCCGCGCTTGCATGTCGGCGCGCTCGCGACGCGCGTCCACGATGTGCATTGCATGAACCAAGAACTCCGACGGATTGATCGGCTTCTCCAAGAACGCGTGGACGTCGAGCTCGAAAGCTGCGCGGCGCAGATCGCGGTCGGGTTTGCTGGTGGTGAAGATCACCGGCGTGTTCTGGCGGCCATCGACCAAGCGCAAACGGCGCAGGAAGTCTATGCCGGGGATGTCTGCGAGCGTGCTATTGACGACGACGAATGCGGGATCAACGCCTCCCACCCAGTGAAGCGCATCGGATGCTTTCTTGAAGCAGATCGGTTCGACGTCGGCGACGCGCCGAAGGATCTGCGTGAAGCCTGCGAGCGACGACTCCTGGTCGTCGACGACGGCAACGTGCATTGCCCCCCCAAAAGAGCTTCCCGCGGAGTCGACCACGGGGAAACCAGGGTGTCTCGGAAGGCACCCTCTAACTAAAAGTCATCGGCAAAAATCGGTCGTATCGGAGGTCTAGCAAGGCAAGCAGGCCGCTCCGGCGCGGGTGAGACTAGCAGATGATGCAACTGAGTGCTAAGATTGCGAATCTAGGGACATAGAGCCAATGAGATATATCGTACGGTCCCGTTTGGGCTTCGAGCCGAACGCCGACGTCGTCGTGGACGACGAGCGCGGGCAGGTGGTGGTGGCGGTCGAGCTGGCCGGCGCCGACCCCGACAGCTTGCGCGTGGCGGTCGACGACCGGACCCTCACGATTGCCGGCTTACGAGCCGAACCCGTGCGATTCCGCCGCGGCTCTTTTATCCAAAAAGAGATTACCTACGGGTCGTTTAGCAAGCGCGTCTACCTGCCGGTGCCGGTAGACCTGTTGGGTGAGACGCAAGCAACGTACGCCGACGGCGTGCTGACCATCACCCTGCCCCTCTCGTCGACGGCATACGTGCCGGCGACGCGCACCGAGATTCGAATGATCGTGAAAAGGACGTTTTCCTAAGCATGGCTGAACGCAAAGCCAAAGAGATCTTGCCTGCCAACGTGATCGGCATTCTGCCGCTGCAGGAGGCAGTGCTCTTCCCCAACACCGTAATTCCGCTGGCCGTCGTCAAGAAGCCGGGTATCCTCTTGGTCGAGGAGGCGCTTCGCGAAGGCAAGCCGATCGGCTTGACGGTTCTCAAGGACCGCGAGACCGAGAACCCCGGACCCAACGACGTGCAGCGCATCGGCACCATCGGGATCATTCAGAAGATGCTCAAAGTGCCCGACGGTACGATTCGTTGTATCGTCGCCGGCCAGAGCGTCTTCAAGATCGAAGGGTTCACGCAGGAGCATCCCTACATGGTCGCCGCGTACAGCGAGTTGCCGGACGTGACCGTCGACAACGAAGAGCTGGTCGCGATGCAGCGCAACCTCGGCGGGCTCTTCCAAAAACTTCTCTCTTACTTGCCGCAAGCGCCGCGCGAGATGGAGATGGAAGTGCAAAATATCACGGATCCCAACGTCTTGACGTACTTCGTCGCGTCGACGATGCGTTTGGAGACGGCGGACCGGCAGGCGCTGCTCGAAGAACGCAACACGGCGCGCCGTATGCGCAAGCTCACGCTGCTGCTGACCAAAGAGCTTGAGGTCGTCGAGCTGGGTCACAAGATCCAGAGCGACATCCAACGCGAGATGGAGAAGAATCAGCGCGAGTTCTATCTGCGCCAGCAGCTGCGCGCGATTCAAGAAGAGCTTGGCGAAGTCGATCCACAGCAAGCCGAGAACAACGAGCTGCGACAAAAGATCGACGAAGCCAAAATGCCCGAGGACGCGCGCAAGGCTGCCGACCGCGAGCTCGACCGGCTTTCGAAAGTGCCGCAGGCGAGCCCGGAGTACAGCGTTATTCGCACGTATCTTGATTGGCTCGTGCAACTGCCGTGGAGCGCCGAGACGCCCGATCACATCGACATCCGGTCTGCTCGCGAGATTCTCGACGAGGATCATTACGATCTCGAGAAGATCAAGGACCGGATCATCGAGTATCTGGCGGTCGGCAAACTCAAGAAGAAGCTGACCGGACCCATCCTGTGCTTCGTCGGACCGCCGGGCGTCGGCAAGACCTCGCTCGGACAGTCGATCGCGCGCGCGATGGGCCGTAAATTCGTGCGTCTCTCGGTCGGCGGCGTTCGCGACGAGGCCGAGATTCGCGGGCATCGCCGCACGTATATCGGCGCGATGCCGGGAACGATCGTGCGTGCGATTCGCGACGCCGGAACGAAGAATCCGGTGATGATGATCGACGAGATCGACAAGGTCGGCGCCGATTTCCGCGGCGACCCGCAGTCGGCATTGCTCGAGGTGCTCGATCCGGAGCAGAACAACTCCTTCCGCGACCACTATCTCGATCTGCCGTTCGATCTGAGCCAAGTGCTCTTCATCTGCACGGCCAACTCGCTCGACACGATCTCGCCGCCGCTGCGCGATCGCATGGAGATCATTCAGCTCTCGGGCTACACCGAACTCGAGAAGCTTCAGATCGCCAAGCGCTACCTGATCAAGAAACAGCGCAACGCGAACGGACTCAAAGATACGCAGGCGCAGATCAACGACGCCGCGCTGCGCGGGATCATCAACGACTACACGCGCGAGGCCGGCGTGCGCAACCTGGAACGGGAGATCGGTACGGTCTTCCGCAAAGTCGCGCGCAAGATCGCGGAGACTCCGCGCTTCAAGGCACGCGTCAAGACGGAGAACCTCGCCGATTATCTAAGCAGGCCGCGGTTCTTCAACGAGGTTCGCAAACGTGTGGCGTCGGTGGGTGTGGCAACGGGGATGGTGTGGACGCCCGTCGGCGGCGATATTGTCTTCATCGAAGCCTCGTCGATGCCGGGCACGGGTAAACTCGTCCTCACCGGCCAGCTCGGCGACGTGATGAAGGAGAGCGCGCAAGCCGCGATCTCGTTCTTGCGCTCGCGTTCGGGCGAGCTCGGTATCGCCGAGGATTACTTCACCAAGCACGACATCCACGTCCACGTTCCGGCCGGCGCGACGCCGAAGGACGGGCCGTCGGCGGGCATCACGATGGCGACGGCGATCGCGTCGATGCTGAGCGGACTCAAGGTCGATCCCAATCTCGCGATGACGGGTGAGATCACCCTGACCGGTCAGGTGTTGCCGATCGGCGGACTCAAGGAGAAAGTACTCGGCGCAAAGCGCGCCGGAATCTCGAAGATTCTTTTCCCGAAACGCAACGAGATGGATCTCGACGACATTCCGAAGGAAGTCCGCGACACCATGACCTTCGTTCCCGTCGAAGAGGTCAGCGAAGTGCTGCACCACGCTCTTGGGAAGCGCGTAATCTCACCGGTTCCGCTCGGTGAGGACGGCCGCGCGACCAACGTCGTGCCGCTGCGCCGCCGCAACGGCGTCGCTAAGCGCGCAAAAGAAAGCGGAACGCGGACGCGACGAATTCCTTCGCGCCGCCGGTAACGCAGTCGCCGTGTGCGACGATGAGATTGTCGAAGTCCCACGAGAAGAGCTTGCGCAGTGATTGCCGCGCAAGCTCTTTCTTCACGTACGTCCATCGCGCGTCGGGTGGAACGCCGCGAAAGAGCCGGTAGTTCTGAATGAAGTCGCAGAAGATCACCGTCCGCGAAGACGGATGAAGAAATTCCGTCTCATCGAGGAACGCGTTCCCGCGCATGACGACTTGATCGAGATCGGCGGACCAGTCCGGCGGCGGCTCGTCGCGCAGGATGTCCGGGGGCGCCCAGCAGCGCGCGCCGGGAAAGTGCTGCTTCCACGCGGCGAGCCGCCACGTGTGCAACTTCGTCGGCGAGACGAGGTGCGCGACGGGACCCAGCTTTGCGACCTCGTCCATCGCTTGCGGCGAGACGTCGATCGGTGAATTGATCCAGAGGGATCCATCGCCGAGTCTGACCGCAACCATACGCGTTGGGAGCCGCAGCGGCCACACGACGGTGACCGGCGGCCCGTCCGCGATCCAAACACCGGGGCCAAATGCTCGTAGATGCATGCTCCTCGCTCTTCCCGTCGTACTACGTTTTCCATGACGATTCGTGCGCTTGCGTATGCCGTTATCGCGGCACTGCTGTTTCTTCCGAGTGCGATTGTCGCGGCGACGCCGCCCTTCGGTATGTTAGCGTATCGCGGCATCGGTCCGGCAATCACCGGCGGCCGCGTCCCGGCCGTAGCGGGCAGCGATCTCGATTCGCGCATCTATTACGCGGGTGGTGCTGCCGGCGGCGTCTTCAAGTCGACCGACGGCGGCGCGTCGTGGGTGCCGGTCTTCGATCGCGAACCGGTCGCGCCGATCGGCGCGATCGCCGTCTCGCCGCGCGATCCTAACGATGTTTGGGTGGGGACGGGTGAATCGAATCCGCGCAACACCGTGGAAGAAGGCAACGGGATCTACCACTCCACCGATGGCGGCAAGACGTGGTCGCACGCCGGCCTGGATGGTTCGGCTAGTATCTCGGCGATCTCGATCGATCCGCGCGATCCGCATACCGTGGTCGTTGCGGTGCTCGGACGCATCTTCGCCGACAGCACCACGCGTGGTATGTACGTTACCCACGACAGCGGAAAAACGTGGCAGCGCACGCTCTACGTCGGACCGAGCACCGGTGCATCGGATCTTGCGCGCTCGCCGGATCGTCCGTCGGTGCTCTACGCGGGCATGTACGAGTTCCGCCGTCAGCCTTGGACGATGATCAGCGGCGGTCCGCGCAGCGGCATCTACCGTTCACAGGACGGCGGCATGACGTGGCAACACCTCACCGGCAACGGTCTCCCGGCCGGATTGCTGGGGCGAATCGGTGTCGGAGCGGGCACCGGCGGGCGCGTCTACGCCGACGTGCAGTCGCGCGAGGGCGCCTTGTGGCGATCCGATGACTACGGCGCCCACTGGAAACGCATGCCGCACAACGCGCTCGTCGGCGCGCGGCCATTCTACTTTTCGCGCATCTACGTCGACCCTGCGGATCCCAATCGCGCGATCGCGGTCGGGCTTGACCTCGGCATGACCGCCGACGGCGGTAAGACGTGGAAGCACATCGCGCTCGATGCCGGATGGGATTATCACATCGTGTGGTGGTCGCACGACGGAAGGCGCCTGATCATCGGCTGCGACGAAGGCGTGCTGCTCTCGAGCGACGGCGCGGCGACGATCTGGCAGCCGTACGACCTGCCGGTCGCGCAGCCGTATCGCCTCGGCTTCAATGACGACGTGCCGAATTATGGTATCTGCATCGGCATTCAAGACGACTACAGCTGGTGCGGCCGCGCCTCCACGGACAATGGTATCGGCGTGCTCAATCGCGACTGGGATCAGATCGGACCCGGCGACGGCATGTGGGCGAAGTTCGATCCAAAGGACGACAATCTCGTTTGGAACACGACGACGTCGTCCGATACCGGACAAGTCTATCTTACGAATTTGCGCGCTAACGCGCAGCTCGAAGTCTCGCCCGACGTGGAACAGAACGGCACGATGAACGCCGCCAGCGTGAAGTACCGCTTCAATTGGATCACGCCGATCTCATTCGATGCGGCGGATTGCGCGCTGGTCGGCGGGAACGTCGTCTTCAAGAGCTGTGATCACGGCAACACCTGGACGGTGATCAGCGGCGACCTCACGCGCAATGACAAAGCGCATGAAGGAACGCCGGGCGGTCCGATCAGCGCGGATCAGTCGGGAGCCGAATACTACAACACGCTGCTCGACGTCGAACCTGCGGTGAAGGACTCGAGCCAGATTTGGGCGTCTTCGGATGACGGCCTCGTGCACGTCACGCGCGATAGCGGCGGCACGTGGACGAACGTCACGCCCAAGGGGCTACCGGAGGGACGGATACCGACGATCGAGCCCGGACATTTCTCCGCGGGCACCGCGTACTTTGCGATGGATCGTCACATGAGCGGCGACGACGCACCGTACATTTATCGCACCGACGACTTCGGGGCGACGTGGACCAAGATCAGTTCGAATCTCCCCGACGACGTATTCGTACGCAGCGTCCGCGAGGATCCGACCAACGAGAATTTGCTCTACGCGGGGACGTCACGCGGTATGTTCGTAAGCTTCGATCGCGGGGCGAGTTGGCAGTCGTTGCGGCTGAATATGCCCGCGGCGCCGGTTTACGATATCGAGATCCAGCCGCAGATGGGTGACTTGCTCGTGGTGACGCATGGGCGCGGCGTCTGGGTGCTCGACGATCTCACGCCGATCCGGCACCTTGCCGCGGCGCGAGCCACTGCGCTCACCCTCTTCCCGTTGCGTACCGCTTACAAGATGACGTCCAACTCGCCGGTGCATACGTTCACGTCTCCGTTGCTCCCGGTCAACGAGTTCATCGGCCCCAATCCTCCCTACGGTGCGCTCATCAGCTACTACCTGCAACAGCCGTCGAAAGGCGTGACGATCGACGTGCTCGACGACAATGGACGCGTCGTCCGCCGTTTACACGGCAAGGACGCGCCCGGCAAAGCCGGCATCGATCGTACCAATTGGGACCTGCAAGAGGACGGACCGGTGAAGTGGCATGGAACGTTCAAAGACAATCAGGGGCCTGATGAAGGTCCGGACGTCGTTCCGGGCACGTACACGATCCGTGTCGCCGCGAACGGCCACACGAGCGAGCAGAGCGTCGTGGTCGAAGCGGATCCGCGCGATCCCGGAACGCCCGAGCAAGCGCGAGCGCGTTACGCGTTCTTACGTCAGATCTTCGACGAGTTGAGCGGTGTCGACACGATGCTCAATACGATCGACGCGCGGCTCATGCACGCGACGGCGGTGCAGCGAACGCGGCTGCTCGCGTTTCGTGCGAAACTCACGTACAACCCGCAGAACGTCGAAGATCTTCGCGGACCTGCCGGACTGCGCGAGCATCTGATCGACCTGATCGGCCGAGTCACCGGCACGTCGTTTCAGCCGCCGACGCAGCCCGATCTCGAGTACGCGTCGCAGCTCAAAAGCGAGTACGAGTCGGTGCGCGCCTCATTCCCGAATCCATGAGAGCGCGGCAACGCCGAGCATGACGTAGGCGGTGAAGCCGAAGTAGAGCGTCGCCGGTTCGAAGGTTTTCGCGAAACCGCCGGCGTGCGCCGTGTGTGAGAAATAGACCGCGCTTGCGACGGCGACGCCGAGAAGCTGTCCGGTCGTGCGTGCAGTGGCGAGCGTCCCGGCCGCAATGCCGCGCCGGTCCGCGGGGGCGGAGCCCATGATCGCGCTATTGTTCGGCTGCGTGAACACGGCCGTGCCGCAACCCGTAACGACCAGCGCGACGAGGAATTGCTCCGTGGTGGGTCGCGGTGGGAGGTGTGAGAGTAAGAAGAGGCCGCCCGCGACGACCAACGCGCCCGCGGTCGAAACGTAGCGCACGGGCACGCGATCCGAGAGCGAGCCTGCGCTCGGGGCGAGAATGATGTTGAGTGCCGTGATCGGCGTCAGCAATAAGCCGGCACCGAACGCGCTGCGTCCGAGCGCGGTCTGCACGGCGAGCGGAAGGATGAACACCAGCCCGGAGATTGCCGAGAAGTAGACCAGCGCGGCTACCACGGAGACGCCGAAGATTCGAATGCGAAAGAGCGAGAGGTCGAGCGTCGGCGCCGGCACGCGCCGTTCGACCACGATGAATACTCCGAGCGCCAGCAGCGAGAAGGCGATCAAACCGAGCGTCAGCGGCGAGGTCCAGCCCCACAAGTGCGAGCGCGAGAGCGCGAGCGAGAGGCAGAACAGCCCCACGATCGAGAGCGTCGCACCGAGCGGATCGAAGCCGCGGCTTGCGTGCTTCGCGGGCTTCAGCACGAGTGCCGCGCCGCTCAGCGCGATCGCGGAGATCGGAACGTTGATCAGAAAGATCCAGCGCCAGTCGCCGTAGGTGACGATCGCACCCCCGACGATCGGACCGAGCGAGAGCCCCACCGCGACGGCCGCACCGTTGAAGCCGATCGCGCGTCCACGCTCGCTGGCCGGAAAGGTATCGACGATCAAGGCTTGATTCGAGCTGAGCAACATCGCCGCACCGATTGCTTGCACGGCGCGAGAGAGGATCAAGATCGGGAGCGTCGGCGCAAAGGCGCACGTGGCCGAACTCAGACCGAAGATTGCGAACCCCGTCAGGTAGATGCGCTTCTGACCGAACATATCGCCGAGCCGCCCGAACAACACCAGCGTCGACGCCGTCACCAGCATGAACGAGAGAATCACCCACTCGGCATCGTCGAGCGAGCGTCCGTACGCCCGAGCGATCGTCGGTAACGCGACGTTGGCAATCGACGCGTCGAGCGTGCCCATCATGCTGCCGAGCATGATGACGGAGAGCGTGTACCACCGGTACCACTCGTGCGAACGGATCGCCGCCCTCACGCGACCGTGATGCCTTCGCCTTGCACGACCTCGCCGATCACGGCATCGAGCGCGCGCGCGGCTCGTAGCGCGGCGCGCAACTGCGACAGATGCTCCGGCGCAACGCTGATCAAGAGCCCGCCCGACGTCTGCGCATCGGAGAGCGCGACGCGCAGTATCTCGTCGACCGAGGGTGCGAAGGTCGTGAACGCGGCATGCGTACGCGCGTTGTTCTTGGTGCCGCTGGGAACGACGTCGCGGCGGATCAGGTCGAGCGCGCCATCCATGACCGGAACCGCGTTCGCCTCGATGACGAGCGCGACGCCCGAGGCGCGCGCCAGCTCGCCGCCGTGACCGAGCACGCCGAAGCCGGTAATATCCGTAGCGGCATGCGCGTGGGCGTCGAGCACCGCACTCGCGGCGCCGGCGTTGAGCGTCGCCATCCACTCGATTGCCGGGCGTAAATCGTCGTACGAGATCGCATCGCGTTTGGCAGCCGTCGTGAGAATGCCCGTCCCAATCGGTTTGGTGAGTACGAGCGCGTCACCGGCCTTGGCGTTTGCGTTGGTTACGATCTTGCGCGGGTCGACCGTGCCGGTTACGGCCATGCCGTACTTCGGTTCGTCGTCTTTGATGGTGTGGCCGCCTAAAATCGCGACGCCGGCTTCACGCGCAACGCTCGCACCACCCTCGAGAATGTGTCTGAGAATCCCGAGATCGAGTGCTTCCGGAAACGCGACGATGTTGAGCGCAGAGATCGGCGTGCCGCCCATGGCGTAGATGTCGGAAATCGCGTTGGCTGCCGCGACGCGACCAAAATCGAACGGATCGTCGACGATCGGGGTAAAGAAGTCGACGGTCTGCACGATCGCAAGATCGTCGCGCAGCGCGTACACGCCCGCGTCGTCGGCCGTACCGAATCCGACCAGCACCGCGTCGTTGGCGGTCACCGGGAGGCCGTGCAGCACCGATGCGAGCTCGGCCGCGCCGAGTTTGCTCGCGCAGCCTCCGCACGAAGCCAATGAGGTGAGGCGAACGGATGCCGCTGTGTCCATCAAGAAGAACTCCTCCGATGAAAAAGACGCTGCTGCTACTCCCCGGCCCGGTTCCCGTCGCGCAACCCGTCCTCGAAGCGATGGCGTGGCCGATGATCAATCATCGCGGACCCGAGTTCGCCGAATTGCTCGCCCGCCTGGAACGTGGGATGAAACCGGTCTTCGGCACGGGGAGCAACGTCGTCTTCCTCGGCTCTTCTGGGACCGGTGGATTGGAGGCGGCGGTTGCAAGCTGCTTCTCGCCCGGTGACCGCGTGCTCTCGTGTCCGGTCGGGGTCTTCGGAAAGCGCCTCGCCGAGATCGCGTGCGTGCACGGCTGCGAGGTCGAGGTGCTCGAGACGCCGCTCGGTTCGGCGCTGGATACGGACGCGTTGCGCGCACGCCTGCAGCGCGGCGATGCGAAGACCTTCCGCGGCATTTTGCTGACCCACAACGAGACCTCCACGGGCGTGCAAAACGACATGGCGGCGATCGGCGACGTTACGCGCGAGCTCGACGCGCTGACGATCGTCGACTCGGTGAGCGGACTGGGCGCATCCGCGTTCGAGATGGACGCCTGGGGCTACGACGTGGTCGTAACCGCGTCGCAAAAGGCCTTTGCCGCGCCGCCGGGCGTCGCCGTCGTTGCGGCCGGCGCGCGCGGGTGGCAAGCAATCGAGCGGGCAAACGCCGTCCGTTTCTACTTCGACCTGCGCAAGGCGCGCGAGTTTGCGAGCAAGGGACAGACGCCGTGGACGCCGCCGATCTCCGTCTTCTACGCGCTCGATGTGGCGCTCGAACGTTATCACGCCGTCGGGCTCGAGGCGAATTTCGAACGCCACGCAAACTACGCGCGCGCGGTACGCGCGGCGTTCGAGGCGCTCGGCTGTGCGATCTTCTCGCGTCCGGACGCGCACTCGGTCACCGTCGTCGCCGCGTACCCGCCCGACGGCGTCGATGCGGTGCAGTTCCTCAAGACGCTGCGCGAACGCTACGGCGTGGTGATCTCCGGTGGGCAGGGCGAGCTCACCGGCAAGATCGTACGCTTCGGCACGATGGGGGACGTCGGCGAGAACGATCTCCTCGGCGCGATTGCGGCGGTCGAGCTTGCGCTCGCCGATTGCGGCGCACGAGTCGAACTCGGCAGCGGTGTCGCCGCTGCCGCAAACGTGCTCAGCGAGGCGCGAACCGCAGCCGTATAGCGAAGCGAAGTCGAAATAAAAATGTTAGTCTACGATGCCGTAAAGGTAATCGGAGCCGGCTAACGTCACGAACGCGTAGATCAGGTCGCGTGTCGAATCGGCTGCTAGCGACGTCACGGTCATGCCCGATGGCACCTGGATCTCTTTAAGGAATACTCCGGTCGTGGCGTTGTACACGTCGATAAATGTGCCGCCACTCTCGCCGATATAGAGGTGATTCAGCGATGTATTCACGGCAATGAAGGCGGGCGTGTACGAAAGAGATATGGTCGTCTGAATCGCTTCCGATCCGGTCGTCGTACCGCCGGAGATGATATTGAGACCATCCGTGATCTGGCCGTAGATCATGTTCGCGACGGCGTTGGCGGCGATGACCGTGCCGAAGGCGGTGGAGGTGAGCGCAAACGTGCTCGGGTTCACCTCAAAATTCCCCGCACTATTGTTAACGTAGAACGTACCTGTCGCCGAGTTCACGACGGTCACCCCCATCACGCCGCCGGTACCGATCGGCCCGTCGATGATCTCGGCTGTGTCGGCGTCCACGGCCCACACCGGGTCGCTACCGGAGCCGCATTGAGCAGCCACCCACACGTAGCGGTTGGCGGAGTCGACCCACGTGGCCACTGGACAGTCCGCGAGGCCAACGGTTGCAAGGAGGGTGTCAGTGCTGCCCGAGTACTCCTCCGCGCTTCCGCTGTACAGCGTGGCGAGCCAAAAGTCGTCGGTGCTCGAGTCGACGTTGCCCACTCCGCCGCCTCCGCTAATGGTCGTGACGACGGAATACGCGGATCCGTCCACGACCGTTGTCTGGCTTGCCGAGCTCACGTAGATGCGATTGATCGCCGGATCCACGGCTATGTTACAGCACGAAGCGCCCGCCATCGCCACGAACGGTGCCATTCCGACGGTCACCGTGGCGGCGGTGCAGCTTGCTCCCGTTTGCGCGCAGCCGTTCGTCGTTTGCCCCGCGAACGTCGGTGTGGCGGAGACCGTAGCTGTTGCAGAGCTGTACGCTGCCGGCGGCGTGATCGTGAACGTATTGGGAGCCGACGACGACGTCGACGACGGTATCGTGACGCCCAGGGCTCCGGAGGTTTGCGAAAGCGTGAACGTTGGCGCCCCCGGACCGGCGATGATGTCGTCGTCCGCGTCAAGCGACTCGACGATGAACGTACGCGCCCCCTGCCCGACTAGGTCGTACCCGCCGCTCCCGCTCGCCTGCGCAAACGAATCGTTTGCAGCGATGATCGTCTCGACGGGCACACCGGAAAGAGTCAGGCTTATCGTGTTGGTCTGCCCGGCAACAATCGTAAACGCGATTTCTTGCGCGGCCGAGAGCACGTTTCCGGTTCCACCGGTTTGGTCGTAGGTCGTCAATGTCGCGGTGTAGCTTCCGGGTTGGAGCCCGGAAATGGTCAGCGTGCAAACGACGGAGGCGAGCGAACTCGCGCAGCCGCTGCTACCGATGGTAAGATTTGCCGTCTCGTTGATCTCCGTTGGTCCGGAGATGTCGATCGTCATCGACTGCGTTGCCGGCGAGACGTACTGCGGGCGCACGTTCGTAGCGCTCGTCTTCGCCGGAATCTTGATCACGAACGCCGCGGTACCGCTGCCCTTTGCCGCCTGCGTGGGCATCGAAGGCAATGCTGAGGATCCATGCGAGCCGGCGCAGCCGGCAAACGCCAGCACCAAGGCGAGAATCGGAATAGAGCGGGCGAATGGCATGGCTAAGGCTTTCTTACGGTCGCTCATGGCACGATGGTGACGCCTGCCGGATCACTTAGGTTGGGAAAAGAGCCGGTGAGCGTCTGCTGATTTCCATTCTGGTCGTACGCCGTCACGGTGTTGTTGCTCGAATTTGTCACGTAGAGGTAGCCGTTGCTCGGGTCGTACGCGATGCCAAACGGTCCGTCCAAGTTTGGGAAGGAGCCGCTGAGCGTCTGCTCATTGCCGTTCTGGTCGTAGGCCGTCACGGGGTTTGTTGTCACGTAGAGGTAGCCGTTGCTCGGGTCGTACGCGATGCCGTCGGCAGTCAAAGAGGGGAAAGAGGGGCTGAGCGTTTGCTCTACGCCTTCGTCGTTGTACGCGTTCACGGTAGTCACGTTCGTCTCGGCGTTCTGCTCCGTCACGTAGAGGTAACCGTTGCTCGGGTCGTACGCGATGCCGTAGGGAAAGCTCACATTGGGGAAGGTTCCGGTTAGGGTCTGCTGTACGCCCTCGCCGTTGTACGCGTTCACCGTGCTGTTGAAGAATGGGTCGAGGTTTGTCACGTAGAGGTAGCCGTTGCTGGGGTCGTACGCGATGCACAGGGGTCCGTCTACGTTTGCGAAAGAGCCGCTGAGCGTCTGCTGTGCACCTTCGTCGTTGTATGCCGTTACGGCGTTGTTGACGTCTGTCACGTAGAGGTAGCCGCTGCTCGGGTCGTACGCGACGTCGTAAGAACCGCTCACGTTGGGGAAGCCGCCGGTGAGCGTCTGCTGCACACCCTCATCGTTGTACGCCGTCACGGCTCCGCCGACGTCGCTGTAGCTTGTCACATAGAGCAACACGGCCATTCCGACGGAAACCGTTACCGCGCCACAGTTCGCGCCGGTCTGAGTGCAGCCGTTGGTTGCCTGCCCGGAAAATGTCGGCGTGACGGAAATCGTGGCCGTTGCTGAACTGTAGGTCGCCGGAGGCGTGATCGTAAATGAGTTGGGGGCCGACGCCGTCGTGGCCGATGGTACCGTGACGCCAAGGCTCCCGCCCGTCTGCGAGATGGTGAACGTCGGCGCACCGGGACCGGTGATGATGTTGCCGTCTACGTCGAGCGACTCGGCGATGAAGCTACAGGCGCACTGCCCGAGCAAGTTATAGCCGCCGCTTCCATTCGCTTCGATGAAGGAGCCGGCCGGAATGATAAGCGTGGTTGCCGGCACACCTGAAAGCGTCAAGCTGATCTGATTGGTCTGGCCGGCAGCAACCGTAAACGCCACCGCCTGCGCTGCCGAGAGCACGTTACCGGTTCCGCCGGTCTGGTCGTACGTCGTCAAGGTGGCGGTGTAGCAGTTTGTCGGGGGCGTCGTACACGGCTGAAGGCCGGAGATGGTCAGCGTGCAGATCGTGCTTGCCAGCGAGCTCGTGCAGCCGCTGCTGCCGATGGTAAGATCTGCCGTCTCATCGACGTCCGTCGGTCCGGAGATGTCGATCGTCATCGACTGCGTTGCCGGCGAGACGTACTGCGGCCGAACCCTCGCTGCTGCGCGTGAAGCAGACGCCGATGAGCTCGTCGATTGCGGAACCTTGATCACGAACGTTGCGGCGCCCGTGCGCTTTGCCGCCTGCGTTGGCACCGAGGGCAACGTTGACGAGCCGTGCGATCCGGCGCAGCCGGCAAGCACGGCCGCTGCGAGAAGCGATGGAACGAGACGAACGAATCGCATGACTACATCCCCGTTAGCGAACGATGACGGTTGACGTCGTCACGATGACGCCGACCACGGCTTGCATGGAACCTCCGCCGGTGACCGTGACCTGACAGGTGCCGGCTGCGACCGGCGTCACCGCATAGACGGCAGCACCGCCGGAGTTGCTCGTTGGGCTCACGGTGGCGATCCCGGAGCAATTGTCGCCCTCGCTGTACGAGCCGGTGAAGTTCGTTTGCGAAATGTCGAGGTTCTGGGCGTAGCTCGCACCGGCGGCGATGAAGCTGAGCGACGTTGGGTTAGTCACCACCGGGCCCAATGACAGCCCTGGAGTCGACGCAGTCGCGGTTGGCGATGGAGTCGGGCTCGGTGTTGCCGACGATGATGAGGACGACGTTGGCGAGGGCGAGGGCGACGGTAGCGCCGTGCTGGTTTCGACGACTGCAAAGACGTAGGTGGTACTTGCTACGAGCGTGAGCGGCGGCGAGATCGTCTCTGCGCCGAACGTCACGCTGTTTGCGCTGGGCGCCGCCGGGCCGCTGATTACCGACCAGCCGTCGTCGGTGTTGGTGACACTCGCGGGATTGTAGAAGACGAGATAGATGTTGCCCGAGAGCGTACCGGAGAAGGTGAAGCTGAACGCAGGCGTTTGTGAGATCGTGGCGCCGGGATCGACCGAGAGCGTCACGTACACGAGCGCGGTCACGGTCCCACCGATGTCATCCGGACGAAGCGGTAAAGGACTGCGAGTTCTCGCCGCCGGCTGTGGTATGCCGTTGGGAAGCGTGGACTGCATTTCTAACGAGGCCGTCGTACTAACCGATGTTTGCGGAAGCGTTACGCTGCCCGACACACCGGAAGCGATTTGCGCGAGCGTTACGGCGGTCGTGCCGTTGGTGCTCGTCGTTACCGTCTGCGACGACGTCGCACCGAGCGCGGGCCCGGAGCTGTAGGTTGTCGACGCGCACCCGGCGGTGACGAGCGCCGCGACCGCAAGCGTCGCGGCGCAGAGACGCAAACCGACGAGGGTCATCTCACGGCCTAACGTGGCCGTCGACCGTCACGGTCGTGTACGTGTACGTCGCGTTAGCGGTCAGTGTTTGGCCCAGTGTCGCGCTATCCTTGAACGTGACCGAACAGCTTCCAGGATTGTCGCCGGTATTTGCGGTCAACGTCCACGTCGGCGACGAGGCGGAAAGCGTGGACCCGGCGCTGCCGCCGGTGCACGTATCCGCCGACGTCGAGAAGGACTGGTCGAACGGCGAATCCGTCCAGCCCGGTTCAGACGGCGTAATCGTCGCGGTATCGCCGCCGTTGATGAATGAAGCGCTTGCGGACCCGCAGGTGTCGCCGGCCTCCTGGCAAGTCAGAACGAGAGCCGGAGCCCCAAGCACGGCCGCTTGCGATACGAACGTCGCGTTCGACGCTTGAATGCCTTGATCGTCATTTACGTAGAAATTGGTCGCCGGCAGTGAGAGGCCGCCGTAGGCAACATCGATCTGATTCGACGGCGCCGATGCAGCCGGTTGCGTGGAGGAGCCGCTCGCGAACGACAACGCGTACGACCAGGACGTATCGTTGAACGGAGCTGAGTTCGGAAGATTGTCCGAGAGACTGAAGGTCACGGTCGCGCCTGCCGACGTCTCGTAAGCTCCCGGTGAAATGATCGTAGCCCCACTCGGATCCTTGACCGTTAGATAGATCGATCCGGTCGAGTTGCTGTCGGCGGTGAAGGAGTGCGTGTTCCATGCCACCGAGTACGAGCCGACGACCGGATTGAGCGTGTAGGGGCCAAGATTATTCGCCACACCGGCAGCGATCGTGATGCCGTTCTCGGTGTAAACCGAGAGCGGTGTTCCCGTTTCGTTCGTCGTCGCGTAGAGGGTAAAAGCCCACGACTCGCTGGTGCCGACCGGGGCTGCTACCGCGATTGTGCAGGTGGTCGAGGAGCCGGTACCGCTGCAACCGGGCGACGAATTCGTCAGCGTAAAATCCAAAGGCGTTCCGCCATTGATCGCGATCGTCATCGACTGCGTATTGCTCGAAACATACGACGGGCGGAGGCTCACGGCTCCGCGGCTGCTCGATGATGTGCCGGTGTCGCGCGGGATCGTGATTGTCAGCGTGGCGTCGGCAGTCTGGATCGTGGGGCCTGCGCCACCGCCGCTCGAAGGAATGGTGCCTGTGGAGCCGCCGCCCGAACACGCGGCAAGCGCGAGCATTAAAAGGCTCGCGAGAAAATAACGACTTCTCGAACCAGGCATGCGCAGAATCTCCCAGAGGATGGAACCAATAGGGAGGGCCTCGACGCTGAAGAACGCCGCGGTCGTTCACGCCCGGACGCGCGGGTTTGCGCGAGCGAGCGAACGGCTCCTTCTCTTGCGTCCTAACGTGCTACCGCCAGAGTGATTTCGGCGATCACGCTCATCTTTTCAGCATGACCGAGGTCACAAATGATGACGATGGAAGTACGGCCAGAGCGCGGGACGAGCGAACCACGGAATCACCGACTCGATCACGGTGTCGATCTTCGGATCGGGCTGCACGAAGAACGGCGCGAGCTTCGACGCGTGCAGGTCGGCGCGAATGTCGCGTGAGAGCGGAAAATAGAGCGCAATAAAGAGTACGAGCCAGATCAGCACGGCGCCCTTGGCGAGCCCGATCGCCGCGCCGCCCACCGCGTTGCCGATATTGAGCAACGGAAGCTTCGCGATGCGCCCCAAGACGAACGCGATTGCCAGCACGATCGCATACGTCGCGAAGCCGCAGAGAAACATACCCACGACGTGGGCGGATCCCGGGCCGAGATTGGTCGTGCTCTCGATCCAGCCGTCGAACGACCCGTTGTAATACCACGGCGTGATCAGCGCCGCGACCACCGCAACGGCGCCGCCGAGCTCGGAGACGAAGCCGCGTGCAAAGCCCTTGTACGCCGAGATGAGCAGGATGATCGCGATGAGGATGTCGGGCCATGGGACGCCGGCGATCACTGTCGGATCGTGCCTCCGAGCTCGTTGCGCAGCGCCTCGATTGCGCGCGCGATTGCGGCATCCGCGTCTTCGTCGGTGATGGTCGTGTCGTAGCGCTGCATCGTCGCGCGCACGGCCAAGCTTTTCCGTCCCTCTCCCACCTGAGGACCGCGGTATTCGTCGAAGACTGTGACGCCGGTGCAGAGCTCGCCGATGGCATCGCGCACGACCCTGCTCAACCGATCCGCGTCGACGTCGAGGTCCACGACGACGGCGAGATCGCGATAGCTCGACGGGAAGCGCGACGGCGGATGATAGACCGGGCGACGGTATTCGGGGATGTTGTCGAGGTAGATGTTGCACATGTAGATCGAAAAGCCGACGTCGAACGCGCGCGCGAGACGCGGATCGATCTTGCCGAAGGCCGCCACTTCGTGCCCCTGCCACATCGCTACCGCGCTCTTTCCCGGATGGTATCCGCCCCGAACGTCGCGCGCCGTTTCGACTTCGAGGCCGGCACCGGCGCGCATGAGCGCTTCGACGTCCCCTTTGAGGCGCAAGAAATGCTCGTCGTGCCACGACGGCTCGTCGACCGGCTCGGCGGAAAATCCGAACGCCAGCGCGGCCTCTTCGCGAACCACCCCGTCGTCTTCCGAAAAGACGTGACCGAGTTCGAAGACGCGATAGGGCCGTCCGGCTTTCGCCAGGTGCTCGAAGATCCCGGGACCGAGAGCCCAGCGCAGAACGCGCTGTTCCTCGGTGAGGGGATTGAGCACGTTGACGAGCCGGTGGCTGGGCCGCAGCCCCGAGTGCTCGATCGCGCGAATGATCGTATTGCCCTGTAATGCGTAGGTGTTGATCTCGTGATATCCGAGCCCCGCCAGGGTCGTCGCAAGCGTCTCTTCGAGATCGTATTGCGCGCTCGTGATCTGGTGCGCGGGCACCGCGGGCTCGACGAGCGGTATCGCGTCATAGCCCTCCATGCGCG
The DNA here is from genome assembly GCA_035504755.1 of Candidatus Acidiferrales bacterium. GTDB lineage: Bacteria > Vulcanimicrobiota > Vulcanimicrobiia > Vulcanimicrobiales > Vulcanimicrobiaceae > Aquilonibacter. Next base: position 23,944 of record DATJRM010000070.1, read on the forward strand.
CAACCTCTTCGACCAAGTCGGCTGCCGTCGCGAGATCGCTTCGCCACGGCGGCGGCACGACGTGCAGCAGATCGGCGCCGGACGCGACCTCGCAACCGAGCAACCGCAGGTGCCGCGCAATCCGCTCCGCGGAGAGGTCGAGCCCGAGCAGGCGGCGCGTTTCGCCGCGCGGCAGATCGATCGCCGGCGCCGCTGACGGCGCCGCGCCGTAAGCTTGCGGCGTGTACGCGTTCGCGCCGAGCGCCACGAGAAGCTGTGCGGCACGCGCGGCGCCGATGTCGGTGAGGACCGGTGCGAGCATTTTCTCATGCCGCGACGAGGCTTCGGTGCGTAACGCGAGTCTCGTCGACATCCGCCGCACGCGCGCGCCGGTGAAGTTGGCCGATTCGAGAATGATCGCGCGCGTCGACTCCCGCACCTCGCTATCGATCCCGCCCATGAGACCCGCAAGACCGAGAGCGTGATGCGCGTCGGCGATGACGAGATCGCCCGGCACCAGCGTGCGTTCCGCGCCGTCGAGCGTGACGAGGCGTTCGCCGTCACGCGCATCGCGGACGATGAAATGCCGGCCGGCGACGCTGGTTTCGTCGTAGAAGTGCAACGGCTGCGCCGTTTCGAACATCACGTAGTTCGAGACGTCGACCAGATTGTTGATCGGCCGCTGGCCGCAGAGCGCAAGGCGGATCCGCATCCACGCCGGCGCCGGCCCAACGCTCACCCCGTCGAAACGTTGCGCGACGAAGCGCGTACAGTCGGGTGTCTCGATGCTCACGCGCGGCGGCGCGGGGTCGTCCTTCGTCCCCGGATTTTCAAATGACGGCAGATGCAGTGGCACGCCGTAGGAGGCGGCTAGCTCGCGCGCCAGGCCGATCACCGACATCGCGTCGACGCGATTGCTCGTGACCTCGACCTCGAGAACGTCGTCGTTGAGGCCGAAGAGCGCGGCCACGTCTTCTCCGAGCGGCGTGCCCGCATCGAGCTGCATGATGCCGTCGTCGAACCACTCCGCGGGCAACGCGAGCTCGTCGGCGGAGATCATCATGCCTTCCGACTCGATCCCGCGCATCTTGCGGGGCGCGATCGTGAGCTGCGGCAGCTGCGCGCCGATCGTCGCTACGCCGATCGTTTGCCCTGCTGCAACGTTGGTTGCGGCCGTCGCGATCGTCAACGGGCGTTCGGCGCCGACGTCGATCGTGCCGACCTGCAGACGGTCGGCGTTGGGATGCTTTTCGAGCGCGGCGATCGCTCCGACCACCACCCCGGTGATCCGCGGGCGCCGCACGAGCTCCGCCACGGGAAAGCCCAACATCGCCAAACGATCGGCGATCGCTTGCGCGTCGTCGGGGAGATCCACGTACTCACGCAGCCAAGATATCGGTACGCGCACGGTTCTGTTCTAGGTTCCTTTTTGTCGTAGGGTGCTAAGCGAGTTGCGCAAGAAAGTCGGGATCGCTGTCGACGAAGCGCCGGATGTCGTCGACCTCATAACGCGTCAGTCCGATGCGTTCGATGCCGAAACCGAACGCCCAGCCGGTGTAGACGCCGGTGTCGTAGCCCACTTCTTTGAGCACGTTCGGATGCACCATGCCGGAGCCGCCGAGCTCGATCCAGCCCGATCCGCCGCACATGCTGCACGTCTCGGAGTGGCCTTTGCATTTCGGGCACGTCGTGTCGAACTCGGCGCTGGGCTCCGTGAACGGAAAGTACGACGGCCGAAAGCGGACGAGCTGATCGTCACCGAAGAGCTCGCGGCACATTCCGGTCAGCATCCCTTTGAGATGCCCGAAGTGGATGCCTTCGGCAACCAGCAAGCCTTCGATCTGATTGAATTGGAAGAGATGCCGCGCGTCGACGGCGTCGCGACGATAGCATCGCCCCGGCGCAACGATTGCGATCGGCGGCTGGTGCGCTTGCATGGTGCGGATCTGCATCGGCGACGTGTGCGGGCGCAATAGCATCGTCTCGGTAATGAAGAATGAGTCGAATCCTTCACGCGCGGGATGTCCGGCCGGGATATTCAACGCGTCGAAGTTATAGTAATCTTGCTCGACCTCTTCGCCCAGCACGACGGCGAAGCCGCGGCGTTGAAAGTAGCGCGTCGCGACGCGCAGCACGCTGCGAATCGGATGAACGCTGCCCGTCGCGGGCGCGACCGACGGAAACGTAACGTCGATGGTCTGCGCAAGCTCTTCTTCGAACGCGCGATTCTCGATTCGCGATTGCGCGATCGTCAGTTTGCGCTCCATGCGCTCGACGGTTTCGTTGATCACTTTTCCCGCCGTGGGCCGGTCGGCATCGGGAAGCTGTCCGATCGTGCGGCGCACGAGTGTGACCTCGCCGCTACGGCCGAGAAAAGCGACGCGCGTGTTCTCGAGCGCGCGCTCGTCGTTTGCCTGCGCTAGCGCCGCTTCGAAGCGGCGCTGCAAATCATCCAGTTGGGTCGATAAAAGCGAAGCGCCCGGATCCATATACCGGGCGCTTTCGGGAATACTGTGCGGACTTCTTGGTCAGCCCGGACTCGGGACGGGGTGGATTCGTCGGTAGGCAAGGTAGGCACTGATCGAGCCCGTTTGGGCGAAGAGTTTCCAGAAGAGATCGCTGGTTGCCATGCTTGCTGACGTCTCCTTCCAGCCGCGGAAAATCGGCATAAAACCGTGGAATGCCGAGATTGTACCATGCGACTTTTAAGGCCGGTAGTCTTGACAAAGCACGTACAGACCGATGGAACCGGCAACCGCCGCATTGAGTGAGTCGGCAGGCCCACGCATGGTCATTCCGGCCATTCGCATGCCCGCTATTTCCCAGGAACCCAGGCCCCGGCGTTCGTGCCCGACCACGAGCGCGGTGCGGGCCGCCGGCTCGAGGCGGCTGAGGTCCGGTGCTCCCGCCGCAAGGCCGATGACGCGAGTCTCCGCTGCCGCAGCGGCCGCGGCGAACTCCTGCGGGGATGCGACAGCGAGCGGGAGCCTGAAAATCGAGCCCATGGCGCCGCGGACGACCTTGGGGTGATATGGGTCGACCCCGAGGCGCCCGAAGACCACGCCGCCCGCGCCGAAGGCCTCGGCCGAGCGAATCAAGGTCCCCACGTTGCCCGGATCGTTGAGGTCCGCGAGCACCAAGCTCAGCGGCGAGCGCAGGATGGCGTCCAGTCCGGCCGGACGCTGTTCGGCCAGGGCGACGAGCCCGGTCGGCGTCTCCAAGTCCGAAATCTTGCGCAGGGTCCGGTCGTCGATCACGAAAACCGGCGTCCCCCGCTCGTCGAGACCCCGCACGGTGGGGTTGTGCGACAACACGGCGTCGGTGACGTAGAGCTCCTCGATCGCGACCCCGCTGCGCAGCGCCTCGTCGAGCAAGGTGGGCCCTTCGAAAGCAAAACGGCCGTGCTCTTTGCGGCCCTTTACCGTTTGCAGATCGCGTACGCGATTAACGCGCTCCGCGTGGGCGCCGGCTACCGTTGCCATCGCGCGCGCGTCACGATCATGATCATCGCAGCGATGAGGCCGGCTAGCACGTTGGCGATGATGGCGTTGAAGTGATGCGGCACGACGAAGATGTTGATGAGATACACCAACACCGCAAAGACCGCCAAAAAGTAGGCCAGCCATCCGATTTCGACGAGGATCGAGGAACGCCGTTGCATCTCCAAAAGGAGAAGTTATGGACAACAAGCCGCAAGTCATCTCGTCGGTGGAGCGTTTCGCCGGCCGCGTTTTCCGCGTGCGGACCGACGAAATCGTTTTTCCCGACGGCGGCCCCGCAACGGTCGACGTCGTGGAGCACCGTGGCTCATACGCGATCATCGCCATGCCGACCGCAAATACCGTGGTGCTGGTTCGGCAATACCGGCACCCGGCCGGGCGTGAACTGTGGGAGATCCCGGCCGGGACCGCGGAGCCGCGTGAGCGCGTCGTAGAGGGCGCATTGCGCGAGCTAGCCGAGGAAACAGGCTACCGTGCGTCAGCTGCGCGAGTGTTAGGGAGTCTTTACATAACACCCGGGTTTTGCACGGAAATCCTGCATTTTATCCACGCCGAGCAGCTTACGCCCGGTCAGCCGAGCCTCGACGAAGACGAGCGCATCGTTGTTCGAAACTTTACAATCGGCGAAATGCAGCAACTCGTGGAGACCGGCGAAATCGCCGACGCAAAAACGCTGATCGCGCTGCTGTGGTTGCGAGGTTCGAGAGGTGAACTTGCGACGAGCACTGCCGATAATTGAGGTACGGGTTTAAACGGCTGCAGCGCGATAAGCATTGCGGTCGTTGACCATGGAGGACACCGTGGAGATACCTCACGACATCGACGCCGTATTACGGCGTCTACTGGACAGTCCGACCGAGGGAGCCGAGCAGTCGATGCTTGCGCCCGAAGATGAGTCCTATCTGTCGTCGCTCATTGCCTCGGTTCGTTGCGGCCGCCGCGCAGTGTTGATCGTTGAGGATGCAGACGAGCGCTTGCGGTATATGTTCAGCAACGCGACACGCGCTGAAGCGGTATCGATGCTCGGAAAAGTCGTGGAAGCAACCGGCCGCAGACTGGCTGACGGCGACGACTAACTCGCCGGGAGCTCAAGGAACCAGCAAAATCTCGTCGATCTTTCCATCTCGCGTCAGCCCAAAACGATAATGGTACTGTCCGTTTTGAAAGCGGACCAGAAACTCATACAACGTACCCCCATCCGCCTGTGTCACGCTTGCGATCGGTATGACGTCGAGCGGTTTTCCGAATGCGGCGAAGTCGGCGCGTGCGACGAGCGCGTCGGTGAGGTACGCCGAAAATGCCGGCGTGAGTTGCGTGCGATCGATGTTCTTCTCGGCAATCCGGAACAACCACTCCTTTGCTTTCGCAACGATTGCGTTGTCGACGCGCGCCCGGCTCGGCGGCAGCACGATATCCAAAATCCGCCCCGCGACTTCTTCGGGTTGCACGACTTGGGGCGACCGTAGTGCGTCGACGTTTGCCAGCACGATGACGGCAACGTGATCGTCGGGTAGCACCGCGTTCATGGCGTGATAACCGCCTATTTCGCCGTTGTGCCAAATGTAGCGCTTGCCGCTGCGCTGATCGATCACCCACCCGAGTCCGTAGCGCATTGCGCCCGGCGCGTCGCTCGGTGTAAACATTTCGCGCATGGCATCGACGCGCAGCAGGAGCGGCATGCCGATGTCCCATTTTGCGAGATCGTACACGTTGGTCACGACGCCGCCGTCACCGAAGAGCCAGGCGGGATCCCATCGTCCGGTAGGCTCGAATGCATCCGGCGCACCGGTATAGCCGACCGCATGGCGCGGCGAGATGCCGCTATCGCCGGCGAGAAACGTTTGATTCATCAAGAGCGGGATGAAGATGCGTTGCTGCAGATAATCGGACAGCGGGACGCCCGCGGCGCGCTCAACGATCAAGCCGGCAAGCGCGTAGTTGAAGTTGTTGTAGCGAAATTGCGCGCCGGGCGTCGAGACGAGGTGCAGCTTGTCCATCGCAGCGATGAGGTCCGAAATCTTGAAGCTCTTCGTGCGATCCTGGTCGATGGCCGCCGCGCTCTCGTCGGGTAAACCCGCGGTCTGGTCGAGCAGTTCGCGAATCGTAACCCCTTTGGCGATCGTGAGCTCGGGCACGTAGCGGGTAACCGGGTCGTCGAGCTTGAGTTTTCCATCTTGCTGCAAGAGCAGAATCGCGGCCGCCGTGAACTGCTTGCTGATCGAACCGACGTAGGTTTGCGTGCCGGGCTCGAAGCGAAAGTGGTGTTCGAGGTCGGCGTAACCAAAGCCGTGTGCGTAGACGATGCGTCCATCCTCGACGACGCCGATGGCAAGACCGGGCGAGCGCCCGCTGCGCACGATCGTCGCACCCAGATCGTCGATTTGATGCTCCATCGTCGCCGTAAACGTGTGCGTAAGCGCAGCCGGAGTGACCGAAGTCACAGCGGCAAAAAGAAATGAGGCGAAGGCAAGGCCGGTTCCCATGGGCCGCCTTTTCGGCTAAAAAACGAGTTGGGCCTGGCCTACGACCTGACCGTTCGCGGTGAGCGCGAGTTGATCCATACGATGGCTAACGGGCAAGTAAAGAAGCGCTACGCCGCCATGCGGCACGGCCGTGCCGAGCATCGTTTGCGTGCCGTCGTGCGGCCACATGACATGCAAGGGCGCGCTTGCATTGCGGATCACGATACAGTACCAGGACCCGTCGGGCGCGTACATGACACGCGCGTCGGTGCCGTTGAACGCGACCGTGCGATGCGGGCTCGTCGCCACCCGTATCATCGCTTGCGTTTCGGATAGCATCGCTTGATGCATGACGAGATTCTGCTCGAGCAGATAGCCCGCCGGAAGAAGCGCAACGACGACGGCGGCGGCCAGCGCCAGCCACGCTCGCGGGACCTGCGGCGCGCGGCGAAGCCGCCGTACCGGCGGATCGTATTGCGTCTGTGACGCAGCCATCGCGGTGACGTCGGCCTGCGCTTGCGCAAGCAGTCGCCGGCAGGCGTCGCACCCGCCCAGATGCTCTTCGGCGGCGCTTTGCTCGTGCGGTTCGAGCATGCCCAGAGCATAGAGCGCCGCAGACTCACCGAGATGATCGCTCATTCGCCCGCTCCCAATGCGGCGCCGAGTTTGCGCAGGCCCAGGGCGATGCGGCTCTTGATCGTGCCCAGCGGCTCGCCCAGCTCACGCGCGATCTCGACGTGCGTCTTGTATTCGAAGTAAGCGAGTTCGAGCGGCCGGCGTTGGTCGGGCGGTAGGGTGCGCAGGGCCGAACGCAACCGGTCGTGTTCGATGACGTCGATTTCCGGTGGATCGTCGCGCTCGTTCGTCTGCGCGGCGACACGTTCTTCCAGTTTACGCCGGCGCGTCTTCGAGCGAAGACGCGTGATTGCTTCATTACGCACGCAGACGGTCAAGAAACTGCGCACCGCGCCGCGCGAGCGCATGTACGAGTCCGGCGAACGCCACACGCGCGTCAGCGCGTCCTGAACGCAATCCTGCGCGTCTTCGGCGTTGCCGAGCACGTGATAGGCCGTCGAGTACAACAGTCTGCCGAAGCGCGCGTACGCTTCGTCGAAAGCCCATCGCTCCTTAGCGGCAAACGCCGCCGCGAGCGACTCGTCGTCCGAGACGGGACGCATAGGCCGAGGGCGTTCGACGGGCAGCGCGCTCATTACTAGGGAACGCGCGGCCCCCCGCAACGGATGACTACGATGACTCTTTAGAAGGCGCGCGCTCCACTTGGCGTGCCGAGCCCGGTAGGACCGTTATAGCCGAGCCCCGCCGTGCAGAGATACGTCAGGCATAGGCCGTTCACGCCGAGGATGATGTTGTTGAGCGATCCGGTGCCGGCGTACAGGCCCGAAGCGTTGTCGATGCTGCTGCCGTTTCCGGCGAGCGCGTACATCCCGGCGATGATGGGCGTGGAGACGCTCGTGCCGCCGTAGACGTTCCAGCCTCTATCCGAGCTCGATGAGAAATACGTGTCGTACACCGCGACGCCCGGGACCGGATTCGCGATTGCCGCGACGTCGTTCACGGTGCGTTTTTTGCAGAGCGCATCGTGCTGCCAAGACGGTTTTGCGATATAGCCGCTGCAGCCGCTTCCGGTATCGGACCACGCGGTCTCGAGCACGGCGATGCCGTCGAGTATCGGCAGCAACGTGGTGCCGCCGACCGCGGTAACGTACGACGAACTTGCCGGCCAGCCGACGCCGTAGCCGCTGTCGCCCGCACCGACGACGATCGGCACGCCCGGATGATTCCATTTCGGATTGTCGGCGGCAACGCTCGCAGTCTCCGGCGTCGTGTAGCTGTTGCTCACGACCGTGGCGCCGAGCGAAGCCGCAGTTGAGACCGAGGTGGTGAGATCCTCGATGTTGGATGAATTGGCTTCGACGACGAGCAGCTTGCAGTTCGGGCAGATTGCCGATGCCATGTCGAGGTCGACCGACATCTCTTGCCCCCAGTCCTGATCGCCGGCGGGAAGCGCCGACGAGCCGTTCTGCGCCGCGAAGCGCAGGCAACCGCTTGCCACCGTGCAGGGCGGCAGACTCATGGTCGAACGGTAGACCGCGAGATCGGATGCGGCATTGGGATTGTTCATCGCGACGACGATGCCGATGGTCTGCCCCGCGCCCTTCTGCCACGGAACGCCGTACGCGCCCCACAGATCCTGCGGTTGGAATCCGGCGATCAAATCCGGCACCAGGTTCAATGCGGGGACGATGTCGAGCCGGCGAATCGCGGTACACGATCCCGAGCCCGTTAGGAGCGCGCAAACCAAGCTCGTCGGAGCATTGCTCGCCGAATTGGCCGGAAGATCGCGGCCGACGATCGGAATCGCCGACGCGATGATCGGAATTGCCGATGCGGTAATGGGAATTGCCGAGGCGATGATGGGGCGCGCGCCGGCGGGGAGCGCCGTACTATCGGTACGGGATGAGCCGCGAGTGACCGCTTGCCCCGTTGCAACGGATTGCGTTGCCGGAATCATCCCGCCGCCGCCCGAGCACTCGACGAGCGCCAGAGCGAGCGAGAAGGTGACGACGCTCTTCGCCGTGTGCAATAAAAGTGTTGCGCGCATATAGGTCCTCAAGCAAGAGACCGCACCCCACATCAGTATCAGGGCAAGCGGCGGCTGGCCGCCTTAAATTTGACGTAACTCTTTACCTTCTTTACAGAAACTAGACAATCCGATGCTCGCTGACGACTTGAATCATCGCCTCGACGACGTCCGGATCGAAGTGCACGCCACGGTGCCGGCGCAGCTCGTCGAGCCCGATCGACGGCGCGAGCGGTGGGCGGTACGGGCGGCGGCCGATCATGGCGTTGAAGCAGTCGGCGACGGTAACGATCCTCACTTCAACGGGAATCTCGGCTGCTCCGAGACCATCGGGGTAGCCGCTCCCATCCAACCGCTCGTGGTGCGAGCGCACCATCGACATGTAGCGCTCGAGTGACGGGACGTCGACGACGATCTCTGCGCCTTCGACGGGATGGCGCTCGATGACGCTCCGTTCCTGCGGGGTCAACCGGCGCGGTGCGTTCAAAATCTCGCTCGGCGTCGCAATCTTCCCGATATCGTGGAGCAGCCCCCCGCGCGCAACCAGCAGCGAGAAGTCGCCGTCGAGACGCAGCTTACGCGCGAGCCGCACGCACCACAACGAGACGGCTTGGGAGTGTTCCGCGGTGATTCGATCCTTCTCGAACAGACGCGCAATGAGATTGTTGATCGTGAGGTCGATATCGTCGACGGACTCGCCCGCGGACTCGGCCGCGACCGAGCGCGGCCGGTGAATCGCTCTGCCGATCGCGGTCGTCACGTCGCGCAGCGCCGCGGCACTGCCCAGCCACCCGTCGCTGCGGCCAACGTCGATCAACACCAGCGCGGTACTCTCGAGGACGCTGGGCAGATACGCGAGCGCGCCGAAGCGCTCGAACGTCGCCTCCAGCCACGACGACAACGATTCCGTGTTGCGTTCTTCGAGCGCGGACGCGATACGATCGCACAACTCTGCCGCTACGATCTCGGCGGCGACGGTGCGATGCGCGGGTGACTCCTCGCCTGCCAGAACGCGCCTGGCGACATCGGGGCCGACGATCCGAATCTGGCGCGCGATCTCGACCGTCATGTGACCAGGCCGGGATCGAGCACGCTCGGCGACGGCAGCGATTCGAAGACGCGCGCGAATCCGCCCAGCGAGTGGGCGTGAAGCGCCTCGAGCGCGACGGAAACGGCGCGAACGTTCCGCTCGCCCAGTGCGTAGTCGCACAAGAGCGCGATCGCCGTGCCGATCTCGCGAATGCGCTGCGGAACGTCGGCTTCGGCTTCGACGCGCTGCAACAGCGTTCGCGCCTCGCTCGCGCGTCCCAAGAACGCGAGCGAAAGCGCCAAAAAGAGCCGCGACCGCGACAGGCGCGCACCGGGCGCTTCACTTGCTTCGAGTGCGGCACGGGCAAAGTCGACTGCGCGGGCGGCATCGTCCTTGCGGCCGCTGCCGATCGAGTACAGCGCAACTTCGGCCCAGCGTTGCGCGACGCGTTCCGGCGTGGTCTGGTTCGCGGCGCCCGGCTCGAGCAAGCGGGACGCGCGTTCGAAATCTCCCCGAGCCGCCGATCGCATCGCATGACCGGGGAGAAACGCTTCTTCCGACGCGAGATCGCCGAGATGAAGGTCGAAATCTGCGAGTGTGGCATCGATGCGCGCGATGGCAGCGGCGTTATTTCGCTCGACTTCGATCTCGTACATGGTCGCAAGACAGTAGAACTGAAACTGGATGTTGCCGCTCTTGAGACAACTCTCCATCAACTGCGCGATGTGGTGCAACGCGCTCTCCACGTTGCCGAGGTTCGACTCGATCACGTAGAGGATGCTGTGCGCGCCCGCGGCTACGGTGTACGCGCAGGCTTCGGTGGCAATAGACGCGGCGGTCGACGCGTAGGAACGCGCGGTCGCGTAATCGTCCTGCAAATGGAGCACGAAGGCTGCGCGCGCGAGAATTCGCGCGTGCAACTCAGGATCCCCGATCGTATCGTCGAGCGCGATTGCCTCTTCGAGCCGCCGGCGCGCCTCGTCGGGCTGATTGTCGAGTTGCAGGGCCTCGGCGAGGGCGGAGAGGATGCCGGCGCGCAGTGAGGGCGAAATGCGCGGATCGTCGACGTGTTCGCGTAAGAGGTTGATGCAGTCGATGCGCTGGCGATGCAGCAAATCGCATGCATAGAGATACTTTATCTCCATCATTTGCGCGTCGCCGCTGTCGGACATGGCGATCGCCTGGTTGAACCAGGCTTCCGCGGTGTCCAGCCGGCCAAGGCGCGACTCGACGATGGCACGCAAGGCAATCACACGTGACGGCAGCGCGACGCCGGCTCTATCGAGTCGTACGATCGCGGCTTCGACGAGATCCAGTTCGCCGCGTTCGAGGAGCCCGATTCCGTGTTCGTCGAGCACCTGCAAGAGACCGGAGACGTTGCCGCCGAGGCGGAAATTCAGCACGTCGACGTGCCTGCCGACCGCGAGCAGCGCGTCGACCGCGCGCTCCTGCGCGTGAACGCGGTGCGAGGGATCGCTTTGGGTGTCCGAGTCTTGCAGAGCTTCTCGAAACGGACCATGAAATCGTAGCGCCGGCGGCGCGTCGATGAACAAAAAGGGCGCGCGCGATCGCAGCGTTTCGATGTCGCGTGCAAGCGGCTCGCCGCCGAGTGCCAGGACCAGGTCGTTCGCGAGATCCGGGAGATACGAAGCCAAGACGAGGCTTTGTAACTGCCCCGGTGAGCAATCGGCGAGCGCGTAGTCGACGATCGGTTCGAATCCGCGTGCCTCGCCGCCGTAGGGCCGGTGGGTAGCGATCGTCTGCAAGAGAAACGATACACCCGTGGCCCACCCGTCCGTGCGTGAGAAGACGTCGAGCGCTTCAGCCGCGCCGAAGGGCACCTGACGCTCGTAGGCGAGCTGTTCGATCTCACCGGGCGTAAAGGCCAATTCATCTTCTTCGACCGGCAGGCCCATGCGCGCCGAGGCAAGCCAGTTCGCAACCGGCAAGTAGTCGCAGGACCGGCAGGCGATCACCCAGCGTAAGCGAGGAGCGCCACGATCGATGAGTTGTGCGAGGAACGACTGCACGAGCGCGCTCTCGGCGTTGTGCGCGTTATCGACGGCGATCGTGAGGTCGAGTTCCTTGATGTGCTCGTGCAGCCAATGCGCGAGCGCGGCTGCAGGCTGTTCCGAGAGAATCGCGCGTTCGTATGCACTTGCGAAGGCGACGCGGACGCCCGGTGCGTACGCGGAGAGCGACTCGGCAAGGCCCGCGACGAAGCGCGAGAGCGTCGCTTGTCCCGGCATAACGGCAAAGATGACGTTCGGCTGGGGATCGGCGCACAAGGCGTCGCGCAATGCGAAGCTCTTGCCGCACCCGGCCATGCCGTGCAGTATCGCAATGGGGAACTGCGACGCCTTCAGTATACGCGCCCGGACTCGATCGCGTTCCACGTCTCCAGTATATGAGAAAGCCGGCTCGCGCGCGAGCCGGCTTTCGTTAAGGTCGAAGCTGGGTCTTACTTTCCGACGGCGTCCTTTGCGATTTTTAACAGCGAGCCGAAGGCCTTGCTGTCGTTGATCGCCAGCTCGCTCAGCGCTTTGCGGTTGAGCGTGACCCCCGACTTCTTCAAGCCGTTCATGAAGACCGAGTAGGTCATGCCCTCGCGGCGAACCGCGGCGTTGATGCGGCTGATCCACAACGAGCGGAAGTCGCGCTTCCGAACGCGCCGGTCGCGAAATGCGTAAGCGAGCGACTTGAGCAGCGCTTCGTTCGCGACCCGGTAGTTGCGGCGGCGAGCGGCGCGGAAGCCCTTGGTGAGCTTCATGACTTTATGGCGGTGCTTGAGCCCCGCAACACCACGTTTGATGCGTGCCATGTGTTTCGAGCCTCCTTATACCAAATACGGGATCGTCGGCGCCAAGCGCTTCAAATCGCCTTTGAACGTCGGCTGATCGCGGCGGAAATTGCGCTTGCGCTTGCGGGTCTTCTTGCTGAGAATGTGGCCGCAGCCGTCGAATTGATGGCGGTGCATCACCTTACCGGTCGCCGTCACTTTGACGCGCTTTGCGGTACCACGATGGGTACGAATCTTAGGCACTGGTAGGCTCCTTCGTTTTCTCTTTGTGGTCGTCTCTTTGTTCTTTCTCTTTGTGGAGCGAGAACTTCGGAGGACCGGTCGGCGTCGCACGCGGCGCCAAAATCATAAACATGTTCTTGCCTTCGAGCCGCGGCTCTCGTTCAACCGTGGCTAAGGGCGCCATATCTTCGGCCATGCGATCGAGGAGTCGCCGTCCGAACGCCGTGTACGTGATCTCGCGTCCGCGAAACATGATCGTGACCTTGATCTTGCTTCCGTCGAGCAGAAGCCGCTCGGTCATGCGCGCCTTCGTCTCATAGTCGTGCGTCTCGATCTTCGGCCGCAACTTCACCTCACGGAGTTCGAAGTTGCGTTGCTTCTTGCGGGCGTCCTTATCTTTTTTCGACTGCTCGTACTTGAGGCGGCCGTAGTCGCCGATCTTGACCACCGGCGGCTGCGCGTTGGGCGAGATCTCGATCAGATCCAGCCCCGCGCCTCGGGCGCGCGCGAGCGCGTCTTCGGTCGGCAGGATGCCGAGCTGTTCGCCGTTTTCGTCGATCACGCGGACCTGGCGAATCCGGATTTGCTCGTTGACTCGTAGCGGTCGAGCTATGGCGTTGTACCTTTCACAGAAAGCAAAAAAGGCGTTGCCGAAGCAACCCCACAAGCGGAACCTACCGGCGGCCCCTCATGCAAGACCGGATCGCCCGCAGGCATCCGGTGAGCCCTTCGACCGGCTCAGGACAGGCTGCCCTGAGTTGCGAACGGCTACTTCGGCCTGCGTAGGTTATCATGGCGGCCCAAGCAGTGTCAACGGCAGGCGCATCCTCGTGCGCTGGGCCAGGGCGGTCTATCGACGCCGCCGGGCCGATGCGAGCATGGCGTTCTTTACGCGCGCGAGTTCAGACGGCGTGAGGGTATTGTTACCGACGATCACCTCTTCGCCGCCGACTCGCCAGCGAATCGGCGGCCGGGACGAAGGAAGATCGAGCGCCGGCACGCGTAGCGTGATCTTTCCCGCCGGATTCGTCGATGAAGACGAATTGGAGACGATTGCCGGATTTGCGAGCAGTATGTAGACGAGGTGACGCGATGCGCGCCACGCGCCCGGTAGCGAGTAGCCGAGCATAACTGCACTCGGCCCGGCTGTGAAAACGGATGTCATGCGCGTACCGTTTGGCAAACCTGCGGGCAGTATGACGGGAAAGTTCGCGCTTCGTACCGCGGCAGATACGTCCTTACTCGACGCGTTCCTGAATTTAGCCGTTATCCGGTCGGCGCTCAGGGTCACCGCGCCGGACGTCAACGTGACGTGCGTTCCGTACCACGTCGCGGCAGCGGCCGCCGCCGCTATGGATGCAACGCTCAGCAGCGATAGCGTCCAGATCTTCCACCGCGGACGGCCCGGGATAATTCGATCAGGCTGCGCAGCCGACCGTATGGCGTCGAGCGGGACAGCGGGGACGTCGATGCGCGTGCGCGCATCCCGGCAAAGCGCCAAGAGATCAGATTGCATGCGTTTGTACCTCGCGATCGGCGTGTAATGTCTCGGGAGCATCGCTGAGCAGTTCGCGTAGGCGCCGCCGCGCCGTCATGAGTCGAAAGCGCACCGTGCCGTCGGGTATATGCAGGATCGACGCGACCTCGCGACTCGAGAGATCTTCGAAATAGTGCAGAACGACGACGTCGTGCAGCGGGCGCGGCAGCGCGGCAAGAGCGCGCCAAATATCGATCTTGTCGCTAGAGTCGGCGTCACGTGCCGCTTCGGTGACGACGGGCGCGGAACGAGCGCGTCGCCGCTTGAACTCCGAGGCTCGACGCACCACGAGCCGATAGAACCACACGCGAAACGCGGATGCGGTGCGCAACGATGAGATTGCGCGGTAGACGGTGACGCAGGACTCTTGTGCGACGTCCTCCGCGGCTTGCCGCTCGCCAAGTATTGCATACGCGAGACGATAGGCGTCGGGCCAGATGACCTCGATAAGGCGTTCGACGCCGGTGGGGTCGCCGGTTCTCGCGGCTTCGACGATCTCGGGCGCTGCGGTGATTGCCATACACTATAGAGCGCGATGGCGGTCGATCTGTTTGCCCGCGCTCTCAATCGCTTCTCAATTCCTCGTGCGAGCGTCAGGACATGCTCCTGGCGGCGACCTTGCCGATCATCATCACCACGACGTCGAGTCCACTCTGCACGGCGTTGCGGGCGAAAATCGCTCCTGCGGTCACCGGGATGGTGGTGGAAGACCGCCTAATGGTGCGGCAGGGGCCGTTCCGTACGTCGGGCGCCACTATCGCGGCGTTGGCGGATAACTGGATCAAAATCAACACATTGCTCGATCCGCGCTCATTCTTCCAGTCCGGTAACGCGGACGACGTGAAGCAGATGGAGGCGCTGCGCGAGCGCCTTCAGGCAGTTGCAGATGACGAGAACGACGCGCTCAACGTGCTCTCGGGAACGTCGGATACGGAGGACCTCGAGCAGTTAGAGCTGGCGGGTGCGCAAGACACGTTAGCGGCGAATGCGTTCGGTTTAACATCGTCCGACGGAGTTTCGGGTGCGGTGTCGAGTCCTGCTCCGGCCGTCGAGAGTTATGCGGCTTCGCTTCAGGCCGAATTCATCAGGCGCGAGCTGAAGAAAGCGCGGGATGAAGCGCAGATCTATCCCGCGCTGGCTCCCCTCATCGCGCGTTGTACCTAGAGGGCGCTCAATGCGTCGCGATAGCGCGCCAGGAGATACTCGATCTCATCGTCGTTGATCACGAGCGGCGGCGCGATGCGCAGCACCGACTCGTGCGTATCCTTCGCCACGATGCCGCGCTCGAGTAAGGCGAACGAGAGATTCTTCGCCGGAACCGTCATCTCGATCCCGATCAGCAAGCCGCGGCCGCGAACCTCTTTGACGAGCAGCGATTGAACGGCCCGCAACCCCTGCATGAGCTTCGCGCCGGCGTATCGCGCGCGCGACGCGAGGTTCTCGTCGACGATCACGTCGAGCGCGGCGATTGCAACCGCGCTCGCAAGCGGGTTGCCGCCGAACGTGCTGCCGTGATCGCTCGGCGCAAAGAGCGACATCAACGCATCGTCCGCGAGCACCGCCGACACCGGATAGTAGCCGCCTCCGAGCGCCTTGCCGACGATGAGCACGTCGGATTCGACGTTGTCGAAGTTGCAGGCGAAGAGGTCGCCGGTGCGGCCGAATCCGGTCTGGATCTCGTCCGCCGCGAAGAGCACGTGGTGCTCTTTGCAGAGCGCCCAGGCGCGTTTGAGAAAACCGTCGGGCGGAACGATGACGCCGCCTTCGCCTTGAACCGGTTCGATCAGTATCGCGCAGGTGTTCTCGTTCATCGCGCGCTCGAGCGCATCGGCGTCGCCGTAGTCGACGAAAACGAAGCCGGGCAAGAGCGGCCCGAAGTCGGCGCGGTACCGGGGATTATCGCTCGCGCTCACGATCGCCGTGGTGCGGCCATGAAAGTTGTTTGAGAAGACGATGATCTCGGCGCGGTCGGCGGGGATCCCCTTGACGCGGTAACCCCAGCGGCGCACGAGTTTGATCGCGGTCTCGACCGCTTCGGCGCCGGTGTTCATCGGCAGGGCGCGCTCGAAGCCCGCGATCTGCGTGAGCTTCTTGAGGAAAGGACCGAGCCGGTCGTTCCGGAGCGCGCGCGACGTCAGCGGAACACGCTTGGCTTGCTCGATGAGCGCCGCCGCGATGCGCGGATGGCAATGGCCCTGATTGACCGCGGAATAGGCGCTGATGCAGTCGAGGTAACGCACCCCGTTGACGTCCCAAAGCCATACGCCTTCGGCACGTTCCACCACGACGTCGAGCGGTGCGTAATTGTGAGCGCCGTACGTTTCGTCGAGGTCGATGAATCCTTGCGCGGCCTCAGAGTTTCGAAGCATGATTATCAATGATACACTGATGAGCCAAGTTTCCGACCGGACCAACGCGCTGCTCGAGCAATTCAGGCATCGCGACCACCACGAAATCGCCGAAAAAGGCCGGACGAAGCTGCTCCTTCACGGCGAGGTGCGGCCCCTCGCCGTCGTGCTCTTCCACGGTATCGCGGCGAGTCCGGAGCAGTTCGTTCGTTTTGCGCGCGAACTCCACGAGCGAGGCGACAACGTCATCGTGCCGCGGCTTCCGCGCCACGGCTATCGCGACCGGCTGACGACGGCGCTTGCGCAATTGCGAGCCGACGATCTGCGCGCGTTCGCGCGCGAGAGTGCCGAGCTTGCCCAGGGCTTGGGCGAACGCGTCGTGGTGGCAGGATTTTCGCTCGGTGGATTGCTCTCGACCTGGATCGCGCAGCGCTACGCGATCGATCGCGCCGTTGCGATCGCGCCGTTCTTCGGCATGTCGTGGATGCCCGGGCGCCTTACGGCGCCGTTTACCGATTTGCTACTGAAATTGCCCAATATTTTCGGATGGTGGAACCCGATTGCGCGCGAGCGCCAGCAGCCCGAGCACGGCTATCCGCGCTACGCATCGCACGCGGTGGCGCAGTCGCTGCTGCTTGCTCGCGAGGTCGTCGAAGGCTCAGCCGAGCGGCTCGCCGCCCGGGAGCTGATTCTCGTGCGAAATGCGCGAGAAGCCGCGGTCAATAATCGCGCGATCGCGCGCCTCGCGGCCTCCATCCGCGGCGCCGGAGGCCGCGTCGACGAGGTCGTGCTCGACGGGATCCCGCTCTCCCACGACATCATCGAACCGTCGCGTCACGTCGAGGTCGCAGACCGGGTCTACCCGACGCTGCTCGACCTGATTTCGCGCCCGTTCTGATTTCCTTAATCAGTTATAATCTTTGCATGGTCGCTTCAACCGCAACTCGCCTCATCACCCATTTCATCGACGGGACGAGCGTCGACGAGCCCGCTGCCCGCTATGGGGAGGTGTTCGACCCGGCCCACGGCACGATCCAGGCGCGCGTCGCCTTCGCCGATCCGGCGCTGGTCGACCGCGCGGTCCGCGCGGCGGCCGCGGCTTTCCCGGCCTGGCGCGATACGCCGCTCGGCAAGCGTGCCGAGATCCTCTTTGCGTTTCGAGAGCTGGTTCGCGCCGATGCGCAGCGCTTCGCGCAGATCGTCTCGTCCGAGCACGGGAAGGTCGTCAGCGACGCCGCCGGCGAGGTCGCACGCGCGCTCGAGGTGATCGACTACGCCTGCGCGCTGACGCAGATGACCAAGGGCGAGTTCAGCGAGAGCGTTTCGCGCAACGTCGACACGTACTCGATCCGTCAACCGGTCGGTGTCTGTGCCGGTATCACGCCGTTCAACTTTCCGATGATGGTGCCCGCGTGGATGTTCGCGATTGCGATCGCCTGCGGAAATGCGTTCATACTCAAGCCGTCCGAGCGCGATCCTTCGGCTTCCTTATTGATCGCAGAGCTGTGGATGCGGGCCGGATTACCGAAGGGCGTTTTCAACGTCGTGCATGGCGATAAGGTTGCCGTCGATTCGCTACTCGTGCATCCCGGCGTCGGCGCGGTGAGCTTCGTCGGCAGCACGCCGATCGCGCGATACGTCTACGCGACCGCGGCGGCGAGCGGCAAACGCGTGCAAGCGCTCGGCGGCGCAAAGAATCATCTGGTCGTGATGCCGGACGCCGACATGGACGCGGCCGCCGACGCGCTCGTGTCGTCGGCGTACGGATCCGCGGGACAGCGCTGCATGGCGATCTCCGCGAGCGTGACGGTTGGCAACGCGCACGAAGCGCTGATTCCGAAGCTTCGCGAGCGCATTGCGCGTTTGAAGGTCGGTCCGGGCGCCGATGCGGGCAACGACATGGGTCCCGTGGTTACCGCGCAAGCGCGTACGCGCATCGTCGATTACATCGCGCAAGGCCAAGACGCCGGTGCGACGCTGGTCGAAGACGGGCGCGCGCTGCGCGTCGACGGGTTCGAGGATGGTTTTTGGGTCGGCCCGACGCTCTTCGACGACGTCAAACCCGACATGACGATCTACACCGACGAGATCTTCGGCCCGGTGCTCGTCAACGTGCGCGCCGGCAACTTGGACGAAGCGCTCGGCATCGTCAACCGCAACCCCTACGGCAACGGCACATCGATCTTCACGCGCGACGGCGGAGCCGCGCACAGGTTCCAGCGCGAGGTGCAGGTGGGCATGGTCGGTGTCAACGTGCCGATCCCCGTGCCCGTCGGCTACTACAGCTTCGGCGGATGGAAAGCGTCGCTTTTCGGCGATCTGCACATCTACGGCGAGGACGGCTTCCGGTTCTACACGCGCGGCAAAGTCGTGACCGCGCGGTGGGACGAGAATCAAACCGGCGTGAACCTCGGCTTCCCGACGCACAAGTGAACTCAATGATCGATCTCGGCACGATCCATAAACCGCTGACCGAACTCGAGGTCAAACTCGAAGCGAATCGTTGCCTCTATTGCTTTGATGCGCCATGCATGAACGCGTGCCCGACGCACATCGACGTCGCGTCCTTCATCGCGAAGATCGCGCAAGACAATCTGCGGGGCAGCGCGCACGACATCCTGAGCGCGAACCCGATGGGCGCGAGCTGCGCGCGCGTCTGCCCGACCAGCGAGCTGTGCGAAGGCGCGTGCGTCTATGCCAAGGACGATTCGCCGATTCGCATCGGCGATCTCCAGCGCTACGCGCTCGACTGGCTGCGACGCAGTGGCGAGGCGCTCTTCACGCCGGGGTCTCCGACCGGAAAGCACGTCGCGATCGTCGGCGGCGGTCCGGCCGGTCTCTCGGCCGCGCGCGATCTGCGGCTGCGCGGTCATGCCGTGACGATCTACGAACTGCACGACGCGCTCGGTGGGCTCAACACCTACGGCATCGTCCCGTTCCGTCTTGCCAACGACGTTGCACTCTGGGAAGCGGAGTACATCGTCGCGCTCGGCGTCGACGTGGAGACCGGGGTCGAAGTCGGCGAAGACATTCCGGTGGACGCCCTGCTGCAAGATCACGACGCCGTGATTCTTGCGTGCGGCATGGGAGACGTGCCGCCGATGCACGTTGAAGGCGAGGAGTACGTCTGGGATGCGCTCGACTTCATCGAACACGTCAAGACCGGACGGCGCATCGGGAACCTCGGCGATCGCGTCGCGGTGATCGGTGCAGGGAATACCGCCATCGATGCGCTCACCTGCGCAAAGCGGCTCGGTGCCGAGCGGGTCACGATGTACTATCGTCGCGGTGAGGAGCAGATGACGGCCTACGATTTCGAATACGCGTTCGCCAAAGACGAAGGCATCGAGTTCCGCTTCTATTGCACCCCGGTGCGGATCAGCGATGGCGCCGTCACCTTCGTTCGTACCGAACTGCGCAACGGCAAGGTGCTCACCATCGCCGGAAGCGAGTTTACCGAAACGGCGAGCACGGTCATCAGCGCGATCGGCCAGTCGCGGCTCATCAAGACGCTCAATGCGTTCGGTATCGAAACCGAGCGCGGCGTGGTGCGCGTCGACGACGACCTGCGCACGACTCGTCGAGGCGTGTATGCGGCCGGCGATTGTATCTACGCCAAAGGAGCGCGGGAAGCCATGGTCGTCGAGGCCGCGGAGCAAGGAAAGCTCGTTGCGCGCAGCGTCGACGCGTTTCTGCGCGAGGCGGCAGCGTAGCGATGGCCGATCTCACGTCGACGCTGGCCGGGATCCGGAGCGTAAATCCGTTTTGGCTGGCGTCCGCGCCGCCGACCAACAGCGGCTATCAAGTGATGCGCGCCTTCGAAGCCGGCTGGGGTGGAGCCGTATGGAAGACGCTCGGAACCCCGATCGTCAACGTAAGTTCACGCTTCGCCGGACTGGACTACAAGCAGAACAAGATGATCGCGATGAACAACATCGAGCTCATCACCGATCGTCCGCTGGACGAGAATCTCCGTGAGATCCGCGCGTGCAAGGAAGCATTTCCGGACCGGGTGATCGTGGCGTCGCTGATGGAGATCTGCGAGCGCAACGCGTGGCACGAGCTGGTCAAGCGCGTGCAAGAAGAAGCCATCGACGGCTTCGAGCTCAACTTCGGCTGCCCGCACGGCATGAGCGAGCGCGGCATGGGCGCAGCGGTCGGCCAGCACGCCGATCTGATCGAAGCGGTGACCTCGTACGTGAAGGAAGTCGCGCGCGTTCCGGTGATCGTCAAGCTCACGCCCAATATCACCGACGTTCGCGTGCCCGCGCGCGCTGCGGCCGCCGGCGGCGCGGACGCGCTCAGCATGATCAACACGATCAACAGTCTCATGGGCGTCGATATCGACTCGTGGGATCCGATTCCACAGGTCGACGGGAAGAGCTCGCACGGCGGCTATTGCGGCCCGGCCGTCAAGCCGATCGCGCTCAACATGGTCAACGAGTGCGCGCGCGATCCGCAGGTGAACGTCCCGATCTCGGGCATCGGCGGCGTCGAGTTCTGGCAGGACGCCGTTGAATTTCTTCTGCTCGGCGCGACCAACGTGCAAGTCTGCACCGCGGTGATGCACCACGGCTTCCGCATCATCGAGCAACTGTGCGACGGGCTGAATACGTATCTCGACGATCGCGGCCTTGCTTCGGTCGAATCGCTGGTCGGCGCGGCTCGCAACCGCGTCACCACGTGGGAGAATCTCAACCTCAATTATCAAATCGTGGCGGAGATCGATCAATCGACCTGCATTCACTGCAGCAAGTGCTATATCGCGTGCGAAGACGCGGCCCATCAGTGCATCGATCGCAACGTTGTCGACGGGACGGCGATCCTGACCGTCGATCAGGACCACTGCGTCGGCTGCAATCTTTGCCTGATGGTCTGTCCGGTCGACGATTGCATCACGATGGTGCGCGTCGAGAACGGTTTGAAGCCGGAGAGCTGGAAAGAACGAAGCGCCCGCGTCGGCGTGTAAGGAGAACGACTTGGGAACGGTCATTCGTGGTGGCACCGTTGTTACTGCCACCGATACGCAGCGTGCCGACGTCCTCATCGAGGGCGAACGCATCACGATGCTCGCCGAATCGATTCCCGGCAACGGCCATGCAAGCATCGATGCAACCGGGACGTACGTCTTCCCGGGCGGAGTCGATCCGCACACCCACCTCGACATGCCCTTCGGCGGCACGATTACCGCCGACGACTTCGAGACGGGAACGCGAGCGGCGTTGCTCGGCGGCACCACGACGGTCGTCGACTTCGCGCTGCACACGCGCGGTGACTCGCTCCATAATGCCTTGCGTACCTGGCATGGCAAAGCCGACGGCAAGGCATGCGGCGACTATGCGTTCCATCTCACGATCGCGGATGGTCGCGACGAGACGATGAACGAGATTCCAAAGATCATCGAAGAGCAGGGCGTCAACTCGTTCAAGGTCTTCATGGCGTACAAGCACGTGCTCTATGTGGATGACGAGACGATCTTCAAGACGCTGCAGGCGTGCCGCGATGCGGGTGGCCTCGTTCAGGTCCACGCCGAGAACGGCGACGTGATCGAAGTGATCACGAAGGAGGCGCTGGCCGACGGCAAGACCGAGCCGATCTGGCACGCGCGAACCCGCCCGGTCGAGTGCGAGGGCGAGGCAACGCATCGTGCGATTCGCTTGGCCGAGATCGCGGGCGCGCCGCTCTACGTCGTCCACGTCTCGAGCGCAATGGCGGCCGACATGATCAGCGACGGGCGCAAACGCGGCCTGCCGATTTACGGCGAAACCTGTCCGCAGTATCTGGTCTGCGATACGGAGGATTATCTGCGCCCGAACTTCGAGGGCGCAAAGTACGTCCTCTCGCCGCCGATTCGCGACAAGTGGAATCAGAGCGTGCTGCTGCGTAAGCTCAAGAACATGGAGCTGCACGCCTTCGGCTCCGATCACTGCAGCTTCAATTTGTGCGGACAGAAAGAGCTCGGGCGACACGATTTTTCGAAGATTCCCAACGGCGCGCCGACGATCGAAGACCGTCTGGCCATCCTCTATCACGTCGGGGTCAACGGTGGCGTGATCAGTCCCAATCAGTTCGTCGCCCTCGGCTCGACCAATCCCGCGCGCCTCTTCGGCCTCTTTCCGCGCAAGGGCACGATTGCGGTGGGCAGCGACGCCGACGTCGTCGTTTGGGATCCGAACGAAGAGCGCACGATCTCGGCCAAGACGCATCACATGAACGTCGATAACAACGTCTTCGAGGGGATGCGCGTCAAGGGACGTCCGCGCTACGTCTTCTCGCGAGGTCTGAAGGTGGCGCAGGGCGATGAGTTTACCGGACGCAAGGGGCACGGCACGTTCGTCCCGAGCGCGAAGTTCTATCCCGTCCAAGTGTAAGGAGCGCAGGTGGAATCCAAGGTCACGATCGGACTCATTCAGGCACGCAATGACGTCGACGGGTCGGAGCCCGTCGCAAAGCACAAGGCAGCGGCGATCGAAAAGCACGAGCGGCTGATTCGCGAGGCAAAGCGGCGCGGCGCGCAGATCGTGTGCCTGCAAGAAGTATTTTACGGCCCGTACTTCTGCACCGAGCAGACGAAGAAGTGGTACGACGCGGTGGAAGAGATTCCCGACGGCCCGACGACGCAGATGATGTGCGCGCTCGCGGAAGAGCTCGGCATCGCGCTCATCGTACCGATGTACGAGGAAGAGCTCTCGGGCGTGTATTACAACACCGCGGCGGTGATCGACGCCGACGGTACGTATCTCGGGAAATACCGCAAGCATCACATTCCGCAAGTGCAAGCCGGGCCGCCCGGGTGCGGCTTCTGGGAGAAGTATTACTTCCGCCCCGGGAATCTCGGCTACCCGGTCTTCAATACCGCCTTTGCCAAGGTCGGCGTCTACATTTGCTACGACCGGCACTTTCCCGAGGGCGCGCGCGCGCTCGGCTTGGGCGGCGCGGAGATCGTCTTCAATCCTTCGGCGACCGTCGCCGGTCTCTCCGAATACCTCTGGAAACTGGAGCAGCCCGCGCACGCGGTGGCAAACGGCTACTACGTCGGTGCGATCAACCGCGTCGGGCTCGAAGCGCCCTGGAACATGGGTGAGTTCTACGGCCAGTCGTATCTGGTCGATCCGCGCGGAGAGTTCGTCGCCATGGGCAGCCGCGACAAGGACGAAGTGGTGATCGGTGTGATGGATCGCGACGTCATTCGCGACGTGCGCAACACCTGGCAATTCTTCCGCGATCGCCGCCCCGACAGTTACGACGCGTTGGTGGCCGAGTGACCGCGACGCAGGAGCGCATCGGCGACGTCGTGGTGCTGACGCCGGCCGCGCAGGCGCAGCTTTCGCACAACCACGCGATGTGGAACGACGACCTGCGGCCGTGCACGCTTGCCGAACACTCTTGGCCCGGTACGAAGTTTGCCGCGCTCTGGGTCGGCATGTGTCTGTGCTTGCCGACCTATTCGCTCGCCAGCGGCATGATCGCGCTCGGCATGAACTGGTGGGAGTCGGTGCTCACGATCCTCATCGGCTGCGCGATCGTCATGGTGGCGATCTTACTGGTCTCGCACGCCGGGACGCGCTACGGCATCCCGTACCCGGTCTTCGCCCGGCTGTGGTTCGGCACGCGCGGAGCGCATCTCCCGGCGTTGGCGCGCGCGGTCATCGGTGCCGGCTGGTTCGGCATCAACTCGTGGTTTGGCGGTCAAGCGCTCGATGCAATTCTCGGCCGCGTGCTGCCGTTCTGGAACGGGATCGGCCTCCATCTCGCTTTTGCGTTTGCGGTCTTCTGGGCCATCAACGTTCTGGTCGCCATGCGTGGACCGCAGGCGATCGGCCGGCTCGCGCAAATTTCCGCGCCCACGCTCGCGCTCGGCGCGATCGCGCTGCTGGCGTGGGCTTTGCATCGCGAGGGCGGGTTCGGACCGATGCTGGCGACGCCGGCTTCGATTCACGGTGCGGCGTTTTGGGGCGCGTTCTTTCCATCGGTCGTCGGTGTGATCGCGTTTTGGGCAACGCTCGCGCTCAACATCCCGGATTACACGCGCTATGCGCGCACGCAGCGCGAACAGATGCTGGGGCAAATCTTCTCGATGCCGCTGACGATGGCTGCGTTCTCGTTCGTGGGGATCGCGGTGACCTCGACGACGGTGATCCTCTACGGTCGAGCGCTTTGGAATCCGGTCGACTTGATCGTGACGTTTCCGACGCCGGTCGTGATCGTCGCCGGCATTTTGGTGATTTTGTCGTCGGTGACGATCAACGTCGGCGCCAACGTGATGGCGCCGGCGCGAGCGTTCCAGAATCTGTGGCCGCGACGCATCGGCTTTGCCGTGGGCGCGGTGCTGACCGGGCTGCTCAGCCTCGCGATGCAGCCGTGGTACGTCTTACACACGTTTTCGACGTACATCTTTACCTGGCTGGGAACGTACGGCGCGATGCTTGGCTCGTTCGACGGCATTGCGATCGCCGACTATTGGCTCGTGCGCCGTCTGCGGCTCGATCTGGCGGCGCTCTACGCCCGCGGCGGACGGTACTCGTATGCCGGCGGCGTCAATCTGCGAGCGGTCGTGGCGGTTTTGATCGGGTGGGGGCTCGCGCTGCTTGGGTTGGCCGTTCCCGCGCTGCACTTTTTGTGGAGCGGCGGTTGGATCTTCAGTTTGCTTGGCGGCCTTATCGCGTACTGGCTGCTGATGCGCACGGAGGCCTCGGTGCTCTCCGCGACGGAATACGACGCGATAACCGAAGGTGAGAGCGAGTTGCTCGCAAGAGGTGCTTGATGGACACGATTGCCAAGAAGTCGAACGCGGAGCGCGCGAAAGCGCACCTGTTTGCCGCCCAGCAGACCTACTACGAAGAGCCGCTCACCCTGGTGAGCGGCGAAGGAACGCGCCTGCGCGACGACCGGGGACGCGACTATCTCGACGCATTCGCCGGGATCGCGACCAACACGCTCGGCTACGGCAACACCGAGGTTGCGCAAGCGGTTGCCGAGCAGGCGAAAGAGCTCGTGCACGTCTCGACGCTCTATCTCACCGAGCAGCAGCTCGATTTCGCAGAAAAGATCGCCGAGATCTCACCGGCCGGCATGACGAAATCATTCGTCAGCAATTCGGGTTCGGAAGCCAACGAAACGGCGGCGCTCGTAGCGCGAACCGCGAAGAATTCGGTCGATTTCCTCGCACTGGAACACGCCTATCACGGCCGCACGGTATACACCGTCGCTCTTGCCGGTCTTTCGAACTGGCGCAATTACGGTCCGCAGACGCCCCATGTAGCGTTCGTGCCCAATCCGTATTGTTATCGCTGCCCGCTCAACCTCAGCTACCCCTCGTGCGAGATCGCGTGCGCAACCTCGGCCAAACGCGTCATCGAAACGCAGACCAACGGCGCGCCGGCGGCGATGATCGCCGAGACGATCGAAGGCGTCGCCGGCATTATTACTCCTCCGCCCGAGTACTACAAGGTTCTCAAAGATACGCTCGAACCGTTCGGCACGCTCTTGATCGCCGACGAAGTCCAGGCCGGTTGGGGCCGTTTGGGCGACGGCTGGTTCGGCATGGTTTCGAGTTACGGCGTCGTGCCCGACATCATCACCTCCGCGAAGGGTCTGGCCAGCGGATTGGCGATCGGCATCACGATCACGCGCCCCGAACTTGCCGACGCGTTCAAGGGGCCGCACATCAACACGTTCGGCGGTAATCCGCTGGCGACGCGCGCGGGTCTGGTCACGATTCAAATGATCGAGAAGAAGCAGCTCATCGCCAACGCCAAGAAGCAAGGTGATGCGCTCCTGGCGGGACTGCGCGACCTACAGAAGCGCTTTCCTATCATGGGCGAGGTGCGTGGTCGCGGCCTGATGATCGGCGTCGAGCTGGTCAAGGATCCGGCGAGCAAAGCCTACGATCCGCAGGCGGCCAACCGCATGCTGGAAGCGATGCGCGAGCGCGGGGTATTGCTCGGTAAGGGCGGACGCTGGGGTAACGTGCTGCGCATTCAACCGCCGCTGATCTTCAGCAGCGACGACGTCGCCGAATTCCTCAAAGCGTTCGAGT
Organism: Candidatus Acidiferrales bacterium; assembly: GCA_035504755.1. Taxonomy (GTDB): domain Bacteria; phylum Vulcanimicrobiota; class Vulcanimicrobiia; order Vulcanimicrobiales; family Vulcanimicrobiaceae; genus Aquilonibacter. Next base: position 50,463 of record DATJRM010000070.1, read on the forward strand.
CGTCGCTACGGACGCTTTGAGTCAGGCTAAGCCGCCGCAGCGATGCTCGTGGGCGACAACGGAGTTGTCGATTCCGTATCACGACAACGAGTGGGGACGTCCGGTCCATGACGACCGCGTCTTCTTCGAGTTCCTCACCCTGGAAGGCGCGCAGGCGGGCCTGAGCTGGGAGACGATCTTACGCAAGCGCGAGCATTACCGTACCGTTTTCCGCGGCTTCGACCCGGCCGGCGTGGCGCGCATGACGCCGGCGCGCGTCGAAAAACTGCTAGCGGATCCCGGCATCGTGCGCAATCGCGCCAAAGTCGAATCAGCGGTGAGCAACGCCAAGGCGTTTCTGAAGATCCAGAAAGAATTCCGTTCGTTCGATCGCTACGTATGGCGCTTCGTCGGCGGCAAACCGATCGACAACCGCATCAAGCGGCGCGAGGACCTTCCGGGTGAATCCGATGCGTCGCGCGCGCTGAGCAAAGACCTGATCGAGCGTGGCTTTCGGTTCGTCGGTCCGACGATCGTGTACGCGTTCATGCAGGCAACGGGCCTCGTGAACGATCACGTGATCTCATGCGCGTGGCATGATCGCCCCGCCGCCTAGCTCCCCTGCTGCTTCGTACGCTGAAGGTATCGCGCGGCTTCGTACGATCATGGATCGCGACGACGACCGCATCGCGCGCAACGCGCGCACGGCTCTCTACGTGCACGGCGCGCGCGCGCCGTGGAGCGTCGTCCTCTTTCACGGCCTTACCAATCACCCCGGACAGTACGTCGATTTCGCACCCGAGCTCTACGTGCTCGGCATCAACGTCATCGTGCCGCGTATGCCGCTTCACGGCTACGTCGATCGTCTGACGCGCGACATTCGAAATCTCACGGCCGAGATGCTCGTCGCCGCGGCGTACGAGGCGGTCGACGCGGCGCGTGGCGTGGGCGAATGCACTGCGGTGCTCGGCATCTCGATGGGCGGCTTGCAGTGCGCATATCTCGGTCAATATCGTGGTGACGTTGCGGTCTGCGTTCCGGTTGCGCCGGATTTTGGGCTCATGCGCATGTCGCGGGAGGTGACGGACTTCTTATGCCGTGTCCTCTTGCGGCTGCCGAACTTCTTTCTCTGGTGGGATCCGCGCGTCAAGGCAGCGATGCACCCGGTGAGCGCCTATCCGCAGTTCTCCACGCACGCATTGATGCAAACGCTGCGCATCGGTAACGCGGTGTTCAGCGCGGCGCGACGGCTGCCGGCCCAGGCGGCGCGCATCACGTCGGTGGTGAACCCGAGCGATCCCGCGGTGAACAATAACGAGACGCGGCAAACCGTCGACGAGTGGCGGAGACGGCGTCCTTCCGGCATCGAGTACGTCGAGCTGAGCGGTCTGCCGAAGAACCACGACATCATCGATCCGGATAATCCGCTCGCGAAAATCGACCTCGTCTATCCGAAGCTGATCGAGCTTCTCAATCTGTCATCCTGAGCCTGTCGAAGGACCTGTCACCCTGAGCTTGTCGAAGGGTCACTCGTAATCTTTTGACTCCGCCCAAAGCCGAGCCACCGGAATCTTCAGGCCGCGGCAGACGTTGACCGGAATATCGTTTTCGTACGCGATGGCCCACGGCGAGTGAATGACGGCGGCGATCGTTCGCGACCGGAAATAGCGTTCGGCCGACCAGCACGTCCCGCCGATCTGCACCAGCACGCGCCCGTCGTAGTCGTCGGGTCCCCAAAGATAGTATTGATTGTGGGTGCTGATCGCCGGAATGCCGGCGAAAAAGCGCACGGCCGACGCTTCGCCGTAGTTGTTGCCGAAGACGACGGCGCGCGCGCGTTCGCCGGGTGGAAGCGATTGGTAGACCCGCAACACGGTCGCGGCCATGTTGGGCCAGCCGTGCATGTCGGCCCAGTCGCCGGGCAGGGTCGACGTTTCGCGGTTGTGTTCGGTGGCAAGCGCGGATCTGGGAATGTGCAACAGGTCATAGAGACGCGCTTGGTACGCGACGAAGACCGGCTCGGGAAGAATCGGCAACGAGAACGGCACGAAGAGCGGTCCCAGGAGCAACGCGTACGCGACGATCGCGACGCGAAGTGGACGCGTGCGCGAGGTCCACGCCTCGATCGGAACCGCACCGGCCGCGATGACGATCGGGTACACGTCGGCCGGGTAATAGTGCTTCCCGTGAAAGATCATCATCTCGGCGATCAAGACGACGTAGAGATAGCCCAGAAAGCGGAGGTTCGGTCGCGTCAAGAGCCAGATCGCACCGATGACCCAAACCCCAAACAGGAAGAGATTGGTGATCAAAATCTCCTGCGCGAGATACAGGAGCGGCCCGACGACGACGTTCTTGCCGTTTTGACCGTTGCGCAGCAGCTCCAACATCGGGAAATGATAGGCCGCCTGCCACAGAAAATTCGGCAGCGCGATCAGCGCGGCAATTGCGGTTGCGGCCGCGCACCAGCGATTGAAGAGCACCGACCGTTGCGGCGTGAGCAGCAGACCGGCGACGAGTGCGACGAGGAAGAAGAGGACGCTGTACTTGCTCTGGATCGATAAGCCCGTGACGGCGCCCACGACAAGCCACAGCCGCGGGTCGGCGCCCTTCGTGATTCTCACGACCAGATAGGCGATGAGCGGCCACGTCCAGAGCCCCACCTCATCGGGCCCGGCCTTTTCGCCGAAGCTCAAGAGGACGTTGCAGAAGAGGAAGACGATCGTCGCGAGCGACTGTGCGAACAAACCGCCGCCGAACTCTTCGACGAGCAACACGGTCACGTACGCGCCCGCAGCCGCAAAAAGAGCGGGAACGATGCGCAGCAACCACAGTGAGTGGCCGCCGATCTGCGAGAGCGCCGCGAGCAGCGGAACGACCGGCGGTTGATCGACGTAGCCGAACTGCGGGTGGCGACCGCAAATGATGAAGTACAGCTCGTCGCGGAAGAACCCGTAGTGCGCATTGCCGAGCGCGTGAACGGCAAGCACGATGCCCGCGGCAATCCATGCCACACGTCTGGTCACAGTCTTGACTCCTATTTCAGTAAATCGGGCCGTTGGGTTGCGTAGCGACGGCTCCATGCGATCTCGGTACCGTCGCGCATGAGGATCTTGTAGTCACCGTGAAACCACGGATGGATCTCGGCGATTTCGTCGATGTTGACGACGTGGGAGCGATGTACGCGCGCGAAGTGCGCCGGGTCGAGCCGCGCCTCCAGCGACTCCAGCGTGGCTCGCAGCGTGTGCGCGCCACGCGCGGTGTGAACCATGACGTTGTTCCCGCTTGCTTCCAGACGCGCGATCTCGCGCGTCGCGACGAAGAACGACCGGCCGTCGTTGGGGATCAGCAGACGGCGCACGTACCGTTCCTCATTTCGAATCTCGGAGAGCGCCGCGGCGAGCTTTGCCGCGTCGGGCTTTGCTTCGAGCGAACGCCGCGCTTTGTTCAGCGCCTGTTCGAAGCGCTGGCGATCGTAGGGTTTGAGGAGATAGTCGAGCGCGTTTACCTCGAAGGCTTTGAGCGCGTACTGGTCGTGCGCCGTGACGAACACGATCGACGGCGGCTGCTCGGCGCGTGCAAGCGTCTCGGCCACGCCGAGCCCGTCGAGATCGGGCATATGGATATCGAGAAAGAGGAGGTCCGGCTTGGTCATCGCGATGAGATCGACCGCGTCGATGCCGTTTGCAGCCTCGGCGACGATCGACACGTCGTCGTGATCGCCGAGGAAGCGCGCGAGTTTGCGCCGGGCCGGCGTTTCGTCGTCGGCGATCATCACGCTCAGCACGGCAGGCTCACCTCCGCAAGCGTACCGCCTTCGGCGCGGGGTCCGATCTCGAAGCGCGCGCGCTCGCCGTACAAGTGCGCCAGCCGCGACGTCACGTTGCTCAGGCCGATGCCGCGCGGGGTGCTCCCGGCGCCGATCCCCAATCCGTTGTCGCTTACGCGAATGACGAGCGAGCCGTTGCGGCGCGCAACGTCGATGCCGAGCTCGATCGAGGTGCGCGACGACCCCATGCCGTGCCGGATACTGTTCTCGAGCAGCGGCTGGAGCAACATGAACGGCACCGCAACCCGGTGAGCATCGTCGTCGACGCGGACGTCGAGCGTGAGGCTGCGCTCGAGGCGCGTCTTCATGATATCGACGTACATGCGTTCCATGCGCAGCTCCTCGTCGAGCGGGATCTCCTGGACGCCGCCCGACGCCAGCACCAGCCGCATGTAGTCGCTCACCGCAGCCAGCATCCGATCCGCCTTCGCGACGTCTTCGTACATCACTGCCGAGATCGCGTTGAGCGTGTTGAAGAGGAAGTGCGGTTGGAGCTGCAGGCGCAGATTCTCGAGTTGTGCCTGTGCGAGTTGCGTCTCGAGATTGCGCGTTGCCACATACCGCAGCAACAAGTAGATCGAGGTCATGATCAGCGCGTAGTAAACGACGTCGCCGGCGGCCTCCTGGGTGTAGGAGAAGACCTCCGTATACGATTCGCGGACGTGGAGAAGTGGGGCGAGCGCGTAGCGAAGCCCCGACTCGATCGTCGTATGCGCGAGCGTATAAACGATCATGACCGCAACGTTGACGAGCAGCGATTTGACGATCGCACCGCGTTTGAACGGAAAGCGCCGCGCCAACATCACCAGGAACGGCACGAGCAGCATCGCGCTCCAAGCGCCGGTCATTTCGTCCAAGACGTGATGGCGAAAGATGAGCGCGCTGTGATCCATCTCGCCGAGGTAGGTGTGGAAGCTGAAGAAGACGCCGATCGCGGTAAAGATCGCGAAGAGGGCGAGGTACCACGACACGGTCGGGCGATCGAACTTCATGTTCCCCTCATACCGCCCAACCGTGGGGGCAGTCAACCGGCCGGTGACGAGCGGGACGATTTCGCTGGCGAGCGGGCCGGGATGTCGAAAACGGCTCTCCCCGCGCGTCATGGTGTTGAGAAGGAGATCACCATGCTGTACATTCTGAATCTGTTCAACGACGAGAAGCGCTTTGCGTCGCTCAGCGAAGAGGAAGCGAAGGCCCGAATGGGCGCGTACGTGGCCTACCGCGAGGCGCTGCGAGAGGCGGGCGCGTGGGCGGGAGGCGAGCGGCTGCGTCCGGTTGCGGAGTCGACCCAAGTGCGCGTCGGCACCGACGGCAGGACCTCGGTCCTCGATGGGCCGTATGCGGATACCAAGGAGCAGTTGGCCGGCTACTTCCTGATCGATGTCCCGGATTTGGATGCGGCGATCTCGTGGGCCGCGCGGTGTCCGGCGGCCTCCGAAGGGACGGTCGAGATTCGACCGATTTGGCCGGCACCCGTGAGGGCGTAATGCAGGTCCGCGCGGCGCATGAAAGCGCGCAACGCGCTGCGCGCGAGAGCTACGGGAAGTTGCTGGCGCACCTTGCCTCGCGCTGCGGTCTCGACGCTGCGGAGGACGCATTAGCCGATGCGTTCGCTTCGGCGCTCGAACGGTGGCCGTACGACGGCGTTCCCGAGAAGCCCGAGGCGTGGCTGTTGGTCGCTGCTCGCAATCGTGCGCTCGACGTACTACGACGCCGTCGCAACGAAACGATTGCGATCGAGCGCGTCGCGCACGTGGCGCGCATTGCGCAAACGGCATACGAGTCGAGTCTCGAACCCGAAGACGAACGGATCGGCATGCTGTTTGCGTGCGCCCACCCGGCGATTGCGGCCTCTATTCGGGCGCCGCTGATGCTGCAGGTCGTGCTGGGCCTCGACGCCGCACGTATAGCATCGGCGTTTCTCGTTGCGCCCGCGACGATGGGACAGCGGCTCGTGCGCGCGAAGCGCAAGATCGTCAACGCGGCGATTCCGCTGGTCGTTCCTGCGCCGGAGGAGTTCCCGGAGCGACTCGACGCGGTGCTCACGGCGGTCTACGTAACCTTCGGGCAGGGGTGGAGCGATCCGACCGAGGCCGATTCGCAGACGCGCGGCCTCGCGCGCGAAGCCGTGTGGCTCGGGCGCGTGGTTCATCGCGCAAGTCCGCACGAGCCTGAGACCGCGGGACTGCTGGCACTGATGTTGCACGCGCACGCCCGCCGCCACGCGCGCCGCGACGCGGCCGGAGCGTTCGTGCCCTTGGACGAGCAGGATGCGCGGGCCTGGGATCACGTGATGATCGACGAGGCCGAAACCCTGTTGCGCCGAGCCGCCGCCGCGCGGCGTCCGGGGCGGTTTCAACTCGAGGCCGCGATTCAATCCGCGCATGCGATCCGGCGTTTCGGCCGTGAACCCGATTGGGAGGCGATCGTTGCGATCTACGACGCGCTCCTGGCGTTGACGCAATCGCCGGTCGTCGCGCTCAACCGCGCGGTCGCGCTCGGACGCGCCAGCGGGGCGACGGCCGGGCTCGCGGCGCTCGACGCCGTCGCCGCCGACGCCCGGATGCGCGGGTACCAGCCGTATTGGGCGGCCCGCGGCGATCTCTTGGAGCGTTGCGGACGAGAGGAAGAGGCACGCGCGGCGTTTGAAAAGGCGGTTGGGCTCACTATCGATCCCGCGTTGCGTGCTTATCTGAGCACGCGAGCCGACGAAAGGAAATTGAGCGCCAATGCAGACCACGTGGGCTCCCGATGACAACGTCTACGCGTTCCCCGATCAACGCAAGGAGCCGCTGACCGACGCGCAGCACGTGCGCAACGCAATCGCACGGTTCGACCAGGTGCAGGGCGTCACCGACGCCGATCGCGACCTTGCGTGGGCCAACATCCTCAAGGCCGCCGAATATTACGGCGTTCACGTTTCCGAACGATCGTGGCATGATCTGATGTAGCGCAGGCGTACTCTTCTACTTTGGGTCGAACTCTCCGGTAAGGATCATCCGTTCGGAGATGTCGCGCGCCGGCGCGTATTGTGGCCCGAGCTTCGCCGTCTCTTCATCGAAGAGCTCGCCGAGCGAGGATGGCGTATACGGTCCGGGATAGCGCATGCGCTGCGCGATCATCAGCCGGTAGATACGATCGGTCGCGAGGTCTTCCATGTAGCCGTCGAGCAGGCTCGCGCCTTTGCCCTCGAGCACGCCGTGCCGATAGCGAATCACCGTTCGCACGGCGGCGCGCGTACCGTCGAGCGTCGTCCTGCCGACGCCTTTCGGCGCGGGCCGCAGATCCGGGTGCGTGGTGCCGAGCGCCGGCCGGCGGTCCAGCTGATTGGGATACGGAAACTGCGCGACGGCGATCTCGTTCTGGTCGGGATGACCCGTCCACGCACCATCCATCAGACAGCTTGCTTCGTTTTTCTTGTCGCGTTCGAGCACTTCGAGCGCACGCGCGTTGAGCTCGGGGTTCGCGCGATCGGGGAAGAGCGCGGTCATGCCGCCGATTGCGAGGGCGCCGTGCTTGTGCGTGATCTCCGGCATCAACGTGCGCAGGTTTTGAAAGAACGGCACGTCGATCGGAATCGTGTTGCGATCGGGCAGGAGCCAGTCGGGATCGTTGAGGTTGAAATGAATCAAGCTCGCCATGTAATCCCAGCGCCCGAGATCCAAGCCCACGATATAGCCGCGTAGATGAAAGAGAAACTCTTCCATCTGGTAAGCGATCGGGAACGATTCGATCAGCGCCATCGCTTTGATCGATCCCGGCTTCCAGCTCTTGGCGGCGACGATTGCATCGAAAACGTCGCGCCACCAGAGCGCTTCCTCGGCCGCTTCCGACTTCGGAATGTAGATGCACAGCGGATGCTTCAAACGCGCGTAGTCGAGGTTGAAGGCCAGCAATGCGAGATCGAAGAGCGACGCGCTCGTGACAAATGCCCCGTCGCCCTGAGCCGGTCGAAGGGCGCCCTGCGACATGTGCAAGCCGCGCACGCGATTCCACACGACGGTCGAGCTCGGCGTGATGCCGACGGTGGTACCACGCTTTTCATCGTCATAGGTCAGCTCACCGTAGAGCGCGGCGACGAGATTGCGCTGACCCAGCATCAAGTGGTCCCACGTGTTGGCCATCGAGTCTTCGAGATCGAGCATCACGCCGGGCGCGCCCGAGTTGAGCATCTTGACGACGAGCTCGGCCTCGTCGGCCGGCCCGGTCATTTGGTTGCGCTGATCCCGGCACCACGCCGGCAGTTCGATCCGCCAGGTGGTGGTCGTGGCTTCCGACGGCGGGAGATAGGTCGGGAGAATACCTCGATGCGCCCGCGCGAGCCGTTCGGCCCGCGCGCGCGCTAGATCTTGCTGTCGTGGCGTGAACCGCTCGTGCAGCGGAAGGTAGAACTCCGCGAACCCCGCCGGCAGATCGCGATCGAGCGCGAAATCTGCAGGGGCGACGTTCATGTTTGTTACAGGCCTACAACTTTTCTCACGTGACCGTCGGTGAATTGCTCGGCTTCGGTAGAGCCCTCCAGCGCGGTCGTCGAGGATTTACCCTCGCTGATCGTCTGCGCCACTTCGTCGAAGTAGCCGGTTCCCACCTCGCGCTGGTGGCGCGTGGCGGTGTAGCCTTGCGCCTCGGCGGCAAACTCGGCCTGCTGGAATTCGGCGTAGGCCGACATGCCGCGGTCTTTGAATTCGCGCGCCAGCTCGAAGAAGCTGAAGTTCAAGGCGTGGAAGCCCGCAAGCGTGATGAACTGGAACTTGTAGCCCAGCTTGTTGAGATCGTCGCGGAACGCCGCGATCGACGCGTCGTCGAGCTTTTTCTTCCAGTTGAACGACGGCGAGCAGTTGTAGGCGAGCAGCTTGCCGGGATACTTGGTGTGAATCGCCTCCGCGAAAGCGCGCGCTTCGGCGATGTTCGGCTCCGAGGTCTCCATCCAGAGCAGGTCGGCGCACGGCGCGTACGCCAGGCCGCGCGCGATGCAGGCCTCGACGCCTTCACGCGTGCGGAAGAAGCCTTCGGCGGTACGTTCTCCGGTGATGAACTGCCGGTCGATCGGATCCACGTCGCTCGTGATCAGCGTCGCGGCGCCCGCGTCGGTGCGCGCGATGATGATCGTCGGGACGTCGAGCACGTCGGCGGCCAGCCGCGCTGCGACGAGATGGCGCACGGCTTGCTGCGTCGGAATCAACACCTTGCCGCCGAGGTGGCCGCACTTTTTCTCCGAGCTGAGCTGGTCTTCCAAATGGATGCCGGCCGCGCCGGCCTCGATCAGCGCTTTGGTGAGCTCGAAGACATTGAGCGGTCCGCCGAACCCGGCCTCGGCATCGGCAACGATCGGGAGATAATTCTGCGGGCCGCCGCGGCCCTCGACGGTCTCGATTTGGTCGAAGCGCTGCAGCGCGCTGTTGAGGCGCTTGACGAGTTGCGGAACGCTGTTGACGGGGTAGAGGCTTTGATCCGGATAGACGTTCCCGGCGCTGTTGGCATCGGCGGCGACCTGCCAACCGCTGCAGTAGATCGCGCGCAGGCCGGCCTTGGCGGCTTGTACGGCTTGGCCGCCGGTCATCGTCCCGAGCGCTGCGGTGGTGCCCGGCTCTTGCAGGAGCGACCAGAGCCGCTCGGCGCCCATCCGCGCGAGCGTCTGCTCGACGATCACGCTGCCTTGAAGTTTACGGACCTGGTCGCGGGTGTAGCGGCGCTCGACGCCGCTCCAGCGGTCGATGGTGGTGCTCATCGTGGAACCTTTCACCTCGTCATTTGGACCGTTCAATTCGTCCATTGGATCGGCTCAATTGGATGGTTTCCATTTGATTCTTGGACGGCTATCATACCCTTATACAAAGTTCGCCAAGCATATGTCAAGACGGCCTATTGATAAAGATATAGGCCGGCTTCGTTTTGTGCCCCGCACAATGACATTGCGAGCAGTGCTGCAAACACGGCTCGCCATGCAGCGTATCATCCGAGCTTTCTCGATGCTAGCGGTGCTCGGCGTTGCTTGCGCACAATTAGCACAAGCTTCACCGAGCGCACCCTCGATGCGTGAGGTTCTGCGCATCACCGACAGCCTCACGGATTTCGGCGCCGTCGCGATCTCGCCCGACGGCACCCGCGTCGCATGGCAACAAACGGCGCGTCACCGCAACAGCGTGTGGATCGACGACCTTGCAACGCGTCGCGTCGTTCGCGTTTCGGCGCCGGGCGCAGCATCGGCGCAGGCCGAGTATCCCGCCTGGTCGCCTGACGGAAGGCATCTGGCGTTTCTCTCCGATGCGCGTACCAAGGGTCGCGATTCGCTTTACGTTTCCGATATGAATGGCGGCAACGTGCGCCTCGTCGCCGCACTCGGCGGATTGCCGCAACGTTTGACCTGGTCGCCCGACGGCAAACGTCTCGCGTTCCTGTACATCGCCCATCCACACCGGCTCGCCGGCGCGCTCGCCGCGGGCGCGCGCGATGTCGGCGTCATCGGCAGCGTGACCGACGAGCAGCAAATTGCGACGGTCGATCTCTCGAACGGCGCGCTTCACCTCGTCACGCCGGGCGACGACTATGTCTACGAATATGCGTGGTCGCCGGATTCGGCGCGTTTCGCCTGTACGTACGCCCGTGGGAACGGCGACAACAACTGGTGGATCGCGAAGCTGGCGTCGGTTTCGTCGAGCGGTGGAGCGCTGCGCGATCTGCTTGCTCCGGCATTCCAGATCAACGATCCGCAGTGGTCGCCGGATGGATCGCAGATCGCGATCGTCGGCGGTTTGATGAGCGACTTTGGCCCGGTCGGCGGCGACGTCTACGTCGTCGACGCGAGAAGCGGCGCCGTTCGCGATGCCACGCCCGATGCACGGTTCAACGTCGCCGATCTGCACTGGACGTCGCCGGGACGCATCGTGCTGGTCGCACACGTGCTCGGCACCTTGCACGTGCTCTATCTCGATCCGCGCACCGGAGCGACGAGCACCGTGCTCGGCGGTGAGGAGACGCTTCGCAGTCTCTCCGTGGCCGCGCACGCCCCGCAGGTCGCGCTCGTGCGAACGTCGTTCGCCACGCCGCCGGAGATTTGGGCCGGCACGCTGCAGCATCTCGTGCGGATTACCGCCGCCAACGCGCACGTGCCCAAGCTCTACGGCAAGACGGTGCGAATTTTCTGGAAGAGCGCGCCGTACACGGTGCAAGGGTGGCTGATCTATCCGGCGGACTACGATCCGGCAAAGAAGTATCCGATGCTCACCTACATCCACGGCGGTCCTTCGTCGGAATGGACGCCGTCGTACGACTATCGCTTCGTCGCGGCGGCGACCGGACGCGGGTATTTCGTCTTCGAACCGAACCCGCGCGGCAGCTACGGTCAGGGCGAAGCGTTCACGCGCGCAAACGTCAAGGATTTCGGCTACGGCGACTGGCGCGACGACCTCGCCGGCGTCGATGCGGCGATCGCCGCCGCACCGATCGATCCCAAGCGCCTCGGGCTCTTCGGCTGGAGCTACGGCGGCTATATGGCGATGTGGGCGGAGACGCAGACGACGCGCTTCAAAGCGATCGTGGCCGGCGCAGGCATCGTCAATTGGCAGTCATACTACGGCCAGAACAAGATCGATCAGTGGATGATTCCGTTCTTCGGCGCCTCGGTCTACGACGATCCCGCCGTCTACGCGAAGAGCTCGCCGATTACGTTCATCAAAAACTCACGCACGCCGGTGCTCATTTTGCAAGGTGAGCGCGACGAGGAGGTCCCGGCACCGCAAGCGTTCGAGTTCTATCATGCGATGCAGACCCTGGGTGTGACGTCTCAGCTCGTCGTCTACGCCGACGAGGGCCACGGTCCGCGCAAACCGCAAAACCAAATCGACATTCTCGAACGCGAGATCGGCTGGTTCAACAAGTATCTGCGCTAACGTGTCATCCTGAGGTGCGAGCGCGCAAGCGCGAGCCTCGAAGGGCGAGAAAAGCGGCGGCAACAGGAAACGAAAGCCGCTGAGCATCGGCAAATCTCCGCTCGGTTAAAAAAGGTTCACAGCAAGCGTGCGCCAAGCTCTTCGACCCTGGAGGTGATGCGTGAGCCTTCGAAGCACCGGCCTAACCGGCGCCGCGGCGATCGCTATCGCGCTCGCCGTCACGCACCCCGGTGTGGCCGCCGCGCCCTCACCCTCCCCTTGTGCTACCGCACAACCGGGAAACTTAGCGTCAGCATTTCTCGCGATCATTACGAGTGCGCCGCACCCGGCCAGCTCGCCTATAGGCTACGAAGCCGACATCGCGCGGTTCAAAGCCAATCTCGAGTGCGCGCACGCCGGCGATCTCGACTATCAAGCCGCGGAACTCGGAACCCTCGCCCTCATCGAGAGCCGGGTGGGACGCTACACGGATGCGCTCGATGACGGAGAACAGACGCTCGCCATCGACGAGCGTTTGAAGAATCGTGATGCGCAGGGCCGCGACAACCTCGTCATCGGCGACACGGAGTCGGCGATCGGCCTGTTCCAAGACGCGATGGCGCACTACCGTACCGCAATCGAGTTATTTCATGACGTTCCCGATGTCGGGCTCGAGGCGCTTGCATACCGCGCCATGGCCGTCGCGACGGAACGTGAAACCGAAGAAGGCGTCAAGGGCGCAAGTTACGCCGTTGCGTTGGCGCTGGTCGACCGCGCGGACGAATTGCTGGGCCATACCTCGGTTCAGACCCTCATCGCGCGGGCCTTGATCGAAAGCAAAGCCGGCAATTATCGACAGGGCGCCGCGTTGTTCAAACAACTGCTCAAAGTGGTAGACGACCCGCTCTATGCAAGCGGTGTCAACAGTGGTTCCCGAGCCGCGGAACTAACCGAGTTCGCCGCTATCGAAGTGCAGCAAAAGAACTATGCTGACGCGGCGACCTACGCGCACGCTGGCGCGACGATCGACAAAACCCTCGGATTGCCGCAGTGGCCGGCGCTGGCGACCGCGGCGGGCGCGGAGGGCAAACTTCCCGACAGCGAACAAAACGAAAGACAGGCGCTGTCGGACTTTGACGGCGCTATCAATGACATCGAACGTTTGCGGGCGGGGATCTCGGAAAGCGAAGCTGCCGACGCGCGCTCGTCGTTCTTCCAAACGGCACTCTATGTCTACGACAGCTACATCGAGTATTTGCTCGACTTGGATCGGCTGCATCCCAATCACGGGTACGCCGATAAGGCGCTCGAAGTCTTCGAACGCCGCGAAGGCCGCGCGTTCTTAGAGCAAGTCGGCCGCAGTTCGGCGGCCTCGTTTGCCGACGCACCGCGGGAACTGGTCGACCAGGAAGCAGCGCTCAAGGAAAACGTCATTGTTTTGAGCGATAAGTTCAGAAATGCGGCGCCGGGGCCGGCTGCCGACGCATACCGCAGCAACCGCGATGACGCCGAGGCGAAGCTGAACGCCTTCGAAGCAAGCTTACGCGAAAGCGCGCCCGCGTATTACCGTCTGCTGCATCCGCGGACGTTGCGGCTGCCCGATTATCAGCGCGTGCTGCATGCGAATGAGGCGGTCCTCGTCTACGACGTCTTGCAAGACCGCACCGCGTTGTGGGTGATCACGCCGCGGGCCGTGCGTCTATTCGTCCTTCCCGCGAGCGGAAGCGCCGCGCTTGCCGCCCGTCTGGCGGCTGCGTCGGCGGGGAAATGCCGCGGGCAAGGCTATCCGGGCGTTGCCGATGCAATCGACAGGGCGATGTCCGCGTATGCGGTCGGTGTCGTGGCAAACGCCGATCTCGAGCCCTGCGCGAGCGGCAGCGCCGCGCTATACAGCTACCTCGTTCCATCCACAGCCGCAGCGATGATCGAGCCGTCCTCGATGCTGTATATCGTTCCGACAGGTCCGATCTACGGCCTCCCATTCGAAGCGCTCGTGACGGCGCGGGGCAGCCCGCCGCGTTACCTGATCGAAGACAAGGCGATCGCGTACCTCTCGTCGGCGTCGCTGCTCGAGGTGTTGCG
>DATJRM010000071.1:0-3025 GCA_035504755.1 Candidatus Acidiferrales bacterium
GCCCCTGCAGCTCGTTCCGGCGGCTTTGACCATCAAGGCGCAATACGAGGGGCGGTACGGTCCGATGACGCCGATCGCCGCGTTCGCGTATGCCGCGGCTCAGATCTTCATAACGGCGGTCCAGCGCTTCAATTCCGTTTCGCGCCTGCAGGTCGCGCGCGCGATCGCGCAGCCGATCGCCATCCAGACCCTGGTTGGTTCGTTCACGTTTGACCTGTTCGGCGATCCGCAGGACCCCAATATCTACTACTATCAGCTCGAAAATGGCGAGTGGCACTACCTGCACGCCGACCATCCATCGTCGTACATCGTGCGTTGACGTGAAGGATCCGATCTTGAGCGGTCGCGACTCGTTGCGCTACCCAAGCGAACGGCGCGCGTTCATCGCCTGTATCGCGGCGGCGCCGCTCACCCTGGGGCTGGTCGGCATTTTCCTTTCCGGTACGATCGGCAACGGTGCGCCCTCACGACTCCTTCTGATCGCGATCGGAGCGATGCTCTACGTTTCAATCGCGCGCGGCAAACTGCTCGGCGACAGCGTTCACATTCATCCCGGGCAACTGCCGAAGGTCGCATCGCTCGTGGCTGAGTGTTCGGCGTTACTCGACGTTCCGGCGCCACAGGTCTTCGTGCGCGACGACATGCAGGTGCCGATCACCGCCGTCGGCGTAGCGGAACCCTACGCGCTGGTTATCTCCAGTCATTGGCTGCATCATCTGCGTGACGAAGAGCTGCGCTTTCTCGTAACGCGCGAACTCGTACATATCCGAGCAGGACACACCCGTCTGTCCTCGATCCTCTCCGTCAACGGCCGCGAGAACCCGGCCGTCTCCCTCGTGTTCGGCGCCTATCTGCGGCGCACCGAGTACACGGCGGATCGCGTCGCACTGTGCTATGGCGGCTCGATCCAAGATGCGGTTCAGGCGATCGCAATCGCCAGTTTTCACAACCTGGGTCGAACGATCGATCTTCGCGCCGTCGCCGAACAACTTCGCGAGCTGCGTTCGGAGCCGACGCTGCGCGCGGGTGAGTGGCTCGGATCGTCTCCCTACGCTGCTCGGCGCATCGCCGATCTCGTTCGGTTCGCGAAGACCCCGCTTGCCGAGCGGTGGACGCTGACGCTTTCGCGTGCCCGGCTTGACGATGAGCCCGCCGCGCCGTCGCGGCTGCCGCGCCCCAGCGTGGAAGCGGGCTCGCTCCGCGCGTATGCCAGTGCGTGGCGCCGCGCTGCGGCCTGGTGTATCGATTTCGGCATCATTCTGTCGATCTACCCAGCGTTCGTTCACACTGCAAAGAGCGACGTTGTCATTCGAACGATGTCGGACGCGTGGCACCTCCTTCCGCCGATCGTCGCGGCGGTAACTTCGGGAACGGTTTTCTTTCTCTGGCTCTACAGCGTCGTGCTCGTGACCGCAGTCGGCCGAACGGTCGGCATGATGATCATGGACCTGCGGGTGGTGCGCGCGGATTTCGGACGAGCGTCGTTCTGGGACGTGCTCGCGCGCTACACGCTCGCAGCCCTCAGCATCGTCGCGATCTTCCCCCTGGTGCTCTGGGGATTGCGGCGCATTCAGCCGTACGATCGTCTTTCGCGGACAAGGCTGGTTAGCGCGAGCGCGAGGCTGGAGGCGCAAGCGTCGTTGGGGGCGTAGCGCAACATTCCCGAACGAAAGGAGCCATCGTGCACGCAGTCGTCGTCGAACAGGTCGGCGGTCCGGAAGCCCTCCATTACAAGGAGATCCCAAAGCCGACGCCACGCAGCGGCGAGGCGCTGATCAAGATCGGCGCAGCCGGCGTCAACTTTATCGACGTCTATTACCGGACGGGACTGTACAAGAAAGATACGCCGTTCACCGTCGGCCAGGAGGGCGCGGGAGCGATCGAGGCATTCGGCGAGGGGACCGGATCCGAAACGCAAGGATTCAAGGTCGGAGACCGAGTGGTGTTTGCATTCCTCGCCGGCGCGTACGCCGAATATGCGGCCGTCCCCATCGACAAGCTCATTCCGGTTCCGGACGGAGTGTCGTATGCCGACGCATGTGTTGCGATGGTGCAGGGCATGACGGCCCATTATCTCAGCCACGACACCTACCCCATCAAGGACGGTGACACCGTGCTCGTCCACGCCGCCGCGGGCGGCGTCGGACAGTTGCTCGTGCAAATGGCGAAAATGCGTGGCGGGCGCGTGATCGGAACGGTCGGCAGCGACGAGAAAGCGAAGCTCGCTCGCGCGGACGGCGCCGATGAGACGATCGATTACACGAAGCAGGACTTTGAAGCCGAAGTCAAGCGGCTGACCGGAGGAAAGGGCGTGCCGGTCGTGTACGACGGCGTCGGAAAAACGACGTTTGAGAAAGGGCTCAACTGCCTTCGTCCGCGCGGCTATATGGTGCTCTACGGTGCGTCGAGCGGTCCGGTGCCTCCCTTCGATCTGAGCGTGCTCGCGGCCAAGGGCTCGCTGTACGTCACGCGCCCGACGCTCGTATCCTACACGCAAACGCGCGAAGAGCTGCTGTCGCGTGCCGGCGCCGTCCTCGAGATGATCAAGAGCAAGAAGCTCCGGATTCGGCACGGCGGCGATTACAAGCTGCAGGATGCGCAGCGGGCGCACGAAGATCTGCACGCGCGCAAGACGATGGGAAAGCTGATCTTGCTTCCGTAATGGCCGAGCCGCTGACCTACGGCTCCTACCTGCGCATCGACGAGCTGCTGGCGCTGCAGCGCCCGCAATCCGATCCCGCGCATCACGACGAGATGCTCTTCATCGTGATCCATCAAGTCTACGAGCTCTGGTTCAAGCAGCTGCTGCACGAGCTGGAGGCCGTCAAGCATCACCTGCAATCGGACGACGCGATTCGCGCAACGCGCGCGCTCGGCCGCGTCCACGCCATCCAGCACGTTCTCGAGCAGCAGGTCGACGTTCTGGAAACGATGACGCCGCACGAGTTCAATGCCTTCCGCAACCTCCTCAATCCGGCCAGCGGATTTCAATCGGTGCAGTTTCGCGAGCTGGAGTTTCTTTGCG
>DATJRM010000072.1:0-10102 GCA_035504755.1 Candidatus Acidiferrales bacterium
AATAGAGCAAAGATCAGCGTGATGATATCGATGAAAAACGCGAAGTCGCTGGTGCCCATCACGTCGACAAATGCTGCTTTGTTGCGCGGCTGAGTGCAAGATCACTACGCATCACGCGGTAATTAACTTTATCGACGCGAACGTCCTGGCTTAGCATCCGACCGGTGGCGTTGCTACCAGCTTCGCCGGCAAAGCGGAAAGTACGTCTTGTGCGGGGCAGCCATCAGCGGTGCATGCAGCGCCGGGCGATTCCCGCGTCCACACGAGTGCTTGACTTTAGTGCGCCGGGGCCACGCCTTCCGCAGCAGCGCGCGGTTTGCGCATTAGCAGTACGAGCGGCGTGCAGAGCAGCGCAATGAGCATCATCACGTAGGTTGCGTCGGCGTACGCCAACACCGAAGCTTGCGCGTCGATCTGCATGGCGAGCAGATGCATGGTTCCGCCGGCGTGGAGAAAGCGCTCGATCGGAAGACGGTGGATATTCGCGAACGCGTCGAGTACGTCGGAATGAAACGTCCAACGCCGGTCGATCACCGCATCGAGCAGTGCGACGGCAATCGATCCCCCGAGTTGGACGCCCAGATTGATCATGGCCGCCGCTTTCGGTCCTTCCTCCGGCGTCGTTGCTCCGAGCACGGCAATCGAGATCGGAACGAAGAGCAGCGCTGCAGCGGCACCGGCGAGCGCCAGCGGCGCGAAGAAGGTCCAGAAGCCCGAGACGTACGTCGTAATGCCGGCCTGCAACCACATCGCCCACGCCATGAGCAGAAATCCCGCGCCCAGCAGCCAGCGCGTGTCGACTCTACCTGCAATGCGCGCGGTAATAGGCGTTAGCACGAAGAGCGGTGCGGCGCGCAGGAGAAAGAGTTGACCGCTGAGCAGCGGCGTAAAGCCGAGCGGGCCTTGCGTGAGCTGCGGAACCGTGTAGGTCGAACCGAAAATCACCGCGCCCAGTGAAAGCGCGAGAACGAATCCGGACGCGACGCTGCGATTGCGGAAGATACTCAAATCGACGATCGGCGCGTCCTGACGCAACTCCCACCAGATGAAGGCTACGAGCCCAACGATCGAAACGAGGGTCATGGCGACGATCAACGGATCGCCGAACCAATAGTCGCGCTCACCATCGGTGAAAATATATTGCATCGTGCCGAGCGCGATCGCGAGAAACGCAAGACCGCCGAAATCCACCTTGCGCTTCCGGGGTGCCGTCGGATCGCGCAGCAGCATGAAGAGCAGCACGGTTGCGATCGTTCCGGGAAGGATGTTGATGTCGAAACACCAGCTCCACGAATAGTTGTCGACGAGATACCCGCCGAGCGGCGGCCCGAGGGTGGGACCCAAAATGGCGCCCAGTGCGAAGATGGCCTGACTCGCGCCGAGCTGTTCCTTTGGAAACGTATCGCGCAGAATCGCTTGCGCCGTCGCGAGCAGTCCGCCGCCGAACGCGCCCTGGACGATCCGGGCGGTGACGAGCATCGTCAGCGAATTCGACGTGCCGCAGACGACCGAGGCGATCGTGAATCCGACGATCGAGGCGCAAAAGTAATTCTTACGGCCGAAACGGTCTTGCAACCATGGAGTCAGCGGGATGACGATGATCGCGGCGATCGTGTACGCGGTGACGACCCAGGTGCCTTCGTCGGCTCCCACGCCGAGATTGCCTTGAATCGTCGGAAGCGCGACGTTGCTGATGGTCGTGTCGAGCGTCTGCATCAGTGCCGCAGCCATCACGCCGGCCACGATCAAGACGCGGCGCAGGCCGTACTCGGTGACGTCCTGGCGCTGTGGGGTGCTCACGGTAGCACTGGTACCCGCGGCGATCACGATCTAGACCCGCGCAGGCGAGCAGCCGAGCGGCGATAAAGGAAAACGCCATGATCAAGCTCGTTGCCACGCTTTTGATCGCCGCGATGACGTTGGTTACGCCGACGGCGCGCGACGGCAGCAAAGACTTCAATTTCCTCATCGGCACGTGGAAGACGCACTACCGGCTGCTCAAGGTGCGCCTGGCGAACAATCACGACTGGTACGATTGCTACGGCACCTCGAAGGTTACGCCGTTTTGGAACGGTAACGGCGACCTCGAAGACGGCGATCTGCGTTGCCCCGGCAGCCACATCGCCGGCGTCACGATTCGAACGTACAACGCGCGGACGCACCAATGGTCGCTGTGGTGGGGAACGGAGAAACGCGGCATCGTTCCTCCGCCGCAAGTGGGGCACTTCGAAAACGGCGTCGGCGACTTCTACGCGCCCGACAAGCACAACGGAAAGCCGATCATCGTGCGCTTCCGCTGGCGATTGCTTCCGGGCGATCACCCCTACTTCGCGCAAGCCTTTTCACCCGACGGCGGCAAGACCTGGGAGACGAACTGGACGACGGTCTACACGCGCATGTGAAACGAGCCGCAATCGCCACGATCGGCGTGATCGCGAGCTTCCTCATCATGTACGTCGTCTGCGCGCACGCGGGTGCTGACTCCTCGCCCGCAATCCTCGCGGCGGCATTAGCGCTCGGCTTGGCCCGTCGCCCGGAGCGGCTCGAACCGCGTGTGATGCTTGCGAGGTTCGTTGCGTTACCGCTGGTCGGGCTTGCGGCCGGAACGATCGGGCTCGCGCTGCGCGCGCTGCCGGTCGTGGGCGCGGTGCTCTTTTGCGGCGGCGTCGCGCTCTCGGTGTGGTTGCGAAACTTCGGGGAGCGTGGCGCCGCGCTCGGGCGCACCATCGCGTTGCCGTTCATGGCGATGATGATCGTGCCGGTCCATGTGAATCCGGGTTCGACTCCAGGAGCCGGCGCGGTGTTGGTGATGGCTGCCGGCGCGATTGCGTTTTTCTGCACGACGGTGCTGCAGTGGCTGCTCTGACCGCGCATTCCCGCATGGCGTTACAGATGCTGGTCGCGCTCGCGCTCGCGTTCGCGATCGGCATGCCGCTTCTTCCGCAGCACTGGTCGTGGGTCGTCCTGAGTGCGTTCATCGTCTGCAGCGGTGCCGTAAGCCGAGGCGATGCGCTTTATAAAGCCGTGCTGCGTTTGGGCGGAGCGATCGGCGGCACGTTCGCAGCGGCGGCGGTGAGCCGCCTCTCGCTCGGCGGTCCGCTCGAAGCGGCGCTGATCTTCGCCGCGCTCTTTTTGGGCTTGTGGTTGCGGGAGCGTAGCTATGCGTACTGGGCGGCGTGCGCGACGTTGATTTTTGCCCTCCTGCAAGGATCGCACGGTGTCGATCCGCTCCCGCTTTTCACGTTGCGAGTCGTGGCGATTTCGCTCGGCGCACTCTGCGCGGTCGGTGCGACGTGGTTCGTCTTTCCGCTGCGCACCGAACACCTCATCAGACGCCGCGTTGCCGACGCTCGCGCTGCGCTGAAGGGGGGCGCCGCAAAGGAGGAGCTCGGGCGTCACCTCGCGCAGCTCGACCGCGTCGCGCCCCTCGCACGTTTCAAGCGCATGACCGTGGTCGAAGAGATGCAGGGCCGGCTTCGCACGGCAATCGAACGACCGAAGATGCGCGTTGCAATCTCGGTCGCGGTCTCGCTCGACGGCTTCATCGACGATCGCTTGGCGGAGCGGCTCGTCCTCTCGAGCCCCGAGGACCTTGCCGACATGCGCGCCGATCGCGAAACCTACGATGCGGTCCTCGTCGGCGCCGAGACGGTCCGCCGCGATAATCCGACGCTGCGCTCGGCCAAGGGCGCGCGCGTCACCATCACGCGATCCGGCGATCTCGATCCGAACCTGCACTTCTTCGACGGAAGCGACCGTACCATCGTGCTGGCGGCGCCGGGGCGCGTCGACGCGTTGCGTGCGCAACTCGGCGAACGTGCCGAGGTCGTTGCGATCGAACGTTTCGATCCTTCCGCGATCATCGCCAGGCTCAACGACCTCGGCGTGCGCTCGCTCTTCGTCGAAGGTGGAACGCGCGTGCTGACGGCGTTTCTATCGAGCGGCACGTTCGATCGATTGCGTCTTGCGATCGCGCCGTTTTTCGTGGGCGATACGTCGGCGCCGCGCCTGGTCGACGCTGCAGTATTTCTCAACGATGCGCGCCGGCGGCTCGTCTTGCGCAGCGTCCGCAAGCTCGGCGACGTCGCGGTGCTGGAATACGAGCACCCCGGCGGATGAGCGACGACGACGATCGCCGGCTCTTACACGAAGCCGTCATGCTCTCGCGCAACGCGCCGCCGTCGCGGACCGCGTTTTCGGCGGGCGCCGTGATCGCGGCGGCCGACGGGACGATCCTCGGCACCGGCTTTAGCCGGGAGCGGGGTCACACGTCGCACGCCGAGCACGTTGCTATCGAGAAGGCGCAGGAAGGCGGTGCCGATCTGCGCGCGTCGACCTTGTACGCCTCGGTCGAGCCGTGCAGCGTGCGCCTCTCGGGGCTGCCGTCGTGCACGTTGCGCATTCTCGAAGCGGAGATTCCGCGCGTGGTCTTTGCGATGCGCGAACCGCCCGTTTTCGTCGAAGGCCGTGGGGCCGAGATGCTGGCTGCCGCAGGCGTCGACGTGGTTCAGCTCTCCGAAGAAGCGCCGGTCGTCGCCGAGATCAACCGGCACCTCCTCAGGAACGCATGAGCCGCACGAGGCTTGAGCGAAACTTCCTTTCGAGCGGGGTCGTATACGAGGGCAAACGGGTCCCCCGCCTGTAGGACACGATAAGCATGAGCATCTATGAGTTCGGACCGTTTCGGCTCGATGCCGAGCGCCTGCTGTTGCTTGACCGCAACGAACCTGTTCCGCTCGGTCCGAAGGTCGTCGAGACCTTGCTTGCGCTGGTCGAGCATCCCGGTGAGGTGCTGCCCAAGAACGAACTCATCGAACGAATCTGGCCTGAAGGGTACGTCGAAGAGGCGAACCTCGCGCAAAACATCTACGTGCTGCGCAAGACGTTGCGCGCACGCGCGGCGATGGACGCAATCGAGACCGTTCCGCGCCGCGGTTATCGCTTTACGCTGGCGGTACGGCTCTCCGAGCGCGTCGCTGCCATCGCGGCACCGGTGCGCAATCTTCGCAGTCGCTGGACTGCGCTGGTCACCGGCGGTGTCGCGTTCGCGATGGCGTGCGCGGTGCTCGCGTTCGGACTTGCCGCGACACATCGTAGCGCCGCGAGCGATCTTTCGCCGGCCGGTGCGCGCCTCTATCAAATCGGCCGCTACTACTGGAACCTGCGCACGCGTGAAGGCGTTGAGCGCAGCCTGGACTACTTCGCACAGGTCGTGCGCGACGATCCGCACGACGCGCGCGGCTATGCGGCGCTTGCCGACGCGAACGCCATCATGGGCGATTATGGATACGGCAATCAGAAGCCGAAGGTCTATTTCGCTCGTGCGCGCGGCTACGCGCAGCTTGCGCTGACGCTCGATCCGAACTCGGCCGAGGCGCATGCCGCGCTTGGGCTGATCGACATGGACGTGCGCGATCTCAACACCGCGGTCGTGGAATTGCAGCGCGCGATCGCGCTCGATCCGTCCTACGGTCCGGCGCATGAGTGGTACGGCGTTGCACTGATCCAGCAGGGGACGCTACGCACCGCTTTCGCGCAGTTACAGATTGCCGCCGATCTCGACCCGCTCTCGGTCTCGACCAGCGCATGGCTTGGATCGGCGGCCTATTGGGACGGTCACTTCAACGAGGCCATCGCCTACTCGCAGCAAGCGTTGGACCTTGCGCCGCAGCGCGTCGACGTATTGAGAACGATCGGCGAAGCCTACGAAGCCGAAGGGAACTACAATCGCGCGGTCGACGCATTCAAACGCTACGCGAACTCGTGCGCGGACTATTGCCGAGCCGAAGCATCGGCATTGCTCGCCCACGTCTACGCGATCCAGCATCGCCTGCCTGAGGCGCGCGTTCAACTTGCTTTTGCGATGCAGCACGCGCGCGAAGTCGATCCGGCCGATCTCGCCGCCGCCGCCGCCGCGCTCGGCGATCGCACGGTTGCGTTGGCATTGCTGCGCAAGCTGCACAGTCATTTCGAGTGGCTCTCGATCGAAAACGACCCGCGCTTCGACGTCTTGCGCGGCGACGCGGGTTTTCGCGAGCTGGCGCAGTCCTCGGCCTAACGCTTACGCCTGTTGCGCGACTTCGGCGGCGCGCGCCATGATGCGCTCCGCGCGAATCAAGCGCGTGCCCGTGAGCCGGTCGTGCAGCATGATGCGCCAGGCGAACGGCAAGCAGCACAGCACCACCGGCCACAGGAAGACGGCGAGCACGTAACGCCAAAACGAGCGCAGTAGGCCGGGAGAGCGAAAATCGGTCGTAACGACGCGCAGACCCGTGATCATCATGCCGAAACTCTGCCCCGCGATCCCGACCAGCAGAAACAGATACAGTCCGGTGATCACCAGCGATTCACTCACGGCAAACTTGATGAACATCGCAAGACTGTCGATGAACCAATTGTGCACCGCGAGCTGCTGGAGATCCTTATCGGTGACGAAGTAGCCCAACGGACCGAGCGGCGACTTACCGTGTGCGTCGTAAAAGACGGCCAGCGCCGCGAAGACGACCGCGGAGTCGATCGCGATCGCCCAGGCGCGCCGCAAGATCCCCGCGCAATCCGAACGCGTTACGTGCGCGCTGACCGCGGCCGCAAGCTTCGGCGGTTCGGCGGAGACGTCGCGTGTATACCACGTGCGTGCCTGCTCGTAGCTCGGCGTGCCGGCAAAGCGTTGCATATCGCCGATTCGCCGCGTTGCGTACGGCTCTGAACCCAACAACTCACCCAAGCGCAAGACGCCGTCGCCCGCAATCTCCTGCGCCTGTTCGGCGAAACGCTGCACGTCGATGTGCCGTCCAAAGCTGTGAAAATTCGCGATCGCGATCGAACGAATGGCGGCATCGAGCGAGCCGCATGCCAGTAAGCCGACCTTGTCGCAGGTCTTGGAGCACGACCGCAGCCACCCGCCGAAGACGAGTGAGATCAAGGGGTTTTCGTTGCCGTTGACGCTGAGCAGCGAAAGAAACCGCGTGTGGCCGGCTGCGATGTGCCCGAGCTCGCGTCCCGCGGCGAAGGCCAGCTCGTCATCTTCGAAATGTTCGATCCAATGCGTCGAAAGAACGAGGGAGTAGGGTTCGCCGAATCCGAGCGCTGCGACGGGCACGTAGTTGTCCTCGCGCACGAAGATCAGCGGCATCGCGATGTCGAGCCGCGTACAGACGTCTTTGACGATCGCGAAGACGCGTGGATATTGCGCCTCGTGGATCATGACCGACGAGCCGATGAGGCGGCCACGCGCGAGCGTTACGTACAGCATCGCGATGATGATGAACAGCGCAACGGTCGGAACACCGATGTTCTCGTGGATCACGAGTCCGATCAGGCCGGCCATGGGAAACGCGAAGAGCAGGGTGAGGACGAAAGCGAGGCGCTCTCGGGGGTCGCGAATCGAACCGGGGCCGGTGAAGAGCGGGCTCGCCATGAGAAACCAAGTTTGATCCCGCCGCCGTCGTTCCGCTGCGCGAAGCGCTTACACCCAGAGATCGCTCGCGCGGGTCTTCCGGTAGGCTCACCGAGCCTGCGAGGTCGCGCAGCCGAGCCGTAAGCGACGTGACCTCGCGTCTGCCGTAGATGCCCTGCGTGAGCGTCTCTGGGTGAGCTCATCCTAGCTCGGCGGCCCCGTCCCGGACATCCGGGGAAACCCCCGACCTCTCGACCCCGTACTGCCACGCCGTTCCTGTCATCCCAGGCTCCGGCGCGTAGCGCCGTAATCGAAGGACCGTTTCACAGGCGCCCTTCGACAGGCTCAGGGTGACAGCGCACGGGGCCAAAGATTTTTTCCGGGACCCCTTGACGGAGCCGTACTATCGAGCTATTGTACTAGTGTACTAGTACGACAGCACAGTGGTACTAGACCGAAAAGGAGAGGAACATGACCCGCTTCATCAATCGCCCCGAAGACCTTCGCGAAGCTCACGTCTGCCTGCCGCAACGCGCCCAGAGCCCGCTCTTCCAAGGCTGGGGCCCAAAGCTCTAATCCGCGATGCCGGTCGTTCTTACGGTTGACCCCCGCAGCGGGGTGCCCATCTACCTCCAGGTGATCGATCAGATCAAACGGTCGGTAGCGTTGGGCGTTCTCGCCGCCGGCGAGCAACTGCCGACGGTCAAGCAGCTCGCGCTCGACTTGACGATCAACCCCAACACCGTTGCGAAGGCCTACCGCGAACTCGAGCGGGACGGCGTGATCGAGACGGCACCGGGACGCGGATCGTTCGTGCGCAGCAACGGCTCGATCGAAACGACCAAAACCGCGGCGACCGACGTCGCACGTGACGCCATCGAAGCAGCAATCCGCGAAGCCAAATCGATCGGCTTGCTGGCCGACGAGATTCGATCTCTTACAAGCGCCGCCATCGAAAAGTGGTTCCGGGAGGGTGCATGAGCACGATTAGCATCAAGAATTTGCGCAAGACCTACGGTCCGTACATGGCCGTCGACGATCTCAGTTTCGAGATCCCGGAGGCTTGCGTGTTCGGCCTGCTCGGCCCCAATGGTGCCGGCAAGACGACAACCTTTAAGTGCATGCTTGGCCTCGCGCGTCCCACGTCCGGCACGGTGCTCTACGGCGGCTTGCCGCTCGTCCCCGCAACGCAGCAACACATCGCGTACGTGCCCGAGCGCAGCGTGCTCTACGATTGGATGACGGTAGCCGAGCACGTCGAGATGCAGCGCCGCGCGTACGCGAAATTCTCCGTGCCGAAAGCCAACGAGCTACTGCGGCAGTTCGGCATCGACCAGCGCAAGAAGACGCGCGCGCTTTCCAAAGGCATGCGCACGGCGACGATGGTGGCGCTCGCGATCGCCCGCGAAGCGGACATCTTGATCTTCGACGAGCCGACCAGCGGCCTCGATCCGATCAACCAGCGTCACGTGCTCAATCTCATCATCAACGAATCGGCGCGCGGCGCCACGGTGATCTTCTCTTCTCACCAGATCGGGCAGGTCGAGCGCGCCGCCGAGCGCATCGCGGTGGTCGATCGCGGGCGTCTGGCACTCGAAGGGTCGGTCGACGACCTCAAGTCCGATCGCAAGATCGTCGAGGCCATTCTTCCGAGCGAAACCTTCGCGCTCAACGGCTTGGCCGGCGATCCGCGTATCACACGCATCGATCGAAACGGCCGGATCGTGCGCGCGTTGACCTCGCACGATGCGCGGGACGTCCTGGCGCGCTTCGAAGCCCTCGGCGCGTCGGGCCTGCGCATCGTCGATCTCAATCTCGAGGACATCTTTTTGTGCGCGGTCTCGCCCGCCGATGCGACGGCCGACGTCGTGGAAGGACGCTAGAGTATGAATTACGTCGAATGGCTGCGCGTTCGCAACTGCCTCCGTATCTACGCCATCGTGTTGGGTTGCTTGATCGTGCTCGCACTGATCATTCGGATCTCAATTTCGAACTGGATGAGCGACGAGCAGTACACTATCGATCGTGTGAGCAGGGAGCCCGGCACGACGATTACGCATTCGATGGTCGACGGCGTCAACCGTACGGTGATCGAGAACGCGCGCGAACGCACGACGATCACGATCGACAACAAAGGTTTCTTCGGCGGAAAGGTCATCACGATCACCGAGCCTGCGACCGAGCGCAGTCGTGTGAATCAGCACATCGGAAGCTTCAGCTTCCAGGAATCGCACAGCGCCGGCATGCAGACGGTGACGACTCGGACCGACGAGCCGGTGAACTTCGCGATCTTTCTCGTCATCGGTATGGTCGCAATGCTGCTCGTGGCGACGATCCTCGGCGCGCCGTTTGCAGCCGAAAACAAGGATCATCTCGAAATCGCGCTGCTCAAACCGGTGACACGGACGCGTTACGCGCTCGGCACGATCGGCGTCGACGCCGCCGGTATCGCCGTTTCGGGCGTGCTGACGATTATTGCGGCCATCGTCTGTCAGGCGATGTTCGAGGTTCCGCAGCTCGATTTCAGCCAGACCGATGGCTGGCTGCTCCTCTTCGTCGTCATCGGGCCGTTTGCGTGGTACGCAGCCATCAACGCCGTGACGACCTCCCTCAAACGGGGTTCAGGCGCGGTGGTCGGCTTCGCCTGGCCGGCAGCCTTCGTGATTATCGGGCTCGCCGGCATCCCGATCCAGGGAACGCCGGTTG
>DATJRM010000073.1:0-5148 GCA_035504755.1 Candidatus Acidiferrales bacterium
CGCGACCTGCGCCAGGTAGTCGGGCGACGTCACCTGTCCCTGCATCTGCCCGACGTATTGCGCTTGTACGATCGCGAAGCTCTTCGGATCGAAGGCCGGATGCAGTTCGTCGTCGGCGAGGAGCTGCACGCCGCGATCGAAATCCTTTGAGAGCACTTCGACGCCGAAGTCGGTCCCGGCACTGACCGTAGCCGAAATCTTGTCCAGCTCGGCCTGATACGATACGCGATCGTACGTCGTCGTCCCGAATGGGAAAAGTGCAGTCGTGACATCGTTTATGCCACGCTGATCGGCAGGCTCTTGCACCGCGGGATTGTTCTCGATGCTGCCCGAGACGACGACGGTCTTGGTGATCGTTTCCGGCTGGACGATCAAGCGAATGCCGTTCGCCAACGTCATCGACGTCGGATCGAGCGTCTTCGCCGGAACCGAGAGGTTCTTCAGAATGTTTTGCGCCCACGACGGTAGCGATTGGTGCGTCTTGGGCGGCACCATGTTGTCCTCTTTGCCGGGACCACCCCCACCCGCGCTCATCGCGCCGCTGTTCTTGGGCACGGCATAGGCCGCGACTGCACGCTTGTTGTCAACGTAGCTGCGGAGCACGCGATTTACGTCGGCCGTCGTGACGCGCGCAAATGCGCTCTCCATGGCATCCGGCGACGAGAGGCCTTGCACCGCGACCGCCTGGCTCCACTGAAAGGCTTGATCTTCGATGGAGTTTGCATTGAACTCCAGCTGCGAAATCTCACGCCGCTTCGCCGCCTCGACCAAGTCGTCAGGCACGCCGTTCTTGCGATACGCGTCGATGACCGCGCGCATCTCTTGGTCGATCGTCTCCGGCTTCACGCTGACCGGCACGACGCCTATCGCCAGTCCGACCGCGGCTTGACTAAATGTTTGCGCTTGAAATCCGGTAAAGAGCGCCTTGCCGGACGCGGTGAGGTCGTAGAGATCGCTTCGTTGACTGCTCAGCACGTCTTGCATAATCTGCGACGCGGCGTAGTCGGGACTATCGTAGCCCGGCAACCGATATCCAACGAGCACGATCGTATACGGCTGATCGGAGTAGTCGCGATAGATTTTCGACGTTACCGGCGTGAGCTTCACCGCCGGTTTGGCAGGCAACTTCGCCGCCGGCACGTCGCTCCACAGCGCTTTGATTTTTGCTATGGTCGCCGCGCCATCCACGTCACCAACGATGACGTATACCGCGTTGTTGGGGTGGTACCATGTGCCGTAAAACTGCCGCAGCACGGCGGTATTCACTTGATGTGCAAAGCCGTTGACGGTCCCGAGTCCGTTCTTGGCGTACGGCGTGCCGGCCAAGATCCGGCCAATCATCTTTTCGAAGATACGGTAGATCGCGTTGCTATTGTCTTGTGTGACCTCTTGCGTGATCGCGCCGCGCTCTTGCGCCCACTGGTCGGGTGCAAGCGTCAGCCCAGACGCACGCGAGCGTTCGAGGCGTAGTGCGATGTCGAGATACTGCGAGGGCACCGTGAAGAAGAATTGCGTGATCGCATCTTCCGTGTCAGCGTCGAAGTCGCCGCCGGTCAGGCTGACAGTGTCCATCAGTTGCGACGACGAAAGCGAGCTGCTGCCCCGGAACATCATGTGCTCGAGCGCGTGCGCCTCCCCGTCGACCGTCTGCTCGTCGGATCCCGCTTCGTAGTTGAGCACCGTGCTTACCACCGGCGCCAGCGGATTGTGCACGACGACCACCTTGAGTCCGTTGGGCAACGTCGCCCGCGTGACGGTAAGCGGCGACGCTCCGGCTGGTACGAGAGAAAACGTTACGGCCACGAAAACCGCACAAATGGCAAGACACAGCGAGCGCACGGGTGCCTCCTTCTTTCGGCCCGGGGTTTGGCCGCGCGCCGCGCGAGCCCTCTTGTGTACCTTTAAGAGGAGAGGACGAGCGCGCGGGTCGAGGGTGCGCGTTCGAGCGCCGCACGAAGCGCCGCGTGTTCCGGCCGCCGCAATGCCGGATCGTCCGCGATGATCGTTTGCGCCTCGGCTTTGGCTGCACGATAGATTTCTATATCGCGGACCAGATCGGCAATCCACAAATTCGCCGCACCCGATTGCACCGTTCCGGCAAACTCACCCGCACCGCGTAAGCGCAGGTCGGCCTCGGCGATCACAAAGCCGTCGGTCGAATCGGTAAGGATTTCGAGGCGGTCGCTCTCGCCCGCATCGTCAGGATACACGAGCAAACAAAACGACTTGGCCGCGCCGCGACCGACCCGGCCCCGCAACTGATGCAGCTGCGCGAGTCCGTAGCGCTGCGCGTCGAGCACGAGCATCACGCTGGCGTTGGGCACGTCGACGCCGACTTCCACCACGGTCGTCGCAAGCAAGATATCGATCTCGCCGCGCACGAAGCGACCCATCACCTCGTCCTTTTCACGGCTCGAAAGCCGCCCGTGCAACAGTCCGATTCGGCGCTGCGGAAAGACGTCGTTCTTCAATCGCTCCGCTTCGGCGACGACGCTGGTCAGTTCGCTCTCTTCGTCGATTGCCGGCGCTACGATGTACGCTTGTTGCCCGCGCGCGACGTTCGCTTCGACGAACTCATACGCACGCTCGAGCCGGCTGGTACGAATGGCGTATGTTTCAATCGGCGTTCGTCCGGGCGGCAACTCGTCGATGATCGACAGATCGAGATCGGCGTAGACCGACTGCGCGAGCGTGCGCGGAATCGGCGTCGCCGTCATGTGGAGCGTGTGCGGCGCAACGCCCTTCGCGCGTAGCGCCGCGCGCTGCTCGACTCCGAAGCGGTGTTGCTCGTCGATGATCACGAGCCCCAAACGCGCGAAGTCGACGCTGCCCGTGATTAGTGCATGCGTGCCGATCGCTAAAAGCGCTTCGCCACTAATGAGGCGGCCCTCCGCCGCATTCCGCGCCTTGGCGGCTTGACTTCCGAATATGGCCTCGACCGTGATACCGAACGGCAGCAAGAGCGGTGCGAGCTTGCTCGCGTGCTGCGCCGCGAGAATTTCGGTCGGTGCCATGAGCGCGGACTGCATCCCATTCCGCGCGGCCAGCACGATCGCCGCTGCGGCGACGAGCGTCTTGCCGCTTCCGACGTCGCCCTGCAAGAGCCGGTTCATTGGCACATCACGCGTCATGTCGTCCCAAATTTCGCCGATCGCTCGGCGCTGCGCTTGCGTCATCGGGAAGTCGAACGATGCCGCGAACTGCTCGAGCAAGTCGTGCGGAATCGTAAGTGCGCTTGCGTTATGCGAGCGCTCGCGTTCGGCGCGGCGCAACTGCGCGCCGGCGGCGAGCACGAGGAATTCGGTGAAGATAAAACGCTCGCGCGCGGCCTCGGCTTCTTCGGGCGTCTTCGGTGCATGGACGGCGCGGTAGGCCTCACGCAAATCCGGATACGACGCCTTCGCGCGCACCTCGTCGGGCAGCGGGTCATCGCCGGACTCATCGAGCAGCCGCGCGAGGTTCTTGCGCACGACCGACGCGATCTTGCGTGTGGTGAGATCTTTGCTCGCGCGATAGACCGGTACCATGTCGCCCCGATACACCTCGCCGTCGCGCAACTGGGCGTAGTGGGCCACGTTGATTGACGGGCCTACGAGCGTACGGTCGACGCGTCCGCGAACGAAGAGACGCATGCCTTGCTTGAAGCGGCCATACACGTAGCGATTGCGACCGATCCACTTGGCAGTGAACTCGCCGGCGTCGTCGCGCAGGCGCACGTCGACGATCTCGAGGCCGCGCACGCGCCGCTCCTTCACGTGCTCGACCACGCCGACTGCATTCTCCTCACCGCCGCTCGATCCCAAGAGATTCGACGGTGTCGGGTAGCGCAAGTCCTCGTAGCGAAAGGGCAAGTAGTCGAGCAAATCGCGCGACGTCTCGATGCCGAGTTCGCGAAAGAGCGGCACGCTCTTCGGACCGACGCCCTCGAGTTCGCCGACCTTCACGAAGTCGCGGCCGTTCGCGCGCGGAGCTCATCATACACGGCGCGCAAACGCGGAACCGGCACGCCGGCGCTCTCGCCTAGCTCGACGACGGCGCCGACGATGGGATCGAGTTCCAGCGGACGATGCGCGAGCGAATCCTGCAGCATCGACGTTTGCACGTCGGCGCGGCGCTGCGCGGCGGCCATGCGCGCGTCGAGATCGACTTCGTCGACGACGCCAAGCGCGCGGCCGACCGCGACGGTCTCCAGCATCAGGTGACGGACTTCCTCACGCGTGAGCGGATCGGCGAGCATCTCATGGATCGTGAACTCGTGGATCGTGCTCACCGGATTGAAGCTCGCGTTGTTGATCAGCTTGAGCCACGTGAAGTGACGGATGTTTGCCTCGAGTTCCGGCGCCAGACCCGCATCGCGCAGCGCGCTGCCCAAACGCGCGAGCGGCTCGTCGACAATGGAATCCATTGCACCGAGAACGAGGCGGCCGCCGCCGCTCTGATGGATTTTTCCGGGCTCGGCGATGTTGCCCGAAATATGCACGACCCCACCGATGGTTTGCGCATCGGGAACGAGCGCGCCGATCGTGCCGCCCGGATCGACCGTGCGCAGCGGCGGCGTTCGGCGGAACCAAAACGGCACGCCGTTTTGGAGCGTGACCACCACCGTGCCGGCAGCGACTGAGGATGCGAGCTGCGTGGTGAACGCGGGCCATTGATGTGCTTTGAAGGTAAGAAGCGCGAAATCGAACGTTCCGAGCGAGCGCAGATCGTCGCTTGCCTCGACGCGCGCGGAGAATTCGCCGAGGTCGCTGTGAACCAGGGTGATCCCATTGCGGCGAATTGCGTCGAGATGCGCGCCGCGTGCCACCACCCCAACGTCCACCCCGGCGCGCGCGAGCGCTGCAGCGATGAACCCGCCGATGGCACCGGCACCTACGACAACTATGCGCATGAGAGAATTATTCAGGCGACGGGCAGATTCGAACTGCCGAATGGGGCTTTTGCAGAGCCCTGCCTTACCACTTGGCTACGTCGCCGCATTGGTTCCAACAAACGATCCATCGCCGTGGTTGCTGGAGCGGGTAGTGGGAATCGAACCCACGCATCAACCTTGGGAAGGTCGCAGGCTACCATTACATCATACCCGCGAACCACGGCAGGCCGCCGATTCGGTGCAGGCCGCGACGCGTCCTGGCGGAAGGACTGCCC
>DATJRM010000074.1:0-2320 GCA_035504755.1 Candidatus Acidiferrales bacterium
GGCGCGCTTGATGCTTGACGAAGAGCATCTCGGTGCCCGGCAACGGCAACCCAACGTCGGCAGGGTCGCGCAGCGGATAGTGGATCGCCGTCACTGCGGGCGCCGTCTCCGTGAGGCCCCATGCCGCGACGACCGCGACGTTGCGTGAAGCGTATCGCGCCGTAAGCTCGCGCAGCGCGTTCCACGTCGATGCCGGCAGTGCAGCGGCGGCGTTTTGGACCAGGCGTAAGCGCGAAAAGAACCGCTTCGCTAACGCTTCATCGGTTTGTAACGCCTCCACCAGCATCGCGTGTCCGCGCGGCACATTGAAGTAGAGCGTCGGCGGATGCTCGCGCAGGTTCTCCAACGTTCGCTCAAAGCGGCCGGGCAGCGGACGCCCATCATCGATATACAGCGTGCCGCCGTTAAAGAGGACCATGTTGAAGTTGTGATTGCCCCCAAACGTGTGATGCCAAGGCAGCCAGTCGTTGAGGATGACGTCGTCCTCGCGGAGGTGTGGCCACACTTGGGCCAGCATCTGCTGGTTCGAGCAAATCATCCGGAAGGTGTTGACGACGCCTTTCGGTTCGCCGGTCGAGCCCGAGGTGAAGAGTACCTTCGCAACGTCGTCCGGCTTGACGTCGTCGCGCAACGCATCGACGCGCTCGGAAACCGGCGTCGTCTCGAGCCGCTCCAAGAGCAGCGCATCGGCGCGGGGCCCGCTTCCGCGGGCGACGAGAACGGGAATACGCGCGTCGATCGATGCAAGCGCATCGCGATAGAGGTCGGCGTCGTCGGCGAAGACGAGCTTCGGAGCGAGCGCGTCCAGCACCATGTGCAGACGGCGAAGGTCGCCGTACATCACGGAATACGGCGGAGAAATCGGCGCGGCGGGTATCCCAACGTACTGCGCAGCGAGTGATACGATTGCGTGCGCGATCGAGGCGCCGGAGAGCAGCGCGATCGGCGTTGTGCGGCTAAAACCAAGCTCGACGAACGCCGCCGCGACGGAGCGCACCGCGCCGCGCATCTCCGCGTAGGTTATCGACCGCCACGCCTCACCGTCACGTTCGGCCAAGAAAACGCGATTTGGGCGCGCTCGTGCCCATCGGTCGAGCATCACGCCGGTATTTGGAGGGTACGCGAGCAGCGGATCGCGAGAGCGCAGGAGCAGCGCGCCGTCGGGACGCGCGACCACCTGTACATTCGGCGCGGCGAACATCTCCATCGTGCGGAGATCCGCGTCGCGGTCGGCGACGCGGATCTCGTTCCTCCTTATGAGTACGGGAGCAGTTTTGCGTGGACCGGCACGTTACGATCGCCGGCATTCTCGGTCAGCGGGTTCTCGAATTGGAATCGGCTGCCGGGCTTGTTTTGCAGCCACTGCGATCCGAGAATCGGCATCACCGCGACGTTTGGAACCGGACCGTGGGTAAAGTCGACGCGGCCGTCGACCGTGACCGTATTCAAGCGCGAAAGCGCCTTTGCAACCGCGGCTTTGTCCTTGGGCGCTCCCGACTCTTTCAGCGCCGTCATACCGGCATCGAAGAGCGCGAGCGACGCACCGAGTTGTTGCGTCCACTGTTTGCCGGTCGAATTCTGATAGTCGTCGCCCAGCGTGCGCGAGCTGATGCCTGCAAGTGACGATTTGTAGGGAAAGTCGGGGTGCCAGTAGTCTGCGGTTGCGAGCCGATTTCCGAGCGACCCCAGCGCTTCTACCTGCGATGGGAAGAGACCGGTCTTAGCGATTTGCGCGATCGTCACCATCTTGGTGTAGCCTTGCTGCGCCGCTTGATGCCAGAACGTGGCGAAGTCCGGAGGAATCGGGAAGGTGTTGAAGATCTGGCAGTTCTCGGCCTTGAACTTTGCGATTTGCGCGGAGTAATCGCTGGTTCCGTCTTCATACCCGCCGGGATCGACGACCGTGAAACCGGATTTCTCGAGGAGCGGAATCAAGTGTTCGCGGATGGCATTGCCGTCGGCGTCGTTCGGATAGAGCGCCGCAACCTTTTTGTTGGTGGGAAGCTCGTGCCATTGCGAGACGTAGGCCACGTGAAAACTCTCGACCCCGAAACTGAAATGATAGGTCCACTTGAAAGGTGAGGGTTGGCCGGGCTTTGCGCCGCGCCCGAAGTACCATGATTCCCAGGGCACGACCGTCGAGAGGCACGGAACAGCCGCCGCCTCGCTCGCATCCGATACCGGATTGACGACCTCCGGCGTGGACGTCGCAAGCATCAGGTCCACGCCATTCTTGCTGATCAGTTCGTTGGCGAGCTGCGCCGCACGGGAAGGATCGGACTGCGAGTCACGATCGAGGATTTCGACGGCGTAGCGTTTG
>DATJRM010000075.1:0-4142 GCA_035504755.1 Candidatus Acidiferrales bacterium
CGAGATGGAGCCGACGGCCGGGGTCGAACCGGCGACCTTGCGATTACGAATCGCATGCTCTACCAACTGAGCTACGTCGGCGAAAGGGGGCGACCCGCGGCCACCGCCGGGGAGCCTGGTTCTGCAGCCCGACCGCTCCCCCTGCTCCCCGGTGTATGAGTTTAGTTTGAGTAGCCTCGGCCCGCGCCAACCACCTCGGCGCCCTGGAGCGTTCCGAGGAACTCGTCGTGCTTCATGGGGCGCGAGAACATCGGGTAGTTCTTCTCGACCGCCAGGCGCTGTTCGTCGTCACTGAGCGTGGCCGTGCAGTCGGTGAGCGTCACGACGTTGTAGCCCTTCTCGTAGGCCGTGCGCATCGTCGATTCGACGCAGCAGTTGGTTAGGAATCCGCCGAGCACGACGTTTGTAATCCCGCGGCTGCGCAAAATGAAATCCAAATTCGTGCTGGCAAAGGCATCCAAGCCGCGCTTGCCTTCGATGACGATGTCGCTTTCCTCGGGCGCAAGCGTATCCACGATCTCCGCGCCCCACGTCCCCTTGCGGAACGACTGGCTATCGACCACGCCTTTGAGAATGCCGTACGGCTCCGACGTGAGTTCGTGGTAGTCCGGCGTGAAGGTGATCGGCGCATGCACGATCGTGGCGCCGAGTTCGCGCGCGCGTTCCACCGTTTCGCGCGTGTTGTCGAGCATGTTCGTGCTCTCCATGACCGGCTTGACGGCATCATGCAACGTTCCGCCGGGACTGGTGAAATCGTTCTGGTACTCGATCAAGACGACCGCCGTTGTTTTGGGGTCCATCGTGTCCTCGTTCTCCCTCGATTGATCTCGGGGCGGGAGACTTGCACGCACGCAGAACCCCCGCCTGCATGGACTACGATCTCGCGGTGCTCGGACTTGGCGGCATGGGAAGCGCGGCCGCAGCGCACGCTGCGAAACGTGGTCTTCGCGTTGCCGGCTTCGAACGTTTCGGCTTAGTGCATGACCTCGGTTCATCGGCCGGGCGCACGCGCATCATCCGTCGCGCCTACTTCGAAGACCCCGCGTACGTGCCGCTGCTCGACCGCGCGTACACGCTCTGGCGTGAACTCGAGGAGCATTCGCAGGACGCGCTGCTCGACTTGTTCGGCGTGTTGATGATCGGACCGCCGGATTCAGCCACGATTCGCGGGATGGACGAAGCTTCACGCGCCTTCGAGATACCAATCGAGCATTTGGATGCTGCCCAACTTCGTACGCGTTTCCCACAGCTTGCCTTGGAGCGCGATGAGGTCGGCCTCTTCGAACCCGAGGCCGGCGTCGTCTTTCCCGAGCGCGCGATTGCGGCGCATCTCAAGCTCGCGCGCGATCACGGCGCGCACCTCTACGATCGAGCGCGGGTGCGCGGGTACGAACCCGACGGCGACGGCGTCTGCATCACTTTTGAGAGCGGTGAGCGTGTCAAGGCCACGCGACTTGCGATTTGCACCGGCGCGTGGACGGCCGAGATGCTCCTGGGCCTGGCGTTGCCGCTACGCGTGCAGCGCAACGTGCAATATTGGTTCACGACGTCCCAACCGGTTTATGGTCCCGCCGACCTGCCGGCGTTCTTCCTCGAGCGCGCGTCGCTGCCCGCGCGACTCTACGGCATGCCCGATCTCGGCGACGGTCTGAAGGTCGCGTTCCACGGCTACGGCGTGACCACACGCGCCGACGAGCTGGACCGCGCGATCCACGACGATGAAGTAGAACTGGTGCGGGAAGCGCTGCAGCACTTGATGCCGGATTCGCAGCCGCGGCTTCGCTCGGCGAAGGCCTGTATGTACACGATGACGCCGGATGAGAACTTTGCAATCGGCCGCGACCCTGAAAATCCAAACGTCGTGGTCGCAGCCGGATTCTCCGGTCACGGCTTCAAGTTTGCGCCGGTAATCGGCGAGATCGTCGTGCAGCTCTTACTCGGCGAAACTCCGCCGTACGATCTGCGATTTCTTGCCCTCGATCGTCTGCTTAGCGGTACGTGAATCCCTGAATGAACCCGTCGCCGCTGGTAGCGTCGCCCCACACGACCCAGATCGTTCCGGTCTTGGGGTCGATGGCCGTCGTGTGCACGCCGCCTTCGAGTTTTTGACTATCGAGCAATTTTGGATCGCTCGTGCCGTCGAAGGAGTAGAGCGTGATGCCGCCGCCGGCGCACGCGAGCCAACCGTGCTGCGGCTCCCACGCGCACTGATCGACCTGCATCGGAAGGTTGACTTGGTGCAGGAGCTTACCCGAGCGATCGTAGACGGCCAGGACGTTATTCTCACCGCCCGCGATGAGCACGTGGTGATCGGCGTCATACTGCAGCGGGTGGTTGTTCTTCAGTTGCGGCGTCGCGATCAAACGTTTGACCTTGAGCGTTTTGGGGTCGATCACGGCGATCTCGTTGTCGGTTGCAATGTTTTGATAGACGTCGTGGGTCTGCGGATCCACTTGCAGATATTCGGGCTTGTGACCCGGTAATTTCACGACCGCAACTTGCCGGAAGGTCTTCGTGTCGATCACAAAGATCCGATTACCATCGTCTTCGTCGGCGTAGATGCGGCCGAGATCGGGATCGTACGCGATTGCATCGACTGGTCCGTCGACGATCGCGGTGCGCAAAATCTGTTGCGAGTCGGGATCCACTTCGCTCACGCTACGCGTGTCGCCGTTTCCGGTAAATACGTGACCGGTCGCAGGATCGAGCGCAAGGCCGTGCATCGGACCCACCGGCACGACGCCGATCTGGTTACCGGTATCGGCGTCGGCGATCAGCAATCCGCCGCCGCCGGGATGCGCGGCATACACGCGCCCGCGCTCGGAGTCCACGATCACATAGTCGAATCCGCCACCCGGGTTGACCGGAACGGGCTGAGTCACGGCAACAATCGGCACAAGTTATCCTTTGGATTGAACGTCTTGGTCGTGAAATGTTCCACGCTTTGCGGTGCGATCGAGCTCGAGGTCATCCAAAAAATAATACACGATCTTGCGGTCGTCGAAGCCCACCTTTGCGAGAGCGCGTCCATTGATCTCCACGACCTCGTGGATGTGTCCTTCACGCCCGGCGTAGCGGTAGTTCACTTCGGAGTAGCCTGGGTCTCCCGCCTTCGGCCGGGGTATGGCCTTGACGCCGCGGAGCGGGGTGTTGTGGCGATGCATAGCGTACTACTTCGACCAATGATCATCACGTACCGTGGCAAAACCCCCAAAATCCACCCGAGCGCGTTCGTGGCACCAACCGCTGTGCTCATCGGCGACGTCGAGGTTGGCGAGGAATCGAGTATTTGGTTTGGCGCCGTCTTGCGCGGGGATAACGGCCCCATTCGCGTCGGCGCCCGCACGTCGGTGCAGGACAACGCCGTCCTTCACGTGATGACGCTGACGCAGATCGACGATGACGTCACCATCGGTCACTGCGCCGTCATGGAAGACTGCCACGTCAAGCGCTATGCGTTGATCGGCAGTAACGCCGTGCTCCTCAACGGCTGCGTGATCGGCGAGGGTGCGCTCGTCGCCGCGGGCAGCGTGGTCGGCGAACGCGTCGAGATTCCCGACCGCGTACTCGCGGCGGGCGTCCCCGCGAAAGTAAAGAAAGCGATAGAAGGCGAGGCCGCACGCTGGATAGAGATCGCGTCCGAGGAATACGTGCATCTCTCGCGTTCGTATATCGCCGAAGGTATCGATGCCTACAGCCCGTGAACTGATCAAACGCTTCATCGAGAGTGAAGGCCACAAAGTCGACGCCGCGCCGCCCGATGACGCCGGAGTCAGCGAGCTGCTCTTTCGCACGCGCGGACAGGTCTTCTCGGTAACCACTGCCGAGGGCGACGATACCGCCTTTAGCATCTCAACCGCCTACGAAATTCCCGATTGGGCGCGCGAACCCGCGCAAAATACCGAAACCCTCGATCGCGTGCATGCCGAGTATCCAAACGTCGTATTCACGCTTGCCCACGACGGCAGCCTCTTCGTCGCGACGCTAGATGAGCGCGCGCAATCGTCGCAAGACTTGATCAACGGCTTTTGGACGCTTGTGGCACGCCTGCGCGATGCCGGCGCAGAAGCCATTGAAGACATCGTCGACCGCACCGAGAGCAAAGTCGCGGCGGAGAAGTTCATCAACTCGTTCATGATGGG
>DATJRM010000076.1:0-18384 GCA_035504755.1 Candidatus Acidiferrales bacterium
CTAGTTATCCCCCACTAAGAGGAAGGTTGACTACGTGTTACTCACCCGTCTGCCACTAGGTATTGCTACCTCGTTCGACTTGCATGTGTTAGGCACGCCGCCAGCGTTAGTCCTGAGCCAGGATCAAACTCTCCATAAAAAATTTTATGGAGCGCATGATTGAGACTCGCGCGAAGCGCGAATCCTCGTGGCTCTCACATTTCGCTGTGCTTTTTCAGATGCAATTGCGAGTTGCATCCCCGCCATTCATAAGAATGGCGAGAGCTAAGAATTGTACGTTCTCGCGATGCTCAAAAGACTTGACCAATGGTCGTGTCTTAGAGACCGGAGACCCACAGACTTATTTGCTGCTGCACTGTTCAGTTTTCAAGGAGCGAACTTGGCGCACCGCCACCTAAAACGCGCATCTTTCGATCGCGCCAACGGTGGGGGGTGTCCAAGCCAACCCGGCTATAGTATCGAAGGGCCTGACGGGTGTCAAGCGCGCTCGTGTACTTTTTCTCCGGCGCACGACAAAAGCGTCAGGCGGCCGGACCTGGACTATCAGAGTACCATAAACGCGGCGCTAAAGGCTAGGTTGCACGACCACGTTCGCGCGCCCGGCGGCGCTCGGCTTTGGCCCGATTCCCGCACGTTTCCATCGCGCACCAGGCTCCCGAGCCGTTCTTCGTCTTGTCGTAGTACGCGAAGCGGCAGGTTGCTTGGCGGCACGCCTTGAGCCGGCTCCACGTGCCGCGGATCTGGGCCTCCCAGATCGCCGCGGCGAGTCCGGCCCGCAGGCCCTGGGCGCCGCACTCCCGGGGCGTCAGCCGGAAGTCCCCGTCCTCGGTGCGCTCCGCGTCGAGGCGGATCGGGGTGAGCGCGGCCGGTTTCTGCCGTTCTCCCCCGTCGCCGTGCGCCAGCATTTCGGCGCGCAGCTCCTCGCGCAGCGTCCGCAGCCCCGCGAGGTCGGCGTCGCTCACGCCGCTGGGGTCGATGCCGGCATCGGTCAGCCAGACTCGCGCCGCCCCGACGGATGCAAACGCATCGGTCGTCTCCGGATGCTCGAGATCGATCGAGTTCACGAAGGCCCGGACGAGCTCGAGGGAGCCGGGCGCAGAGGCGTCTTTCACGACCCGATCATAACACCAGCTAACGCCGTTGACAAGTTACTTTCACCAGCGTATCATCTTAGATAGTTACTTGTTCCCAGAAGGAGCGCCACGTGATCCTCCCCTCCAGTGCCCACCGTCCCCTCGTCCGCACCACGATCGATCTTCAGCTCGAGCGGCCCGGCCGCCGCGGCGGCGAGCTCTTTCGCGGCTGGGGCATAGGCATACAAAGCATCTGGTAAGCCGGCCTTGCGATAGCCCGGACGCCGCCGCTATACTACGGGCACCATGCGGCGCCCGATCGAGACCTCGCTGACGCGAACCCTCCCCTTCAGCACCGATGCCGGACTGCGCCGCAGCTTCCAGCTCACCGACGAGCCGCTGCGCGCGAACTTCCGCTTCGGTCTGCTGCTCGAGGTGCTCGACAAGATTGCCGAAGAGACCGCGCTGGCGTTCGTCGCCGAGACGCTCGCGCACGCGCGGTTTGTGACGGCGGCGATCGACAGCATTCGCATTCGTAACGCGCCGGACATCAACCGCGACATGCACTTGCTCGCTCGCGTGAACTACGTCGGGCGTACCTCGCTCGAGATCGGCGTGCGCGTCGAACAGCCGGGCGAGCACCCGCATCACGTCGCCTCCTGCTACTTCACGATGGTCGCGCCGGGCGTGGAGCTGCCCCCGCTGCGCTACGAAGACGAGTACGAGCAGCGCCGCGAGCGCAGAGCAATCGCCCGGCGTACGCGCTATCGCAACGAGCAAAACGAAGCGATCGAGCCGCCGACACCCGACGAATTCGCGCTCTTGGCGGCCCTGCACGCCGCCCAGGATCATCGCGACTTTGCCGGCCCGCTGCTAAGCGAGCTCACGACGAGCGGGTACGATTTGACGTATCCCGAGCACGAGAACGTGCCCAAGAAGATCTTCGGCGGCTACGTGATCCACCGCGCGTTCATGTACGCGTCTATTTGCGCCGAGCTGATCGCACCCGACCGCCCGACGATCGTCGCGGTCAACCGGATCAACTTCCACCACCCGGTGCGCATCGCCGACAAGCTGCACTTCCAAAGCCGAGTGACCTACACCGGGACCTCGTCCGTGTGCGTCGAGACCGACATCGTCCGCATCAGCCGCGACCGCACCAGCACCTCGCTGTGCAACACGTGCGTCTTCACCTTCGCAAACGTCGACGCCGACTTGCGCCGGCGTCCCGTTCCTCCCGTCTATCCCACGACGTACGCCGAAGACGCGCGCTATCTGGCCGCGTACCGGCGGCACAACGCGCACAAGGCGATCGTCACCAAACTACGCAGCGCCTAGTGCGCTAGATCTTGCGCGATATCGTCTTGGCTTGCGTGAAGAGCAGCAGATACTCGCGCCCGCCGGCTTTGCTATCCGTGCCCGACATGTTGAAGCCGCCGAAGGGATGCGCGCCGACGAATGCGCCCGTGCTCTTGCGGTTGAAGTAGAGATTGCCGACGAAGAAGTCTTCCTTCGCGCGCGCGATCTTCTGCTCGTCGGTCGTGTAGAGCGAGCCCGTCAGGCCAAACTCCGTGTTGTTCGCGATCTGCATCGCGTCGTCGAAATCCTTGGCCTTGATGACCGCCAGCACCGGGCCGAAGATCTCTTCCTGCGCGATGCGCGCCTTCGGATCGACGTCGGCGATCACCGTTGGTTCGAGGAAGTAGCCTTCGCTGCCGGCGCGCTTGCCGCCGGAGATGAGCCGGCCCTCCTTCTTGCCGACCTCGATGTACTCGGAGATCGACTTGAGCGCGGCTTCGTTCACCACCGGCCCCATGTAGGTTCCTTGATCCGCCGGATCGCCTACGGTGATCTTCGCGACCCGATCCTTCAGCTTGGCGACGAACTCGTCGTAGATCGCAGCATCGACGATCGCACGCGAACACGCCGAGCACTTCTGCCCTTGGAATCCGAACGCGGAGACGGCGACGCCTTCCACCGCGGCGTCGACGTTGGCATCGGCGGCAACGACGATCGAGTCCTTGCCGCCCATCTCGGCGACGACGCGCTTGATCCACTTCTGTCCGGGCGCCGTCTTGGCAGCAAGCTCGTTGATGCGCAAACCGACTTCCTTCGACCCGGTGAACGAGATGAAGCGAACCTGCGGATGACCGACGATGAGGTCGCCGATCACACTGCCCGAACCTGGGATGAAGTTGACGACGCCTTTCGGCAGGCCGATCTCGTGCAGGAGATCGACGAACCAGGCGGCGATGATCGCCGAATCGCTCGACGGCTTGAGCACAACGGTGTTGCCGCTTACGATCGCCGCCGACGTCATCCCCATCATGATCGCGCCGGCGAAGTTCCACGGCGGAATGACCGCACCGACGCCGAGCGGGATGTAGACGAGCTCGTTGCGCTCGCCCTCGATCGGCACGACCGGCTGCGGCTGCGCATAACGCAATGCCTCGCGCGCGTAAAACTCCAAAAAGTCGATCGACTCCGCGATATCGGCATCGGCCTCGACCCAACTCTTGCCGACCTCATAGACCAAGAGCGCGTCGTACTCGAAGCGCCGCTCGCGCAGTTTGGCTGCCGCCTCGAAGAGGAATGCGGCGCGTTCCTGCGCGCTGCGCCGTTTCCAGCTTTCGAAGGCGCGCGCCGCGGCGGCGATGGCCGCCTCCGCCTGCTCTTTGGAGGCTGAGCTCGTCGAGCCCACGACGTCGGTGGGCCGCGCCGGATTGAGCGAACGAATCTGCTTCTCGGTCTCGATCCGTTCGCCGTCGATCACGAGCGGATAGTGGCGGCCGAAGCGCTCGCGGACGAGGACCAGCGCGGCCTTCATGGCCGCCGCGTCTGCCGGATCGCCGAACGACTTGACGGCTTCATTCTTAAAGGGTGGGATCGTGCGTTCGAGTGTGGTCGTCATACCCATCGGTTCCCCGTCGCGGCCGATAAAGTCCTAGCGGGCTCCCCGGACCGGTGCGAGAATCGGGACGACATGACGTACGACATTGCGATCGTCGGCGGCGGCATCGTCGGCCTCGCGACCGCACGCGAGCTCCTGATGCGCCACCCGCACCTCAAGCTGGTGCTGCTCGAGAAGGAGGAGCTGCTCGCAACCCACCAGACCGGGCACAACAGCGGCGTGATCCACTCGGGGATCTACTACAAGCCCGGATCTCTCAAAGCCAAACTCTGCGTCGAGGGCCGCCGTGCGCTCTGGCAGTACTGCCAGAGTAAGG
The DNA here is from genome assembly GCA_035504755.1 of Candidatus Acidiferrales bacterium. Lineage (GTDB taxonomy): Bacteria > Vulcanimicrobiota > Vulcanimicrobiia > Vulcanimicrobiales > Vulcanimicrobiaceae > Aquilonibacter. The sequence continues at coordinate 4,301 of DATJRM010000076.1, forward strand.
GCATCGAGTATCGCAACGTCGGCAAGTTGATCGTCGCGACGGAAGAACGCGAGCTGCCGCTCCTCCAAGACCTCTACGATCGCGGCATCGCCAACGGCATCGAGAGCCTGGAGATCGTCGACGAAGACGGGATTCGCGAGCGGGAGCCGCACTGCCGTGGGATCAAGGCGATCTTCCTCCCCGTGACCGGCATCGTCGACTACGGGCAGGTCGCTCGCGCGTACGGCGACGACGTGCGCTCGCTCGGCGGCGAGACCTTCACCGGGCGCGAGGTGCGCGCGATCGAACGGCGCGGCAACGTGACCGTCCTCGTCACCTCGGACGGTGAGTACGAAGCGCGCTACGTCGTCACGTGCGGCGGGTTGCAGTCGGATCGCCTCGCGAAGATGACGGGCGGCAAGAGCGATCCCAAGATCGTCCCGTTCCGCGGCGATTATCTGATCCTCAAACCCGAGAAACGCTATCTCGTCAAGGGGAACATCTATCCGGTCCCCGATCCGAACTTCCCGTTCCTCGGCGTGCACTTCACACCGCGCATGAACGGCGACATCTGGCTCGGCCCGAACGCCGTGCTCGCCTTCGCGCGTGAAGGCTACTCGTTCACGACGATCAATCCCGGCGATCTGCTCGAAACGCTGACCTACCCCGGCTTCATCAAGCTCGCCGGCAAGTATTTTTCGACCGGCATGGGCGAGATGTATCGCGACGTGCTGCGCAGCGCGTACGTGAAAGCGCTGCAACGCTACATCCCGGAGCTCCGGGTGGAGGATACGCTCGCGGGCCCGTCGGGGGTGCGCGCGCAGGCGATGATGGCCGACGGAACGCAAGTCGACGACTTCGTCTTCGAAGGCGACGAAGGAACGATGCACGTTCGCAACGCGCCGTCGCCCGCTGCAACGTCGTCCCTCGCGATCGGCAAGTTCATCGCCGACGACGCCGACCAGCGGTTCTCTCTGGGCGCAGCGACGGCCGCAGTCTAGCGGCGTGTCCGATTACGAGATCCGGCCCATGGAGCACGGCGACATCGACGCCGTGCTCCTGCTTTTCGATGCCGTCGCCGCCGAACGGCTCTGGATCGGCACCGAGCCGGGCTACGATCGCACGAAGTACAGCGACATGCTGGGATTCTCCGTCAGCCATGGCAACGGCATGTTCGTCGCGCTGTGCGAGGGACGCATCGTCGGCGTCGTGACGGAGCGCTTCAACGACCTCTACGGGCACACGCTCGGGATGCTCGTCGACGAGGCGTATCGGGGGCGCGGCATCGGTGCGGCGTTGCTCGAGTGCCAGATCGCGTGGGCACGCTCGCACGACATCCCCTATCTCTCGCTGCTGGTCTTTCCACACAACGAGCGCGCCATCGCGCTCTACCGTAAGTTCGACTTCGTCGAAGTCGACTCCAGGGCGGTCCTCATCTCACGCGCGAATGGCGAATCATGGGACGCTATGCTGATGCGTAAGACGCTAACCCGATCAACGGCTCGATGAATTCACGCACGCGTCTCGCGGCATCTTCGCCGCGCGCGCCTGCATACGCATCGATGAGCGCGCTCCCTACGATGATGCCGTCGGCAAGCGTCGCGACCTCGGCAACGTGCTCGGGCTTGCTCACGCCGAACCCAACCGCGAGCGGCTCGTCGGTGAGACTTCGCAGCGTCGCGATCTGCGCGCGTATCGCGTCGAGCGACGGCCTGGTGTTCGCGCCGGTGACGCCCAGACGCGAGACGACGTAGATGAAGCCCGTGCTCTGCGCGGCGATCCTTCGTGCACGCGCCGGCTTCGTCGAGGGGGCGACGAGCAACGGCATGTCGAGGCCGTTTGCAGCCAGCGTCGCGCCGAGCGCTTCTCCTTCCTCGAGCGAAATGTCGGGGACGATCGCGGCGCATGCCCCGGCCTCGGCGGCATCGCGCGCAAAACGCTCGATCCCGTATTGGTAGACCGGGTTGAAATACGAGAAGAGCACGATCGGCGCGCCGCCGTGCTCGTGATGCTCGCGCACCAGCGCAAGCACCGACGCGATCGTCGTGCCCCCGGCAAGTGCGCGCTGGCCGGCCGCGGCGATCGTCGGTCCGTCGGCGAGCGGATCGCTGTACGGAACGCCGAGCTCGATCGCATCGGCACCGGACTGCGTGAGCGCGCGCAGGACGGCAAGCGTGCTCGCCTCGTCCGGATCGCCTGCCATCACGTAGGGAATGAACGCGGCGCGCTGCGTGTTACGCGCCCGATCGAAGATCGCTTCAAGCATGCGTAGCTGCCTCGTTGTGGCGCTGCACCTGCGCGATGTCTTTGTCGCCCCGGCCGGAAAGATTCACGAGTATCAAGTCATGCGGTCCCCGCTCGGCCGCGAGTTTGCGCGCGAACGCGATGGCATGCGCGCTCTCGAGCGCGGGAATGATGCCTTCGGCGCGCGAGAAGCTTGTAAACGTCTCGAGCGCTTCGGCGTCGGTCACGTTGACGTAGGTTGCGCGTCCGGTTGCTTTGAGGTGCGCGTGCTCGGGCCCGACGCCGGGATAGTCGAGCCCGGCGCTGATCGAATGGGTCTCTTGCACTTGCCCGTGCTCGTCTTGCAGCAGATACGAACGCGAGCCGTGCAGAACGCCCACGCTTCCCGCCCCGAGCGCGGCCGCGGTTCTTCCGCTCGCAATACCCTCGCCTGCCGCTTCGACGCCCCACAAACGCACCGGCGGATCGTCGATAAACCCGGCAAAGATCCCCATGGCATTGCTGCCGCCGCCGACGCACGCGACGACGTCGCTGGGTAACCGGCCGTAGCGCTCCAAACACTGCGCTCGCGCCTCGAGCCCGATCACCTTCTGAAACTCGCGCACCAGATACGGATACGGATGCGCACCGACCACGCTGCCGATCACGTAAAAGGTTTCGTCCACGTGCGCGGCCCACACGCGAAACGCTTCGTTCGTTGCGTCTTTGAGCGTCTGCGTTCCGCCGGTGACCGGGTGCACGGTTGCGCCGAGGAGCTTCATGATGTAGACGTTGAGCGCTTGGCGCTCGACGTCGATCGCGCCCATGTAGACGTCGACGGGGAAGCCGAACTTGGCGCCGACCGTCGCGGTTGCAACGCCGTGCTGTCCGGCACCCGTCTCGGCGATCAGCCGGCGTTTGCCCATCCGGCGCGCGAGCAGCGCTTGGCCCACGGTATTGTTGATCTTGTGCGCGCCGGTGTGATTGAGGTCCTCGCGCTTGAGAACGAACGGCGCACCGGTCGGCGGAACGAACCGTTCCGCGCGATAGAGGGGCGAGGGACGGCCGACGAAGTCGCGCAACGTCTGCGAGAACTCCATCCAAAACGACGGGTCGGCAAAGGCCAGCGTCATCTCGGCTTCGAGCGATTCGAGGGCGTCGATCAAGACTTCCGGAACGAAGCGTCCGCCGAATTCGCCGAAGTAGCCGCGTGGATCAGGAAGCATCGGCCGCCCGCACCGACGCGACGAAGCGTTCCATCTTCTGCGCGTCCTTGCGCCCGCCGGTCTCGATCCCGGTCCGAACGTCGACCCACGCCGGGTGAATGTTACGGATGCAGTCGGCGACGTTTTCCGGCGTGAGTCCGCCGGCGACGGCGATCGGACGCGTCCGCGCGATCTTCGCGATCTTCGACCAGTCGAAGCTGCGGCCCGTGCCGCCGAATTCGCCCGCGACCTTCGTGTCGAAGAGCACGATCGCGCCGTCGTAGAGCGCGGTGCGCCGCTCGAGATCCTCGCCGCGGTCGTTACTCGCCACGTGCATCGTCTTGACGACGCTGCCGCCGACCTTGCGCGCGAACTCGGGCGATTCTTCGCCGGAGAGCTGGACGACGAGTTCGGGAAAGAGCCACCGCGCCCGCTCGACCTCATCCAGCGTCGGATTGACGAAAACACCGACGGGAAGAATGCTCGTCCCGATTCGCTGTGCGATCTCGGCTGCGGAATTCCAGTCGATGTGGCGGGGTGACTGGGCAAAGATCATGCCGGCGGCATCCGCACCGGTGTCGATGCAGAGGCTGACGTCGGCCCACGTCATGCAGCCACAGAATTTAATGCGCGTGGACATGTTTGAACGAGGCGAGAAGCGCCCCTGGATCGCCGGCGCGCATCAACGCCTCGCCGATCAAGAATCCGCGCGCGCCGGCGCCGCGCAGCCGCTCGAGGTCTCGAAGATCGCGCATCCCGCTCTCGCTGATCGCAAAGACGCCCGGAGGCACGTGCGGCAGAATGTGTTCGCTCACCGCCAGGTCCGTGACCATCGTCCGAAGGTTGCGATTGTTCACGCCGACCAGTTCGACGCCGAGCCGGAGCGCGCGTTCCAAATCCCCGAGATCGTGAACCTCGACCAGTACGTCGAGCTCGTAGACGCGCGCCTCGTCGAGCGCCGCCCGCATCTGCTCGTCGCTCAGACCGGCCACGATCAGCAGTATCGCGTCGGCGCCGTAAGCCGCGGATTGCGCGACTTGATATGGGTGCGTCAGAAAATCTTTTCGCAGTATCGGTAATGCGGTAGCTTCGCGAACCTGACCTAGGAAAGAGAGGTCCCCGAGAAAGTGATCGCTCTCCGTGAGGACGCTGATGGCATCCGCTCCGGCGCGCTGGTAGGTCTTTGCGATCGCGACCGGATCGAAGTCCCGCGCGATGAGCCCGGCTGACGGCGACGCGCGCTTGATTTCGGCGACGATCGCATCACCGCTACGCGCGCGCAGCATGCGCAGCAGAGGGCGGCGCGAGGCAATACTCGCGAGTGCGCGTTCGCGAATCCGGTCGTACGGTTCGCGTTCCATCTCCTCTTGCAGATGCAGCGCCTTCGTCGCGTAGATCTTCTTGAGTACGTCCTCAGCCACTCGTGGCCAACTCCTTCGCGCGCTCGTAGGTCCGCAGTGCCGCGCCCGACGTCAGGATCGAGCGCGCGTGCTCGAGCGCGGATTCCATCGTCGGGTAGGTCCCGACCGTGTACAGCACCAGTGCGGCGTTGAGCGCGACGACGTCGGAGCGCGGTGAACGCTCGCCGCCCAAAATCGAGAGAAACGCCTGGCGCGCCTCCTCGAGCGAGGAACCCTGGATTGCGGCAAGCGGCGCCGCGATGCCGAACCGTGCGGGATCGAGGATCCACTGTCGCGCGCCGGCGTCGCCGAATGAATGCACCGCCGTGGGGACGTCTCCAGCCACTTCGTCAATGCCGTTCTCGCCATGGACGACGGCACCCCTGCGTACGCCGAGTTCCCGCAGCACGCCGGCGAGGGTTTCCAGCAGTTCGGGGCGCGAGACGCCCACGATCTGGACGCTCGCCGACGCCGGATTGGTCAGCGGGCCGAGGACGTTGAAGATCGTCCGTACGCCCAGCTCTCGCCGAACCGGCGCGACGGTGCGCATCGCGGGGTGATAACGCGGGGCGAACATAAAGGTGAAATTCGTTTCGCGGAGCATGCGCGCAGCGCGGTCGGGCGCGACGTCGATCGGCAAGCCCGTCGCTTCGAGGACGTCGGCGCTTCCGCAGACGCTGGAGGCGGCACGATTGCCGTGTTTGGCAACCGGGACGCCCGCTGCCGCGGCGACCAGCGCCGCCATCGTGGAAATATTGATCGTGTTGGCGCCGTCGCCGCCGGTCCCCACGACGTCGACCACGTCGTCAAGGCCGTGCTCCACATGAAGACTGCGCTCGCGCATCGCGCGAGCTGCGCCGACGATCTCGTCGACGGCTTCGCCGCGGAACGCGAGCGCAGTCAGCAGCGCCCCGGATTGGACCGGCGTGAACTCGCCGTCCATGATCGCGCCGATCAACTCGGCGCTCTCGGTTTGGGAAAGACGAGCGCCGGCTATCAGCCGGCGCAATAACGTCGGGTAGTCCGTGTTTACTTCACCAGCTCGAGCACGGAGAGCTCTGCCGCATCACCGTTGCGCACCCGCGTTTTGGTGATGCGGGTGTATCCGCCGGTCCGGCCCTTCAGCGACGGCGCGATTTGCTCGACCAGTTTCTTCACGACGGCAGGTTCGGTCAGGAACTCCGCGACCTTGCGGCGTGCGGCAAGATCGCCCGCCATTGCCGTGGTGATGAGTTGCTCGACGACCTTGCTCACCTCTTTGGCTTTGGTCGACGTCGTCTCGATCTTCTCGTATTTGAAGAACGACGTCGCCATGTTGCGCAGAAGCGCTTTACGATGGCCGTCGGTGCGTGAGAGGCGCTTGTACGCTATCTGATGCGGCATGAGGCGTTACCCTTGCTGACGCAGAGAGAGACCTCTCTCCGAGAGAACTTGCTTGATTTCGTCGAGCGACTTCTTGCCGAAGTTGCGCATCTTCATGATCTCGTCTTCGGTGAGGTCCAATAGCTCCGAGACTTTCGAGATGCCCGCGCGCTTGAGACAGTTGAACGAACGCACCGAAAGGTTGAGCGTCTCGACCGGGATGTCCCATTCGTTGGGCGGCGCCTCGGGCAGCGGCTCCTCACGGCTGGTGAAGCCCACGAAGAGATCGAGCTGCTCTTGCATGATCGTCGCCGCCGTAGCAAGCGCGTCGTCCGGCGTGATCGAGCCGTTGGTTTCGATTTCGATCGTCAAGCGATCGAAGTCCACGCTCTGGCCGACGCGCGTGTCGTCGACCGTGAAGTTCACCTTGCGGATCGGCGAGAAGATCGAATCGAGCGGAATCAGTCCGATCATATGCTCGATGTTGCGCTGACGGTCCGCCATCACGTAACCGCGGCCCGTCTCGACGCCGATCTCCATCGAGAGTTTGGCGTCTTTCGAGGTGAGCGTTGCGATGTGATAGCCGGGGTCCAGGATTTCGACGTCGGCATCCGGAGCGATCTCGGCGGCGGTCACTTCTTTCGGTCCGGAAACCGAGAGATTGAGCACGCGTGGCTCCTCGCTGTTGAGCTTGACCGGCAAGCCCTTGAGGTTGAGCATCAGCGCGATCGTGTCCTCAACCATCCCCGGAATGGTCGAGAACTCGTGCAGCACGCCGTCGATCTTCATGTAGGTCACGGCTGCGCCCGGAATCGAGCTGAGGAGGATACGGCGAAGCGCGTTGCCGAGCGTGATGCCGAAGCCGCGCTCGAGCGGCTCGATCACGAACTTGGCATAGTTGTCCCGGCGCTCGCGAACCTCGATGGTCGAGCCGGTGGGAAGTTCCAAAGTGGTCATGGGTGGTTTCGTTCGTCCTTTGTTGCTGCTTACGTTATCCGCCCTGCGATCCCAAAGTGACCCTTGTCATTTTGAGCTTGCTGAAGGATGACCCCCTGTCATCCTGAGCTTGTCCTGAGCCTGTCGAAGGACGATCGTACGCCTAGCAGCAGATTTGAGTTGATATTCGGTCCCTCGACTTCGGCGCTTCGCGCCTACGCTCGGGATGACAAAACTAGCGAGAGTAATATTCGACGATGAGTTGTTCGTCTACCGGCGCATCGATCTGCTCGCGCGCGGGCAACTGCGTAACCTTGCCGGTGTTGTCGGCATCGTTCCACTCCAGCCACTCCGGCGGGCGACGCGAACGCGCAACCTCGAGATTCGACTCGAAGACCGGCGCTTTGAGGCTGCGCTCGCCGATGGAGATCACATCGCCCGATTTGACGATGTACGACGGAACGTTGACGATCTTGCCGTTCACGCGGAAGTGACGGTGCGTCACGAGCTGACGCGCCTGGGCGCGGCTGGTCGCCAAATTCAGGCGATAGACGACGTTGTCGAGGCGACGCTCGAGCAGCTGCATCAGCGTCCGGCCGGTTTGACCCGGTACGCGCGCGGCTTCGCGGAAGTAATTCTCGAACTGCGTCTCGTGCACGCCGTAATAGCGGCGCATCTTCTGCTTCTCACGAAGCTGCCGCCCGTACTCCGAGATCTTCGTTCGTTGTTTACCGGCAGTCTTCTGACCCGGTGCCGTCCCGCGGCGCTCGACCGCGCACTTTTTGGACAGGCAGCGATCGCCCTTGAGGAACAGCTTGATTTTTTCACCGGTCTTGCTCGAGGCCGTCTCACGGCGGCACAGACGGCATACCGGTCCGATGTAACGCGACATGTTTTCTCTCTCTTCGTTCTATACGCGGCGGCGCTTGGGGGGGCGGCAGCCGTTGTGCGGAATGGGCGTAACGTCCTTGATCATCGTGATCTCGAGACCGGCGGCCTGCAGCGAGCGAATCGCGGCTTCACGTCCGGCGCCCGGCCCTTTGACGAACACTTCCGTGCTCCTCATCCCGTGCTCCATCGCCTTGTGCGCCGCCGACTCGGCCGCCATCTGCGCGGCGAACGGCGTCGATTTCTTCGAACCCTTGAAACCGAGATTGCCGGCCGACGCCCACGAGACGACGTTCCCGTGCGCATCGGTGATCGTAACGATCGTGTTGTTGAACGAGGCGTGCACGTGCGTCACGCCTGATTGAACGTTCTTGACCTCGCGCTTCTTGCGCGACTTGGTTTGCTTTTTGGCAGCCAAAAAAGGACTCCAATTTTATCCGGTTCCCCGAACGACGGGGCTGTCGTCGCCTCGACGCCGTCCACCGCGCTTCGCGCGGACGCGCATCTGTGGAGTGCCGGGAACTCGGCGATTGCCCCCGGAGCCGCGCGCCGCTGCCGAAGAGAGAGAGGCAGCTGCGCCAAGGAAGCATCTTACCGTACGTAGCCCCAGGGGTCAACTGCCCAGGACGGGAACCGGCCGCCATGCCCACCCCGACGCCCACTCGCCGCACGTTTCTTGCCGGTGCGGCCGCGCTTGCCTCGCTTCCGGTAGCCGTTTCGGCTCAGTCCCCGGACCCGAGGGACGTCCAGCGGGTCGCGCGGGCGCTCGTGCTCTCGGGAGGGGGTGCGCGCGGCGCCTATCAGGCCGGAATCATCGACTATCTGCGGCTGGCGCGCGGGATTCGCGATGGCCGGCCGTTCGCTCCGTATCAATTCGTCGCCGGCTCGTCGATCGGCGCCCTCAACGGCTACTTCGTCGCGACCGGCCAGTATGGTTTGCTTCGCCGGCTCTGGTACACCATCGCCGACCAGCGCGCCATCGAGCTTAAAGCGCAGTACGCAAAGATCATCGACGGCAACGCCGGCATCGGCACGCGCTTCGCGGCCGCAATGCGACTGGTGCTTGGCCTGAAGAACAGCGACACGGGCGTCATCGACGGCGCGCGCCTGCGCGCGTGGCTGGCATCCTTCATCGATCCGTCGCGCCCCGTGGTGACGCCGTTTCTCTTTACGGCGACCAACCTCACGAATCAATCGCCGGAGTTCTTCTACTTGGTCCCCTCCACGATCACCGATCGAGAGCACGAGACGGCGGCGAACGCGATACGGCTCACGGTCGGACCGGACGCGGTGATCCGCGAGGCGTCGCCGGATATTCTCATCGACGCCTTGCGCGCTTCGGCGGCAATTCCGATCGCGTTCGACCCGGTCGCGTTGCCCGCCGTGAACGGGGATGGCTTCAACTCCTACGTCGACGGCGGTGTGACGGCGAACACGCCGATCGCCGCTGCGCGTGCGGCGGCGCTGCGACTCGACGTCGTCTTGCTAGACCCGCCGCTCCAACCGACGCACTATCACAACGCCCTCGAGATCGGCTTCGGCGTCTTCGGCGCGATGCAGCGCCGCATTCTCACCGGCGACATGCTCGCCGCGTATCTGGAACACGACGTCGACATCTATCAAATGCAGCCGCAGGACGAACTGCCGGTTGGCGTTGTGGGCTTCGACGATCGCGAGAATCTCTACAAGACCTTCGAGATCGGTTTCGAGGACGCCGCGCGTGGATTCAAGCCCTTCCAGTTCGGCGCTCCGTCATAAAAGAGGGGCGAGTCGCATCGCGACCCGCCCCATCATGGTTCTAGCGACTACGCGCTAAAACTTGATGCCGATGCCCGCGAACGGTCCGTTGACCGTGATGTTCGAGGGTGCATTGGTCTTATTCGTGGCGCCATCGCCTCGCCAACCGGCCTCGATGAAGATCGGGGTGTCGCCGAGGACGTAGTCTACGCCGATGTTGTACTTCAAGAAGTTGTAGGCGAGCTGATACGGCCCGTACGTCCCCTTGAGGTTCGGGTAGTAGTAGATGCTACCGAAGAACGAGAGCGGTTGATTGAGATCCGGCAGCTTCTCCGCACCGAATCCGAACGCGTCCTCGCGCGGATAGCCGTAGTTGTTCGTGCGCCACAGATATCCGACGCCGATGTAGATACGCGGATCCGCGACTTTGATGCCGATGCGGCCGTCAACGTCCGAATCTTTCGCCGTGAACTCCGGTATCGTCGTTGCGCCAAGACCACCGATGGTGGTCACCTGGCACGTCGCCAAACCGCCGCACGTCGGGTACTGGAACTGTTCGAAGTCGCCTTCGACCATCCAGGGGATGCCGATAGCATCGAACTCGAACGCGCCGTGCACGGCGTAGTTCGTACCGGTTCCGCTGTCGCCGGGGCTGAACTCGTTGTACACCTTCGGCGAGATGATGTAGTCGCCGGCGATGTAGAGATCATGGTACGGCGTGTGGACCGGTACCGGTGTGGGGGTCGGTGCAACCGTCGGTGCAACCGTCGGCGCTTCGGTCGGAGCCGGAGTCGGCGGCGGGGTCGGCGGGATGTACCGGACTACGACGATCTGTCTGTCGGGAACCCACTGCACGTAGGCGCCCATGCCTTCGCTGATGACGCGAATCGGCACCAGGACATGACCTTTGTAGATGATCGGCGGCACGTCAAGCGGACGCGACTCACCGTTGATGACGACTTCGGGTTTACCGACCGTCACCTTCACGTCGGCGCCGGGTTTGCTCACGTCGACCGTTTTGCTCGCCGGATCGTACGAAACCGTCGCACCCATTTGCTCGAACATCGAGCGCAGTGGGATGAGCACGGTGCCGCGTCTCACCAGAGCCGCGAGAACGCGGCCTTGTCTGAGCGTGTCCGGTTTGGCGTAGACGTGATGATCGTTGAAGAGAATTGGGATTGTACCAGACGGCGGAGATCCGAAGTTCGCCGGCGGCATCGATCCCGTTTGATCCTGCGCGACCACAGTTTGCCCATTGTTTCCCTGTGATTGCGAGGACGGAGCCGCTACCGCGGTGAGCCCGCACGCCACTGCCATCAGTGCCGCGAGGACTCCGGTGCTCAGTCGTTTCACAAGAGCCTCCTTAAGTTATTGTCTTGGTGGCGGCATCGCCGCCCCCATCAGCCTAGAACGCATGGTTGCCTTTTACAGGTTCCATACAAACGGCGCTATAGCCGTTATTTCCCCTCGCTTGGTACCGGTAAACGCCAGATCCAAAGCGTGCCAATAAGCACTTCGGCCCCCGCCAATAGAAGTGCCTCGCGCGGCCCGGCCGCGCTCCTCAACGTGCCCAGCCGCGAAAGCAGCAGGGTCGCGATCGCGGGTGCGAGCATCTGCGGCCCCACCACGGCAAGGTTCCAGACGGCCATGGTCGTCGCCAGCGCGGCCGGCGGCAGAAGCCGGCAGGCAAACGCCCAGTCCGCACAGAGAAAGATTCCCCAACCCGCCCCGGCAAGCGCGATTGCAGCCGGTAAGCCCCACAGTCCCGCGCGTCCCGCGGCAAGCACGGCCAGCGCCACGGCGATGCATCCCCCGCCGGCAGTAACGACCCACCGTTCGTCGCTGCGGTCCGCCGGCCGCGCCGCGAGTGCAGCTCCGAGCGCGCTGACCAACGTGAAGATCAGAATGCAGAGGCCACTCGCTCGCGTCGCGTTCAGCATGAATCCCGGCGGCAAGACCGTCGCAACGAAAAAATAGAGATAGCCGAGCATCGTATAAAAGCCGAGATACACGAACGCGCGCGAGACGAACAGATCCGCCAAGTGCCGGGTGAACGGGAGCGGACCGGCATCCTCGAGCGGTTGCAGCGGAAGGCCGCGCAGGTGCGCCAGGGTGACGGCCGCCGCCACGGTCAGCCCGGCTGCGAGCGCGATGCCGAGAACAACCGTTGCGCCGAGCGCGGCGGCCAGCACCGCACCGATCGCGTTGCCCGCGCCCGCGAAGGCCGCAAGCCATCCCGACGCTAGACCGAACCGTGACCGCGGCATCGTATCCGGAACGATCGCTTGATAGGGGCCGATGACGACGTTCATCGCAAGCTGCAGCGCGACGAACGCCGCGAGCAATCCTTGCACGCTCGAAACTTCGTAGAAGATCACCACGGCGATCGCGCCGAGCACGGCGCCGAAGGCATAGAAGGCGCTACGCGAGTGGCCGGCGCGACGCATACGATCGGAAAAGGGACCGACGATCAACTGCGTTGTCGCGGCAACGAGCGCACCGCTCGTGCTCACGATACCGAAGACGGCGAGCGACGCATGCGGAGCCAGCGCTGAGCAGCGAGCTTGGAGCGAGATGCCGAGAACCGCGCCCCACACCAGCTGCACGCCCAGCCACAGCGCCGCCAGACGCGCCGGCTGCGGGCGGCTACTCGTGCTCGAGCGCATAGGCGTAGTCCGCCGCCGTGTCGACATCGAAGGCGAGCTCCGGCGGCGCATTGCGTAACGCCGCCACCGGCATTGCGAGCAGCCGGCTTGCCCGCCGCTCGATCGCGTCGATCGAGAGGCGTCCGGTGACGAACCTCGCGAGCAGCCACGGCCCGGCGATCGCCGCCATCTTCCATGGCGCTTTGCGCGCGTCGAAGAGTGCGGTCGCTAACGTCCGTATCCGCGCGCGGGAGCCGGCCGGTACGTAGAAGACATCGCCGTTCACGACGCGCTCGCCGGCAAGGGTAATGCCGGAAGGGGGTGCGTTCGAGAAGCGCCGCACGAAGGCCGCGTGATCGGTCAACGGCATGGCGAGCGCGTGCGCATCGACGCGCTCGAGAAACCAGCGCAGCGCGGGTGCGTCGACGTAGGGCATGTCGCACGTTAGGTAAAGAAGCGGCGCGTCATCGGGCCACGCATCGAGCGCGCCGAGCACGTTTCCTGCGCCGGAGCCGGCGTCGGCAATCATCGTGACCGGCGCTACCCGCCGGCACTCCTCGCGAACGCCGTCGTTTCCGACAACGCCAATGCGTTCGATGCCACACGCCATTAGCGCATCGAGCGTGCGCGCGATCATGGTTCGCCCTCGTACCGGCGCGAGCGCCTTCCATGGCGTGTGCGCACGCCGCGCGAACTCGCCGTCGATCGGCGCGCCCGCCGTGACTACCGCGTACAACTTAGAGGTGCTCCGCCCGAGGCTGAGCCTGTCCTGAGCGAAGTCGAAGGACGCCACCCACTCCGTGGGGCGCCCAAACCAACAATAAAGAGACCCGGCATGGTGCCGGGTCTTTCGTTATTTCTTCGTTGCGACTTTCTTCTTGCCGGCGACGGTCCGTTTGGGACCCTTTCGCGTGCGCGCATTCGTCTTGGTGCGCTGCCCGCGGACGGGAAGACCGCGGCGATGGCGCAATCCGCGATAGCATCCGATGTCCATCAAGCGTTTGATGTTCCCCTGGACCTCGCGGCGCAAGTCGCCTTCGACGCGGATCGCAAGCGCGTCGATCGCGTCGCGGAGCTTCTTTTCGTCGTCCTCGCCCAAATCTTTGACGCGCGTGTCGGGACTGATCCCCGTGCGGGTCAGCAATTTCTTGGCGTTGGCCGGGCCGATGCCATAGATGTACTGCAGCGCAATCTCGATGCGCTTCTCGCGTGGAAGATCGATACCAGCGATACGTGCCATAATTAAGCTTCCTCATTCATAGTGGTGTTGTTTTCGCCGGGCCTGAGCAACCACGGCCTAGCGGAAAAACGTGCCACTAGCCTTGAACCTGTTTGTGTTTGGGATTGGCTTCGCAGATCACGCGCACCTTACCCTCGCGGCGAATGATCTTGCATTTCTCACAAATTTTCTTGACCGATGGTCTGACTTTCATTTTGATGGTGCTCCACCCGAGGTTCCGCACCCCCCGCTTATGCGGGGCCCCCGGACCGCGGGCGCCTTTCTCCTGATATGTTCGCTTGAGATTCCCCGAGGGGCGCCCAAACGAACGTTTTGATCGTGCTCCACCCGAGGCTCCGTGCCCCCCACTTCGTGGGGCCCCGGACCGCGGGCGCCTTTCTCCTGATATGCCCGCTTGAGATTCCCCGAGGGGCGCCCAAACGAACGTTGGTTTCTCTAATGTACGTGTACCGGGACTTCGGCTACTTAG
>DATJRM010000077.1:0-88741 GCA_035504755.1 Candidatus Acidiferrales bacterium
CGACGATGCAGATCCCCATCGCCGAGAGCGTGAGCATCGTGTCCTCGACGGTTTCGCCTTTCGTGGCAAGGCTCAAATCCTTCGGCGAGAGGTTCACCACGTTCGCCCCGAGCCGCAGCTGCGCGAGGTTGAACGACGTAAACGTGCGCGTGCTCTGCTCGAAAAAGATGTTGACGGCATCGACGCCCTCTAGCAAACGGCCGGGCGGCTGCGCTTCGAACGTACTCGTTTGCTCGAAGATCGACTCGATCTCTTGGGCTGAGAGATCGTCGAGATCGATGAGGCTACGGCGCGTTCGCATGGATCGAAACTTCGTCGGACGGGGTCGTCGTCGGTGCGAGCGCGACTTTGACGTGCTCGCGGCGACTGGTTGGAATCACGCGTCCCACGTAGTCGGCCTGGATCGGTAGTTCACGCAACCCGCGGTCCACCATGACGCAGAGCCGGATCGCTGCCGGACGCCCGAGATCGGTCACGGCATCGAGCGCCGCGCGTATCGTGCGTCCCGTATAGAGAACGTCATCGGCGACGACGACCAGACGATCGTTGATGTCGACGGGGATCTGCGACTCCGGCATTTCGTGCGTCACGCGATCGTCGCGGTAGAGGTTGATGTTTAGGAAGCCGAGCGCCGGCGCTCGGCCGCTGATCCGCTCGATTTCGCTCGCGAGCCGCTGTGCGAGTGCCTCGCCGCCGCGACGCACACCGATCAGCACGACGCCGCGCTGTGCATCGTCGGGCTCGAGAATCTGATGTGCGAGACGCGCGATCACACGAGCGATCTCATCGCTTTCGAGCAGTACACGCGACTTCTGCACACCAACCGTCATTGCGGATCCTCCGCCTCTCCCATGCCGGCCAACGCCGCCTCGACGCGCGCGAGTTCGTTGCGATAGGCCTCCAGCTTCTCCCGCTCCTTCGCAACGACATCCGGCGCGGCCTTGGCCACGAACGCCTCGTTGGCCAATTTCTTCTCGCCGCGCTCGACTTCACTACGCAGCCGCGCTGCGTCCTTACGGTAGCGCTCGATGCGGACGTTTTGCGCGGCTTTCAGCTCGATTGCGCCTAAGCCGCCGCTCAATCCCGGCTGTAGTTCGACGGTAACGCCGCTCATCGCTTGCGTAAAGGTCGCGAACGATTCGAAGCTGTCGCCCGGAGCGAGGAGGTCGCTCGGAACGATCGCCCTCACGCCATCCTTGCGAGTCAGATCGAGTTCGGCCATTTGACGGCGCAGGGCTTCGTTGGCAGCCATCCGCCGCTCGAACGCCGTTGCGGCCTGGGGATCGACCGGCACTTCCAGCGCGTCCGGCCAGGTTGCCGTCATGATCGTTACGCCGTCGTGTGGCAATGCCAGCCACACCTCTTCGCTGATGAACGGCTCGATCGGGTGAAGCACCCGCATGGCGTTGTTCCAAACGAACGACAGGACGGCCGCGCGCGTGGCCTCGTTCTCGGGAACCTTCGTCGCCTCGAGATACCAGTCGCAGAACTCGTACCAGACGAAGCGCCAAATGGTATCCGCGGCGTTCCCGAAGTCGAACCGCTCGAAACAGTCTCCGACACGCACGATCGTCTCGTGCAACCGGGTGAGGATCCATCGGTCCGCGAGGGTGAGATCCGCGGCCTTCGGTAGCGTCATGGCCCGCGGCAGCGGTTGCGGAAGGGCGAGCATGTAGCGGGTCGCGTTCCAGATCTTGTTGTTGAAGTTCCGCGCCTCTTCGCAGCGTGATTCCTGAAAGCGGATCTCCTGATTCTCCAAACGCATCTGGCGCAGAATGCCCATGCGAAATGCATCCGCGCCGTACCGGTCGACGAGATCCATCGGATCGATCGCATTGCCCAGCGACTTCGACATCTTGCGGCCCTGCGCGTCGAAGACCAGCGGCGCGATGAACACCGTCGCAAACGGTACGCCGCCGGCGAAATGCATGCCGAGCATCACCATGCGCGCGACCCAGAGAAAGATGATCTCCCAGCCCGTCACGAGTACTTGCGCCGGATACCAGCACTCGAGTTCGAGCGTCTCGTGGGGCCAGCCCAAAATCGAAAAGGGCCATAATCCGCTCGAAAACCACGTATCGAGCGTATCGGGGTCGCGCGTGAGCTCGCTTGTCTGAAAGCGCTCGCGCCCGATCGCGCGGGCTTCGTCTTCCGTCTCGGCGACGACGACGTCACCGCCGGGCGTGTACCAGACGGGCAACTGGTGTCCCCACCACAACTGCCGCGAGATGTTCCAGTCGCGAATGTTCTCGAGCCAATGTTCGTAATGGCTACCCCACCGCTCAGGCACGAAACGCAGGCGTCCGTCGCGGTATGCCTGCAGGGCGGGCTCCGCGAGCGGCTTCATGCTGACGAACCACTGCAACGAGAGCAGCGGCTCGATCACCTCGCCCGAGCGCTCGCTCACGGCGACGGCGTGGTGGTGCGGCTCTTCCTTTATTAGGAGTCCTGCGGCGCGAAGGTCCTCGACGATGCGTTTGCGTGCCTCGTAGCGGTCGAGGCCGGCATAGGGGCCGACGCCGATCTCGGCGTCGCTGATCCGCGCGTCGAGATCCATGATCGTCGGCATCGGCAGACCGTGACGCAACCCGATCTCGTAATCGGTCGCGTCGTGCGCGGGCGTTACTTTTACCGCTCCGGTACCGAAGCTGCGATCGACGGCCCCGTCGGCAACGATGGGAATCTCACGGTCGACGAGCGGCAGCCGCACGTGTTTACCGACCAGGGGTGCGTATCGCTCGTCGTCGGGATGCACCGCAACCGCGACATCGCCCAGCATGGTCTCCGGCCTTGTCGTGGCGATCACGATGGAATCGCCGGCGCCGGTTGGTGCGTCGCCACACACCGGGTAACGAACGTGCCACAGAAACGCATCGCGTTCGACGTGATCGATCTCGGCGTCCGATACCGTGGTCTTGCCCTTGGGATCCCAGTTGATCAATCGCTTCCCGCGATAGATCAATCCCTCGCGGTAGAGGCTCACAAAAACCTTGCGCACCGCCGCCGAGAGGCCTTCGTCCATCGTAAAGTGCGAGCGCTGCCAGTCGGGCCCGAAGCCGAGCACACGAAATTGCTGGTCGATCGTGCCGCCGGTCGTGCGCGACCACTCCCACGCGCGTTCAACGAAGCCCTCGCGGCCTAAACCCTCACGCGACAGCCCTTGGGCGGTCAGCTCGCGCACCAGCACGGCTTCCGTGGCGATCGCGGCATGGTCGAGTCCCGGTAGCCAGTCGGCGTTTTCGCCGAGCATCCGGTGGTAGCGCGTGAGCACGTCTTGCGGCGTGTACGTCGACCCGTGGCCGAGGTGCGCGCGGCCGGTCACGTTGGGCGGCGGCATCGGGATGATGAACGGCGGGCGCGCGGGATCGGGATCCTCGTGGAAGAATCCGCTGCGCTCCCAAAAGTCGTACAACCGCGGTTCGACGGCCTTGGGATCGTAGGTCTTCGAAAGCTCGGAGATTTTCGCAGAGGTGGCCATGGGCGCGCTGGTAGTTCCGCACCCGCGCGCTTCGGCCCTAGCTTCCCTGCGGGCCTCGTCGCGGCGGAGGCCTGTGCACGGCGCGCTTGAGCACGTCGACGATCGAGGACCGCTCTTCGCTTTTGGCGAGTACGAAGCTCGCACCGGCTGCCACGATTGCCTCTCTTTCGAGCGATTCGGCCGCACTATACGCCACGATCGTCGCGCCGGGCGCCAACACGTGCGCTAACCGAATCGCCCGCAGCGGGTCGTCCAAGTAGTCCGTGTCGACAAAAAGCAGATCCGGCTGCTCGTCGAGCACGACTTGCGGAGAGATGTCCTCGTCGACGCGATCGACGTGCATCCCCGCTTCATCGAAGACGTCGACGAGCGTTGGAACGAACAGATCCTGCGCCTCAACAATGTGCACGACCTCATACTCGCGCATCGGCGCCGCTCCGGTTCGCCCCCCGCGTTCAGTGTGTGGCGACCACAATGGGCGCATCATCGGCCTGCAAGCGCGGGAGATCCTCGCCATATGGGGCGTAATCCGCACGGCGCGGCTCGACACGATTCATGACGAACCCTAAGACGTTGTGCGCGCCCATGCGCGCAAGCCGTTTGACGGCGCTTACGGCGGCGCGCATATCGCTCGACCCATGCGATACGACCAACACCGTTCCCGTCGTACGTCTCGCCAGCACCGCGGCGTCGAGGTTGTTCGCGAGTGCCGCCGCATCGAATACCAAGATCTTGTAGTGGGAGTGGAGCTCCGTCAGTAACTCGTCGAAACGAGATGATTCGAGCAGCTTTATCGGATTGGGGGCGGCGGTGCCGCTGGTCATCACGTGCAGTCCGCTTCGCTTCTCCACCTGGACCGCTTCGTCGATCTTGGAGGCACCGACGAGCACGTCGGAGAGTCCCCGCTCGTTGGGCAGGTGCAGCTTCGCGTGCAGCGATGGGCGTCGCAGATCGCCGTCAACCAGCAACACCGAACCTTTGATCTCGTGGAGCGCGAGGGCCACGTTGAGCGCGACCGTGGACTTGCCGTCACCTTGCGCCGGGCTCGTGATCGTGAGCGAACGTAGCGGTTCGTCGGTCGAGTATTGGACATTGGTCACGAGCTGCAGGAACGAGTCCAGCGCCAGCGCTTTGACCCACGGAATGACCGGCGTGCCGTTGCGTAGTTGAACGTAGGGTACCGAGCCCAGCTGAGGAAGCGCGAGCTCGTCTTCCACTTCGCGCTCGTCGCGAATCGAGTTGTCGAGATAGTCGAGGACGAGCGCACCCGTGACCCCGAGCACCAGCCCGAGCACGATCGCAATGACCGTATTGAGCATCAGGCTCGGGCGAACGATAGCTTGCGACGGAACTGCCGGCTGCGTGATCGTTACGTCGGAGATCGCCGTCTCCGAGGCGACTCGCGCGTCGACGTACTTCTGTTGCAGCGCCGAATACACGTCTTGCGCCGACTTGGCTTGCCGCTGGAGATCCGCCAGTTGTGCAGCTTGCGCAGGCAGCGCCGCCAGCATGGGCTGCGCATCGCGAACTTGCGTCGTCAGCACGCCGATTTGTGCGTTATCGGCAGCGATTTGCGAGCGCGCCTGGGCTGCTTGCTGCTCCAATTGCTGATAGACCGGATTGGGCACTTGACTGGAGTTTGCTACCACCGTCTGCTGCGCTTTGGCGATGGCCTGCTGCAGCTGCTGTCTTTGCTGCTTCAGTGCGATGACTTGCGGATAGCGGTCGGTGTATTGCTGCTGCGCCTGCTGGAGCTGAAGGTCGACCTGCTGCAGTTGTGTCTGAAGATTTGCGACCAGCGGATTGACCGTCGTCTCCTTGGATCCGGTTATGGTCGCGGGCATTGCACGCATCTGCGACGAGGCCGCGCCGAGTTGCGCCTCTTGCTGGCGCAGATCGTCTTGCGTCTGGTCGAGTTTCGCGTCGAGCGCGGCGATATTGGTAATCTGCGCCTGGGTCTGCTCGTCGATGTTCGCTAGGTGGTGCGTCGTTTCGAATGCCGTGAGCTGGTTTTGCGCGGCGTTCATCCGCGCTTGCTCGGCGGGAAGTTCGTGCGCGAGGTCGGCCAGCGCGGCGTTCGCCTGGCTGGAGACGAGAGCCCGCTGGCGTTCGACGATCGCCTCGCCGAACGCATTGGCGATCGCCGCGGATACCTGCGGGTTCTTCCACGTGACCGAGACGCCGATGATGTTGGTATTCGTCACCGGCACGACCGCAACGTGCTCGAGTAGCCCCCGCGGCGAGACGTGCAGGTTGAGTTGCGAAATCACGCGCATCAGAACCGGCGACTCTACGAAGAGCTCCGCATACGTCTCGGCGGTTTGCACGCCGCTTTCCAGCACTAGGGCGTTGAGGACGGGAAGATTCGTCTGATCGCTCGCGCCGCCGGGGCCGTTCGCGTTTCCTGCGATGACCTTGATCGAGGTCGTGTATTGCTTCGGCCAGACCATCGTCCCGATGACGACCAAGAGCACGAAGCCGATGAAGATTTGTAAAACGACCGCGCGCCGGCGAACGATCGTACGCCACAGGGACGCCAGTTCGCGCTGACGATCGGAAACCGCAGTCTCGGTTCCGCCGGGAAGTGCTTGCGGCGCAACGCCGGATAATGTTTGATGCATGTGCCTACGGAATCAGAAGCCGCCCAAGGATGTCGAGGATCCCGGCGTTAGTAATCAGCGATCCGGTCTTCTGCCGCATCTGCGGCACGAAGACTTCGTCGTTCTTTTGCAGTACGAGGTCTGCGGCGTCGTCGCCGTGCTCTAGTGCTTGGTACAGATTGATGGTGTAGAGTTTCGTCTTGCCGTCGGGCATCGTACGCAGCACGCGGATGTGATTGAGATCCGAGTTAGCGCTTGTGCTGTCACCGGCTTGCGCGATCGCCATCGAGACCTTGTCGCCCTCGGGGATCTGCACCGTTCCCGGGTGATCCACGGCGCCCGAGACCGTTACGTCGATGAGGGTCGGACCCGGAACGTAGACCACGTCACCCTCGCCGAGCGGCTGGTCGAGCGCCTCGTCGCCGTTATGGAGCAGTTGCTGCAACGATACATGCGTGATTTGTCCTTGGTCGGTTGAGATGCGCGCCTCGGGCAAGGCACCGTTCACTTCGGCAAGCCCGCCCGCGGCGGCGATTGCGTCGGTCAGGCGCGCGTCGGAGCGCAATTGATACTTGCCGGGATTCTTGACGTCGCCCAGCACGAGCACGTTGGGTTGCGCGAACTGCGAGATTGAAACCGACACCGACGGATTGCGCACGTACTGCGCAATTCTACTGCGGAACTGCGCCGTCGCTACTTCGAGCGTCTCGCCGCCGACCTGTAGTCGCCCGATAAGCGGATAATCGACGGTGCCGTCGGCCATCACGGTAACGTTTTGAGAGAGCGACTGCTGCCCGAAGACCTGCACGCTCAACTGGTCTCCCGCATGGATCACCTGGACGGGCGCGGCTGCAGCCATGGTACCGGCTGCAATCGCGCCCGCGAGGAGAATCGCCCGTACGTGGAACGTCACGGAGTTGGTGTCCCCGTGCACGCGCCCTCGCCGGGGCATGGAGTCGGCAGCAGCGGATCGACGCTGACGCCGTCGCCGGCAATGGCTTGGATATCGCCGCGAATCGTGGTGTTGGCCGAAGCTCCGCTTTGCGGATCCCAGGCGGGAATCGTCGGGAACAAACTTTGCCCCGCGCCTTGAGCGCTCGTGATATCCGAGAGGAACGTCGATTCGTGCGCCGAGAGGCCGGAACCCGCGCGCAGATGCTGCGCCCACGACGCTATCGTGTTGAAGTTCCAGAGATCGAACGATTGATCGCTGTCGTTTTGCGATTCGTAGTAGATGTACAGTGCCGCAGCCGTACTCGCCGTATCGGTTGTGTTCGTCGACAGATTGTTCGGCGACGACGATAGATTGAGGTCATACGCTTGCGTGTCACCCAAGTATTCCATCGTCCATGCCTGCGTGCCGCCGGAAACGTACCCGATGATCATGTAATTGCGGCCGGGGACCGATGTATACGTCGGAGTCGGCGCAGCCGGAATGGCCTGCGCGCTCGCGCCGATCGTATAGTCTCCCGATGCATTCGTCGATATTTCGCCGGCCTGCGCGGAGCAGCCGCACGTAAACGTCACTGTGGCATTGCTGAGCGCCGACCCGTTGATCGCCACCGCGCCGGTAATCGACGGCGACGCCGAGCTCGAGGGTTGTGTCGACGGTGAACTGGTTGAACCGACGGGAGGCGTCACCCCGCCCCCGCCGCCACCGGTGGATCCGCCTCCGCCGCCGCCACAAGCGGCAAGCGCGGCCACGGTGCCAAGGATTATCCAAACGCGACTGTTCATGCCATTAACTAAAGCGTTGCGAGCACTCGAGCGGCAACGGCGAAAAGACTAGCTTGCTCCGGGAAATCAGGGGCAGTCAAGCGAGCCGCGCCCTCTGTTACGAGTAGAACATGGCCGTTCAACCACTCGCGCTACGCCTCGCCGGCATCCTCACGGTGCTTGCGTTTTGCGGTGCCGCCGCCGTTGTTGCGGTGCATCGCGCGTTTCGCGAAGCGCCGGCGCAGGTTGGGAAGCCGCTCCCGGTGCTCTCCCTCGTCGATCTCGACGGCGCGCCGGCGAGCGTGCGGCCGCAGGCCGGAACGACCTTGTACAACGTGTTCGCGACGTGGTGCGAACCGTGCGCCGTGGAGACGCCGCTGCTCGCCTCGCAGGCGCCGCTCCTGGGTGAACGCGGCATCCGCCTGGTCGGCATCGATCAAGGAGATCCGCCGGCCGACGTTCGGGCGTACATCGAGCATTTCGGATTGAATTACCCGGTGTTCATCGACAACCACAAAACGACGAACTTCCTGCTCGAGGCCCGAGTGATTCCCGAGAGCGTGCTCGTGCGCAACGGCATCGTCGAGAACATTTACGTCGGCCCCTTGGACCGTGCAGCGCTCGACCATTTGGTCGGAGTCCGTTGATGAGCGAAGACCGGCGCAGCGCGCTCGTCGTCGGGTTCGATTACTATGGGCGGTATCTCGCCGACTTGATCAACGAGCACACCACCTGGCGCCTGCACTATCGCTCGGCCGGCAGGACAGAGACCGCCCGCGCTTTGCTGGACACGTTCCGTGTCGACGCGGTCGTTTCGTTCGGGGGACCGGGACCCAATGCCGCGATCGCCGATCTCGCCCGTCGTCGAAACATTCCGGTCGTCGTGATCTGGGCGGGCACCGACGTTCTCGCCGCGCAAGCCAACCCCGGCCTGCTCGAAATCATCAAGAATTATGGTTTCGTCAACGTCAGCGACGGCCCGTGGCTGGTCGAAGAGCTCGCCGAGCTCGGAATCGAGGCGGCCTACGTTCCGGTTACGGCGATCGAACCTGTTGCACGCATCACACCGCTGCCGCGGGAGTTTCGTGTGCTCACGTATCTTCCGGAACCACGGCGCGCGTTCTACGGCGAACGCGCGGTCTACGAGATCGCCGCCGCCTTCCCCGAGGTCGAGTTCCACGTCGTCGGACGCGGTGAACCCAATCGCGTCGCTCCGCCCAACGTCCGCTTCGCCGGCTACGTGCACGATATGCCGGCCCGGATCGATGCCTCGACCGTCTTGCTTCGGTTGCCCGAACACGACGGAAAATCGATGCTGGTGCTCGAGGCGCTCGCGCGAGCACGTCACGTCATTTGGAATTACGATTTTCCGAGCGTCAATCAGGCGAGCGACTCGTCGCAGGCGATCCATGCGATGCGCGCGCTGTATGACGCGCACCGCGAAGGGAAGCTCGAGCCCAACCGCCCCGGGCGCGACTACGTCGCATCACACTTTCGTCGCAAACAGCTGGCAGGTCGGTTTGCCGAGGTTCTGGGATCGGCAGTTCGCGATCGTCCCGTTCGGCGCAGCGGAAAGCGCGTCGCCGTCTCCGGGCTCGATCTCTTCGCGGCGCAGGTCGTACACGAACTCGACAAGCAGCCGGGGAAGTGGCACCCGGAGCCGCTGCGCACGCATAGCCGGCTCGAGGTCGCGAGCTCGATGCTCTCGCTCGTGAACTGCGACCTCTGGTATTCGATCGGCGCACCGATCGGCGACCGCCGGCTCCACCTATTGGCGCGCCTCCTCGGCAAGCCGCGTGTCATTCACTGGGTCGGCAGTGACATCGCCGGTTTGCGTGCGAGTGCCGGTCTGCAACGATGGTGCCGCAATCCCCGCGTGCGACACCTCGCCGAGGCTGCCTGGACGATCGCCGAGCTACGCGCGCTCGGCATCAACGCCGAGCTCGCACCGTTACCGCCGCGCTTGAGCGACGCGCGCGTCGATCCTCTCCCGCAGACGTTCACCGTGCTGTTCTATTTGCCCAGAACGCGCGGCGACTTTTACGGGCGGCGCGAATACGAGCGTCTCATTCGCACGCTTTCGCCGCGCAACGTCCGCTTTTTCATCGTGGGCGGCGGCGATTTTTACGCGCCGCCGCGGGCAAACGTCTATCGCTTGGGCTGGCGAACGTCGCTTGCGCGCGCGTACGCCGAAAGCTCCGTGCTGGTTCGTTACACCGCTCACGACGGGCTCTCGCTGATGACGCTCGAAGCGCTCGCGCACGGCCGCCATGTCTTGTGGACGCAGGAATTTCCGTTCGTCACTCGCGTCCGGACCTATGAAGCGCTGGAACAAGCATTGAAGCGCCTGCTCGAGGCGCATGAACGCGGCGAGCTGCAGCCGCAATGCGAAGCGGCGCGCTACATCGCAACGAGCTACTCGGCGCAGCAGTGCATGGAACGCATCGCCGCCGCGTGGGACAAGGCCCTCGACCACACGCCCACTCGACCGCTGGCACGGGTGACCTCATGACGGCCGTACTAACCCGCGCCCAATGGCTCGCCTTCGACCGTCTCAACCCGGCGCCGACGTTTTTCGCTCGTCCGGCATGGGCGCAGGCGCTCGCGGATGCGATGCCGGGCACCGTGCCGGCGCCGTTGCGCGTCGAGGCTGGAAGTGATTCGTTCTTGCTTCCGCTCGTTCGTCCGCCTCGGGGCCGCATGCCGTTTCGCGAATACGTTGGATTTCCGCTCGGCGGCTATACGTGTGTGCTCGACGCGAACGGCCGGCCGGCACCGCTCTCGAGCGCGCTCGCCGTCGTGACGCAGGTCGCGGATCAGGCCGATCATCTGCGCCTGTATCCGTGGCCTCTTGGCCCCGCATACGCGCCCGAACGAGCGCTGCAGCGTGCGCACGAGACCGCGGTGATCGACTGCAGCCGCGGCTTCGCGCACGCGGTCGCCGGGATGCGCGGCGTGACGCGTCGCATGGCCGAGCAGGCAAACCGGCGCGGCGTGGTCTGCGCGCGAGCCGAGATACGCGAACTGCCCGATTACTACGACCTGCTCGAGGCGGCAAGCCGCGAATGGCCTGCGGGCCGGCCGTCGACGTCCTACGTTTTGCTCAAGCGCGTGCTCGAACAGGGCGGCGATGACGCGCAACTTTGGTTCGCATACGCGGGCGGACGCCGCATTGCGGGCGGTATCGTGTTGTTCGGATCCGACGAGCTCTTCTTCTGGTCCGCGGCGATGGATCGCAACGCTTCGGCGTATCGACCGAGCAACGCGCTCAACGTCGCGCTCATTCGAGCGGCGTGCGAACGCGGTGTCCACTGGTATAACCTAGGCGCAAGCGAGGCGATACCCGGCCTCGAGCGCTTCAAACACGATCTCGGTGCGCAGACGATTCCCTACCGCGAAGTACGGACGCGCAGCCGGGCATTTCTCTGGTATGAACGAGCACGCACAGCTTTAAGGTACGGTCGCGCATGTTAACTACAGCCGATATCTCCGCACGAAACGAAGGGCCGTGGCCCGCGCTGCCCGAGCAGCTCCGCCGCAACGGAGCGATGCTCGTTGCCGGCGACATCGCCTGCGCTCTCTTGATTATCGCGCTTCTCAACGCCGCCGGCGGTGGGGCAGCGGCATTTCTCGCCCTTGCCGCGACGTTCGCGATCGGCCTCGCCACAGGCAGGTATCGCGTGAGTTTCGCCGCGCAGCCGCACGACGAATTCTATCAGGCGGCCGCCGCCGCATTGCCGGGCGCAGCCGTGGCATGGGTCCTCGCGCTGCTCCTCGGCCTCGTATGGTGGAGCGCCCCGGTCGCCGCATTGATCTGGACCGTTATGGCCGGCGCGGTGGCGATGGCCTTTCACAAGCTTCGCCGCGGCGAGCGTCGCTTCGATCCCGCCCTCGAGGGTCTGCGCCGGCAGCGCGCGCGGCCGTCGCTCGCGATCGAGCTTGCACTGATTCGCTTTTTCGACGTCGTGCTCGCGAGTTGCGCGTTCGTCGCCGGCTTGCCGGTCTTGGCGGCAATCACGTTCATGGTCTGGCGTGCGGACGGCGCACCCGTCTATTTCCGGCAACGGCGCGTCGGATGTGACGATGAAGACTTCACGATCGTGAAGTTTCGCACGATGCGCAGCAATGCGGGTGACGCGTGGGTCCGGCCCGGCGACGAGCGCATCACGCCGACCGGCGCCTTCCTTCGCCGCACGAGTTTGGACGAGCTGCCGCAGCTCCTCAACGTGCTGGCGGGCCAGATGTCCCTCGTGGGGCCCCGGCCCGAGATGCACGAATACGCCGATCGCTTCGAGCGCGAGATTCCGCTGTACAGCCTGCGCCATCTCCTGCGGCCCGGATTGACCGGCTGGGCGCAGCTGCACCTGCCGCGCAATCTCGATCCCTCCGATGCGCCGCGCGTGCTGCAATACGATCTCTTTTACGTCGAACACGTGGGCATCTATCTCTATTCCTACTGCGTCATCAAGACCGCGTGCGAGCTCCTTTCGCAGCGAGCAGTTTGAAGAGAAGAGGGCCGGCCCTTGTCGCTGCGCACGCGCCTCTTCACCGATGGCCTCTACACGTTCGGGACGCGCATCGGCACGATGGTGCTGGCTGCGGCGCTCGGTGCGCTTACTGCGCGCGTGCTCGGGGCACACGAGCGCGGTCTCTACCTCACGCCGATCGTCTTTGCGGGCGTCGTCGTCGCCGGATTCACCGGGCTGAGCTCGGCGACGTCGTATTTCATGCTGCGCCGCGGAGCCGGCCGGGCGATCACGCGCGCGGCACTCCTGACCACGCTCCTGTTCCTGATGCCTGCCGGCGTCGTCGCCTGGATCTTAGCATGGATCGGGCACGCGCTGTGGGCCGTGCCCGCAGCGCTCATCTCGCTGCCGGGACCGGCTGCGTTGATGATTGCAACCGGATATACGACCGGAACGCACCGGGTACGCCTAGCAGCAGCGTTCGGGGCGGCAAGTACCGGCATGAACCTGGCGGTGATCGGCACCGCGTTTGCGCTCGGAGCACGAAGCGCGCATGGAGCGATCGTCGCGTGGTTGATTGCCACGAACCTCATGGCCGTTTGGATCGCGATATGGATCGCGCGCGACGCCCGTGGACTACCGGCGGGAAAGGTCTCGGTGGGAGCGTTCGCCGCGTACGCCGCGCGCTCCGGGCTCGTTGGTCTGGTGACGCTGCTGAATTACCGGTCTGACGTGTATCTCGTCGCCGTGCTGGGAACACCGACCATGCTCGGTATGTACACACTCGCAGTAAGCGCTGCGGAGGCGTTGCTTGCCACGACGCAAGTCACGGCCGTCGTTACCGCACCGCACGTCGGAAGCCTGGAAGAGCGCGCGGCTGCAGCGTTGGCCGCGAGAGCCGTTCGTCACAACGTCCTGATCGCCGGTATCTGTTGCCTGGGATTAGCCGCCATCGCTCCGATCGCCGTGGGGATGCTTTACGGCGGTGCGTTCCTCCCGGTCGTCCCGGCGATGCGCATCTTGCTCGTCGGTGTCTTCGCACTCTCGCTGGGCAGCCCGATGTCGACGTATTTCACGATACGTCTCGGGCGCCCCGAGGTGCCGCTGGTGTTGGCCTCGGCGTCCGCGCTGCTCTGCATCGTCGGGAGTCTCGTCATGATTCCGCGCCTCGGTTTGGCCGGAGCGGCGCTCGCATCCACGGTGGCGTACATCGCCGGTCAAGGAGCGGCGATCGCCTACTTCGCTTCGCAAGCGAAGATCGGCGTTGGAAGCATGCTCCTGCCGCGTAGAAGCGACCTCGCCACCTACGTCAACGTCGTGGCGGAGATGTTATGATTCGCACGCTCATGCGTCCGCGGCCGCTGGTCACGATCGGTATGCTCGCGGTCGGCGCCGTTGCGGCACTCGGCGTGGTCGCGCTTTCGGGTACGAAGACCGGTCTCGCGCTTGCTCTCGCTGCCGTGCTGGGCCCCATCGGGCTCTATTTCGCGATCTGCGAGCCGCTCGTTTTTCCGTTTGCGCTCTACGTGTTGCTGGTGCCGTTCGACAATCTCTTGAGCATCCCGGCGTTCGGTACGCTGACACGCGCACTGGCGATTCTCAGCGGCGGCGCAATCGCGCTCTGGCTGCTGCGCACGCGGCGCGCGATCTCGCCGGGCCGGCCGCTCGTTTTCTGGGGCTTCTTCGTCGTCTGGGCCGCAACCACGCTTTGCTGGGCGATCGATCCGCAGGTCGGATACGCGCACGCGTTTACGCTGGCGCAGCTCCTTGCTCTCTATGCGATCGTATCGTTCGTCCCGGTCGATCGCCGCACGCTGGGCATTCTCCTCTTCGCAGTGGTATTCAGCGGTGTTCTCGCCGCGGGTTACGGCGCCTACATCTTTCACAACGGCGCCGGGCACATCGTGAGCGGGCGTCTTTTACTCAGCAACAACAACGACGTCATCGATCCCAACCAATTCGCGGCATCGCTGATCCTTCCGATCGCCGTTGCGCTCGTCGCGGCGCTACGTTCGCGTGCGGCGACCGTTCGCATCGGCGCACTGCTCGCACTTGCGATCATGGGCGGAGGGCTCGCCATCGCCGGTTCGCGAGGAGGCCTCGTTGCGGTCGCGATCGCCGTCATGTACATCGTGTGGCGGACGCGCACGGCAGTCTTGGCAGCCGGCTTCGCATTTGCAGCGCTCTGCAGCGCCCTCGCGCTCGACAGCACCGTGCTGGCGAGGTTTGCCACTGCCGCTTCCAGCGGCGGCGCGGGACGCGTCGACATCTGGGAAGTCGGGCTTCACGCTTTTCGCAGTTTTATGTGGTTCGGCGCAGGCCTCGGAAACTTTCCGGTCGCCTTCGACCGATCGTTCCTTGCGGTGCATCAAAACTATTACAACCCCTGGAACAGTGCTCCGCACGACATCTTACTCTCCGCCGGAGTCGAGCTCGGCTTCTTCGGCCTTGCGCTGCTCCTGGGGGCATGGTGGTTCCAGTTTCGAGAGTTGCGTTCGGTCGAGCCGCACGACGAACTCTTTGGCTTTGCCGCCGCAGTCGAATCCGCGGTCCTCGGGCTTTTCGTCGCGGCGCTCTTTCTCGACATCATGGAAATGAAATACACGTGGCTCGCGTTCATGGTCGCTATGCTCGTGCGAAATGCGTGCGCTGCTCGCGGAAAGGTCAAAATATGCGGGGAAGCTACCTCCCCTACTGCCGCCCGGAACTTTCGAACGACGAGCTGAGCGGCGCGCTCGGAGCGCTGCGCAATGGCTGGCTCACGACCGGCCCAAACGTGCAGACGTTCGAAGCGGAGATGGCCGCAGTGGCCGGCGTTCGCAACGCGGTCGCGATGAGCAGCTGTACCGCGGCGCTGCACGTCGCGTTACGAGCGTTCGGCATCGGCCCCGGCGACGAAGTGATCATGCCGTCGCTCACGTTCCTCGCCGGCGCGCAATGCACGCTCGAGCTCGGGGCGACCCCGGTCTTTGCCGACGTCGATCCGCGAACGCTCAGCATCACCCCGGAGTCGATCCACCGCGTGCTCTCGGCGCGGACCAAAGCGATCGTGCCCATGCCCTATGCCGGGCGGCCTCTCGATATCGCGGCAATCGTCGACCTTGCGCGCGCGCGCGGGCTTCACGTGCTCGAAGATGCTGCGCATGCCGCCGGCATGCTGGATCGGGGCGAGTGGGCGGGCACGCGCAGCGACGCCGCGGCGTATAGCTTCTACGCGACGAAGAATCTCACCACGTGCGAGGGCGGGATGCTGCTCACGAACGATGACGACCTGGCAGCCCGCGCTCGCAGCCTGGCGCTGCACGGAATGGACCGCGACGCCTGGAAGCGATACGCCGCTGCGGGCACCTGGCGCTACGACGTGCACGAGCCCGGCTACAAGTACAATCTTCCCGACCCGCTCGCGGCAATTGGTCTCGGCCAACTGCACCGTCTGGGCGCGATGCAGGCGAGACGGCACGAGCTGGCGGCGCTCTACGAGGAGGGCTTGACAGAGATCCCGGGCATCGGCCTTCCGGCGCGGCCGGTGAACGAGGGCGATCGCCTCAGCTGGTGCATGTACGTCGTCACGATCGACGAAGAACGGGCCGGTATCGGACGCGACGCCTTGATCCAGGCGCTTCGCGAACGCAACATCGGTACGTCGGTGCATTACATCCCGACGCACCTGTTCGCTGCTTACCGCTTTCTCGAATTTCGAACCTGCACGAACACCGAGCGCGTTTGGCACACGCTGATATCGCTGCCGCTCTACCCCTCAATGACGGACGACGACGTCCGTGACGTCGTCGACGCGATCGGAGATACCGTCGATGCGGCCTTAAAGCAGCCCCAGCCGGATCGCGTGAACGGCGGCTTGCGTGCGCGCGTAGATATTCAGCTTTGAAAAGATCCGGCTGATGTGATTCTTGATCGTCTTCTCCGAGAGATTCAAACGAACGCTGATCTCTTTGTTCGACAGCCCTTCCGCGATAAGACGGATGATCTCGGTTTCGCGAACCGAAAGCTCGTTGAGATCGGCGCCACGCGAGCTCGATGAACGCCGCCGCAACCATCCGCCGGCTACGCGCGGATCGACGTACGTGTCGCCGCCCGCAACCATCTTCACCGCACGGATGAACTCATTGGGAACGATGTCTTTGATCAGATATGCGTCGGCGCCGGCCGCGAGGCAGCGATGCATGACTTCCGGCGCCGGTCGCATGGTCAGCGCGCAGATACGTGCCTCCGGTGCGCTGCTGCGGCACCGCTCGATTCCGTCCACCAATCCGCCTCCCGCGCCGTCGAGATCGAGAATCACGATGTCGGGCTTGGCACGCGTTACGGCTCGTTCATCAACGGTTTGCGCGTCACCCACGACCTCGATGTTTTTTTCCGCAGCGAAAACCTGGCATAGCGCCTTCGCAAAAAGTACCTGGCCTTCGATGACGTAGAGCCGGATCGTATCGGCCGTCGTCGCGGGCCTTTGGGGTGCAATCACAGAATGGGTCCTTTCCGCTGCGTCGATTGGGACTTTGGGTTGGTACCTCTAGGCTACCTCGCAATATTGCCCATAACGGTGTGACATTATTCGGGACTGCTTACCCAATTCGATGAGACGATTGGAACATTGCTTATGCAGCGTATGACCATCTGCACGCTTGCTATTGACGCTCGGCTGCCGTACGAACGACTACAGCGTGCCGGAATTTCGTCCGACATACACCACTATGGGCAAACGACACTTATTTTCTACGCTTGCACTTTGTGCGTTGTTGAGCGGTTGCGGCGGAGGGCATGGAAGCGGCTCCTCGATCGTACCCTCGACGGGCGAAAGAGCAAACACGCCGTCATCGTCGACGACGTCGTCGGCCGCGGATGCGTTTACGCCGGCGAAGATGTTCGCGATCGGCGGCCCGGTCGATCTGGTCGACTCGACCGAGTTCGAGATCGATTCTAGCGAGTATGGGCACCTTTGGATTGAAACCAGTTCGAGCACAACCTACGTCGGGGGAAAACCTGTGGTCGGCGACTACGAAAGCGTCGGCGGCATCGACTTGACCTCGAGCAGCGTAGCCGCGGAGATTGCCTCACAGACCGCCGGCGCGCCTTCGGCCACGTCCGCGACGGGAACGATCGTCAGCGCAACGGCATACGGGTTTACGCTCGACGTGAGCTCGACGTACTCTGCCGTCCCAATCATTCTGACCGGATCGGACACCACGATCACCGGTACGCTGGAGGCCGGCGCAACGGCCACCGTCACCGGCACCGGCTCGACCTCAACCGCGATTACGGCGAGCAAGGTTACGACGACCGCAACGGCAGCAGCCACGACGTCGCAGACGCACGTGCTCACCGCCGATTACCTTGGAGCGCCGGACGGCACGACGTCCGTCACGGCGGCCGAGGCGGCGCCGTACCTCACCTGGGCGCAAACCGGCGTCGGCGATGCCGATACGATCCAGGCCGCCGGCATCAAAACGCAAATCTACGAGGATCCTAATCGCACCGTCCCCGACAACACGCTCTATACAACTGCGGCCGACGGCGGCTTCGCGCAGACCTGCGGCGGAGTCGACGTCACCGACTACACCGACGACGTCACCGAATACGTCATGAATCCCGCCTCGACGATCATGCACACCGCCTATGCGAACTTGCTGAACTCCGTGAAGGCGGAAGCAAATTTCAACGCGGTCTTCCAGGACGATGCCGGGCCGCTCAGCGAGTATGACTACTCATTCTCGCCGTCGTTGCCGTGCGATTACAGCGACTCCGCCTGGATCGCCGGCGGAGAGGCGCTCAATCAGGCCGCGACCCTGCCTCAAATCCTCAGCGGTTTGAGCGGTCTCGACGGCCACGATCCCTCCGAACTCATCCAGGAACTCGGCACCTCGAACGTCCTCGGCGGCAACATGGAGGAGTGCTATGCGTCGTCGACCACCATACCCGAAGACGACGGCTGGCTATGGGACGCGACGGAGAACACGGAACTCGAGGTCAATGCGCTCGACAAGCTCTTCTTCTGCATGGAACGCGACACGTCCGAGGCATCCGAGAGTACGGCCGCCCGGATATACGCATATGCGTCTTTTCTCTTGACGTATAATCCGTCACTCGACGTCATGTGGGAGGATTGGACGACGCCCTCGGGTTTGCACGTCTTTCCCGAGGAGCAACTCGTCGCACTCGATCCCACGGTAACGCCCACGAGTCTGAGCAGCCTCGAGCAAAGCGGCGGGTCGTACGGGAGAGTCTTCGACGAATGTTACGTTGCCGGCAAATCAGTCGGCGAGTGCGCCGTCGTAATCAATCCGACCGAGGGTGCGGACGTGCCGTTCCCCTACACGCAGTTCACCCACACGTTGACGCTGAGCGGCGCCGGCATCCTCGACGGTGGAACGCTCTCGACGGACGGCCCTGCTCCGCCGGCGGAGATGGACGGCGTCGGCGCGATCATCGCCTTCCCTTAAAACCGGAACAAACCCGTCTGCCACGTTGCGCACGCCTTCGCCGAAGCGAGGGCGTGCGCTTCTCATTTTCCGGCGTGCGCTTGCTCGCCGACCGGACAAGTACGAAATGAGAGTGCATTCTGTCGATACCTAGGTCACTATGGGTATGGGCGAACG
Source organism: Candidatus Acidiferrales bacterium (assembly GCA_035504755.1). Taxonomy (GTDB): domain Bacteria; phylum Vulcanimicrobiota; class Vulcanimicrobiia; order Vulcanimicrobiales; family Vulcanimicrobiaceae; genus Aquilonibacter. The sequence goes on from DATJRM010000077.1 coordinate 18,872, forward strand.
GAAACTTGCTTGCATAATCGGTTTATGCGCGCTCTTGGTTGCCTGCGGCGGAGGCGGCGGAGGCGGAACCTCGATAACGCCGCCGACGCAACATGTCGCGGCCGCGTCGACGTCGTCGGCGAGTGCGACCGCGAGCGGTCCAATCGCGTCGTTTCTCAGCGGCGTCAGCGGCTTCAGAATCCAGACGCAGTATCATGGGTTGCTCGACATCTACACGAGCTCGTCGACCACGTACGTCGGTGCCGCTCCGTATATCGGCGAAGAGGTCGACGTCGTCGGAACGGGCTCCGTCGAGACGAACATCCAGGCAACAACCGTGACGCAGATCGACGTCACCGCGGGCACGCCGGCGCCGCTTCCAACGCCGGAGATGCTATCGCTCAGTGGCCCGGTCGATCTCATAGATCCGACCGAGTTCGAGATCGATACCAGCAACTACGGACATATGTGGATCCAGACGAACTCCAGCACCCTCTACGTCGGAGGAGCGCCGACCACCGGTGATTACGAGACCATCGGCGGAACGGGCTCTATTTCCGGCGGGGTTACCGCCCTGATCGCCTCGCAAAGCAGTAGCGCACCGGCCACTACGACGGCTAGCGGCACGATCGCCGGCGCAGCCCCTTACGGGTTCACGCTCGACGTCAATGCGACGTATTCCGCCGTTCCCATCGTCTTGACCGCGTCGACGGTGATTGCCGGCACGCTCGAAGCGGGCGCGTTAGCGTCCGTCACCGGCGCCGGTTCGACCGCAACCTCGATCACCGCCGTGCAAATCGTCGTCACCGATCCGACGCCCCAAGCGTCGCCGACGCCGACGCCGACGCCGATCGCGCAGACGCACGTTCTGACCGCGGGCTATTTGGGCGCACCGGACGGCACGCTGACCGTTACCGCGGCGCAAGCAGCTCCGTACCTAACGTGGGCGCAAACCGGTGTCGGTGACGCAGACGCGGTCCAGGCAGCCGGTATCGAGACGCAGATCTACGAAGATCCCAATCGTACCGTTCCGGACAACACGCTCTATACAACCGCGGCAGACGGCGGATTTGCTCAGACCTGCAGCGGAACGGACGTGACCGACTTTACCGACAACGTCACCGAGTACGTCATGAACCCCGGCTCCACGGTGTTGCAAAACGCGTACGCAAACCTGCTGAACTCGATCAAGGCTACCGCGAACTTCAACTCGGTCTTTCAAGACGACAGCGGACCGCTAAGTGAATTCTCATACACGTTTTCGCCGTCGCTCCCATGCGATTACACCGACGCGGAATGGATCGCCGGTGGTGAAGCGCTCGATCAAGCGGCTACGTTGCCGGTGGTCGCAAACGGCTTGAGCGGGCTCGATGGTGAGAATCCGTCGGAGTTGATCCAAGAGCTTAGCACGTCGAACGTGCTCGGCGGGAACATGGAAGAATGCTACACGTCGACCAGCGAGCCGGAATCCGATGGCTGGCTTTGGACCGCAACGGAAAATACCGAACTCCAAGTCAACGCGCTCGGTAAGGAGTTCTGGTGCATGGAAGAAGACTACGTGGACGCCTCTGCAAACACCCCGGCACGTATCTACGCGTACGCGTCGTTTCTGCTGACGTACAACCCGTCGCTGGACGTCATGTTCTCGCGTTTCACGACGCCGTCGGGCCTGCAGGTCTTCCCGGAGGAAGAACTGGTCGTCCTCGATCCGGCGGTTTCGACACCGGCGAGCGTGAGCAGCTTGGTACAAAGCGGCGGCGCGTACGGCCGCGTCTACAACGAGTGCTTCGTCGCCGGCAAGTTCGTCGGTGCCTGCGCCGTCGCCATCAATCCCACCAGCGGCGCGGACGTGCCGTTCCCCTTCCCGCAATTCACACACACGCTGACGGTGAGCGGATACGGCGTCCTCGACGGCGGCACGCTGTCGACGACCGGTCCTGCACCGCCCGAATATATCGACGGCGTCGGCGCGGTCATCGCGTTCCCGTAAGCACTTCCTGGTAGAGGGTTTCGTAGGCAAGCGCGTTCCTTCGCCAGGTAAGATGCTCGACGGCGAACGTGCGCGCGCGCTGCTCGCATTCGCGACGCAAGGCGGCATCCTCCAGGATGCTGCGTAGCGCGAATGCGAGCGCCGGCGGATCTTTGGACGGAACGACCATCCCGCGCCCGGATGCGAGGATCTCCGGGATACCGCCGACGGCGCTGGCGACGACGGCTCGCCCCATCATCATCGCCTCGCAGATTGCCGCGGGAAGTCCTTCGGCGTAGCTGGGCAACACGAACGTGTCGCACGCCGCCAACACGTCGGCAAGCTCCGGTTGGTCCAGCCGGCCGAACATGCGCACGTCCAGACCGCGAGCGCGCGCACGCTGCGAGACGGCTTCCTGTGCCTCACCCGCGCCGGCGACGAGTAACACCGGCGCCATCGGTGTGAGTCGTTCGAGCGCGTCGAGCAGCTCGAAGACCCCCTTTTCGCGGACGACGTTCGCCGCGAACGCGAGCACGGGCCGGTCCGCCGAAACGTGCAGACGCGCGCGACTCGCCGCGCGCGATCGGGGTTCGAAGATCATTTCGTCGGCGCCGTTGTAGATCACGCGTACCGTTCTCGCACCGAGGCGGTCCAGATTCGCCGCCACGAAACCCGAGACGGCCGCGAGCGCCCCCGCTCGCTCGATCACGTGCCGGGCGAGCGATTGCAACCCACGCCGGCGCCAAACGAGCGCATACGTCTCGGATCCGTGGGCCGTAACGACAAACGGGCGGCGCGCGCCGAGCGCTAGTACGCCGGCCGGCAAGAGACCCTGGACGTGAACGACGTCCGGAACAAACGCCTCGATCTGCGCATCGATCGCCGCGCGCAGTTGCAGCGCCAGCGTGCCGATCGCCCAGCGTTTGGGGCCCATAAGTCCCCATAGGGTGCGGACCGGTACGCCATCGACAACGTAGCGGGCAGGCACGGTACGATAACGCTGCCACCGTTTGTTCCACGGAGGAATGTGGGGCGCGATCCGCGCGACGGCCACGTCATGGCCGCGTTCGCGCATCGCCATCGCGGCACGAAGATTGAAGATACCGTCCATCGGGTTGTCTGGGGTAGGAAAGTTATTGACGATGAAGAGCACGCGCACGTTACACCTTCTCCAGCAGCCCGACGTGCTGCACGTCACGACCGTCCATCCGCCCTACGACGGTCGCATCTACCAAAAAGAAGTGCGCGCCCTGGCGGCGAGCGGCATCGAGGTCGGACTCGCGACCACGATCGAATCCAATCGCCACGAGGCCGGCATTCGGATGCTCGCCCTGGGAGACGGTGCCGGCCCGCGGCTGCACCGCGTCGGCCGGGCATGGCGGGCATTGCGCGCGATCTGGGCGCACCGGCGCTCGCTCGTTCACATCCACGATCCCGAACTGCTCGTCGTTGCGGTCGTTCCAGCGATGCTTGGCGTGCGCGTCGTCTACGACGTACACGAATTTTACACCGACACGATTCGGGCGCGAGCATGGATTCCCGCGCCCATGCGGCCGGCGTTGGCGGCGCTCTACGACGCTGTGGAACGCGCGGTGCTGCGATCTTTTGCCGGCGTCGTCGTCGTTGTCGAAGGAATGCTCGCGCGCTACGAACCGAAGATGCCCGCCGGGCGCGTAGCGCTCGTACGAAACTTTCCGAACATCTCTCGAGCCGAGGTCGACGCCGCCGCGGCCGCTCCGCATCCCCTCGGCGGGCAACCGTACGTCGTCCACACCGGCGGCGCCTCGCGGCGCGTCGCGTACCACCTGCTGGTCGCTGCCGCCGAGGAACTGCGTCAGCTCGCGCCGGAGCTCGCGGTCGTCAACATCGGGGAAATCGATCTCATCGATTATGCGCCGCACGAACGCAGAGCACTGCGCCGCCGCGCGGAGGAAGCCGGCGTCTTCGAGCTTGGGCGGCGGCCATACACCGAAGTACTGCGCTGGCTCGCGCACGCGCGCATCGGTTACCTTCCACTGGAGGACACGTTCAACCATCGTCAGGCGCTCCCGAACAAACTCTTCGAATATCTGCGGTTCGGGTTGCCGATCGTCGCCGATCGTGTGGGACGCGTCGCCGAGATCGTCAGCGAAGGCAACGTCGGCGTGCTCACGCCCGCGGACGGGCATGCCCACGCTATGGCGTTGCATCTGCTGCATCGTGACGAGCTTCAACGCGAGCGGTATAGCGCGAACGCGCGCACTGCATCCACCGCCTACTCGTTTGAGGGCGAACTCCGTGAGCTGCGCGGCCTCTACGAGCGTATTTGGGTGTCGACCACATAACCACTTGGCATCTTGCGGTGAACCTCCACGACGAAGCTATTCCCCCAAACCGAGATAGAACCGGGGAAGCCGTCGAAGTTCGCGCCGCCCATCGGTGCCGTCGCGAGCGGCACCCAACGGCCGAGCGAAAGATCGTAGCGGTAGGTGAGGAAACACACGCCGGGTTGCCCGCAACCCCAGCGCGTGCCGTTTCCTCCCAATATGCCGGCCTCGACGAAGCCGTCGTTGCGCGTGCGCAACGCGATCGAAGCGAGCGAGCCGCCCGGCGGCTGTGCAATCGTTCCCGCTTGCAGCGTGCGGCCCGTGTGCGTGTCGTAGAGCGCGTAGCACGCGGTAACCACGCGCGTCGTGGTTTGACACCCATGCCCGAGCATCAGATCGCCGTTCGGCAAAAATGCGGCAGAGACTGCGGCGATCACCGGCGTGCCGCGCACGTGCGCTTGCGCGGCCATCGACCAGTCGTCGAGATACGGCGACATGTCGTCGTGGTAGCCGTCGCTGGGCGCCCCGACGAGGTAGGGGCTTCCGCGCTCGAATCGCGCCGCCGCCATCATCCCCGGTGCCAGCGTGAAGGGATGCCGGCCCGCGCAGTCCGTCCACGTCCATGTCGCGCCTTGCGGTTCTTTGGTCCGGAGACAGATCAACGCGAGCCCGTAGCTCGCGTACCCGCGGCCGTACCAGTTGCCGATCGACTGCTCGACGTCCATCAGATAAAAGATGTAGGGACCGCGCTGCAGCACGCCGCCGTAGAGAAAATGCCGGTGCAGTCCTGCGCCGTGCGCCATCGCGACCGTGTCCGCGCCGCGCGGCGACGCACAAGAGATCGAGCCTGTGCACTGCAGCGTCACCCTCGACAGCGGCGGCGGCGCAGGCGCGCCCGCACGCAAGGTGAGCCCCACGATCGCCGGCGCGAGATTCGTGCCGCCGACGACCATTGCCGGGTCGTAGCGTACTTGCATCGCCGCAAAGCGGTCGCGCAGCGACGAACAGGCCGACGCGAATGCGGAGGCAATTCGCGCCGCGGCATCGCTTGCCGAACCGTCGGACGTGAGGTCGATCGAGCACGAGGCGTCGCCGATCGCGAGCGTAACCGTGCCGGATCCGCTCTCCGCGCGGGCGATGCCGAAATCTACGTAGGCGTCGTCGTCGGGCGCCAGCGAGAGCGCCTCTAGGCCGTCGGCCGGCGGTTCGTGCGAGCTTTTGAAATTCCATGGGCCGGCAGTCGTGTCGAACGTGCCACCGTCCGCCGTTGCGTGCAATGCCACGTACGCTTGCGTACCGGTCTCGCCGTATCCGCGGCCGTTCTCTTGCTGTCCGGCGATGATCGTGGTTTGGCCGAGCGTCGCATACGATGCTTCGGAGAGGCCGACGCTCGGCAAGAGATACTCCGGTGAGTCCGCGAGCATCTCGACGATGCGCGCATCGGCCTGCCCGTCGCCGGTCGCAAACTTGAACGGCTGGCAAAAACCGCTCGGACACTTCCAGGAAGCGGGCGGATGATAGTTGACGTACGTACTCGCCGCGCCGTAGAGCGCCAAAATCCCCCCGGCCGCGGTGTGGACGAGCGAAGGGGCGTCATGAATTTGGCTTCCGAGTGCCGTCGCAAAGTTGCCGTCCGGCGGAACGTTGAGCTGCCGGTCCGCGAGCATCGCTCCGTCGTCGGCGTTCCATACGGCGATTCCGGGCTGAATCGTGCCGCGCGCGCCGTTTTCCCCGTTTCCTTCGATTGCAAACGTGCCAAGGATCAGCGGGACGCTTCCGCGCAGTTCGATCGTCGTGCGGGTGAGATCGGCCGGCTGCCGTGCGTAGACCCTGCCCGCTGCATGAACGGCGACGACCGCGAGTACGAGCGCCGTCAAGCGGTACATATGCTCTCCTCGAGGATGCGCGCGTAATGCGTACCGAAATGCGCCAGCTCGAAGGGTGCGACCGCGCTGTCGGGCACGGCCTCCGTTCGACCGGAGCGCCACTCGAACACGGCCTCCGAAATCGCCTTCGCAAGCGCCTCGGTGCTGCGGCACCGCTCGCCTGCGCCGCTTTGTTCGAGCGCGTCGTCGAGCACGGTGCGCTCGGGCGGGCCGCCGATCGCGATGATCTTGCGCCGCGCACCGAGATATTCGAAAAATTTTCCGGTAAACGTTCCGATCTCGTCGCGCCGGTCGCCGACGATGACGATCAGCCGGGACGCTGCGCGTTCGAGCGGGAGGATTGCCTCACGCGGACGGCGCCCGTGCAGAACGGCGACGCCACCCAAGGCGCGCCGATCGATCTCAGCCTGCAACCACGGGTCGCAGTCGCCGTAGAAGTCGAGAGCGATTTCGTGCCGGTCTACGACGCCGCGTTCGATGAGTTCCCCGACGGCATCGAAGAGCGGGCGCGGATCCCGCCGGCCGCCATAGAGCGAGCCGGCGTGAAGGAGCGTCGCGCAGCGCGGATGCGTGAATGCTATACCGTCCCATTCGCGCGCGGAAAACGCGTTTGGCGCCGCGTAGACCCGCTTGCGCGGATAACGGTGGCGCAGCGTTGCGGCAATCGGCTCCGAGACTGCAACGAGTGCGCTCGCGCTCGAAAACGCGTATCCTTCGAGTAATTCGTCGATTGCGCGCAGGACCGGGCCGCCGTCCTCGCAGCGCAGCCAAGGATCGCGTAGATCGGCGATCCACGGTATATCGCCATGCGCGCGCGCGGCAACGAGATGTGTCGCCACAGGCGGCGAGGTCGAGATAATTGCATTCACGGGCTGTTCGGCGAGCAAACTGCTTACCGCGCGTACGCCCGGTCCCAGCCAGCCGAGCCGTCTCTCCGCAAAATTCACCGTTTGGTGTCCCACTTGCAGCATACGCTGCTGCCAGGTTGGGTGCGTCAACACGCTGCCGATCTCGACACCCAGGCGTTCGTGCGTCGTTTGCCCGTCACGTACGCCGAGCAAACGCCGCATCGGGGCTCGAAACTCAACCACGCCGGTGGTATGAACCGGGGGGGCGTACTGGACGCCGGCGATCGCGGGTACGACGGGAATAACCTCCCACCCGTGCTCCTGTAGAGCGGTAAAGATATGTTGCGCGCGCAGCGACGCGATCGCCGGTCGCGGCGGCATGTAGTAGGTGAGGAGCAGCGCGCGTTTCATAACGAAGCCAGCCACCCGTCCACAATCTTCGACCAGGCGAAGCGCTCGACGGCGAGGGCGCGTGCGCGTTGCGACATCTGCCCGCGTTCGATCGGATCGTCCATCAGCCGCAGCATCGCCTGCGCGATTGCCCTGGGATCTTCGGGTGCGACGACGATGCCGGCGCGCGCGTCCTGCACGATTCCCGCGCCTTCGCCATCCCCGCTGTAGATGACCGGTACGCCACACGCAAGCGATGAGAAAAGCTTTGCCGGCCGGGCTCCGTGATTGTGCCGGCTGCGGGTGAGCGGAACGACGGACGCGCATGCAAGCGAGAAGTAATCCGGCAACTCGTCCAGCGGCACCGGATCGACGAAACGCACGTTTTCGACGTTCCGCGCGAGTTCGCGCAGCGCAGCCTTCGTCGTGCCCCCGCCGACGAAGACGACTTGCGCCTGCGGCACGAGCGCCGCGGCACCCACCAGAACGTGCAACGCGTGAGCGATACCGTGCGTCCCTACGTACAAGAAGACCGGCCGCGCGTCGAGGCCCAGGCGTGCAGCCAGCGCGGTGCTGCGTTCACGAGGCTGCAACCGCTCGACGTCGACGCCGTTGGGGAGGAAGCGCAGCTTCGTCGCCGGCACGCCTTTGCGTTCACGCAGTTCCGCGCGCATGCTCTCGGTAATGGCATTGACGGTGGTGGCGCGACGATACGCCCACGACTCGAGACGCTCCGCTGCGGCGAGAAATGGGCCGTCGCGGATCACGCCGAACTCGCGAACCGCGTCGGGCCAGAGATCGGCCACGTTGAAAATCAGCGGGGCGCGCCATACCGTTGCCGCGATCCATCCCGGCACGGAGAGAAAAAGCGGCGGAGACTCCACGAAGACGGCGTCGGGCCGCTTGGCGCGCGCGAGCCCGATGAACGACGTGCACGTAAACGAAAGATAGTTCATCATACGGCGAAGGCCCGTGCCCGTAGCGGGATAGACCCAGGTGCGGTGGACCGCGGCGCCGTCGAGCGTCTCGCGCATGTAGAGTCGCCCTCGGTACCCTTCAAACGTACGCGGCGCCAAATGATTCGGCATCGCCGTAACGACCTCGACCACGTGACCGCGCGTTACCAACGCCCGCGTCAGCGCGCAAAGACGGGTTTGGGCTGCGCCGATCTCCGGCGGGTAGTATTGGGTGAGGATTAAGAGGCGCACGGATGCGACTGCTCGGCGAAGAGGCGTGACGAGAGCACGGCATCGGCGATGAGCGCCGCGCTACGGCCGTTACCGAACGGTGCGATCGGCCGCAACGGCCGGTCGCGCAGCGCCGCTGCAGCGATCGCAGCCGGGTCCGAGCCGGCAAGCACGTTCCATCCGCCCTCGAGCGTTTCGTTCCACTCGGTCCGGTCGCGCAGCGTCACGCACGGCGTTCCGACCGTTATGGCCTCCTTCTGCATCCCGCCCGAGTCCGTGATGACGACACGCGCGTGCGCCTGTAAGGCCAGCATCTCCAAATACGAGAGCGGTTCGCAGGTGACGACGTTGTCGTAACTCCCGACGCAGAGCAGATCCACGAGTCGCCGCGTGCGCGGGTGCACCGGAAAGATCACCCGTAAGCCGCTTCGGCGCAGCCCGGCAACGAGGCGCGCAAACACGGCGATGTCATCGGTGTTGGCGGCGCGATGAATCGTGGCCACCGCGTACTCACGGTCGCCAAGTTCGAAGCGCTCGAGGATCGACGGGACCGGCGCAAGCCGCCGCACCATCGCAAGCGCCAGGTCGACCATCAGATCTCCGACGACGCTTACGCCATGCTCGATGCCCTCGCTACGCAGCTGCTCCGCGGCCGAAACCGTCGGCGCGAGCAGCAGTGCGCTCACGCGGTCCGCGACGAGCCGGTTGATCTCCTCGGGCATCGAACGGTCGAACGAGCGCAGACCGGCCTCCACGTGCGCGACGGGCACGTTCAGCTTTGCCGCGACGAGCGCTCCGGCGAGCGTGCTGTTCGTGTCGCCGTACACGATGACGACGTCCGGCCGCTCGAAGCGGATCACCGGCTCGAGCTTGCTCATCATCTGCGCCGTTTGCGACGCGTGCGAACCGGATCCCACGCCGAGGTTGTGTTCGGGCTGCGGGATCCGTAGTTCGCTGAAGAATACGTCGCTCATGTTCGCGTCGTAGTGCTGCCCCGTATGGACGAGACATTCGTCGACGCCGCGTGCCCGCAGTTCACGCGTCAGGAGCGCGGCCTTGATGAATTGCGGTCGTGCGCCGACGACGGTGAGAACTTTCATGCGAGCGGCACCGTTTCGGCACAGACGCTTCGCACGGCATCGATGACCGCTTCCGCTTCGCCGGGCTCGAGCTCCGGAAACATCGGCAACGAGAGCACCTCGCGAGCCGCCGCCTCGGAATGCTCGAACGCACCGTGACGGTACCCGAGCGGTTCGTGCACCTTTTGCAGGTGCAGCGGCACCGGGTAGTAGACCATCGTACCGACACCTCGTGCGGCAAGCTCGTCTCTCACCTGCTCGCGGTTCGAGACGCGAATCGTGTACTGATGAAAGACGTGACGCGTGCCGGGGGTCTCATCCGGTATCGCCACGATGCCTTCCAATGCAACCGAATACGCGGCCGCGTGGGCGCGTCGTCGTTCGATCCACGTCTCTAGATGGGGCAGCTTCACTCGCAGAATCGCGGCTTGCAGCTCGTCCAAGCGGCTATTGAGACCGATCTCCTCGTGGTGATATTTGACCCGGCCGCCGTGCGAGCGTAGCGAACGGACGCGTTCGGCGACCTCGGGCCGCGACGTCACCAGCATCCCGCCATCGCCGTACGCGCCGAGATTCTTCGACGGAAAGAAACTGAAGGCGGCGGCGTCGCTGAATGAGCCGGTCCGGTCGCCGCCGATTTGTGCGCCGATTGCCTGCGCGCAATCCTCGACTACGACGAGGCCGTGCCGCGCCGCGATCGATGCGATCTCGCGCATCGGCGCGGGGTTCCCGTAGAGGTGGACCGGCAAGATCGCCTGCGTTCTGGGCGTGATGGCCGCTTCGATGCGCAGCGGATCGATATTGAACGTTAGCGGATCGATGTCGACGAACACCGGTGTTGCCCCGACCATGGCGATCGCTTCCGTGGTCGCGATGAAAGTGAACGGTGTCGTGATGACCTCGTCACCCGGGCCAATGTTCAGCGCGCGCAGCGCGAGGTGCAGCGCATCGGTTCCGGAATTGCAGCCGACGCCGAATTGCGCACCGGTGTAGCGCGCGATCTCATCTTCCAACGCGGCAACGTTCGCTCCGTTGATGAACGTCCCACTCGCAAGCACGGCCGCGATGGCGTCGCCGATCGGCTCCTCCAGGTACCGATACTGCCGCGTCAGATCGAGGATCGGAATCATGCCGCGCGCCATACCGTTCCTCCCGATTTCACGTAACGCCGGTTGCAGCCCGCGCACAGCGCTTCATCCGCTCCAAAGCGCAGACGCAGCCCGCATTCGCACGCGTAGCCCTGCACCCGCGCCGGATTTCCGTACACGATCGCGTATGCGGGCACGTCGCTCGTTACGACCGATCCCGCGCCGACGAACGCGTACTCACCCAAGGTGTGCCCGCAGACGATCGTCGCGTTGGCGCCGATCGAGGCGCCTTTGCGTACCAACGTCCGCTCGTAATCGCCGCTGGTGTTTCGCGGCGTCCCGGAGCGCGGCGTATTTACGTTCGTGAAGACCATGCTCGGTCCGCAAAAGACGTCGTCTTCCAGGACGACGCCTTCATAGATCGAGACGTTGTTTTGGATCTTGACGTTATCGCCGATGACCGCGTTGCGCGCGATCATGACGTTCTGCCCGATCGAACAGTTTCTGCCGATGCGCACCGATGCCATTACGTGGCAGAAATGCCAGATCTTCGTGCCGTCGCCGATCTCGACCGGCTCGTCGACGTATGAAGATTCGTGTACGAAGTATGGAAGCGTTTGCGTCTGCGGACTCATGCGATTTCCTCCAGGGAGCGGTGGCGTGTGCCGCTCAGCATGCCCAGCACGCGAACGACGCGCAGGCCGGCCTCGCCGTCGGTGAGCGGCTGACGACCCGTCGTCACGGCATCGATGAACGCGCGCAGTTCGTCGACCAGCGGCTCGGACGGCGTGAACGCGACGCTCTGCGGCTCGGCGTTCCACAGCGCCGGCCGGTCGAGCTCGTCGTACCGTGCGCCGCACGGCGTCAGCGTAAGCGATGCGCCTTCGCGCGCGTCGATCAGCCGCAGGACGCCGTCGCTTCCGAACACGTCGATCCGCGAGCTCTTGTCGGGATCCAGCCAGCTCACCTCGATGTGCGCGCTGCGTCCCTGGGTAAAGCGCAGGTCCGCATAGGCGAAATCGGCGACATGCGGGCGCACGAAACCCGACAGCGCCCCATCGACCGAAAGCGGCGGTTCGTCGAAGATCTCCAGAACGAGCGACACGTCGTGAGGTGCAAAGCTCCACCAGACGTTTTCACTCGCGCGAAGCGTACCCCACGAGAGCCGGCGCGAACGGACGTGCCTGATCTCGCCGATCGCGCCTTCACGGATCAGCCCGAGCATTCGCGCGACGCCGGCGTGATAGAACAGCAGGTGTCCGACGAAGAGCGTGACGCCGCGTTCGCGCGCGGCGCGGACCACCATCGCCGCGTCGTCGGCGGACATTGCGAGGGGCTTTTCCACGAACACGTGCTTGCCCGCAGCAATGGCTCGCTGCGCGAGCTCGGCATGGACGACCGGCGGCGCGGCGATCGCGACGCCGTCGATCTCGCGCTCGAGCATTGCGTCGAGGTCGAACGCGAGTCCGGCGTCGGGATAGAGCATCGCGGCCTGCGCGAGCGCGGCTTCGTTGGCGTCGCAAATGCTCTCCAGCACGCCAAGCTGCTCGCAGGCTCGCAGAATGTTCGCGCCCCACCGACCCGCGCCGACGACGCCGATCTTCACAGCATCACCACGTTGCTGCGGCCGTCGCGAACGTTCTTGGTTGCGTTGCGCGTATCGATGACCAGCCGCGCACAATTCACCACGCGTCCGTAGTCGATCGTCGAATGGTCGGTGAGGATAAGCACCGCGTTTGCCCGCTCCATGACCTCGCGCGAAAGCGGGATCGAGTGCCAAAGCGCACCGTGTTCGTCCGTCACGCTCGGAACGTGCGGATCGTGATAGTCGATCCGCGCGCCGTCCTTGCGCAGCAGGTCCATGACTTTGAGCGCCGGCGATTCTCGCCAATCCTCCACGTCGCGTTTATAGGCTACACCGAGAACGAAGATCTCCGACCCCTTCAACGCCACACCTTGCTCGTTGAGCGCGCGAACCACTTTCTCGCGTACGAAGTAGGGCATCGTCCAGTTGATCTCACCCGCGAGCTCGATGAATCGCACGTTCATGTCGTACTCCCGTGCTTTCCAGGCGAGGTAGAACGGATCGAGCGGAATGCAGTGTCCGCCCACTCCCGGTCCGGGATCGAAGCGCATGATGCCGAACGGCTTCGTAGCAGCGGCGTCGAGCACGTCCCAAATGCTGATCCCCAGCCGGTCGCACAGCAACGTCATCTCGTTGACCAAGGCGATGTTGACGGCTCGAAACGTATTTTCGAACACCTTCGTCATCTCGGCCACCTTCGGCGAGCGCACCGGGATGACGCTTTGGATCGTTTGCTGATAGAAGCACATCGCAACGTCCAGGCATGTGGAGGTTACCCCGCCAACGACTTTGCTCGTGTTCCTGGTCGTGTAACGCGCATTCCCGGGGTCGACGCGCTCGGGCGAAAACGAGAGAAAGAACTCCTCGCCGACGCGCAAGCCCGACTCCGCGAGGATTTCGAGTAAGACGTCTTCCGTCGTTCCCGGGTACGTCGTGCTTTCCAGGCTCACGAGCTGCCCCGGCCGCAAGTAGCGGCGGATCTGCGCTGCCACGGTACGGATGTACGAAATGTCCGGTTCCTTATTCGCCGTGAGCGGCGTCGGCACGCAGATGACGATGCAGTCGCACGAGCCCAGCGTGCTGAAATCGGTGGTCGCGCTGAGTTTGCTGCTCTCCACGGCCTCCGCCAATTCCTGATCGTGAACGTCGCGTATGTAGTTGAGCCCCTGATTGAGCTGATCGACGCGAATAGGGTTGCGATCGTAGCCGATGACGGTAAAGCCGACCTTTGCCTTCTCGACGGCGAGCGGCAGACCGACGTAACCGATGCCGACGACGCCGACGACGGCACTTCGATCGGTGATCTTTTTCTTGAGCGCCCCGGCGCGCAGGGAGGAAGCCTCGAGGACTTTCACGTTTGCCTAACCTCAATAGCGGTGGTGACCATGGGGGTAATCTCCGCGCGCTCGACCCTCGCGCGGGCCGGCGTCGCAGACGCGGTTGCAGACACGGTGGAATCCTCGAGCGTAGCCGGCGTCCGTTGCGAAGCGGCGGTATACTCGGGGACGAATTCGCGCAAAATCGATAGAGCCGTTCGTTCGTCATGGCGGCGCACGGCGGCGCGCAAGCGGTCGACGCCGTCGTTGAGACTCGCGTAGTCCAGGCGCTGCTGCTTGGCGATGAAGAGCCGCTCGTGCGCGGTTCGCGTGAATCCCTCGCCGCGCGTGAGAATCTCCTCGAAGAGCTTCTCGCCCGGGCGCATCCCGATCTCGACGATTTTGATGTCGCGGTACGGCTCGAATCCGGATAGCCGAATCACCTGCTCGGCCAAGTCGAGGATACGCACCGGTGAACCCATGTCGAGCACGAAGACCTCGCCGTCCATGCCCATCGACATCGCTTGCAGCACGAGCGAAACGGCCTCGGGAATCGTCATGAAGTAGCGCACCATCTCGCGGTGCGTGATCGTCACCGGGCCACCGGCGTTCACTTGGTTCTTGAAGATCGGCACCACGCTGCCGCGGCTGCCGAGTACGTTACCGAACCGGACCGAGACGAACTCGGTCGCGGATCCGCCTGCAAACGACTGGCAGATCAACTCCGCGAGGCGTTTCGTCGCGCCCATGACGCTCGAGGGATTCACGGCTTTGTCGGTCGAGAGCAGGATGAATTTTGCCGCGCCTGACGCGGCTGCCGCGAGTGCGACGACTTTTGTGCCGAAGACGTTGTTGCGGATCGCCTCGCAAACGTTTTCCTCGACGATCGGCACGTGTTTATGCGCTGCGGCATGTAGGACGACACGCGGCTTGTACGTGCTAAAGACGTGACGAATCGCGCCGACGTCCGCGACGTCGGCTAGTACCATTTTGGTGCGGTCGAACTGATAGGTCTCGCGCAACTCGCGCTCGATCGAGAACAAGCTGTTCTCACCGTGACCCAGCAGCACGACCAGCCCGGGGTCGAACGCCGCAATCTGCCGGCAGATCTCCGATCCGATCGATCCGCCGGCTCCGGTGACGAGCACGACCTGGCCTTCGAGATGCGGGCGAATCCCGGCCGTGTCGATCACGACGGGTTCACGGTCCAGCACGTCCTCGAGCCGGAGGTCGCGAATGCGCGAGACCGTTACCCGCTCCGAAAGCACGTCCACCGCGTCGGGCACGACCGTCACGCCCGGCCGCCGATCGGCGGGTACTTGCTTGCAGACCTCCTTGACCTCGTTGATCAGCCCGAGCGGCGCGCCGACGATAGCGACGATCACGGTGTCGACGGGATGCGCGTGCAGCACGTCCGCAAGGTCGCCGAATTTGCCCAGCACGCGAACGCCGTCGATTCTGCGGTCCGAAATGCCGTCTTCGACGCAGCCGATGACCTGCATCGGCACGCGGCGGTCTTCCAGGATCGCTTTGGCGATCTGGTGCGCCGCCAGGCCGTGCCCCACGATGAGCACGCGTTTCGCATCGGGCCGCCGGCTCAGCCACCAGCCGCGCAGCACGACGAGCCCGATGCGCGAAAACAATCGCAGCACGAACGACAGCGTTGCGGCGATCACGACGAGACGCCCTGAGGCGCCCGTGAGCGGCGAGGGAATCGCTTCGAAGATCAGCGCGAGGATCGCTCCGCTCGCTGCTCCGACGAGCAAGCGAACGACGTCATGAAAGTCGAACGTGCGTGCGCTTTCGTAGCGGAACTGCACGTAGCAGCCGGTCAACAAGAGAATCGCGCCGATGAGCGCAAGTTGTTCCTGGGTGGCGGAGTGGATGTCGCCTACCGTCGGCGCGAGGACGATGGCGAGCCCAACCAAGCCGCAATCGGCGATGAAAAGCGCAGCGCGCAGGAGCGGCCGGATCGCCCTTCCACCGTTGGCAATCGAGATCACGGCTCCATCCTAGGCGTGCTTGCTAGGTCACAGCGAGATTCAGTGCGCTCAATACGTGTTGGGGCAGACGGCCCCGCAGGGTAGGCCCTTCTGCCGTAGTCAATGCGAGGCGGCGCGCGGGATCATGACCCTGTGAATGCGATCACTCGTGCGGCCTACCAAGTGCGCGTATTGTTGCAGCTTACCCAGGCGGCCGCCGTCGAATTCGAGCAGCGCGCTCGGCTGAACGGCGCCCGATTTGCCCCAACTGCGGTCGTGCGCGGCGCCGATCGCATCAGCGTCGGCCGCAACGTGTTTTTCGATCATGGTGCATACGTCAACGCCAGCACCGTCAACGAGCGCCGCGGCTTCGTCACGATCGGCGACGACGTCGAGATCGGTCCGTATTGCGTGCTTTGGGGCGGCGGCGGCTTGACGATCGGCGACCACGTGCATCTCGGTGCTCACGTGCACGTCACCACGCAGTTCGGCCGCATCGACGACGGTCCGTATCACGTCGACGTCGCACCCGTCATCGTCGGCAACGGCGTGTTGATCTACTCGGGCGCGATCGTCTTACCCGGCGTCCACATCGGGGACGGTGCGGTCATCGCCGCAGGCGCAGTGGTAACGCATGATGTTCCGGCCGGCGCTCGCGCCATCGGAGTCCCCGCCCGATGCGCGTGAACGACTGCGACGCCGTCGGGTGGGACGTGGGAAATTGGTCGCGGGCGCTGCGCTATTGGGAGCGCGAAGGCGCGCTCGAAGCGGGTTCGCTGCAGTGCTTGGAGGTCGGCGCAAGCGGGGGCGGCATCTCGGTGTGGCTAGCGCTGCGCGGACATCACGTCGTCTGCTCCGACTACAATAAGCCGCTCAGCGCAGCCAAGGTTCTCGCCGACCGTTACGGCGTCGCCGATCGTTTGCAGTTCGAAAACATCGACGCGACAAGCATTCCGTATGAAGATACGTTCGACGTCGTTACGTTCAAATCGGTCCTCAACAGCATCGGACACGACGGTGCTATCGATCGTCAACAGCAAGCGGTCGCGGCGATGTATCGGGCGTTGCGCCCGGGCGGTCGCTTACTCTTCGCGGAGAATCTCGTGGGAAGTCCGCTTCATGGACTGCTTCGGCGGACCTACGTTCCCTGGGGCGCGCGTTGCCGCTACATCACGACCGACGAGATGCGCGCGTTTCTTGCGCCGTTTTCGCAGGTACGCTACGGCACGGCAGGTTTTCTCGCGACGCTGGGCCGTTCGGAGTCTCAACGCCAGGCGCTCTCGGTGGTCGATCGCGTCATCGATCGCGCGATACCACCGGCCTGGCGCTACATCATCTACGGCGTCGCCGTCAAGTAGACTCCGCACGCCGGGCGAAGAGCTCGAGCAGCAACTGACGCTTCTCCGTCTCGGATACTGCGTTATGGTAGATCTCAAAGTCGTCGCCGAGCAGCGCCGCAAGACCCTCGGAGACGAGTGCTTGCGACTCAGCCGAGGCCGGCGCACGTGCCGTATTCGTCGAGTGAAGATAGCCATCGATGCGGCCGCGCTCGAGCAGGCGCAGCAGCGTGCTTTCGCACGACGGACGTCGATAGAGATTGCGCCGCGCGCGGATCCCGGGGAACGCCGCGCGGACTCGCTTGATGAATCCCAAGTCGTCCAGTGCGGCCAAGGCTTCGAACACCATCGACGCGCTGTAGAGGCCGAGGTCCTCGCGGATTTGGTCGGTTGTCGGGCTGCACTCGCCCCGTGCGTCGCTCAACATCGTCAGGTACAGGTACATGCTGACCTGTCGCGGGTTGAGCGCGTGGAACAAGAACCCGCTCCACCACGCCGGAATGAGGGCCGTTGGAGCACAGACGTGCTCCGGCTCTGATCCGGGAGCGTTTTCCATTGGTTGGCTCGTTTGAGGTTCCTCCGATCCGCAGCCTGCGCGAATTTATCTCCGGAAAACTGGAGGGTCTATCGTTCCCACCGCTCGCCCGGCGGCCAAACAGAGAAAATCGGGTTCTGTGTAAGAACCCGATTAAATACGAGAAACCGCCTGGACGCTCGAGACCCTATGCGGGTTCTTTCTTCTGCTCCTGATAAATCAGCGTCGGCGATTCTTTCTTCTCGATGACGTCTTTGTTGATGATGCACTTCTTCACGCCTTGCAGCGACGGCAAGTCGTACATCACGTCGAGCATCGTCTCTTCGAGGATCGAGCGCAGTCCTCGCGCACCGGTCTTGCGGCTCTGAGCTTTGGTGGCAATCGCGATCAGGGCGTCTTTGGTGAACTGTAAGTCGACGCCGTCCATGTTCAGGATCTTCTGGAACTGTCGCACGAGCGCATTGCGCGGCTCGGTGAGGATGCGCCGCAACGCCAGGTCGTCGAGCGCGTCGAGGGTGACCACGATCGGCAGACGGCCGATGAACTCGGGAATCAGCCCGAATTTCAACAGATCCTCGGGCATGAGCGCCTGAAGCAGCTTGCCGACTTTCTCGGCCTTCTTCCCCTCGGGCGTCGCACGGAACCCCATGTTATTCGCGCTGACGCGTGATTCGATGATTCGCTCGAGCCCGTCGAAGGCACCGCCGCAGATGAAGAGCACGTTCGTCGTGTCGATTTGAATGAACTCTTGATGCGGATGCTTGCGTCCGCCTTGGGGTGGCACGTTCGCGGTGGTGCCTTCCAAGATCTTGAGCAGCGCTTGCTGCACGCCTTCGCCCGATACGTCGCGTGTGATCGACGGGTTCTCGCTCTTGCGCGCGATCTTGTCGATTTCGTCGATGTAGACGATGCCCTTTTCGGCACGCTTGACGTCGTAGTCGGCAGCTTGAATCAGTTTGAGCAGAATGTTCTCGACGTCCTCGCCCACGTAACCCGCTTCGGTGAGCGACGTCGCGTCGGCCATCGCGAGGGGAACGTCGAGAATCTTCGCGAGCGTCTGCGCGAGATACGTCTTCCCCGAACCCGTCGGTCCGACGAGCAGGATGTTCGACTTCTGCAGCTCGACGTCGTCGGCCGCCCCGCCGGCGTTGATGCGTTTGTAATGGTTGTAGACGGCGACCGCAAGAGATTTCTTGGCGCGCTCCTGCCCGATCACATACTGATTGAGGATGTGATTGATCTCTTTGGGCTTGGGAATGTTGCGCAGCCGCAGATTCTCGTCGACGTTCTTGTAGAGCTCTTCTTCGATGATCTCGTTGCAGAGCTCGATACACTCGTCGCAAATATAGACGCCTGGGCCGGCGATCAATTTACGCACTTGCTCCTGCGACTTGCCGCAGAAGCTGCATTTGAGCTGACCCTTCTCGTCTCCGAAGCGGAACATATCGGGAGCGGGCGTCCTCCTGGGGCGTTAGGCCGGCGTCGACAAGGCTCCACGGTCTTCGATAACGTGATCGATAATCCCGTAGTCCTTGGCTTCGTCGGCGGTCATGTAATAGTCGCGGTCGATGTCCTTGAGGACTTGCTCGATCGGCTTCTTCGTGGTCCGCTCGTAGATGTGGGCGATGGTCTGCCGGGTTGCGATCAGATCCCGGGCCGCGATCTCCACGTCCGTCGCCTGGCCCCCGATCTGCGAGACCCAGGGCTGGTGGATGAGGATTTTGGCATGCGGCAGAGCGTAGCGCTTGCCCGCCGCACCGCCGGTCAACAGGACCGAGCCCATCGACGCGGCCATGCCCATGCAGATCGAAGCCACATCGGGCTTAATAAAGCGCATGGCATCGTAGATCGCCAAGCCCGCCGTCACGCTCCCGCCCGGCGAGTTGACGTACATGTCGATGTCCTTGTCGGGATCTTCCTTTTCTAGGAAGAGCAACTGCGCGATGACGAGATTGGCAAGATGATCGTCGATGGGGCCGCCCACGAAGACGATACGATCCTTGAGCAGGCGCGAGTAGATATCGTACGCGCGCTCTCCGCGCGCGCTCTGCTCGACGACCATCGGAACGAGGTGACCCACGGTGCTTTCTTCTCCTACATCCTTATCGACCGGTGATACGCGCTTTGTAACCGCCGTGTTTCCTCAAGGGTTGCTCGGCGTCTTCTCCCGGACCTTGGCGTTGTCGACGAGGAACTCGAGCGTCTTGTTCCGGACGATGCCTTCCATGAGTGAAACGACGTTGTTTCCGAGGGCCTTGCGAATTCGGTCCACCGGCTGACCGTACTGGCGAGACAACGCCGCCAGCTCCTCGGCCACGTCGGCGGGGGTCGCGTTGATCCCCTCGGCCCGGGCGATCTCCTCGATCACGAGCGTGCCCTTTACGCGCTGTTCGGCGCTCTCTCTGAACGTGGACCGTAGCTCGTCGACCGTCTTGCCCTGCTCCTTGAGATACTCGTCGAGGTTTGCCCCGGTCTGCGCGAGCTGGGCCGCAAGATCGTTCACCATGTTGTCCACTTCCCGCTCGACGAGCACTTCGGGCAGCGGAAACTCGTGCGCGTCGACCAGCTTCGTCATCAATTCGTTACCGACGGCGCGTCGCGCTCGCGATGCCGCGATCGCTTCGAGGCGTTTGCGCACGTCTTCGCGCAATGCGCCGATCGTCTCGTTCTCCGAGATCGTCTTCGCGAATTCGTCGTCGACGGCGGGAAGTTCGAGCGCTTTGACGTCGTGAACCGTCACGCTGAAAACCGCGGTTTTGCCCGCCAGCTCATCCTTGGGATAGTCGTTGGGAAAGACGGCTTCGACCTCTGCGGTCTCGCCCGCGCGCATGCCCGCGATGCCGGACGCGAACCCGGGAATGAACCGCTCGTCGTCGAGTTCGGTGACTTGTCCCTTTGCCGCGCCGCCCTCGAAGGGCGCGCCGTCGATCTTTCCTTCGTAGTCGAGGGTGACGACGTCGCCGAGCTGCGCGGGGCGCTCCACGGGAACCAGCGTCGCGCGTTCTTTGGCCAGGGCTTCGAGGCTGCGCTCCACGTCGTCGTCGCCGATCTCCACGCTCTCGCGTTCGATCTCGATCCCTTTATAGGGGTGCAGTTCGATGGCCGGTCGCACGGCCACCGTGGCCCGTAGCCGCGAAGGCTTCCCCTCTTCAGCCGGCAGCAACTCCATCTTCGGCCGGTCGACCGGAACCAGCTCGTGCTCGCGGACCGCGCGCGCGTAGACTTCCGGAACCACGTCTTCGAGCGCCTCGCTCGTGATGCTCTCGGTCCCGTACGTCTGTTCGAAGACCCGCCGCGGGGCTTTGCCCGCGCGAAAACCCGGCAGTTTCACGTGCTTGGAGAGCCGCCGGAAGGCTCGCTCCTGCGCTGCCTCCAGCTCTTGCGGCGTAATCGGAATCTCCAGCTCCACCTGCGTTGGGTCGAGGCGGGTCAGGGTCGAGGTAGACACGGGCACGGTTCCTTCTTTGAAAATAGGAAGAGGCGCTTCGGCGCCCCTCATTGCGGTCCCTGAATTTTTCTGGAGCGGAAGACGAGATTCGAACTCGCGACCCTCGCCTTGGCAAGGCGATGCTCTACCACTGAGCTACTTCCGCGTGCCGCTGCGGCTTTGCTTGTTCCGAATCAAACCCTGGCTCAATGAACTTCGACTGAGCGGAGACACTGGGCAAGCAGAGACTCGAACTCTGACGGGTCGCCCCACTGGAACCTAAATCCAGCGCGTCTGCCAGTTCCGCCACTTGCCCGCGGCGACCACCATAGATAGGACGCCTGGGGTTCTTTTCCTTCCCGGCGTCGAGGCCGGTCGCCGCTCCCGCTCAGCGTCCTATTCGCTTCCAGCGGTAGCGTTTGCCATCGATAACGCAGCGATCGCCGGCGAACGACAGGGTATGGAGCCCCTCGCCGTACGGCGCGCGTGGGTCCGGTTCGACGTACGCAACCGTCTCCTCGCAAAATTCCGTCGGCGTGAGTCGCTCGATCCGGTTGACGGCGATACGTCCGCCGTAGCTACGCGACGAATCCTGCGCCGGACGGTAGCACCGGCCCTCGTACCAGAACGGCGGCCCCGCCGGCCGCGAGCAGCGCACGTCGATTTTGACGGGATTCAAGGCATGCGGCTGCCACGGCCCGCGCGGGTCGAGTGCGTAGTACGCGAGCAGACGTTCCGCGGTCGCGTCGGCTGCCGTGCACAACAGCCACCAATAGTCCTCGAATTTGAAGACCGTGCTGTCCACGAGGCTCACTCCGTCGACGAGCGTCCCGGTGTATTCCCAACGCTTGGGGAATTCAACCGAACGAAACATCGCGACCCGATGTGCCGCTGCGGTCTCCGGAACGCAGAACACGTCGCTCCCGTCGGTAAAGAGATAGGGGTACGATGCGTGACATGACGGTTCTATCACGCTGCGTTCGCCGTTCCAATTTTTTCCGTCGAACGTAATGCTCGCGATATGCGCTTTGTTCGCCGGAAGGTTCATCCGTTCGCACAGGACGTGCAGCGTTCCATCGACGCTGCGCGCCATCGGATCGGCGATCCATCCGTCTCGTAGACGAGGATGCCAGCGGACGCCGGATACCCGGCAGCCGCGCAGCACCTGTTCGCGGGTGATCGGTGCAATCCCGACGTTCCACTCCTCGCGTTGCATACGTTTGACGATCCGCCGAAGGACGTTGCGCCCGAGCCTGATGCCGAAACGCAGCATCTGCAGGTTGGTGGGCGCGACGAGAATCGGCGCACTCGAGCCGCTCGGCGGCCGTGCGACGGCCGTGTCACCGGTTGCACGAATCTCCGCCGCCACGCTCGCGGGCCACTCCACGGTCCCCATGAACAGGTGGTTGACGTTGCGCGCGTACGAGTAATCGATCGTCTTGAAGTAACCACGGCGCAAAATGATTCCGGCGTCGAGCCGATCCGTCAAACGCTGCAAAACGGCTCCGCACACCGGGTCTCCGCGCTCGATCTCCCAAAAGCCCGGCGGCCCTCCGCGATAGCGTGTCTCGTCACCGTGATGGAACGACCAGACGCCGTAGCGGGCGCTTTCCAAGACGTCGCCGCGGATGATGCCGAACGAAAACCGCAAGATGAAGTCGAGGTCGTAGCCGCGTATGCGTTCGACGTCGTGCGCGGAAAAATACTCGGAGAATCGACCCTTACGCGTGGTCGCACAGACGATCTGTGGAACGCCGGCGAGTTCGGCATCGAGGCTGATCGGAGCGAGCGCGCGCGGCTGGTTGCATCGCCGGTAGAGACGCCACAGGAGCTTGGGTTTGCGCAGCGCGTCGAGCGTTCCGGGCCGCTTCGGCGCAGCGGACGCGGCACGAACGATCAGGAGCGCGGGCGCGGCGTCGCCGCGTTCGAGAAGTCGGCGAATCACGCTTGCCTGCCACTGGGGGAAGGAACGGCCCGCGCACATGATGCCGAAGCGCAGCATATCCGAAGTATAGAAACTGCAAGCCGCTCGAGGCGATGCCCCTTCGGCCTGGGTGTGGGGACCGATGGGCCCAAGGGCGCGTCGCTGCTTCGTGCCCGAGGGCTAGCGGCGGCGTGCTACGGCGTCACCGGCTCCTCGAGCGACGTTCCAACCGCATTGACGAGCGCCTCGGGCAGCGTGCTCTCCGCGACCGCGTGGATGTTTTCGAATCGAATTGCCGCCTCGGTGTAAATCTCGCCGCCGGTCGACATCGGCGTCAGCGCATCTTCTTCGCGAATGTACTGCACCCCGGCTACCGGCGCAAAGTGAATCATCCACGCAACGCCGGTACCGGCGCCGTTCGTGAAATTCATCGCATTTTGCAATTGCCAGGTCGCATACGTCTGCTCGTCGATCCACGCTTGACGGATGCGAAACCGCTTCGGGTCCCGCGTTGGCGTAAGCCCGAGGTGATAACAAAGATGCCCCTCGATCGTGTCTTCGCCGAGCAGCGCGATCGTGTAGTCGCGGTTGTGCGCGTAAACGGTTGCGATCTCTTGCAAGCTGGTTGGTGCCGATGTTGGGGTCGGCGTCGCACGCGGATTGGGGTCGTGAAACTCCTTGCGGATCTCGGCGACGAGCGCCATCGAATTGAACGGCGTCGGCGTCGGCGCGGGCACGAACGGCGCCATACCGAACGAATACGCCGGCGCCAAATGCGGCACGCCGAGCCAATCGACGGGCGGCAACGGCTTGTTTAACGCGATCCCGAGGATCCCGAGGTTGATGCCTTTGACGACCACCGGATGAGCAACCTCGTAATCGCTGATCGGATCGACGCGAACGACGTCGTTGACCGCGTCGTACTCGGAGCTGTAGTGCTCCGTGCGCGCTTTGCCGCCTTCGGTGATGTCGACCGCGACCGTATAGTCGACGAGCATCGGATAACGCTGCTGCGACCAGTACGCGCGCGCATTCGCGAAGATCGTGTACGGATCGGGCGTCGCGATCGCCGAGGCAGCGGTTGCGCTCGCAGCGGCGAGAAGCATGCCCAGGAGGCGAAGCAAGTTCATCGTCACCCCCAGCATACCCCATTTGCGCGCGCGCTTGCACGAAAAAACGGGCTCTCACGAACCCGCTCTTTCCGAAATGTGGTGCACCGCCAGGGACTCGAACCCCGAACCAATTGATTAAGAGTCAACTGCTCTACCATTGAGCTAGCGGTGCATGCGCCCTCCGGGACTCGAACCCGGGACCAACGGATTAAAAGTCCGCTGCTCTACCGACTGAGCTAAAGGCGCGAGTTTGGCCGACCGCTCTGCGGCCGGACGCATACTTCGCCGCCGCGGCTCGCCGGACTGCCGTATTGTAGCGAGAGGCGACTGCGTTGGCAACCCCTTAGGCCGACGCCGGTCGCGCGATACGACCGAGCACGTCGGGGTAGCGCTCGGTGATCTCCGCTGCGGCAAGCCCGTTCGCGAAGAGAAATCCTTGCCCGAAGCGGCAGCCGGCGCTACGCAACATCTCGCGTTGCACGGCGGTCTCGATGCCCTCGGCGACGATGCGGACGTTATACGCCTCGGCAAGCGCGATCAGCGTTCCCACGATCGGCTCACTCGCCAGCCGTCCATCGGGTCCACACACGAACGAGCGATCGATCTTGATCGAATCGACTTGAAACTGCTGAAGATAGCGCAACGACGAGTATCCCGTCCCGAAGTCGTCGATGCAGACTTTGAAGCCGCGGTCGCGCACGCGCCCGATCGTTTGGTTCGCGCGCGTCTCGGACTCGAGCACGACGCTCTCGGTGATTTCGAGCACCAAATCCGACGGCGCAAGACCGTGATGCTCGACGATCTGCACCAGCGTGCGTTCGAAGTCCGGGTCGCTGAGTTCGCTCGCCGAGACGTTGACCTGCATCGTGAACTTGAGCATACCGCCGCGATTACGGCGCCACGTACCGAACTGCTCCGACGCGCCCGCCAGCACGAACTTGCCGATCGGCGCGATAAGGCCGGTCTGCTCGGCAAGTGGAATGAACTCGTTTGGGCCGAGCACGCCGAGCGTCGGGTGGTCCCACCGCAGGAGCGCCTCGCACGCGACGGGTGTGCCGTCGAGCAGCGAGACGATCGGCTGGTACAGCAAGCGAAATTCCCGCCGATCGAGCGCCAAGCGAAGGTCGCTGATGAGCTGCAGCCGTTTCTGGGCGCGCTCGTGCATCGTCGAATCGAAGACGGCGAAACGCCCGCCCCCGCCGGCTTTGGCATGCTGCATTGCGATCTCGGCGTCGCGCATCACGTCCTCAGCACGTTCGTACGACGAGGAGCCGATCGCAATGCCCACGCTTGCGCTCAAGAAGACCGTACGCGTTCCGATGGTGATCGACTTCGAGAGGTTGTTGATCGCGCGCCGCGCCACCGACTCTACATGCAAGATGTCGCCGAGCGATTGGACGAGGACTGCAAATTCGTCGCCTCCTAGTCGTGCGACGACGTCGCGCGGATCGACGGATGAGCGTAAGCGTCCCGCGACCTGCGTGAGGACGATGTCGCCCGCGGCGTGGCCGAGCGATTCGTTGATTTCCTTGAAATGCTCGAGGTCGACGAAGAGCACCGCAAAGAAGGAATCGAGGAGCGCCCCGGATTCCTCGAACCGCCGACGCAGTTGATCTTCGAAGAGCGTGCGATTCGGCAATCCGGTGAGGGCGTCGTGCGTCTTGCTGTGCAACATCCGCCTTTCGCTGGCTTTGAGCTCCGTCTTGTCGCGGAACATGCAGATCGCGAAACGCGGATCTTTGTTCTCGTCGTTGACGATCGACAGCGTGACGTCGGTCCACAGCTCCTGGCCCGACGGCGAGCGGCCGTGGTGCTCGAATTCACATGTCTCACGGTCGCCGGTCCACAGTGATTCGAGCGCCTCCTCGCGTCCTTCCATGACCGCATCGATCGCGTCGCCGAACATCGTCCGGCATACGCCATTGGCCTCAACCAGCGTTCCGGCACGATCGACGACGGCGATTCCGATCGCGGCGCCGTCGAACACGGCTCGAAATTGCGCCTCGGTCAAACGCAAGGCTTCTTCCGCCTCCTGGCGCGCCAATTCGGCCTGCAACCGATCGGCTTCGCGCAACGCGTCGCGTAACAGCGCTCGATCGCGGCGCGCGCTCACGCCGTAGACGATCATCGCGATACCCGCGAGCATCACGACTGCCAGCGCATAGGCAAGGTACATTTCGCGATTGCGCTCGTTTTGCAAGCGACCGCGAGCGATGAGATCCGCATCCAGCGCGCGCCCACTGAGGACGTTGACGGCAAGCGCGGTTGCGACTTCGGTATTCGCGCTGCGGCTCAGCGCGTCGAAACGGAGATTCGGTCGCTGCACGAGCATCACGCGTTGCCCGACGAGTTCGGCGAAACGATTGCCGGCCGCGTGCATGCGTTGCGCGAGCAGCGGGAGCATCGCCCAGCGAGCTCGACCCTGCGGTGCGAGCTCGTCGAGGGTTTTGACGGCACTCGGAAGCTGATCTCGCGTGAGATCGAAGGCGCCGCGCAATGTCGTCAGGTTGCCCGCGGCGTCGAGCCGCTGAGCGAGACTCAGTCCCTCCTGGCGCTGTGCCACCAAGGCGATACTTTCAAGCCGGCGCGTGCCGGAGATCGCGAAGAGCGTTTCCTGCATGTAGACGTCGGCGAGATTTTGCGCCGTGCTGCTCGGATCGTAGCTCAGACCGGAGCTGTCCTCGAGCGTTGCCAACAGGTTCCCGAGGCTATTCATCAGCAGGCTCATGTGCGGCAGCGCTTCGGGACCAGGCACGGCGGTGCGCGGGGCGCGCCACGCGCGCTCCACGGCGCTCCACTCGGATTTCAGGCCGAAGATGCTCGCGTCGCCGCGCGTGAGGTCGCGGCGGACGACCTCGAGCCTTGCGGCGGCAACGGCGTGCTGCGCCGGAACGTCGGCCCGCTCGAGCATCAGCGCACCGCGATAGTCTGCCAGCGCGACCACGGCCGCCAAGATATGCCCCGTCTCGGCGACGGCGATGCGCTCGCGGGTCAGCGCCGCGCGGTCGAGCCCGGCTTCGTGCCCGAGTTCGTGGCTCTGATACAGCACAATGACCAACAGTAGCGCAGCCAGCACCGTCATAGCGATGCCGACGGC
The DNA here is from genome assembly GCA_035504755.1 of Candidatus Acidiferrales bacterium. Classification (GTDB taxonomy): domain Bacteria; phylum Vulcanimicrobiota; class Vulcanimicrobiia; order Vulcanimicrobiales; family Vulcanimicrobiaceae; genus Aquilonibacter. Next base: position 45,919 of record DATJRM010000077.1, read on the forward strand.
GTCACTACCGCGAGGTTTCTCGTTCCCGTCGCGAGCCATCGGACTGATCAACGTTCTCGAACCGTCCGTCGACTACTTCCGCCGTAGGCTCAGGGAACAAGAGCCCGCCCGGTATGACCCGGAAACGGGCTCTCTGCTCGACTACATGTGGGGTGACTGATGGGATTTGAACCCACGGCCTCCGCAGCCACAGTGCGGCGCTCTAACCAGCTGAGCTACAATCACCACGCCCACCACGCCCACCACGCCCACCACGTCGCGCCGGCGCCGAACCTTCGCGCCCGGAGGGACTCGAACCCCCATCTTCGAGTTTAGAAGACTCGTGCCTTATCCTGTTAGACCACGGGCGCTCGATGTGCCGGGCCAGGCACCAAGCTAGGATACCATGCCCCCGCAACGTGGTCGGGATGACTGGACTCGAACCAGCGGCCTCAACGTCCCAAACGTCGCGCTCTACCAACTGAGCTACATCCCGAGGCCCATACCTTTATACCAGCATAGGTCAAGCACCGTCTCGATGCACCTAGTACGCGAGCGCGTGATATCCGACGTAACGCGAGAGGTCGATCTGCGGCACGTCGGTTGCGAAGATGCGCACGTCGTCGAGCGTCAGACCGATCCGCACCGCCGCGCGCATCACGCGCACGTTGCTGCCGGGAACCAGCGCCGTGCACCAGGACGCGCCGTAGCTGCGCCGCAGCGTTACCAGGGCGAAGCCGAGGAATTGGGTCAGATAGGTAGCCGACGCTGCGGCCATCGGGCCGATGCGTCCATCCGGCCACACGTACGCGTAGCCCACGACTTCGTCATTGAGCAGCAGCAGCGTCCCCGAGGCTTCCTGCACGAACGACGCGTGATCGAGCGGACGCGCGGTGCCGCGCGCCTCGCGATCGAGCGCCGCCAGAACCGTCGCGTGCGCGCGTGCATCGACCGGCATCGTGTTGAAACGATAGTCGCCGGCTGCCATCGGCAGCAACTCCTCTTCCTTCGGAATCTCGCCGGCGATGCGCAGGAGCGGAACTTGCAGCCCCATGCCGCGGCGAAGAAAGAATGCGAGCGAGGCCGTATCGCTTGCTTCGATGACACCGGCGAGCGACGCATCCGGTGCGTCACTGGTCGCCGAGCGCAGAAGCTTCCATCCCAACCCGGCACCACGGAACGACGGCTCGACGTAGAGCTCGCTCACGAACCATTCGCTCTCGAGTTCGTGCGCGAAGGCCATGCCGACCGGCGTGCCCGCGTCGAGCGCGACGTGCGCGCCGCGCGGGGCTTCTTCCGCCAGGCGCAGATAGAGACGCCGGCTGCTTTCGTCGGGCCAGCGCCGCGCCGCCATCGCGCGAACGTCGCTCTCCTTCGCTAACCGAATCTGCGGTTCGTTCACGTCGCCAGCGCGCGAAGCAGCGCGCGCGCCGCGTTACCCCGATGGCTCAACGCGTTCTTCTCGCGCTCCGGAATCTCGCCGAACGTCTTTCCGATCGGCGGATAGAAGAACAACGGATCGTAGCCGAAGCCGTGCTCCCCGCGCAACTCACGCGCGATCTCGCCCCGCACGTCTCCCTGCACGACGATCTCCCGGCCGTCGGGAAGGACCAGCGCCATGACGCACACGAAACGCGCGCCGCGGCCGCCGTTTGCGTGCGCGGATACTTCGCGCATCATGGTTGCGAGCCGCTCCGGCCAGGTCGCGTTCGCGCCGGCGTACACGGCCGAATCGACACCGGGCGCACCGCCGAGCGCATCGAGTTCGATGCCCGAATCATCGGCGAGGACCGCCGCGTCCGCAATACCGGCCTCACCGAGCTGCTCGCGCAGCGCACGCGCCTTGAGCAGCGCGTTCTCGACGTAGCTCACGTGGCCTTCGCGCGGATCGCGATAGTTCGCATACGTGCGCAACTCGAGGGGCGAGTCGCCGAGCATCGTCCGAATCTCCGCCAGCTTCCCCTCGTTCTTGGACGCAAGGTAGGTGATCACGCTACTCGTCGAGTTTGAGCACGGCCATGAACGCTTCTTGCGGGAGCTCGACACGGCCGACGCGCTTCATACGCTCCTTCCCCGCCTTCTGCTTCTCGAGCAGCTTCCGCTTGCGGGTGATGTCGCCGCCGTAACATTTCGCCAGCACGTTCTTGCGCTGCGCACTTACCGTTTCGCGCGCCACGATCTTGCCCCCGATCGCCGCCTGAATCGGCACTTCGAACATTTGCCGGGGGATCAGATCCTTGAGTTTCTCCGCCAGGGCTCGGCCGCGCACGGACGCCTTCTCACGCGCCACGATGAAGGAAAGAGCGTCCACCGACTCGCCGTTGAGCAATATCTCGAGCTTCACGAGATCGCCCTCGCGATAGCCGATGACCTCGTAGTCGAGTGACGCGTACCCCTTGGTGCGCGACTTGAGCTGGTCGAAGTAATCGACGATGACTTCGACCAGCGGCATCTCGAAGGTCAGTATCACCCGCCCGTCGTGCAGGTACTCCATATTCGCGAGGTTGCCGCGGCGCGAGATCGTGATGTCCATGATCGAGCCGACGTAGTCTTGCGGCGTGATCACCGTCGCCTTCACGTAGGGCTCTTCGATCGTTTCGATGACGTTGCTGGGCGGTAATTTCGAGGGATTGTCGATCAGCTCGACCTCGCCGCTCGTGCGCGTCACGCGAAAGACCACCGACGGCGAGGTTGCGATCAGATCGAGATTGTAGCCTCGCTCCAGGCGCTCTTGCACGATTTCCATGTGCAGAAGGCCCAGAAAGCCGCACCGGAATCCGAAGCCCAGCGCCACCGACGTCTCCGGCTCGTAAGAGAGCGCGGCGTCGTTGAGCTTCATCTTATCCAGCGCGTCTCGCAAGTCTCCGTAGTCTGCGCCTTCGTTGGGATAGAGGCCGCAATAGACCATCGGCACGGCTTTGCGATAGCCCGGTAACGCGATGTGCGCCGGGTTGCTCGCTTCGGTCAGCGTATCGCCGACGTCGATGTCGCCGAGCGACTTGATGTTGGCGATGACGTAGCCGACGCTACCCAAGCGCAGGCGCTCGATCGGGCGCATCTGCGGCGTAAAGATGCCGACCTCGGTACACTCGTAGACGCGCTGATGCGCCATCGACATGAACCGGCTGCCCGGCTTGAGTTCGCCGTCCACGACGCGCACGTACGAGACGACGCCGCGATAGGGATCGAACTGCGCATTGAAGACGAGTCCGCGCAGATGATCCGCGCGACCCTTCGGCGCGGGAATGCGCGTCACGATCGCTTCCAGGATCTCTTCGATGCCGACCCCGTTCTTGGCGCTTGCGAGGATGCACTCGCTGCGCTCGATGATCAACAACTCCTCGACCTCGCCCATCACCCGGTCCGGGTCCGCCGCGGGCAGATCGATTTTATTGATCACCGGAACGATCGTGAGATCGTGTTCGAGCGCGAGGTGATAGTTGGCCAGCGTCTGCGCTTCGATGCCCTGAGCGGCGTCGATGATCAGCAGCGCGCCCTCGCACGCGGCCAGCGATCGCGAGACCTCGTACGAGAAGTCGACGTGCCCGGGCGTGTCGATGAGGTTGAGCTCGTACGCGCAGCCGTCGCGAGCCTTGTAGCTCAGCGTAACCGGATGCATTCGAATCGTGATCCCACGCTCGCGTTCGAGGTCCATCGCGTCGAGCGCCTGCTCCTCCAGATCGCGGCTCTCGATCGTTTTGGTCAGTTCGAGCAGACGATCCGATAACGTCGTCTTACCGTGATCGATGTGCGCGATGATACAAAAATTGCGGACGTGCGCCGCAATTTCGATCCGATGGGGATTCTCGGCCTTGATGCTCACGCCGTCACTAGTAACACGCGCCGAACACCGCCCGGTTCAGGATCGGAATGATCACGAAGTTGATCAGCACGATCACGACCAGGAACGCCATGTCCAAGCCGCCGACCGGCGGGATGATGCGACGCACCGGCGCGAGGACCGGTTCGACGAGCATTGCCAGATAGCGGACCCACGGGCCCCGCAGATCCGGTAACCACGAGATGAGCGCATAAATGAAGAGGATCACCGAGTACGCCTGAAAGACGCGAACGATGACTTGATCGAGTCCACACATGAATTCCACGGCGGATGAGACGGTTCTACGGAAGCGAGGCTAAGACATTTGCGGGGATGCCGTGCAGAAACGGCGTCGGGTTCACCGGCGACCCGTCATACATGATCTGATAGTGCAGATGCGGCCCGGTCGCAAAGCCGGTTGCACCGACCAGCCCGATCGGCTCGCCCTTATAGACGTGCGAGCCCACCGAGACCAATACACGCGAGAGATGCGCATACCACGTGTGGTAGCCGTTGCCGTGGTCGATGTCGATCTTGATGCCGTATCCACCGTCGTACCAATTCGCGACGACGGTGCCGGCCGCGGCCGCGTGCACGGTCGCACCATAGTCCGCGCCCAGATCGACGCCGGGATGGAACTCGACGTCGGGGTACGTGCGGTAGCAGTAACAGCCGATGATCGGCGCACCATCGACCGGATCGATCGACGGAATCGCCGCGAGCATCTGCGCGCGCGCGAGATTCGCGAGATGGTGCATGTTGAGCAGACGCATAGCCAGCCGCCGCGTCGCATCCGACTCGCTCGAGATCGCGGCGCCTTCGGCGCTGAGCACGCGCACGCGTGCGGCGAGCGCGCGCAGCGATTGCCCGCGTACCCACGAGGTTTTCCGCACCGGCTGCGAGGGCGCGGGCGCGCCGATCAATTGCCGGATCTCGGTGTTTTGGCGTTGGACGTGCAGCAGTTGTTTGCGCAGGGTCTCGGTCTGGCGATCGATCTGCCGGAGCGAGGCCGCCTGCGCGGCCGCTTGCACGGCGAGATGCGAGACCTCGATGCGCGCGCGAAGCACTTCAGCGAACGCAAACCCAAGCGTTCCCAGGATGACGAGCGCAATCGCACTCGCGGCGGCCGCGATGTGGCGGCGCCGAATCTGGAAACGATGGACCGTCTCGCCCCGCTCGGGGACGATCTTCACGTAATAGCGTTGATCGTTGATCATGCCTGCGATGATCGCGCCCGTTCGATCGCCTGGAGTTCTTCCTCCGAAGCGTTGACGGCCGGCTTGTAGCCCCGAACGGCTTTGCCGTACGTTCTCGTGTCGGTGCGCGAGTAGATACTCGAGATCACGACGCCGTCTCCCTCACGGTTGAGCAGAGCCAGCGCGTAGGAGAGTTCCGAACCGGTATCCTGGAAGGCGTCGTAACGGACGAACCCCACCCGGGAGAGATCCGTACGAGCCAGCGCTTCGAGTTCGCTTACCTGCCGGGCTAACCTCTTGAGGGTCGCTTGCTCGGCTCCGAGGGTGCCCTCGGTCGAGAGCAGGGCACGGGCGCTGCGCACGGCAGGCGCGGCGACCGCAAAGTGATAGATCACGAGCGCGACGAGTGCCGCGACAAAGGCTGCGAGCGCAGCGTAGATGGTGAGCATCGGCATATAGTCGAACCACGACGAGGGCTGAGGTATTTCACGGCACCCGTAAAAACTCGCTTACCGTTGCTACCTTCCGGTCCTGGCGGGGTTCACAAGGTTACGCCGCGTGAAGCCCAACCCCCATCATGGCCACGCCATGATACCATAGGCCCCCGACGCGGGTTGCCGGGCAGGTCTCAGAGGAGTTTTAGAGGTGAACCTGCTGCTCGCCGTGCTTCTCATCAGCACGAGCTTTGCGCCCGGCGCGACCGTACCCGTCTCGATGATCGCCGCGCCGTGCGGCGGCGAAAACATCTCGCCCCAGGTGCGGTGGGAGGGCGCGCCCGCGGGGACGGTGAGCTGGGCGCTGATTCTTCACGATCCCGACGCGCCGCATCCCGGCGGATTCTACCATTGGGTGGCATACGGTCTTCCGGCCGGGACCCGCATGCTTCGCGCCGGTGAAACCCTAGCGGACAAGCGATCCGGGCGCAACGACGCGGGTTCGACCGGTTACTTCGGCCCGTGCCCACCACCGGGCAAGCTCCACCACTACGTGCTGACGCTCTACGCCCTGGATCGAGCGATCGAGGCGCCGTCTGCGCTGACGGCGGCGGAGTTATTGCAGCGCATACGCGGGCACGTGCTCGCGCAAGCCTCGCTTACGGCCGTGTTGAAGAGGTAGTTCGTATGGAAGATGTCGTCATCAAAGTTCGCGAGAGCGGGCCCTATCTGGTGACGGGGCCCGTACGCCTCATCGACGCCGAGGGCAACCCCTACACGGTTACCGAGAACTTCGTCCTTTGCCGCTGCGGCGGCTCGGCCACCAAACCGTTCTGCGACGCGACCCACCGCACCAACGGCTTCTGCGCAACGCAGCGCGCTACATCACAGGAGTAGTCATGCCTTCCTACGTCCGCGCCGGTTCGCTCCCCCACAAGCGCCACATTCAGTTTCGCCGGCCCGACGGCGGCCTTTATGCGGAAGAACTGTTCTCGACGAAGGGCTTCGAGAGCGTCTACTCGCTGCTCTACCATCAGCGTCCGCCGACCGCCACGATCGAGGTGCGGCCGTGGGAACGTGCCGCGGTTCGTTTCGTGCCCAACGAGCCGTTGCGCAATCGCCACTTCAAAACGGCGCGCGTGCAGACCGGCGGCGACGCAATCGCGTCGCGCAAGCCGTTGCTCGGCAACGACGACATCGTCCTCTCCGTGGCTCAAGCCGACGACCCGATGCAATACTGGTACCGCAATACCGGCGGCGACGAGTTGCTCTTCATCCATACCGGCGCCGGCGTGATCGAGACGCCATTCGGCGAGCTCGCTTACCGCGCGCATGACTACGTTTTGCTCCCGACCGGGACGACCTATCGCGTGCTGCCGGCCGCACCCACACGCATGCTGGTTTACGAGTCGCGCGGCATGGTCACGATTCCGCGCCGGTATCGCAACGAATTCGGTCAGCTCGAAGAACACGCGCCGTACTACGAGCGCGACTTCCGGGTCCCGGCACTCAAAGCGCCGGTCGACGCGCGCGGTGAATACGAAGTGCGGGTGAGCAACGGCGGACGTACCGCGATCTACATCGTGCAAAACCATCCCTGCGACGTCATCGGTTGGGACGGCTACTGTTATCCGTACGCCTTCAACCTCGAAGAGTTCGCGCCGATTACCGGCAAGCTTCATCAGCCACCGCCGGCGCATTCGACGTTCGAAGCGCCGGGCGCGGCGTTCTGCGCGTTCGTCCCGCGGCTCTTCGACTACCATCCACTGGCGATTCCGGTGCCCTACAATCACTCGAGCGTCGACTGCGACGAAGTCATCTTCTACGTCAGCGGGAACTTCATGAGCCGTCGCGGCGTCGAGGAAGGTTCGATCACGCTCCACGCCGCGGGCGCGCCGCACGGCCCGCAGCCGGGCGCGGTCGAAGCGAGCCTCGGCGCCAAATCGACCGAAGAGATCGCCGTGATGGTCGACACGTTCAAGCCGCTCTCGATGGCCGAAGACGCGCTCGAGGTCGAAGATCCGCAGTATTACCGCTCGTGGCTCGAGGTCACCACGCCTGCGCACTGACCGAAGCCGATGCGAAAGTCGCCCTGCGCGCACCAGCCGCGCAGCGTCACCTCGTCGCCGTCCTGAAGAAACCCGCGCACCTCGCCGTCGGGGAGTTGCAGCGGCTTGGTCGCGTTCTCGGTGAGCTCGATGAGGCTGCCTTGCGAGCGCGGGGCGCTGCCGCTGATCGTCCCCGACGCGTAGAGGTCGCCAGGGCGAATCTGCGTCCCATTGGCCGTCACGTGCGCGAGCTGCTGCGCCGGCGTCCAATACAGTTCCTTATAATTGGTGCGCGCGATCTCCGACGGCGTTGCACGCCGCTCACGCATTTTCCGCGTCGAGAGTTCGATCGCGAGCGTGATGTCGTACAGTCCTTTGGCCGGTGCGCGCAGATATGCGAGCGGGGGCGGTGTTTGCACCGGTGCATCGGCGCGAAACGGTTCGAGCGCATCCAGCGTCACGATCCACGGCGAGATCGAGGTCGCAAACGACTTGCCCAGGAAGGGGCCGAGCGGCTGGTACTCCCAAGCCTGGATGTCGCGCGCACTCCAGTCATTGACCAGCACGAGCCCGAAGACGTGATCGCGCCACGCAGTTGTGGGAATCGCTTCGCCCAGGCGGTTTCCCGGACCGGTGACGAACCCGACTTCGAGCTCGATGTCCAGGCGCTGCGTCGGACCAAAGAGCGGAGCGTCGTTGCCCGGCGGTTTGCGCTGTCCGTTCGGCCGCACGATGGGCGTGCCGTCGATGACCACCGTGCTTGCGCGTCCGTGATAGCCGATCGGAATATAGCGCCAGTTCGGCAAGAGCGCCGGGCTGTTGGGACGCAAGATCTTGCCCAGGTTGGTAGCGTGTTCGAGCGACGAGTAGAAATCGACGTAGTCGCCGATCTCCATCGGTACGGCCATGGTCGCGTCGCGCTGATCGACGAAGAAGGCGTCGCTGTTGCGTTCGCGCAGCGCCGGGTTTCCGCGATCGTCGTCGCGCAACAATCCCGCCACGTGCAGGCGCAGCTTCTTCCACGTTTGGGGTCCGGCAGCGAGCAGCGCGTTCAGCGACGGCGCGAGCAACAGCTCACGGTCGCAGACCCCGTCGACCAGTCCCGCTTCCGCAAGGAGGTGCAGATCGAGAATGCGCTCGCCGATCGCAATGCCGAGGTGCCGGCGACCGCCGCGCTCGAAGGCGCCGTAGGGCAAGTTGTAGATGCTGAAATCGCTCCCCGCCGGCACGGGAATCCAGGCATGAATGTGCGGCATCGGTGCTAGATGGCGGGACGGATATGCAGCGCGCGCAGGTCGGCCACCGGTTCCTCGAAGCTGCAGCTTCCATAACTGATGAGTCGCTCGCGCCGCGCGCGGGCGAGCTCAGCCTCGTCGCGCAGCATGAGCGCTGCGGGATCTTCCTCGGCGAGGATCCGTTCCACGCCCGCACGCTCCACGCGGCCCGCGGCCGCCGAGGCTAGCAACACGTTAAGGAAGCCGTGCATGGTCACGCCGGCCTCGCGATTGAAGTGTCGCACGGGATGATGGAGCCCTGCGGTCGCCTTGAACGCAACCCGTGCCGTTACGGCTGCGACGATGAACGCCGCTAGCTCTCCGACGCTTGGATAGGCCGCGGGATCCACGCCCCCGCAACGCACCTTGGCGCGCAAGCCGCGTAGCGCGAGCTCGTCCATCTCGAGTCGCCCGCGCGCGAGCTCGACGTAGACCGGTACGTCGGCGAGCCCCGCTTTGCGCAGTTGCCGAGCGCAGTCCGCGATCGAAGCATCGCCCAGTGGGACCTCGATGCTGCCGATCGTCGCCCAGCCCTCGCGACGAACGCCGGCGACCGCGTCGAACGCGCCCGGCGCGGCGATGACGGAAAGTTCCCTCGGCTCCGCGCCGGTCCGGATCTCGCGCAGCGCGTCGAGCCGCGCAGCCGGCACGATGAAACGCCCGAGCATCCAGCTCGTTGCGCTCGCGCGTGCCTGCTCGTACTCCTCAACCGCCTCACCCAACGGGAGCTGCGCGGGCGGAAAGAGGCCGGCGTAGTCGATCAAGCGCTCGAGGGCAGGCCGCGTCATAGCTATCATCAGGGCGGCGGTTTCGACGCCCCGTCACGCTGAGCTTGTCTCTGTCACCCTGAGCTTGTCGAAGGGCGACAGGGCCCCTCCCGACGCTTCGCCAAGCCCTTCTGCCTATGAGTACGAGCATCGAGGCGCGCAGCAATCCGTTGGCTCGCATCGACTGGGACTACGTCGAGTTCTACGTCGGAAACGCCAAGCAGGCCGCCCACTACTACATGTCGGCGTTCGGATTCGATCAAGTCGCGTATGCCGGCCCGGAGACGGGCATCAAGAATCGTTGCAGCTACGTGCTCGAGCAAAACAAGCTGCGCTTCGTGATCACGGCATCGCTCACTTCCGACGACGAGATCGCGCGGCATGTTGCGCTACACGGCGACGGCGTCAAAGACGTCGCCATCGTCGTCGACGATGCGCGCGCCGCCTACGAACGGGCGATGGCCGGCGGTGCAACCTCGGTGCGCGAACCGGCGGAGCTCTCCGATGCGTCCGGACGCATCGTTCGCGCGACGATCGCCACCTATGGCGACACCGTGCACACCTTCGTCGAGCGCGCCGCGTACAACGGCATCTTCATGCCCGGTTTCGTGGAGGCTCGCCGCACGCTAGCGGGCAGCAAGAAACCCGCCCTGCAGTTCATCGACCATTGCGTGGGCAACGTCGGCTGGGGCGAGATGGATACTTGGGGCGATTTCTACGCGCGCGTCTTCGGATTTTCGCAACTCGTCTCGTTCGACGACAAAGACATCTCGACCGAATACACGGCGCTCAAGTCGAAAGTGATGACCGATCCGCGCCACCAGGTGAAGTTTCCGATCAACGAGCCTGCGCACGGCAAGAAGAAGTCGCAGATCGAAGAGTATCTCGAATTCTATCGTGGCGCGGGCGTGCAGCACATCGCGATCCGCACCGACGACATCGTGGCGACGATCGACGCGCTGCGTTATAACGGCGTCGAGTTTCTCGACACGCCGGACAGCTACTACGAGGCGCTTGGTGAGCGCGTGGGCAAGATCGATGAAGCACTCGACGTTCTGCGCGACCGGCGCATCCTCGTCGATCGCGACGATCTCGGGTACATGCTCCAGATCTTCACCAAGCCGCTGCAAGACCGGCCGACGGTCTTCTTCGAGATCATCCAACGCAAGGGCAGTCTTTCGTTCGGCAAAGGCAATTTCAAGGCGCTCTTCGTCTCGATCGAACAAGAACAAGCTAAGCGCGGCACCCTCTAACGGCGATGACCACTCTGCTCGCCCCGCACGTTGGCGTCGATGCCGTGATGCTCGAGTCGCGTGCGGCTGCGCTCGCAAAGCGTTCGATCAAAACCTCCGCGAAACTGGAGGGTATCACGCTCGCGATCCGGTGCATCGACCTTACCACGCTCGAAGGCAAGGACTCGCACGGACGCGTGCGCTCGCTCTGCGCGAAAGCGATCAATCCGCGGCCCGGCTGGCCGAACGTGCCCAGCGTCGCCGCCGTTTGCGTCTACCCGAATCTCGTGCCGGTCGCCAAGGAGGCCTTGCGCGGCAGCAGCGTCAAGGTGGCGTCGGTCGCGACCGCGTTTCCGAGCGGGCTTTCCAGTTTGGAGGTCAAGCTCGCCGACACGGCTGCGGCGCTAGCCTCAGGTGCCGATGAAATCGATATGGTGATCGATCGCGGTGCGTTTCTCTCCGGTGACGAACGAGTGGTATTCGACGAGATCGTCGCCGTGAAGCAGCTCTGCGGCTCGAGCGCGCACCTGAAGGTCATACTCGAGACCGGCGAGCTCGGCAGTTACGACAACGTTCGCCGCGCGAGCGATTTGGCGCTCGAAGCCGGCGCCGACGTCATCAAGACGTCGACGGGAAAGGTCGGAACCAATGCGACGTTCCCGACCGCACTCGTGATGTGCGAGGCAATTCGTGATTTTGCGCGGCGAACGGGCGAGCGCCGCGGGCTGAAGGTCGCCGGCGGCGTGCGGACGACCAAAGCGGCGCTCACCTACCTGGTGATCGTCAAGGAGACGTTGGGCGACGCGTGGCTCACACCGGACCGCTTTCGGATCGGCGCGAGCTCGCTGCTCGACGACCTCCTCATGCAACTGGAAAAGGAAGAAACCGGTCACTACGCGGGAACCGACTACATACCAAAGGATTGACGATGGCGATCTTTGATTACGCGCCCGCCCCCGAGAGCGTACGGCCACAGATCCGCGAAGATTACGGTCTCTTCATCGAGGGCCGCTGGTCGCCGCCGGAGAGCGGCACGTATTTCGAAACGATCAATCCCGCGAGCGAGACGACGCTCGCGCGCGTCGCGTACGCCGATGCGACCGACGTCGACCGGGCGGTTCGTGCCGCGCGCAAGGCCTACGACAAGTACTGGCGCAAGCTCAAACCGGCGGATCGCGCGAAGTACATCTATCGCATCGCGCGCGCGATCACCGAGCGTTCACGCGAGCTCGCGGTGCTGGAGACGATGGACGGCGGCAAGCCGATCAAGGAGTCGCGCGACTTCGACGTCCCGACCTCGGCGGCGCACTTCTTCTATTATGCGGGCTGGGCCGACAAACTCGAATGGATCATGCGCGCGGGTCGCGAGCCACAGTCGCTGGGTGTTTGCGGACAGATCGTGCCCTGGAACTTCCCGCTCCTGATGGCGGCCTGGAAACTTGCCCCGGCGCTGGCGTGCGGCAATACGGTCGTACTCAAACCGGCTGAAACGACGCCGCTCACCGCCCTTGCGCTGGCGCAGATCATCGAAGAGGCCGATCTGCCGCCCGGAGTGGTGAACGTCGTCACCGGCGACGGGACGACGGGCGCGGCGCTCGTCGAGCATCCCGACGTCGACAAGATTGCCTTTACCGGCTCGACCGAGGTCGGTAAGATGATCGCACGCCGCCTCGCCGGCGGCGACAAACGCTTGACGCTCGAACTCGGCGGAAAGGCCGCGCACATCGTCTTCGCCGACGCGCCGATGGATCAGGCCATCGAAGGCGTCGTGAACGGCATCTATTTCAACCAAGGTCACGTTTGCTGCGCCGGTTCGCGCCTGCTCGTCGAGGAACGCGTCCACGACGAAGTCGTCGTTCGGCTCACCGAACGTCTGCAGACACTGCGGCTAGGCGATCCGCTCGACAAAAACACCGACATCGGCGCGATCAACTCGCGTGCGCAGCTCGAAAAGATCGAAGAGCTCGTGCGCAGCGGCGTCGAACAGGGCGCGACGCTCGTCCAACAACAGTGCGACATCCCGGCGCGCGGCTTCTTCTTCCCCGCGTCGTTCTTCTCCAACGTGCATCCCTCGCACCGTATCGCCCGCGAAGAGATCTTCGGTCCGGTGCTCTCGATTCTGACCTTCCGCACGCCCGACGAAGCGGTGGAAAAGGCCAACAACACGCCCTATGGGCTCTCCGCCGGCATCTGGACGGACAAGGGCAGTAAGAACATGTGGGTGGCGCAACGCTTGCGCGCAGGCGTCGTCTGGTGTAACACGTTCAATCAATTCGATCCCAGCTCGCCGTTTGGCGGGTACCGAGAATCCGGATTCGGGCGCGAGGGCGGCGTCCACGGACTTTTCGAGTATCTCGCGCGTTAGCCGCCCATGCTCGGTGAAAGCGATCTCCGTCTTCTCGACGAACTCCTATCGCGTTCACCGCTCGCCATCATCGCATGGGATTCGAATTATCGCGTAACGTATTGGTCCGCGCGTGCAGCCGACATGTTCGGTTTTGCCGCAGCCGACGTCATCGGGAAGACGATCGACGATTTCGAGTTCGTCGCCCCCGAAGACAAGGACGTCGTGCGCGACGTGCAAGCGCGCCTCGATAGCGGCGACGGCCTGCGCACCCTGGTCAACGTCAATCGCAATCGCCGCGCCAACGGTGAGGTACGTACGTGCCGGTGGACCACCTTCGCGCTGCAGGACAGCAGCAGGTATCATGCGCTCTCATATGCCGAGGACATCACCGACTCGCTCGCGGCGCAGAACGCGCTCGCTGAGAGCGAGGAGCGGTTTCGCTCGCTTTTCGAGCACAATCCGGATATCGTCTCGCTCCAGGATCGCAACGGCTTCATTCTCGACGTCAACGATGCCGTGACGTCGATCACCGGCGCGCCGCGCGAGCAGATCATCGGCCAGCACTATTCGGCCTTCGTCGACCCCGCCGAGATCCCGGCCTACGAAGAAAACCTGCGGCGTACGCTCGCCGGTGAGACGCTCTTTTTCCGGTCGCACGTGCGCACCCTCGAAGGTCGCCCGATGGACGTGACGGTTACGTCGATTCCGATGTACCGCGAGGGGCAAATCGATGGCTGCTACACGATCGTGCGTGACGAAACCGAACATCGCGCGGCCCAGGGCGCCCTGCGCTCGCTTTTCGAGCATAATCCCGACGGCGTCATCGCGCTCAACCACGACGGTTTCATCGTCGACGCCAACGAGGCGATTGCACGAATGACCGGCTCGCGCGAGGGTGTGGTCGGCCGTCACTTCAACGACTTCATTCCCGAACACGAGCGCGATCGCGCGGTCAAAGCTTTTGCGCGAGCGCTCGGCGGCGCTCCGGTCTCGTTCAACGTCGAATCGGTCGACGCCCAAGGTTTGACGCTCGAACTCGAGGTGACGCTGATCCCGCAGTACCGCGGCGGCGAACGCGTAGGTGTTTACGGCGTTTTGCAAGACATCACCGAGCGCCGTACGGCGGAGCGGCGAGCGGAAATGCAGAGCTTGCGCATCCGCAATCTCTACTTCATCGCCGCCAGCGGCGACTACCCCGATGTGCGCATGCGCGCCTCGCTCGAAATGGGCTGCCAGGCCTGCGATCTCACGCTCGGCGCCGTCGTCGAGATCTCCAGCGGGTCGACACGAATCGAAGCCGTCTATCGAGAGCCCAGCGCCGATACGATCTCCGACGAAGAGATCGTCGCGATGGCCAGGAGCGTCGCGTCGCTGCCCGGCGCCGCGATTCCGGTACCGTTCCGTAACGGCATCGCCATGCGCCTCGACGTCGCGGGCGACCCGTACGGCGCGCTCGTCTTTGCCGATCCACACGGAACGGGTCGCGAATTTTCGTCCACCGACGCCGATTTGCTGGGCTTGATCGCGACGCTCATCGCCGGCACGATCGATCGCAGCCGTCAGCGAGCGCGTCTGCGCGCGATGGCGTACTTCGACGCTCTGACCGGCTTACCGAACCGCGTCTTTCTCGCCGAGAAGCTACGCGACGCGATCGAGGTCGCGCAATCGCGTCTCGGACGCGTCGCCGTGCTCTTCCTCGATCTCGATCGCTTCAAGGACGTCAACGACACGCTGGGCCACGCTCGCGGCGACCGTCTGCTGCAGATGGTCGCGCAACGCCTCGTCAAGGAGGTCGGCGACTCCTCGACGATCGCGCGCATGGGCGGTGACGAATTCGTCGTCTTGCTCACCGACTGTCAAGACGCCGATCACGTGCGCGACGTCGGCGAACGCATCTTGACGCTCGTCAGCGAACCGTTCCTGCTGGACGAGTACGAGCAATATATCTCGGCAAGCATCGGCATCGCCGTCTATCCCGAGGACGGCCGCGACGACCAAACGCTCATCAAGAACGCCGACATCGCCATGTACCGCGCCAAGGATCGCGGGCGCAACGGCTACTACTTTTACAATCCGACGCTCGAGGCGCCGATTCACATGCGTCTCTCGCAAGAAAAGCTGCTGCGGCGCGCGCTCGAGTACGATCAGTTCGTGGTCTACTATCAGCCCCTGCTCGATCTGCGCAGCGGCGAGATCGTGAGCGTCGAGGCCCTGCTGCGCTGGAATCACCCCAAGAGCGGATTGATCGAACCGTCGCACTTTATTCCGAGCGCCGAGATCTCGGGCTTGATCGTTCCGCTGGGGGATTGGGTTTTGGAGACGGCAGCCAAGCAGGTACAACGCTGGCATCGCGACCTCGCACCACTACGTCTGGCGGTAAACCTTTCCGGCCGCCAATTTCACCAGCGCGACCTTCGGCGGCGCGTGTTACAGGCGCTCGAGCACGCCGCGTTCGATCCTGGTTACTTAGAGATCGAGATAACCGAGAGCGTCGCGATGTCGGATGCGGCGCAGACCGTCGGCATCGTGCGTGATTTGAAAGCGCTGGGCATTCGCACGGCGGTGGACGATTTCGGGACCGGGTATTCCTCGCTTGCCTACCTGCGGCGCTTCGCGTTGGACGTGCTCAAGATCGACGGTTCGTTCGTGATCGGGGTCGGCCACGAGGCGTTTGACGAAACGATCGTCAAGACCGTCATCGGAATGGCGCATAGTTTGGGCCTCGAAGTCGTCGCCGAAGGCGTCGAAACCCTTTCCCAGCTTGCATTCCTCACCGAACACGGCTGCGACATGGTCCAGGGCTATACGATCGCGCCGCCACTTCCCGCAAATGAATTTGAAGACTTCTTACTACGCAGGCGCGAAACGTCGGCCGCATCGGGGTAAGGTGACCGAATGATCTCCACAACGCCACGCTTGGATCGCGCGACGCTCGTCGATTGGTACCAACGCAATCGCGAACGCTCGGCGCAAATCTTTGCGCTCGTCGACGACGATGCGTTCTTCCAGCGTCCGATCCCGCTGCGTCATCCCTTCATCTTTTACGAAGGGCATCTTCCGGCGTTCTCCTTCCTGACGCTCAACGAGCGCGCGCTCGGCGAAGAACCGATCGATCCGGCGTTCGAGAAGCTCTTCGAACGCGGCATCGATCCCGACTCGTCCGGCGCCGCCAAAGCGCACGAACGCAGCGATTGGCCCTCTCGCGAAACGGTGGAACGCTTCGCGCGCACCTGCGATGAACGCGTGATCGATGCGCTCTTGCACGCCACGCTGATCGATCCGTCGGTCCCGAAACTGCGGCGCGGTCAGGCGGCCTACACCGTGCTCGAGCACGAGCCCATGCATCACGAGACGCTGCTGTACATCATCCATCAGCTGGACTACGCGAAAAAGGGCCGCATCCCGCAAGCGCACCACGATCACGCACCGCCGCACAATCCCATGCAGATCGTCGAGGCCGGGACGGCGCATTTGGGCGCCGATCCCGACGCCATTCGCTTCGGTTGGGACAACGAATTCGGTCCGCAACGCGTCGAGGTTCCGCGCTTTGCGATGGCGCGCTATCCGGTAACCAACGGCGATTGGCTGCGTTTCGTCGAAGCCGGCGGTCCCGTACCGGAGTTTTGGATCGAGCGCGACGGCGAGTTCTTTCTGCGCGGCGCATTCGAGGAGCTGCCCCTGCCGCGCTCATGGCCGGTCTACGTTTCGCACGACCAAGCGCAAGCGTACGCGGACTGGGCCGGCATGCGCCTTCCCAGCGAAGCGCAGTTCCATCGCGCCGCCTACGGCGCGCCCGACGGCGCGGATCGCAACTACCCATGGGGCGCCGCGCAGCCCAATGCATTGCACGGGAACTTCGATTTCGAACGCTACGACCCCGAACCGGTCGACGCGCATCCGGCCGGCGCGAGCGCATGGGAAATCGAGGACCTGATCGGAAATGGGTGGGAATGGACTTCGAGCGTCTTCGCGCCGTTTCCGGGCTTCGAGCCGATGGCATCCTACCCGCAATACTCGGCCGATTTCTTCGACGGCAAGCATTACGTGATGAAAGGCGCCTCGCCCGTGACCGCGCGGGAGCTCATCCGGCCTTCGTTCCGCAACTGGTTTTACAGCGACTATCCGTATATGTACGCAAAGTTCCGCTGCGTCATGTAGCGGCCGTTCTTCTCCTTGCCGCCTGCACGCGGGCGGGCGTCTCCAACGTCTCCAACGCGTCGCTGACGATCGCGATCCCGATTACGCCGAACACGCTCAATCCGATTCTTACGACGGACACGTCGGAAGTATTCGTCACGGACTTGCTCTTCGCAAAGCTCGTCACGCTCGATGCCGATCAGCATCACGTCCCCGACCTCGCGTCCGAGGTTCCGTCGCTGGCCAACGGGGGCATCAGCGCCGACGGCTTGACGATTACCTACCATCTGCGCCCGAACGCGCAATGGACCGATGGTCAGCCCGTCACGAGCGCCGACGTCAAATACACCTACGAACAGATCATGAACTCGGCGAACAACGTCGTCTCGCGACACGGCTACGACATGGTTGCGTCGATCGACACGCCCGACGCGCATACGGTCGTGTTGCACATGAAGCGCGTCTTTCCGCCGATCATCGACTATTTCTTCGGCGAGAGCGACGAACCGTACGACGTTCTTCCCGAACACGTGCTTGCACACGTCAGCGACTTCAACACGATGCCGTTCAACGCCGAACCGATCGTCACCGACGGTCCGTACAAATTCGCGCGCTGGATCCGCGGCGACCGTATCGTGCTAACCGCGAATGACCACTACTTCGGCGGCGCACCGAAGATCAAAGAGCTACAGATCAAGATCATCACCGATGCCAATACGATGGTAGCCTCGCTGCAAACGGGAGAAATACAGGTCGCGAACAACCTGACGGGTCCCTCGTACCATTCGCTGGCAAACGACGCTCGCGTTGCCCGGCTGGCGGTGGTTGCGCCGTTCTACGACGCGCTCATGTTCAATCTCGCCCGCCCGCCGCTTGACGATAAGACCGTTCGCCTCGCCCTCGCGTATGCCACCGATCGCGAGCGGCTCGATCGCGACAACGAATACGGCGAAGCGACGGTCGGGAGCGGCGATCTCTCGCCCTTTTACTGGGCGTACGATCCGGCGATCAAAGCGCAGCCCTACGATCCGGCGAAGGCCCGCGCGCTGCTCGACGCCGACGGTTGGAAGATGGGGCCGGGCGGCGTGCGCGTGAAGAACGGTCAGCGCCTCTCGCTCCTCTTCGTATACGCGCAGGGGAGCGATCTCGCTCGCAACATCGTCGTACAGGTGCAGCAGATGTGGCGCGGCGTCGGCGTCGACGTGCAACCAAAAAGCTTTTCCTATGCGCAACTCTACGCCGTCGCGCAGGACGGCGGCATCTTCTTGGGCGGAAAATTCGACGTCGGCTTCTATGCCTGGATCTCGGGCGGTGATCCCGACGATTCGTCGCAGTGGCTAAGCACCGCGGTGCCGCCCAACGGTAACAACGTCGACCGTTACATTTCACCTCGGATGGACGCCGCGCAGCACGTGGCGCTCTCGACCTTCGACCTTTCGGTTCGCAAGCGTGCCTACGCGCAGATCCAGCGTCTGCTGGTCGACGACGTGCCGGCGATCTTCCTCTTCTATCCGCGGCAGCACTATGCGTTCTCGCCGGAGTTGAAGAATTACGACCCGAATGGTATCGGCGAAGCATGGAACGCCGCCGACTGGACGTTCGCAACCCAATAACGTAAGGAGCCTTTGTTGACCACCAGCACAACCAAGGTCCCGGTGACGGTCGCCTACGGCGACGGCATCGGGCCCGAAATCATGGACGCCACGCTGCGTATCATCGAAGCGGCGGGCGCACAGCTCGCGATCGAAAAGATCGAGATCGGCGAATCGATCTACAAAAAGGGTCTCAACTCGGGCATCGAGCCGCAATCGTGGGACTCGCTGCGCCGCACCAAAGTGTTTTTGAAGGCTCCGATCACGACGCCGCAGGGCGGCGGCTTCAAGAGCCTCAACGTCACGGTGCGCAAGACGCTCGGGATGTACGCCAACGTGCGCCCGTGCGCGTCGCTGTATCCTTTTATCGCGACCAAGCACCCGAATATGGACGTGGTGATCGTGCGCGAAAACGAAGAGGACGTCTACGGCGGGATCGAGCACCGGCAAACCAATCAGGTTGCGCAGTGCCTGAAGCTGATCTCCCGCCCCGGCTCCAAGCGCATCATCCGCTACGCCTTCGAGTACGCGCGCGCGAACAAGCGTAAGAAAGTCACGTGTTTCACCAAAGACAACATCATGAAGCTCACGGACGGGCTCTTTCACCGGACGTTCGACGAGATCGCCAAGGAGTACCCCGATCTCGAGAGCGAGCACTGGATCGTCGACATCGGTGCGGCGAAGATGGCCGACACGCCCGAGGCGTTCGATGTGATCGTGATGCCCAATCTCTACGGCGACGTACTCTCCGACGTCGCCGCGCAGATCACCGGATCCGTGGGTCTTGCGGGCTCGGCGAACATCGGCGATCACTGTTCGATGTTCGAAGCGATTCACGGCTCGGCGCCGCGGCGCGCCGGCCAGAACCTGGCCAACCCCTCGGGTTTGCTGCAAGGCGCGATCATGATGCTGGTGCACATCGGCCAAGGCAAGATCGCGGAACTCGTGCACAACGCGTGGCTGACGACCGTTGAGGTCGGCATCCACACCTACGACATCTTCAAAGAAGGCGTCTCCAAAGAGAAGGTCGGCACGAAAGAGTTCGCCGACGCCGTGATCGCGCGCGTGGGGCAGAAACCGAAGATGCTCAAGCCGATCGAGTATCAAGCAGAATCGCATATGGATCTCTCGATCCGCTCGGCCGGCGCGCCGCCGGTGAAGAAGCGCGTCGGCGTGGACATCTTCATCGACGAGCGCGACGGCAATCCCGACGAGATCGCGAACAAGCTCGTCGCGCTCGGCGGCGACGGCGTCAAGCTCACCGTCATCGCCAACCGCGGCACGAAGGTGTGGCCGAACGGCAACCCCGACACATTCTGGAGCGACCACTGGTCGTGCCGCTTCGAGAACTCGGGCGGCGATTTCAGCGCCGCGCAGATGGCCGAACTGATCAAAGCCTGCGAGCGCGCCGGCTTCGACGTGATCAAGACCGAGGGGCTCTTCACCTTCAACGGCGAGCGCGGCTATTCGCTCGCGCAAGGGCAGTAGGCCGCTTACGCGATGTTTTCGCGGCGGTAGGTCGTCGGCGCGCAGCCCACGATGCGGCGAAATGCGCTCGAAAAGTGCGCGATGCTGCCGAAGCCGTGCGTCAGCGCGATCTCCTGGATAGAGTCGCGCGAGAGTCGAAGCGCCCCTTTCGCGCGTTCCACCCGCATGCGCGTGAGGTATGCGTAGGGACTGACGCCCGCGTGCGCGCGAAATCTGCGCGTAAAGGTGAAGCGCGACAGGTCGAGTTCTCGAGCGATCTCGGCGATGCTCACACGCTGAGCAAACCGTTCGCCCACGAGCCGCTTCGCATACTCCATTCGAACGTCGGGGCGCGCCGTCTCGCCTGCGCCGGTCGAGCTGCGCGACACGATCTCGAAGAGCGAGAATGCCAGACTCTCGAGCCGGTCGGGATCGTCGCTTGCCCCTTGTATCGCACGCCGGTGCAACACCATCTCTCGTGACCGCGCGACTAGGGGATCGGCGAAGATCCGATGCTCGTCGTCGAAGGCCCCCGTATCGATCGCGACGACGAAGCATCGATTCGGCATACCGGCACCGTGCGAACATTCATAGTGGCCCGCTGCAACACCGGCAACGACGACGCCCTCATCGATTCGCGAGATCGGCAAGCGACCGTGATAGCGCCAGTCGCCCGCATCGGTAAAGACGATCGAATGCGAGGGATACGCGTGCTCCACGACACCGCGCGGGTGATCCGCCGGACGCACAAACGCATACGTCGACGCTAGGCCCCCGCGCGAAAGCCGGTACAGGCGGCCGCAGCCGAAGTCGCGCTCCGTTTCCTCGTGCATCGCCACGTACGAAACTTCGGCACAAATCTGCAAAAGCCACTGCCGGCGCGCCTCGAAGGGCGGCTCATGCGCAACATCTTGCTCGGCGCGGTCGGAACGCTCGTGCTGCTGGCCCTACTTACGCTGACGTGCCTGCATTTCGGCATCGTGCCGGTGAACGCCGACGCCGCGCCTTCTTCCCTCGAACGCTGGGCCGCCCGAACCGCCCCCATGACGCCCGGCGAAACCGTGCTGGAGCTTTCAGCGCGCCCCGACGGGTCAGCGGCGAACCTGAGCATCACTCCCGATCCGACACCGAAGCAAACCTTTACTGCCGGGATTTTGCAGGTCGAGCGCTACGGCAATCCGTCGGGACCGCAGCTCATCTTCATTCCGGCGCTCTTTTGCGGTGCGTGGGAATGGAATGCGCAGATCGCTGCCCTCGCACCGAGGTACGATCTCTTCGTTGTAACACTGCCGGGCTTGGCCGGCCGGCCGATGGTTGGCGGCCACGACCTCATGCGACGCGCAGTCGACAGTCTGCACCAACTCGTCCTCACACATCACCTTCGTCCGATCGTCGTCGGCCACAGTCTCGGCGGAACGCTGGGCGTGCTCTACGCGCAAACCTATCCACACGATCTTCGCGCGCTCATCAGCGTCGAAGGCGGCTACCCGATCGCGCCGACGCTCGAGCAACGCGAGCAGCGCGTCGACGAAGCCATCAAACCTTTCGAGGGAATCTCTCGAAGGGCGCTCGCGCCCGTCTTACGCAAGTTCCAACTGCAGTATCTGATCACGTCGCCGGCAACGGTTGATGCGGTGCTGCAGCGCGCCGCTCGAAGCGATCCGCAAGCGATCGTGGCATGGATGCGAGCCGCGCTCGTGCTCGACCTCACGCCGGGCCTTTCAAAGATCACCGTGCCGTTTCTCGAGATCGTGCCGTACGATCGCGGGATCGACGGCTATCGCGGCTACGCCACCGAGGGCGCGAAGCGCGCGGCGTATACGGCCTGGATCGCGCGCGCGCCGCACGGACGCGTCGTGATGATCGCTTCGTCGCGACACTTTGTGATGTACGACCAACCTACGGTTTTCGAACGTACGCTCGAGCAAGCAGTGCTAGGCTCGCTAACTCGATCAACCCGTCTCGTACAATGAGGACCGGCGCACGAGGCTACGGGGCACACAATCTTGCCGCAGATGTTGAGCGAAGTCATCATTCCGAAAGGTTGTGCGGCCGCCTCTACGAACGTAGCAGCCACGCCGTTGCTACCCATTGGGGGGAGCCTTGCTATGCGTCCGCTTCTTTTTGCGTTCTTCGTCGGTGCCGCCGCGCTTGTTGCCGCGTGCTCATCACCACAGCTCTACACACTGCCGACACCGGCGCCGACATCATCATCATCACCGGCGCTGAGCAGTACCGTCGCGTTTACCTTCACGGTGCCCACGCCGGCGCCGGCACTACGCAAACGGAACATCACGCTACCTTCGAATGCGTCTTCGGTGAAGATCACCCTCGACTCCGTCGACGGATCTCCCGCTCCCTCGAGTTCGCCGACGATTGCAAATCTTACCAGCTCGACGAGCGGCTGCAGCGGCACCAATCCGCTCACGTGCACGGTCGACGTCACGGCGCCGGTGGGAACCCTCGTCTACACGATCACGGTGTACGGTACGACCGGCGCAAGCGGTACCCCGGTCGCTGAAGGCGATCTCTCCGTCACGACGACGGCCAACACGACGACGACCGCGCCGTCGACACTCAGCGGCACGATTTCGAAGATCGTCATCACGATGGGCGGCGCCGCCGAGGAGGGCGCCGTTGTCGCGGTTCCTGTCGTGATCCAAGCCGAAGACAGCAACGGTTACACGATTCTCGGTACATATTCGAGTCCGATTACGCTCAGCGATACCGACGCGTCGGGACAAACGTCGCTCTCGACGACGAACGTGCCCGACTCGACGACGGCCGCCGGCGTGACGCTCAACTATCAAGGCGGAATCATGTCGGGGGCCGCGACGATCGGCGCGACGGCCAGCGGTGTCAGCGCGTCCAACATCACAACTGCGTCCTTCATGCCCGACGCCACCTATCCAACGGTTGCGAGCAGCGCGGAATTTGGCTACAGCGGATCGGAAACGTACTGGCAAGCCGGCGAATACCCCGAAGCGACGGACGGTCCCAATTCTTACAACGGCACATACTCCGCGTCAATCGCAGCGGCGTCACCGACCGCCTCCCCATTTCTGGGAATCAGCAATCTCGTTTCAACGGAATACGGCGACTACTACGCGTGGTCGACACAAGGCGCCACCCAGTTGCTGTCCTACGTCGGATATTTTGATGGTAGCCCTTCCGACGGGAACTGGTATTACTGCGCCCCCGGGTCGTACATCGAATTTGAGGTTCCCGTTCCCAGCAGTAGCTGGAGCGCGTTTGCAAACGGCGCGCCTTGCAGTTACACCAGCGTGGACAATTCGGCGACGAGCGACCCGACGGACTACTCCCTCTACCAAAACGCTATCGCCAGCAACGGCTCGTATGACGTGACGTATAGCTACAACTACACCTACAGCGCCCCGAATTACATTGGAAACGGCACCGCGATCGTCGACGCGTCCGGGGACGGCACGGTTACCAGCAGCGATCCCGCCGACGAGTTCGAAAATGGTTCCTATTACCTCTACGTGCAGGCGCCGACGTCGGACAGCGCGACCGTAAACGCCTCCTTTCTCTACTATGCGGGACCCTCACCGCTTCCGTCGCCGCTGCCGTCGGCGACTCCGGTTACTGCACCGAATCCCTGGCAGTATGTGCTCTCGGGGACCGGCGCAGCGCCCAGCCCACTGCAGAGTGACGTCTTCACGAATAAGGGAACGATTGCCGCGACGAGTTTGCCGGCCGGATGCACGGTCACATCGGGAATCATCCCGTCGGGCTCTTCGCTCACGCACATCCAGGAGGTCGCGTACTTCAACGATCCGATCGAGTGGAACGACTCGTTCTACTACGGCTGGACGGAGGACTACTATTATCTCAGCGGTGTCGGTCTCGTCTGCGACTCCTACTACGAGACGTACCAGTATTTCGAGGACGGTGCGCTCGGGTATTACGACGGTGTCGATGCGACGTTGGATGGATACTCTTACACCGAGACCGATTATCTGACCTCGACGAGTCTTACGGCGCAGCTCGCGCATGCGCGCTCGATGACGGCGGCCGCGGCCCAAGGCTCCGCGCTCTTCGCAGCCGCCGTGCACGCGCACCACGTCGCGATGCATCGACAGCAGCTTGCTGCGGCACGCAAAATGCAAATGGCGCGTCGTAAGCAGCTCGCAAGCAAGCGCAACTAGGCTATGGGCACGCAATCTAGGGGCAGATGATGAGCCCAGCGCCGCGCAGATGGCTCAACTGATCAAAGCCGGCGAGCGCGGATACGCGTTGGCGCAGGGCCAGTAGGCCCTTCCTAGACCAGGAGACCCAAGGGAGCGGGCGGGCGCTCGCGAACGTTCGTCCGGACCTGGCTCCTGCTCGGGAGGTTACCCCCTATGCGCTCGTTCGCTTTTGCGTTTCTTGCCGCCGCCATCTTCGTTTCCGCCTGCAGCGGCAATCAGCAGACCTACACCCCGTCGTCGGCGTCGCAGCAGCAGTCGACGGTGAGCTTCCTCGTCATCGTGCCCACCGCGACCACGAGCGCGCGGCGGCGCGACGTCACGGTTCCGTCGAACTCGCAGTCGGTAACGATCACGCTCAATACCGTGAACGGCAGCTCCTACAGCGGCACGCCGACGACCGCGAATCTCTCGAGCTCGGCCTCCGGATGCACCGCAACGTCGGCGCAGCTGTCGTGCATCGTCAACGTCACGGCTCCATCGGGAACGTTGGTCTTCACCGTTGCCGCCTACAGTGGAACGAATGGCGGCGGAACGCTGCTCGCAAGCGGGAGCGTTTCCGTCACGACGACCGGTGGGCAGACCGTCTCCGCTCCATTGACGCTCGGCGGGACCATTGCGAAGATCGCGATCAGCATCAGCGCACTGACCGAGCTCGGCATCTCCGGCTCGTTTCCGGTGACCGTGCAAGCAGAGGATTCGAACGGGAACACGATTCTGGGCACGTACACCTCGCCGGTTACGCTCACCGACTCAGATACGTCGGGCAGCACCACAATTGCGACCTCCGGCGGCGACAGCCCGCCCGCGAGCGAATTGCTCTCATCGGGTGACACGGCGATGCTGGTGTATAACGGCGGCGCGATGACCCCAGCCGCGACGATCGGCGCGACCGTCTCCGGTTTGAGCTCTTCCGACGTTACCACGGCGTCGTTTTTGCCCGAGCAGACGAATCCGACCGTGAACGGCAACGAGGTGACCTACTCGACCAGTGCGCAGTGGGGTTACAACGATGACAGCACGCCGGCGACGCCGGGTCCCGTCGAGACCGGCGCGTATGGCTTCGCGTATCAGACGGGGCAGTCGTTCGACGGCACCAATAGCGCGATTCTCATCGATGGCAGCTACTACACTTGGACGCCCGCCGGCGCAACGATGGTACTCAGCTATCTCGGCTGGAATGAAGGCAGCGACGGGGAGGAAACGTGCGCGACGCCATATCAGAGCGAGTTCGTCATTCCGGTGCCGTCGAGCGGTTGGAACGTTTACTCCGGCACCGGCCCTTGCGCGTACTCCTATAGCTACTACTACGGCGCAAACGATGAAGAAACCGATGCGGCCACCTACAATGCCGATGGCTCGTATACGTATACCGAAAGTTACAATTATACCTATTGCTGCACGAACGATTACGGGACCGAATCGTACACGCTGACGTCGCAAGGCAACGCTCAGTTCGTTTCCAACGAGCCCAGCGAATCGGTCGCGTACGGCTTTTCGGCTCCGGCGAACGCCGACAGCCCCACCTTGAGCGTAACCTACGTCGACGCGACCGGCACGTTCCCACCGTCGGGCACGCCGGCTCCCTACTCGACGACGGTTCCGAATCCGTGGCTCTCCATCGGCGCAAGCGGCGTGACACCGCCGCTCCAAAGCGACGTGTACACCAACAAAGGCTCGATTACGTCATTGCCGGCGGGTTGCAACGTCTCCACGTCGATCCTCGGCTCAAGCCCCACGCTCACCGAGATCGACGAAACGCAAGCGAATGCGGATCCGCTCGAACGCGACTGGCTCTATTACACGGAGACGGCACAGCATTACTATCTCGCCGGCGTCGGGCAAGTGTGTTTCAGCTACTCGTGGGCGGGTTACTATTACGACAACGGAACCTATGCCTACGTCGGCGGCAGCGACCAGTACTGGGACGAGTGCACGGATATCGAGACCGATTCGCTCTCGACAACCTCGTTGACGGCGGCGATCAAGAAGCGCGACGCCGTGACGGGAGGTGTGCCGTACTCGGTGATTCTCGATGCGGCGGCGCGCGCTCGAATGCACCAAATCGATCAAACGCACTTAGCGAAGATGCGTGCGAGGCTTGCCAAGAAAGGCGTCAAGCAGCCGGGGCCGCCGCCTCAATAGACCCAAGGGAGCGGGCGGCGCCCGCGGCGCAACCAGTGCAGGCGAGCGGGCGCTAGTCGCTCGTAGGCAACGCCTCGGTCGGTTATGCTGAATGCGATGCAATCGCGTCCCATTCTGGCGTTCGCGCTGGTCTTTGCTTGCGCAGCCGCTCCCGCGGTCTGCCTGGCGAATGGGCCGGCGCCTGCCGACGAATACTTCGGGCCGTTCAAAGAGAGCGTGCTTGAGATTCGCAATCGCCTGATGGCCTTCGAACGCGAGAGCACCTGGGTGTTGCGGCGCGAGGTTCGCGGGATCGATAATCTCGAGGTCACGATGGAGGATTGGTACCGCAAATATCCGCGCGACCCGTGGATTGCGGGCTTCGCGAAGCGGCTGGCGCACGTCTACGCGCGCGCGCACGACGCGCACGGCCGGCACTACGCCCGCGCGGGCCGGATGGCGAGGTCGGAAGGGCTCTAAAGCGAAAGTCCGGCCGCATGGATGCACTCGATCTCACCAAAGCTCCGCCGCGCCCTCCACGCGAGCCGCTCGCCGGGCTCGACTTGATCATGGCGGCGCGCACGGTCGATAAACTGCGCGCCTCACTCCCCGGCGGCAACCTCGGGGCCTACCAGCTCCCGGGCTTTTCCACGCAGATGCTCGAGGCGATCGGCGTCGGCGAGGACGACCTGCGCTCCGCGGTCGCGCGCGCGTCGAGCGACGCCGAGATCGCGGCCTGGCTGCGCGAGCGCGTGCCGGCCGAGAAAATTGCCGCCTTCAACGCCGCAATCGTGCAGCGCTGCGTGAAGCACCGTCTCGAGGACGAGGCGTGGCGCAAGAAATATGCGCATGCCGTTTCCTTGCCGCCGGAGACGCCGCTGATCGACATGCTCTCGAAGGACGACGAGCTGGCCTTTCTCGGCGCTCGCTGATTCGTCGTGCGCATCGTCAGCCTGCTGCCGAGTGCGACGGAGATTCTCTTCGGCATCGGCGCAGGCGACGACGTCGTCGGCGTCACGCACGAATGCGACTATCCGGCGGAGGCGGCGACGCGTCCGCATCTGACCTCGTCGGCGCTTCCCGCCGCGGGTTCGTCGGCCGAGATCGACCGTCACGTGCGGCGCAGCCTGCACGAAGGCTCGAGCCTCTATCATCTCGACGCCGATCTGCTCGAGCGGCTCGCCCCCGATCTCATCGTCACGCAAGAGCTGTGCGCCGTCTGCGCGGTGTCGTACGAGATCGTCGAACGCGCGGTGCGACGGCTGCGCGGCGATCCGCGGTTGATCTCGCTCGAGCCCTCGTCACTGGATGACGTCTTCGCGACGATTGCATATCTCGGCGATCTCACCGATCGCGCGATCGGGGCGACCAAACTGCTGACCGATCTGCACGCGCGCGTCAACGCGCTGCGCGCACGAACCGGCGCGCGTCCGCACCCGCGCGTGCTCGTGCTCGAGTGGACCGATCCGCCGATGAGCGGCGGGCACTGGACGCCCGGACTCGTCGAACTCGCCGGCGGCATCGCGGTTCTCGGGAATCCCGGCGCAAACTCGCAGGTGCTCACCTGGGAACGGATCGCGGACGCCGATCCCGACGCGATCGTCGTGGGACCCTGCGGCTTCGATCTCGTGCGTACGCACGAAGCGATCGGTGAACTGCGCGGCAACGCCGTGTGGAAAGGTTTACGCGCGGTTCGGCAGGATCGCGTCTACCCGATCGACGGGAGCGCTTATCTCAACAGGCCCGGACCCAGGCTCGTCGACACCGCCGAGATCATCAGCAAGGCGATCTCCGACACCACGATCGCCGCGCCGTAACAGTCGCCGTTCAACGTTCCGTCGAGGCGACGCCGCGCGAAAAACAAGACCGCCGCCGGTACGAGCCACGTCGCGACGAAGCCGGCGCCCAATGCCGGCGCGTAGTTCCGTCCGATCGCCGTCGCAATCAGGAAAAATACGACCCACACGGCGATTGGCAGCCGTGCCGACGGGCGCATTGCGACCGCGCCCAGCCGTGCTGCAAACGCCGCAGCGGCAACCGCGTACGGTAACGCCCACGCGGGAATGTTCGCGAGTGCGTAAACCCAAAGCACGCTGATGATCGCCATGCCCACGATCGCGTAGGTCCCATGGTGCGGGTCGCGCATGATCTCGAGGCGCCGCTGGGGCGACACCATCGCAAACAAGCCGTCGCAGCAGTCGAGAAAGCCGTCGACGTGAATCGCGCCACTGAGCGCGATCGAAAGCACCCACGCCGTAATCGCCGCGGCGACCGGCGCATGCGTCAGGCGTGCGACGCCGTACGCGCCCAACCCTGAGAGCGCGCCGATCGCGAGCCCAACGAGCGGTACCCACGCAACGGCGCCGGTGCTCGGGCCACCGTCGTTTTCGGCGTACGGTGCGGGAAAGACCGAAAAATATGAAAACGATGCCGCGAGATCGCGCAGCGCTTTCAAACTTTGACCGGCTCGTGCGCGGTCGAAACCCCCGCCTCGGCAAAGGTCTTCATCTCGTGCACCATACGTGCCGCCGCTTCACACAACGGCATCGCGAGTGCCGCGCCGCTGCCTTCACCCAAGCGCATATTCAAGTCGAGGAGCGGCACGAGCCCCAAATACCGTAACGCGACGGCGTGTCCGAGCTCACGCGAACGGTGCGCTGCGATACAGTAGCCGGTCGACTCCGGCGCGATCGCCGCAGCGAGCAACGCGGCGGCCGCGACGATGAATCCATCGAGCAGCACGGGAAGGCGCCGCTGTGCCGCGGCGAGCAGCGCGCCGGCGAGGCCGACGATCTCGAATCCGCCGAGCTCGCTTGCGATCGAACGCCAGTCGCTCGAACGCAGGCGCGCGACGGCGCCGGAGACGACGGTCACCTTGCGACGCAACCCGTCGTCGTCGACGCCGGTGCCGCGGCCGACGACGTCCTCCGCCGCTGCGTGCGTGAACGCGCAGATCATCGCCGCCGCGCTCGTCGTATTCGCGATGCCCATCTCGCCGAGCGCGACGATCTGCGGGTCGACACGCTGCACGATCGCTTCCATCGCGCGCATTCCCGCCTCCAGCGCGCGATCGACGTCGGAGGGATGCATCGCAGCTTCGCGCGCAAAGTTGCGCGTTCCGCGCCCGATCGAGAGCCGCAGGAGCCGTTCGTGGTGCGGCAGCTCCGCCGCGACGCCGAAGTCCGCCACGAAGACGTCGGCCTTCGCAACGCGCGCGAAGGCGTTGATCGCGGCAAAACCGCCGAGAAATGCCCCGACCATCTGCGGCGTCACCTCGCTCGGGTAGGCACTCACGCCCTCGGCGCTCACGCCGTGATCGCCCGCGCCGACGAGGATCGCGCGCCGCTCGTAGATGGGCGGCAAGCCGCCCGCAATCGCGGCGAGTCGCTCGGCGAGCTCCTCGATGCGGCCGAGGCTTCCGACCGGCTTGGTGAGGTGATCGATGCGTTCGCGCGCTGCGCGCGCAGCCGCCGCATCAAGCGGTGGGATCGAGATGGCTGACATCGTTCAAGGTGATTATCCGCGGACGCCGGCCATCCATGGCGAGCCGCGTGATGCTGCCGGTCGAAAAGGCTACGGCGTCCCGCTCGATGCCGGCCGGCGCAAGCGCTGCAAGCGCCGCATGCAGCGGGCCGGCATGGCTCACGACCAGCACGCGATCGGTCTCCTGCATCGCAAGATCGCGTAGAAACGCACGCACGCGCGCGAGGACGGCCTTGAAACGCTCTCCGCCCGGCGGCTTGTAGAGCCGCGCCGCCGTGGGAAGGCGCATGCGCGGTGAGCGCGCGACGATCTCCGTCCACGTCCGTCCTTCCCACTCGCCGAAATCGAATTCGCGCAGCCGCGCGTCCTCGACGACGTCGATGCCGTGCGGCGCGGCAATCGTACGCGCCGTCTCCAGCGCCCGTTGCAGATCGCTTGCGTAGACGCGCGAAAACGGCAGATTGATCAGCGCGTTCGCCACGGCCTGCGCTTGCATGCGGCCGCGCGCGGAGAGCGGGAGATCGGTCTGTCCCTGAAAGCGGCGCTGCGCGTTCCAGGCGGTTTCACCGTGCCGTACGAGGATGAGTTCGCTCACAATGCCTGCGACGCGATATCCACCGCATGTTCGCCAAGGTGCGCGTCGACGCAGGCCGCAACGAGCTCCCACGAACCGCCGCCGCGAAAACACGCGTAGCCCCCGTTGACGACGCGCGGCGCCCACAGATGCGCAAGCGGTTCTCCCGTCGCGTCCACGATCGCCAAACGGACGATGACGTCGTGCGTGACGATTGCGACGCCGTCCGCCGCACCGAGCCCTTGCGCGAACCGCCGCCATCGCGCGGCGACGTCGTCGAGCGACTCGCCGCCCACGAAGCGCGCGCGCTGCGGCTGCGTGCGCCAGACACGCATCGCGGCGGGTTCCTCGCGCTCGATATCCGCGCGCAGGCGGCCCTCCCACGTGCCGTGCGCGATCTCGATCAGATCGCGATCGACCTCGACGCCTACGCGCAGCCGCGCGGCAAGCGGCGCGGCGCTCTCCAGACAACGCGTCAGCGGGCTCGTGATGACGCGCGTCACACCGGCCGGCGCAAGAGCCGACGCGAGCGCGGCCGCTTGCGCGTGCCCGGTCTCCGTAAGACGCGACTCGTCACGCTGCCCTTGATAGCGTCCGGTGCGGTTCCAATCGGTTTCACCGTGACGCGCCACGTAGATCATGGCTACAAGCGCACCAAACGCACCGCGTTCATTCCCTCGACGTGCGCGATCGCGTCGACGACCGCGCGGTCGATCTCACGATCGACCTCGAGCACCATCATCGCTTCGCCGCCGGGCGCCGTGCGCGCCACCTGCATCGTCGAGATGTTGACGCCGGCGTCGCCCAGGATCGTGCCGATCCGTCCAACCATGCCGGGAACGTCGCGGTGGCACGTCACGAGCATCGCGCCGTCGGCTACTGCGTCGATCTCGAAGCCGTCGATCTCGACGATGCGCGGACCGTGCGGAAGCACCGTGCCCACCACCCGGTGCTCGCCGGCCGCAACCACCAGGGCCGCGCGAAACGGCGACGCATCGGCTTCGCGCGACAGCGCGGTGCGCACCCCCAGCTCGCGCGCGATCGCGCCGGCATTGACGAGCGTCACGCGGCGGTCGCTGATCAGCGGTAGCGCTCCGGCAAGCAACGCGGCAACGAAGGGCTCGGCGTCGATCGACTCGAGTTCGCCTTGCAGCACGAGCGCGATCTCTTCACGCAGCGCATGATCGAAGAGCTGCGGCACGAGTGCGCCGAGCCGATGCGCGAGATCTACGAAGGCGCTCGCGCGCTGCGCGTCGGCGCCGTGCAGCATCGGCGCATTGACGGCGCCGGCCGCCGGACGCCCGCCGAGCACGCGCACGACGTCGCCGGCCAGCTCGAGCGCAATGCGCTCCAGCGCCTCGTACGTCGAGCCGCCCAGATGCGGCGTTGCCACGACGCGCGCGTGCGCCATGATGCGCGCCGACGCCGACCCGGGCGACGGCGGCTCTTCGGGAACGACGTCGACGGCGGCCGCGCGTAAGCGACCCGATTCGAGCGTCTCGATCAGCGCGTCGGCGTCGACCACGGCGCCGCGCGCGCAATTGACCAGCACGGCATCGTCGCGCATCAGCGACAACGCACGTGCGTCGATCATGCCGCGCGTTTGCGTGGTGAGCGGCACGTGCAGCGTCACGATCGCCGCGCGCCCCAGCAGCTCGTCGAGCGCGACCAGTTCGACGCCGAGCGCCCGCGCTCGCGACGCCGCGACATAGGGGTCGTGCGCGATCACGTGCATGCCGAAGGCCGCCGCGCGCGACGCGACGTTGCTACCGATCCGCCCGAGACCGACGATGCCCAGGGTTTTCCCGTGCAATTCGTGGCCGATGTAGGGCTTGCGCTCCCAGTGCCCGGCGTGCACGCCGGCGTGCGCCTGCGGCAGGTTGCGCATCGCGGCCAGCAGCAGCGCGAAGGTGTGTTCGGTCGCGGCAAGCGTATTGGCCGCAGGTGTGTTGACGACGATGATCCCGGCTGCGGTCGCCGCATCGACGTCGATCGCGTCGACGCCGACCCCCGCGCGCGCAACGACCTCCAGATGTGGCGCGCGGGCCAGAAGTTCCGCGTCGACCCGCGTCTCCGAGCGTACGATGAGGCCGCGCGCATCGTGCAGCGCTTCGTGCAGCGCCTCGCGCGAACTCCCTACGAGGCTAACGACCTCCGCGCCCGCCTCACGCAAGACGGCTACGCCGCGGTCGTCGAACGGCTCGGCGACGACGACGCGACCTAGGGAGTTGACCATGGGCGCAGGTTCGCCCGAGGGGGCGCCCTCCCTTGCGTCGTACCCGGTCCAATCAATGTCCAAGAATGGCGACGTGCGGCTTGCGGTCCGCAAGATGTACAAGCTCTACATCAACGGAGCATTCGTCCGCTCGGAATCGGGGCGTAGCGATCCGCTCTGGGACGGCAAAGAGTTCGGGGCCAACATCGCACGCGCATCGCGCAAAGATGCGCGTGACGCGGTCGTTGCCGCGCGCGGTGCGCAGCCGGGTTGGTGGAAGCTCGCACCGGCAAATCGCGGATTGATTCTCTATCGTTTGGCCGAGATGATGGAAGCGCGTCGCGGCGAGCTTACCGAACGCGTTCGCGAGGGCGCGGAGTGTTCGGAACAAGACGCGCAACGCGAAGTCACGGCGGCCATCGATCGCACCGTGTGGTATGCAGGCTGGTGCGACAAGTACTCGGCGTTGCTCTCGACGCGCAATCCGGTCGGCGGCCCGCACTTCAACTTCTCGACCGCCGAACCGATGGGTGTGGTCGTGGTCTGCGCGCCGGACCGGCCCGCGCTCTTGGGCCTGGTTTCCGTGCTTCTTCCCCCGGTCGTGGCCGGAAACGCCGTCGTGCTGCTGGCCTCGGAGTTCGACCCGCGCACGGCGGTGGTCTTCGCCGAAGCGCTGGCCACGAGCGACGTCCCCGCCGGCGTCGTGAACGTGCTGACCGGCTATCGCAACGAAGTCGCGCCCGTGCTGGCCAAGCACATGGACGTCAACGCCATCGTGGTGCCGAGCGGCGATCCGCAACTGCGCAGCGCGATCGAACGTGAATCCGCCGAAAACGTGAAGCGCGTGCGGCTCTATCCGGTGCGATCGCGCGAGGAGTGGTTCGCGCCGAGCGCGCAGAGCTTGGACGACGTCGCAAAATACTGCGAGATCAAGACCATTTGGCATCCCGCCGGGGTATAAGCGAACTCCATGCGCGCGCGGCGCTGGTGCGCTGCGGGCGCCGCCTTTGGAAGCGCCATCTCGTGACCGGGACGAGCGGCAATCTGAGCATACGGCTCGCCGACGGCACGCTGCTGGTGACGCCCACGGCGCACTCCGTCGGCGCGTTGCGCCCACGGGACATCGTTGTGCTGGACGCCGACGGAACGCCGCACGGGGGCGGCGTCCCGACCAGCGAGCTGCCCTTGCACTTGGCGGCCTACCGCGCCCGGCCGGACATCGCGTGCGTCGTGCACACCCATCCGACGATGTGCGTCGTCTGGTCGAAAACCGGTGCGATCTTTCCGCGCGATACCGTCGGAGCGGCGGAGACGCTGCGCCGGTGCGCGTGGACACCCTACCACCGCAACGGAAGCGAGGAGTTGGCCCGGGTCTGTGCCGAGCAGTTCGCGGACGGGGTCGACGTGGTCGTGATGGAGCGCCACGGGCTCTCCGTCGTCTCGACCGATCTCGACGATGCGTTCCTGCAAACCGATCTAGCCGAGGAAGCGGCACGTATCGCGTACTATTGGTCTCTCCTGGGGGTTGTGGGCACGTGAGCTACCGTCTACCGGCGCACCAGCGGATGTCGAATGCGCTGAGTTACGGCGAATTTCGGATCTTTTACCAGCCCTTCGTCTCGCTCGCGAGCGGCGAGATCGTGGGCGCGGAAGCGTTGTGCCGCTGGCCACAGCGCGACGCGACCTTCTCCCCGCCCGAAACGTTCATCACGCAGGCCGAGACCTCGGGGTTCATCGTGCAGCTCGGCGAGTGGGTGATGCGCACCGCGCTCGACCAAGTCGCCGACTGGCAACGGAGTAGCGGCTTGGATCTGCGTGTGGCAGTGAATCTTTCGAGCCGGCAATTTCTCCATCGCAATCTAATGAGCTCGATCGAAGCCTACGCCAAAAGCGCGCGCCTTCGGCCTAACACGCTCGAGTTCGAGATCACCGAAAGCGTTGCGATGCAAAACGCCGAGGATTCGATCGGTATCATGCGCCAGCTCAAAGGCCTGGGCGTCGACCTCGCGCTGGACGATTTCGGCACCGGGTACTCGTCACTTGCGTATCTCAAGCGCTTTCCCATCGATAAGATCAAAATCGACAAGTCGTTCGTGAGCGATATTCCGAGCGACGCCAACGATCTGGCGATCGTTTCAGCGATCATCGCGATGGCGCATGCAATGGGACTCACCGTGCAGGCGGAGGGCGTCGAGACGCAAGCACAGGCGGAATTCTTGGCCGAGTGCGGTTGCGAACTCGCTCAAGGTTATCTCTTCGGCCGGCCGCTGCCGGCCGATGATTTTGCAAGCCTGATCGATCCCACGACCGCGGGTTAAAGGAATCCGGAGAGGGAGGGATTCGAACCCTCGAGACGCTTATCACGTCTGCTCGCTTTCCAAGCGAGTGCCTTCAACCGCTCGACCACCTCTCCACCGCTTTTCGCCACGACGCGGCACCGGACGTCCTGCGGCAGGTTAGCGCCGGCCGGGGGCGAGTCCTGGCCTTACGTCCGGTCCACAAGATACCATTGGCCGTCGCGTTTGACCCAATGGTCGACGGTGTTCACGTTGTGGCCATGCACGCCCACGTACTCGGCATGCACCTCCAGCCCGTTGCCCTTGACGACGATCTTTTGCACGACCACGGTGAGCGGATCGTACTCGAAGGTCGCGAGTTTCATGCGCGCACGGTCCTTGAACTCGGGCGCCAGCACGTCGCGTTCTTGCGTGGGGTCGTGCGTGACCGCGTCGCCGAGCTCGGCGTAGCGCTGTGTGATCGCGGACTGTACGTCGGCCGAAACCGGCATGATCGAATCTCCTTCCCTTACCCGTGCTCGGGCGCCACGCCCTCGACGTGCGCGAGCCAAAAATCGAACGACGCGCGCGCTTGTTCTTCAAGCATCAAATCGCCGGTGACGATTTCGCGCTCGAGCTGGTGGTGCAGGGTCGAGCGCGTGCCGTAGTTTGCGTCCATGACGACGTATGCGCGCATCAGCGCATCGAGCATGTCGGGCTCGAAACGCACCCTCGGCGGCAGCGTGCTGATCACGATCTCGGGTGCATTTTCGCTCGACCACGGCTGCGCGTCGTACCGTTCGCA
Source organism: Candidatus Acidiferrales bacterium (assembly GCA_035504755.1). Taxonomy (GTDB): domain Bacteria; phylum Vulcanimicrobiota; class Vulcanimicrobiia; order Vulcanimicrobiales; family Vulcanimicrobiaceae; genus Aquilonibacter. The sequence continues at coordinate 81,897 of DATJRM010000077.1, forward strand.
GGCATGCTGCACTTTCGCCGGATCGCGACCCCAGACGAAACAATACGCGTCGTTCTCGGAAAAATGCGCCAAGATTGCGCGCGCCGTCGCGCCGTAGCCGAGCACGCCGACGCGTTTGAGCGCGATCTCTTCGTCGAGCAGCGTCTCGAGCGCGCTGCGCGCGCCGATGCCATCGGTGTTGTGACCGAGAATCTGCGAGCCGAAAAAGATCGTGTTGACGGCGTGCGCGCGCTCGGCTTCTTCGGTAAGCCCGTCGCAGGCATGGAGCGCTTCTTCCTTGAGCGGCCGTGTGACGTTGACGCCGGTGTAGCCGTCCAATCGCATGCGCCGAATCACCGAAACGGCGTTGATCTCGGGCACTTGGATCGCCACGTAGCTGCCGTCGATCTCCGCTTCGTGCAGGAAACGGCGATGAATCGCCGGGCTGCGGCTGTGCGCGACCGGATCGCCGATAACCGCGAGCTTCACGAGCCCGGGCGCTCCGGAAGCATCAACCGTTCGAAGAAGCGGAAGATCTTGGTGACCGGAAAGTCTTTGGCTTCGATCGGTTCGGTGAGAATCGTGTAGAGGCCACAAAGCTTCCCGGAAAGGACGTCGGTGAAGAGCTGATCGCCGACCACCGCGATGCGCCGGCGCGGCAGCGCGAGCATACGTACCGCCCGCAGCACGCCGAACGGCAGCGGTTTGAGCGCGTTGGGCACGCAAGCGATGCCGAGCTGAGCTGCCACGCCGGTCACCCGATCGGTGAAGTTGTTCGACACCATCACGATCCGGAAGCCGCGCGCGTGCGCTCGCGCGACCCACTCGAGGTGGTCGGCCGCGAGTTCGGTCTGGCGAAATCCGACCAGGGTGTTGTCGAGATCGATGATGAGGCCTCGGAAACCCCGGTCGTAGAGGTCGTCCAGGGCGACCGCGGCGAGGCGCGAGACAAAGCGATCCGGGCCGAACATCCTGGCTGCGGTTCCGACGGCTTATCCCCGGTATCCTCGGAAGGCTCCACAGGCTCTCCTCCCGCCCAGGCACGCATCCGCCGCGCGTCCTCAGATTTTTGTCGTTCTCCACAGACCGAGCACAAGGAGAACTGCCCGCGGACCCCAATATCTTGTGGCAATGATTGCGATGTGACACAATAGGTGTCCACCGCAGGTTTCGGCATCCCCAATAACGAACACCTGTTCGCATCAAGGAGCGCTCCCCATGAAGTTCCGTCGCCTCTATTCGGCCCCCGGCGATCCGTACGCGGGCCTCGAGTTCGAGCCGCGCACGTCGCGCATCGTCAACCCCGACGGTTCGGTCATTTTCGAAGCCAAGGATGTCATGGTCCCGACCGGCTGGAGCCAGGTCGCGGTCGACGTGCTCGCTCAGAAGTATTGCCGCAAGGCCGGCGTTCCAACGGCCACCGTGCGCGTGCCCGAAGACGACGTGCCGGAGTGGCTGTGGCGCTCGGAGGCGGCCTCGGATTCGACCTTCGGCGCCGAGCGCGATTCGCGCCAGGTCTTCAACCGCTTGGCGGGCTGCTGGACGTATTGGGGCTGGAAGTACAAGTATTTCGACACCGAAGACGACGCGCGCGTCTACTACGATGAGATGGCGGCGATGCTCGCGCGCCAAATCGGCGCGCCGAATTCACCGCAGTGGTTCAATACCGGTTTGCACTGGGCGTACGGCATCTCGGGCCCCGCGCAAGGCCATTACTATGTCGACGTCAAGACCGGCGAGGCCGTGCGTTCCACGTCGACCTTCGAACGGCCGCAGGTTTCCGCGTGCCTACCGCACCATGCGTTGATATCAACTCCGGATGGTCCAATTCCGATTGGCGACATCGTCGACGGTAAATTGATCGGTCAATGGGTCTATGATGAACATGGCCTCACCCAAGTCGTTGCTGTCATGCCGAACGGAATCAAGCCGCTCGTGCGCGTCGACCTTTCGAACGGCAATTTCATCGAGGCTACTGCGGACCATCGCGTTCGGGTAAGAACGTCTAAGTCGCGGACAGCAGCCTGGAAGCGAATCGACGAGTTGCAGCCCGGTGATCGCCTTATTGAGAAGACAAATACGGCCATCATCAAGCGCTCCGCTTCATTAGCCGACATTGCCGAAGCCTCACTTGCCGGCTGGGTGCAAGGCGACGGGTTCGTTGGGAAATATCGTACCGGTACGAACACGAGCCTCACGCTCGAGGCCATGGCTGTGAATGGTGACGAGCGCGCCCACGTGAGCGCCATTTCGGAGATCGCGCTTGGCGGCTTGCATTATAACGAGTCGACGCGCCCTACGCCGATCGGAGGCGTGGAAGTGACGCGTCGACGCTATTACGGCGAGGTACTCCGCTCGTACGTCGAGCAATACGAACTCGAGCGGCGAAGCGAAGAACTCCGTGTCCCGACGGCCATCATGCGCCTTGGCCGAGACGCGGTTTGCGAATACTTGCGCTCCCTTTTTCAAACTGACGGATGTGTAACCAGCCAAGGAAAAGTTGAATTTGGAACGGTCTCTCGGGAATTCGCAGACGACGTTTCCGCGCTCTTACGCAATCTCGGCATTGGTAATATCGTACGAACGTACGGTCCATACGACGACATTCGGAAGCCATTCACCAAAGTGCAAATCGCACGCGAAAGCGATCGCTTGCGGTTCGCCGAACACATTGGTTTCGTTGATGGCGAAAAGTCGCATAAGTTGATGCAAACGTTCCTACGGCCAGGAAAGTACTCGCGAAAAGAACGTCTGCTCAGCGTAGTGTCCATCGTGCCGGCCGGCGTGATGCCTGTCTACGATATCCAAACCGCGAGCGGTAGTTTCCTGACGCGTAACGTCGTCGTTCACAATTGCTTCATCCTTTCGATCGAAGACGATCTCGTCAACGAAGGCGGTATCTTCGACGGCGTCATGCGCGAAGCACGCATCTTCAAAGGCGGCTCCGGTTCGGGTGCAAACTTCTCGAAGCTTCGCGCCGAAGGCGAGAAGCTGACCGGCGGCGGCACGTCGAGCGGCTTGATGTCGTTCCTCAAAGTCTTCGATCGCGCCGCAGGCGCGATCAAATCCGGCGGCACGACGCGCCGCGCGGCCAAAATGGTGGTGCTCAACGCCGACCATCCCGACATCGAAAAATTCGTCAACTGGAAAGTTACCGAGGAACGCAAAGTCGCAGATCTGGTGATCGGCTCGCGCATTCTCAAGGAGCAACTCAACGCGATCATGGCCGCGGCGCACGACACGCGCGTGCCGGAGGGTTCGCGTCTCGACGTGGCGTTTAATTCCTATTTGCGCGATGCGCTGCGCAAAGCGCTCACTATGGGCGTGCCGAGCGGCGCAACGCAACAAGCGCTGGATTACGCGCGTCAAGGTTTCAAGAGCCTCGAGATCGACGAATACGACACCGCGTGGGATTCCGAAGCCTACAACACCGTTTCGGGCCAGAACTCGAACAACTCCGTCCGCTTGACCAATGCCTTCTTCGATGCGCTCGACAAGAACGATGACTGGCATCTGACGTCGCGCACCAAAGGCACCACGGTCAAGACGATCAAGGCCGCCGATCTGTGGGAGCAAATCGGTCTTGCCGCCTGGCAATGCGCCGATCCCGGCCTGCAATTCGACGACACGATCCAAGAGTGGCATACGTGTTCGAATGACGAACGCATCAATGCAACGAATCCCTGTGGCGAGTATCAGTTCATCGATGACACCGCGTGTAACCTCGCAAGCATGAATTTGGTAAAATTCGAAGATTCGCGCGGGGGATTCGATGCGCAACGCTTTGCTGAGGCATCACGCTATTGGACGACTACACTTGAAATCTCCGTGACCATGGGCCAGATGCCGTCGAAGACGATTGCCGAGAAGAATCATGGCTATCGCACGTTGGGTCTCGGCTACGCGAATCTCGGTACGCTGCTCATGCGCATGGGCTTGCCGTACGATTCCGACGAGGCCTATGGCTGGTGCGCCGCGATCAATGCGTTGATGACCGGCGCCGCGTATCGCACCTCGGCCGAGATGGCGCAGCAACTCGGGCCGTTTGCGCGTTTCGAAGCGAATCGTGAGCCGATGCTCCGCGTGATTCGCAACCACCGCCGCGCCGCTTATGACGCACCGCGCCACGAATACGAAGGCTTGAGCGTTACACCGGTAACGCACACGCCGTCGCTCTTCACGCAAGAGACATGGGCACTCGCGCGCAAGATGTGGGACGACGCACTTGCGATCGGTGAAGTCTCGGGTTTTCGCAATGCGCAAACCGTCGTGATCGCTCCAACTGGGACTATTGGCCTAGTCATGGATTGCGATACGACCGGCATCGAGCCCGACTTTGCATTGGTGAAGTTCAAGAAGCTCGCCGGCGGCGGCTACTTCAAGATCGTCAATCAGTCTGTGGACGCGGCACTGCATCGCCTGGGCTATTCGCAAGAGCAGATCGATGCCATCGAAGCCTACGCGAAAGGTACAGGAACGCTGCTCGAAGCGCCGCACGTCAACCGTGCGACGCTCAAAGCCAAAGGCTTCGACGACGACTCTATCGCACGCATCGAAGAATCACTTCCCGGCGCATTCGAATTGCCGTTCGTCTTCAATAAGTTCGTACTCGGCGAAGAGTTCTGCAAAGACAAGCTCGGCTTCACCGACGCCCAGCTCAACGACTGGAACTGGTCGCTGCTGCGTGACGGGCTCAGCTTCAGCACGCAGCAGATCGAAGAGGCATCGGGACACATTTGCGGCCGCATGACGCTTGAGGGCGCGCCGTACCTAAAAGATGAGCATCTGCCCGTCTTCGACTGCGCGACACCCTGCGGCAGATATGGCACGCGCTACATCCGTCCGCTCGCGCATATCGAGATGATGGCGGCCGCACAGCCGTTCGTGAGCGGTGGAATCTCAAAAACCGTAAACGTTCCCCAGACCGCATCAATCGCCGACGTCAAAGAAGCCTACCGCTACAGTTGGGAGCGCATGATCAAAGCGGTCGCGCTTTATCGCGATGGGTCGAAGCTCTCGCAGCCGCTGGCCGCAAGCTTCGATCTCGGCGGAGACGCATCGATCGACGAAGAGGTCGCACCAACGCAGCCCTTTCAGCAGCCGCTGCAGGTCGCCGAAAAGATCGTCTATCGCTACATTGCCAAGCGCCGCAGCATGCCGCAGCGACGCAGCGGGTATACGCAGAAGGCGATCATCGGCGGCCACAAAGTCTACCTGCGTACCGGTGAGTACGAGAACGGCCAGCTCGGCGAGATCTTCATCGACATGCACAAGGAAGGCGCCGCGTTCCGTTCGCTGATGAATAACTTCGCGATCGCGGTGAGCCTCGGTCTGCAGCACGGCGTTCCGCTGGAAGAATACGTGGAAGCATTTACCTTCACGCGCTTCGAGCCCAACGGCCCGGTGGTCGGCCATCAGAACATCAAGATGGCGACCTCGCTGCTCGACTACATCTTCCGTGAGCTCGCCGTGAGCTATCTCGGCCGGTACGATCTCGCGCACGTGCAGCCGTCGATGGAGATGGATGCGATGGGCGTCGAGTCGCCGGAGGAGTATGTCGCCGAAGAGGCCGGCCCGACCCGCGTGCGGCCGGCTGGTGTCGCCGAGCAATTCCATCCGGTCTCGACGCATCTGCGCCCGGGCAAAGACGACGGCGGTGAAGGCGGAGGCGGAGGCATGCACGCGCCGGCGATGCACGACACGCCGAAGCTGATGCCCCACGCTGCGACGGCCACGGCGACCATGTCGAAAACCGAAGCCGTGAACGCCGCGAAGGCGAAAGGCTACACAGGGAACGCCTGCGGCGAATGCGGTCAGCTCACCATGGTCCGCAACGGAGCATGCGAGAAATGCGATAACTGCGGCGCGACGAGCGGATGTAGTTGAAAAAGTCGTTTAATCCATCGAGCCGAATGTACTAGAGGAACAGTAGAGAGCGCCGCAAAAGCGACGCTCTCTAGCTATGTCCGACACCTCGCCTCGCGAAAATCACGATCCGCCAATTCACGTGGCTCACTTTAAACGCTACGTCTCGTCAATCTCATCCACAGGAATAGCGTTCATTCGAACGCCAGCCGGGCTCATCGATTGCCTTTCTTCCAACAACGAACTTTCCGTCGTCCTAGTTGGGAACGACTGTAACCGTTACGGTATCGGAGCTAGCATCGAAACTCCCTTGAACTTGATACCCGTCACTGTCTAGCGAACTTTGACCGGTATTTCCATTCTCCGTAGTGGATTCAAAGTTGCTAGCGGGGCCTAGATCGACCGAATTCCACTCCTGAGTATTTGTGTTGTAGAAGTTGTAATAGGCGTCCGTGGGCTCAAAAATAATCTGGCCGAGAGTTGAACCAGCCGCGCCGCCTACGGCCCCCACTACGATTGCCCCTGGACCGGTAACAGCTGCACCGGCCGTTCCGACGACCACTCCACCAATAATTCCGCCCCACCAAGACCAAAAATTGCTTCCAGGGTTCGGGGGAGTATACGTCGGTGGCGTTGCGCACTGTGTCGTCGGAATACCTGGTGTACAACCCCCGATGGGTGCTACCGTGCCAACCGCGGCCACGCGGGCCAAGATAGCCGATCCTTGCGCACCGTGAAAAGCCTGAGCATTTGTAATGTAGTGGAGTTGGAGATCGCTGAATTCGGCGATCTGATCGTCCGTCAGGGCAGCAATGTCGGCTGCAGTGAGTGCAGCGACTTCGGCAGGCGAAAGTGACGAAATATTTCCTGGGCCCGGCCCCGTGACGCAATCCGCTCGGGGGCCCCTTCTTGTCGCTAAGTCCGGATTAACGCAATCCGGGTCAGAGACCGATCTCGAAGAGGCCTCGTTCACTGTGGGTACCGCGCCGCCAGCGCAGCCG